>NZ_CP021648.1:3192500-3820000 GCF_002176815.1 Acidovorax sp. T1 | reverse complement strand
GCTGCGACTGTTTAATAAAAACACAGCACTCTGCAAACACGAAAGTGGACGTATAGGGTGTGACGCCTGCCCGGTGCTGGAAGATTAAATGATGGGGTGCAAGCTCTTGATTGAAGTCCCAGTAAACGGCGGCCGTAACTATAACGGTCCTAAGGTAGCGAAATTCCTTGTCGGGTAAGTTCCGACCTGCACGAATGGCGTAACGATGGCCACACTGTCTCCTCCTGAGACTCAGCGAAGTTGAAATGTTTGTGATGATGCAATCTCCCCGCGGAAAGACGGAAAGACCCCATGAACCTTTACTGTAGCTTTGTATTGGACTTTGAACAGATCTGTGTAGGATAGGTGGGAGGCTTTGAAGTGAGGACGCTAGTTCTCATGGAGCCAACGTTGAAATACCACCCTGGTGTGTTTGAGGTTCTAACCTAGGTCCATTATCTGGATCGGGGACAGTGCATGGTAGGCAGTTTGACTGGGGCGGTCTCCTCCCAAAGCGTAACGGAGGAGTTCGAAGGTACGCTAGTTACGGTCGGACATCGTGACGATAGTGCAATGGCATAAGCGTGCTTAACTGCGAGACTGACAAGTCGAGCAGATGCGAAAGCAGGACATAGTGATCCGGTGGTTCTGTATGGAAGGGCCATCGCTCAACGGATAAAAGGTACTCTGGGGATAACAGGCTGATACCGCCCAAGAGTTCATATCGACGGCGGTGTTTGGCACCTCGATGTCGGCTCATCTCATCCTGGGGCTGTAGCCGGTCCCAAGGGTATGGCTGTTCGCCATTTAAAGAGGTACGTGAGCTGGGTTTAAAACGTCGTGAGACAGTTTGGTCCCTATCTTCCGTGGGCGCTGCAGATTTGAGGAAGCCTGCTCCTAGTACGAGAGGACCGGAGTGGACACACCTCTGGTGTATCGGTTGTCACGCCAGTGGCATTGCCGAGTAGCTAAGTGTGGAAGAGATAACCGCTGAAAGCATCTAAGCGGGAAACTCGTTTCAAGATGAGATCTGCCGGGGCCTTGAGCCCCCTAAAGAGTCGTTCAAGACCAGGACGTTGATAGGTCAGGTGTGGAAGCGCAGTAATGCGTTAAGCTAACTGATACTAATTGCTCGTGAGGCTTGACCCTATAACTTTGATAGCCAACACATCAAGCAGTGATGTTTGTGTGCAAAGCTCAAAGATTGTTATGCCAAGTTGACGCAGTCAAAACACATAAAATCTGATTCCAAACTCTATGAATTCGCCAGGCAGTTCACAAAACTGCCCAGCACCAAGTTATGCCTGATGACCATAGCAAGTTGGTACCACTCCTTCCCATCCCGAACAGGACAGTGAAACGACTTTGCGCCGATGATAGTGCGGGTTCCCGTGTGAAAGTAGGTCATCGTCAGGCTCTTACAGCCCAGTAACGCCCCACTCAAACTTTGAGTGGGGCGTTCTGCTTTGGAATCTCACAATCGCCTGCACCACCGCACCTATCGTATCCGTCCGGCCACCCCATCTACCTCGAATGAGCAATTGCAAGCACCATCGTGTCCACGTAAACCATCGTGCACACCATGTCTCAAGAGATCCCCAACTCGCGCTCCCGTGTCCCCCGCACACGCCGGGTCTACAGCGCGCAATTCAAGGTTGAACTGATCGCCGCGTGCCAGCAGCCCGGCGCATCAATTGCCGCCACAGCACGTGAACATGGCATGAATGCCAATGTGCTGCATCGCTGGCTCAAGGAGCATCGTCTGGGCCTTCACCAGCCCACCTGCGATACCGCGCATGCTGTGGCGTCCGGCATCGCCCCGCACTGCGACGATGCAGCGGCTGAGCCAATGGCCAATGCACAGCCTGTTCGTGCCCCGGCGCATCTGCCTCATGCCAGCACCGTGCCCGCCTTCATCGCGATGACGCTGGGCTCGCCGGCGATGGGGCCTCAGCCAGCGGGTGCGCAAGCTGCCCCAAGTGCTGCATCGGCAACTCCCTCATCAGACATCCGCATCGAGTGCTGTCATCACGGCACCCTCGTGACGGTCAATTGGCCGGTGGCCGCTGCTGGCGAGTGTTCCCGCGCATTGCAGGGTTTGCTCCAGGTGCTGCGGCAATGATCCGTATCGACGCTGCCTGGCTTGCCACGGCCCCGCTGGACATGCGCGCCGGCACCGACACGGCGCTGGCCCGGGTGGTCAGCGTGTTCGGTGCTGCCCACCCTCATCACGCCTACCTGTTCGCCAACAGACGCGCCAACCGCATCAAGGTGCTGGTGCACGACGGCATCGGCATCTGGCTGGCCGCTCGCCGCCTGCACCAGGGGAAGTTCGTCTGGCCGGCGCCAGGCAATGAGCAGTGGCAGTTGGAGCCTGTCCAGCTTGACGCCCTGGTGCTGGGCCTGCCCTGGCAACGCATGGGAAACGCCGGCATTATCACCATGGTCTGAAGCCGGCGCGCAATCGGTGGATCTGCGCATGGCAGCGCAGGGCCTTCCTTGGCACACTGGCTGCCATGGTGGTGCAGCAACAATCCCTGAACAATCTCAGCGCAGAGCAACTGCGCGAGATGGTTGCCAGCCTCATGGGCCACGTGAGCGACAAGGACGCGCAAATCGCCCGCCACCAAACCGAACTCAAGCACAGCCAGGCGCTCAACGCCAAGCTCACCCACGAGAACGCGCTCTTGAAGCGCATGAAGTTCGCGGCCCAGTCCGAGCGCTTCAACGCCGAGCAGCGCAGCCTGCTTGAAGACGAGATCGAGGCCGACCTGGCAGCGGTCGCCGTCGAGATCGAGCAACTGCAGCCGCCTGCGCCAGCGCCCCAAGCCAAACAGCAACCCAAGCGCCAGCCGCTGCCGGCCAACCTGCCGCGGCGCGAGATCCGCCACGAGCCTGAGTTGACTACCTGCGCCTGTGGTTGTGCGATGAAGCGCATCGGTGAAGACGTGGCCGAAAAGCTGGACTATGTGCCCGGCGTGTTCACGGTGGAGCGCCACATCCGTGGCAAGTGGGCCTGCGCACAGTGCGAAACCATCACCCAGCCGCCGGTCGAAGCGCATGTGATCGACAAGGGCATCCCCACCACGGGCCTGCTGGCCCAGGTGCTGGTGGCCAAGTACGCCGACCACCTGCCGCTATACCGCCAGGAAGCGATCTTTGGACGCGCCGGTCTGGCCATCCCCCGCTCGACTCTGGCGCAGTGGGTCGGCACCTGCGGCGTGCGGCTGCAGCCGCTGGTCGATGCGCTGAAGGCGGAGATACTCAGCCGCAGCGTGCTGCACGCCGACGAGACGCCGGTGCAAATGCTCAAGCCTGGCAAAGGCAGCACCCACCGGGCTTACCTGTGGGCTTACGCACCAGGCGCCTTCGAAGACATGAAGGCCGTGGTGTACGACTTCTGCGAGTCAAGAGCAGGCGAGCATGCCCGCAACTTCCTCGGAGACTGGCGCGGCAGCCTGGTATGCGATGACTTCAGCGGCTACAAGGCTGGGTTTGCCAATGGCATCACGGAAGCGGGTTGCCTGGCGCACGCGCGGCGCAAATTCTTTGACCTGCACGCGGCCCACAAAAGCCAGATCGCCGGGTTCGCGCTGGAGCAGTTCGCCAAGGTCTACGACATCGAGCGCGAGGTCAAGGAATTGAACACGGATCAGCGCCAGGCCATCCGGCAGCAGCACACCAAGCCATTGCTAGCTGCACTGCACGAGTGGATGCTGCTACAGAGACAAAAACTGCCCGACAGCTCGGCCACGGCCAAGGCGCTGGATTACAGCCTGCGGCGCTGGACTGCACTGACGCGCTTCGTTGGTGACGGGCAACTGCCGGTGGACAACAACTGGATCGAGAACCAGATCCGGCCGATCGCCATTGGCCGCAACAACTGGCTGTTCGCCGGCAGCCTGCGAGCAGGCCAACGTGCGGCCGCGGTGATGAGCCTGGTGCAGTCGGCGCGCATGAACGGGCATGACCCCTATGCCTACCTGAAGGACGTGCTCACGCGCTTGCCCACGCACCGGGCCAGCAGGATCGAAGAATTGCTGCCGCATCGCTGGCAGGCCCCGAACTCCTGATCAATACCTGTGCGGCCGGCTGCGGTCAACATGGGATTGCCGCGCGCTTACGCTCCTTGAGCCAGCGATGCAGCACATTGGCATTCATGCCGTGTTCACGCGCCGTGGCGGCAATCGATGCGCCGGGCTGCTTGCACGCGGCGATCAGTTCAGCCTTGAACTGTGGCGTATAGGTGCGGCGCGTGCGCGGCACCGAATAACGAGGGGAGTGAGAATCTTTGAGCATCGTGTGCACGGTTGTTTCGTGGACGCGATCTTGCTCGGAGGTCTGCGCAGCCTCAAGATGGGATTACGGGCCCCATACGAGCAATCGGATGCTACGGCCATCCTCAAGCTGGTCATGCATGAAGTCCATGGACCAGACCTCGTTGCAGGTTTCGGGCACTGTCAGAGGCTCAGGCTTCTCACGCACCAACCGCTTGCGAGGCTTGATACGCAGGTTCAGCTCCAACTCCCGGTAGACGCGATAAACACGCTTGTGGTTCCATACGAAGCCTCGCACATTGCGCAGGTACAGGAAGCAAAGGCCAAAGCCCCAGTTGCGGTTGTTGTCGGTCAAGCGCAGCAGCCACAGAGCGATCTCATCGTCCTCAATATTGCGGCGGGCCTCGTAGCGATAGCAGGCTTGACTGATCTGAAACGCCTGGCAAGCAGCCCGGATCGATAGTCCATGTTGCTGCACTGCATGTTGAGCCATCTCGCGTCGGCGAGATGGCTTCACCACTTTTTTGCGAGAGCCTCAGAGACAACCTCGGCCTTGAGCTTTTCCTCGACATACATCTTGCGCAATCGCCGGTTCTCCTCCTCCAGCTCCTTCATGCGCGCCATGAGCGAGGCGTCCATGCCACCGAACTTGGCTCGCCACTTGTAAAAAGTCGCCGAGCTGATTCCCAGTTCACGACACAGCTCGGGGACGGTCAGTCCGGCCTCTGCCCGCTTGAGTACGTCGATGATCTGGCTGTCGGTGAAACGCGATTTCTTCATGGTAGAGATTCTCCTGTAAGACTCTCTACTTCTCAGCGCACTGGATTTGCGGGGGGATTACCGGAGCGGCAAATACATTGGCAACTGGAGTTCAAGTTTTCAGAAGGAAGTCAAATGATTGAGATCCAGATGCTCGTCGGTGGTGAGCGCAGAAGCACCTCCAGCGGGGCTGCTTTTGAGCGGAGAAACCCGCTGGACCACAACGTCGCAACGCGCGCACCCGCTGCCAGCACCGCCGATGCGGTCGCTGCCGTCGATGCTTCCCGCATGGGCCTCCATTGGGCCCGGCGAGCGCCGCAGCCTCCTTCTGAAGGCATCCGATGCACTCAGGGCCAAGGCCGAAGCGATCACCGAAGCAATGGCTTCCGAGATAGGTGCTTCGGCGATCTGGGCGGGCTTCAATGTATCGCTGGCTGCTGACATGTTGGTCGAGGCCGCATCTCTGACCACACAAATCGATGGGCAACTCATCCCTTCCAACGTTCCTGGCAGCGTGGCGATGGCGGTGCGTCAGCCTGTTGGCGTGGTGCTTGGCATCGCGCCGTGGAATGCGCCGGTCGTCCTCGACGTTCGCGCGATAGCGACCCCACTGGCCTGTGGCAACACGGTCATCCTCAAGGGGTCCGAGATCTGCCCGGCTACGCATGGCCTGATCATCGATGCCATGCAGGAGGCAGGCCTGCCCGCAGGCGTCGTGAACTTCGTGACCAACGCACCCGCCGATGCTGCGGCCGTGGTGGAAGCCATGGTCGCCCACCCTGCGCTGCGGCGCGTGAATTTCACTGGCTCGACAAAGGTGGGAAAGCTGGTTGCGCAGACCTGCGCCACGTACCTGAAATCCGCTGTCTTGGAACTGGGCGGCAAGGCGCCCTTTGTGGTTCTGGCGGACGCGGATATCGAGGCCGCCGTGAATGCAGCAACATTCGGCGCGTTTTCCAACTCCGGGCAAATCTGCATGTCGACCGAGCGGATCATCGTGGACGAGTCCATCGCGGATGCCTTCATAGAGAGGCTGGCCACTCGGGCCGCGAGCCTGCCGCTGGGTGATCCCCGCCAAGGGCCGGTGATGCTGGGCTCGGTGGTAGACATGCCGACCGTGGACCGCTGCAACGCTCTGATTGATGACGCGTTGACAAAGGGAGCTCGACTTGTGTGTGGCGGCAAAGTCTCCAGCACGCTGATGCCGGCCACGCTGCTGGATGGTGTCACGCCGCAGATGCGTGTCTTCCAGGATGAGACCTTTGCACCAGTCAAAGCGATCGTTCGAGTCAAAGGTGTGGAGGAGGCCGTGGCCTGCGCAAATGACAACGAGTTCGGGTTGGCTGCCGCGGTATTCGGCCGCGATGTCGCGCGTGCCTGGCAGGTCGCATCCCGAATCGAGTCGGGCATCTGCCACATCAACGGGTCCACCGTGCACGACGAAGCGCAAATGCCCTTCGGAGGCGTCAAGGCGTCTGGATACGGCAAGTTCGGCATCCGCATCTGAGGAGGGGCGTCGCATCATGAAAAAACTCAAGCCACCTTTCCATGTCTTGCCCGTCATGACCACTCTGGTCGGATTACTTGCCGGTGCGAGCGCTTACGCGGAAGGGCATTACGTCGCCGGGGTTGAAGGCATTCAGGCCGCATCCGCGCCCCCGCCCGGGGACTACTATCTTGCGTATCTGGTGCACTACGACATCGACAACTTTCGAGTCCCCGGATCGGATGCGAAGTTGCCGGGTAGCAATACCGGGAGTGTTACCGCGCTCGCAAACCGATTCATCAAGATCACGAACGTCAAAGTTTTCGGTGCGGACTATGGCTTTGAAGCCATTGTTCCAGTGATCAGGACGTCGCTTGATATACATGCAGTTGGATTGAGGGACAGCGGTACCGGCATCGGGGATGTCTACCTTGGACCGTTGGTGCTTGCTTGGCACGGCACCCGCTGGGACAGCGTAGCTGCCGTCGGGGTCTGGCTGGACACGGCAAGCACAAGTAGCCCCGGAGCACCTGGCAAGGGATAAAAGTCTGCCATGCTTACCGGGGGAGGAACTTACTATTTCGATCAAGAGAAATCGGTGACCGGATCCGTACTCTTTCGATACGAGCGTCATGGCCGAAAAGCTTCTGGTGTACGTCCTGGCCCCGATGGCCAGGTCAAATTCCCCCACCCTTGGCCACCCCAAATTCCCCCAGGCAGGACGGTCGGATTATGACGACTCGGGTGTGATGGCGATGCGTGCAGCGGCCTCCTTGAGGCGGTAGCTCTTGCCCTCGAACTCCAGCATCGCGCAGCGGTGCATGAGGCGATCCAGGATGGTGCTGGCCATGGTGGCGTCGCCGAGGTATTTGCCCCAGTCCTGCACCACGCGGTTGGACGTGATGAGAACAGCGCGGCGCAGCTTGTAGCGCTGGTGCACGATGGCCTGTAGGACTTCAGCGGCATGCTCGCTGATGCGTCTGGCCAGGAACAGGTCATCGAGGACGAGCAGGTCCGGCGCGACCCAGTCCTTGAGCAGCTCGGTGCGCTCTGCCGTAGTGGCCAGCGCGTAACGGGCGAACTCGGTGTCGGCTTCCAGGTAACGCACGTCATAGCCCTGCAGCGTGGCCTGGTAGGCCACGGCCTTGGCCACATGGCTCTTGCCGGTGCCCGGCTTGCCGATGATCAGCGCGTTGGCCCCCTCGCCGATGAACTTCAGGGTGTGCAACTCGAAGCAGGCGCTGCGCGGCAGCTTCGGGTTGAAACGCCAGTCGAAGTCAGCCAGCGAGGGGCGCTCATCCAGACCCGAGCGCTTGAAGCGGCGCTCGGTCAGGCGAGAGCGCCGGCGGTCCAGCTCGTCTTGCAGCATGGCGGCGAAGGTCTCCAGGAAAGGCTGCTGGGCGGCCTGGGCCTGCATCACGCGGGTGGACAGGGTCTCGGCGATGCCGGACAGGCGCAGCTCGCGCAGCGCGCGTTCGATCTCGATCATGTTCATGGCTGAACTCCCGGTGCGTTGGTGGTGTTGTTGGTGGTGGTGGTGGTGGTGGTGGTGGTGGTGTTTGCCGTGGCGGCGGCGAGCGCGAAGAGATCGCTGTACTCCTCAGCGTCTCGGATGAGCTCATGCTGCTGCGTCAGCGCGTGGGCACCGGCGGCGGGTGCTTCGCCGCAGGTAGCCTCGATGGCCGCCATCGCCTGGGCAAAGAGGGCTTCGGTCAGCGCCAGCACGCGCTTGTAGCTGTAGACCCCTTGCTCCAGGGCCTGGGCGCAGGCGGCATTGATGCAGTGCGCCGGGTAACGGCGCATGAGTCCCACAATGCCCCAGAGCTTGCGCTGCCCGACACGACCCTCGATGGCAAAGAGCAGCTCACACAGCCGGCTGGCGTGCTCACCAATCTCGCCGGCCTGACGCAGGATCAGGCGGGTCTCGCGAGACGGATTGAACACCCGCTCCTCCATGGGCAGAATCACCGTGCCGGGACGCTCGGCCTTGGCGTGGGTGCGCAGCAAGGCACGGGTGTGCATGTCACGAATCTCGATGCGCTGGGCGTAGATGCGCACCAACACCTTGGAGCCGATGTTCGCCGGGCGAGCGGCGTAGCTGCTGTGATCCACCCGCACACAGCTGTCGTCGCAGACGGTGCGCACCGCCTCGTCGAAATACTGCATTCCCAGCACTGGCAGGGGTTTGAGGTGGCTGCGCTCTTCCTCGAACATGGCCTGCACCTGGCGTCGCTCGGTGCCGTGGATGCGCTTGGATGCCCAGCTCTTCTCCCAGTGCGCCAGGAACTCGTTCTGGGCCTCGATGGACTCAAAGCGCCGGCCCTTCAAGGCCGTGGCCTGGGTATGGCCGATGGCATGCTCCACCGTGCCCTTGCGGTTGGGGTCTCGCACCCGCGCCGGGTCGGCCACCACGCCGTAGTGCGCCAGGGCGGCGGCGTACACCGGGTTGAGATCGGGCTCGTACAGGTCGGGCTTGAGGACGCCTTCCTTCAGATTGTCCAGCACCACGTACTGGGGGCAGCCCCCGAAGTACCGCAGGGCCCGCTCGTGCAGCTCGGCCCAGATCTGCTGGCTGGACTTCCAGACCACGCACCGGAAACTGGCACGGGAATACCGCAAGGTGGCCACGAACAGGCGGGGCTTGCGGTACCGGTCGCTGCCGGGCACGCGGGTGGGCGCGCCCTCGCCGTAGTCCACCTGCATCTCCTCGCCGGGCAGGAAGGACAGGCGATCGAACTGCTCGGGCTCCTTGTGCCGCAACTTTGCACAGAAGCGTTTGACCGAGTTGTACTGGCCATCAAAGCCGTGCTGGTCGACCAGGTCCTGGTAGATGGCCGTGGCGTTTCGCTTCAGCCGCAGCTGGGCTTCGATGAACTCGCGCCAGGGTTCGCACAGGGAGGTGGCCACCGGCCCAGGAGCCGGTGGCCAGGGTGGGGGAATTTGACCTGCCGAGCCGGTGGCCACCCCGGGGGAATTTGACTGCAGTTGCTCCAGCCAGCGCTGGTGGTAGCTCCTGACCGTCTTGCGGTCGATGCCCGTGATGCGGGCGATCTCGCGTTGCGATGTGTTGCGCTCCAGCAGTGTCTCTATGGTGGCGCGTTGGTTGGACTTCAAGACATTCACTCCTTGGCCTTCCCTCGGGGAAGACTGGATCAATGTCCTGCCAACAGGTGCCGACGACGCCGGCGTTAAACCCCTATCCCCGATCAGTTCAGGTGGGGGAGTTTGAGGTGGCCATAGACGGGGGAATTTGGGTGGCCATCAGGGGTCCTGGCGATCAATTGTCGATGGAATGGGGCGTTGGAAAAAACTTCGGGCAGTATTCGCTGGGCGTGGTGGGTTACAGCCAATGGCAATTGGGCAACGACTCAGGCGCGCAGGTGAGTCAAGGCAATTCCCAACGCCATGCTGTCGGCTTGGAGGTGAACTACCCCGTTGCGGCGGCAGGAGTCTTTCTGAAGGGTGCGTTCTACAAGGAGTTCAGCGTCCGCGGTGGGTCTGGGGCTGAACCGGCTGGCAACCTATTTCGAGTCACTGTGGTCAAGCCTTTCTGACCTGTGCAACCATTGCTCAAAATCCTGTTGAGCCGTTCCTTTTCCCACATGGAACCATGCAGGTGTCTGCCTGAGCGATAAGAGCTTGCTCGGCAGCTGCCGGTGAATTCATCGACGGCTTGCGGAGCAAGCGAAGCACTGACATTGCTGGATGTTCCAATGCCGCGGCAGAGGTGTCGCTTGGGCGTTCTCGAAAGGCAGGAGCGACCATCAGAAGCTGGCCGAGCTTCGAATGATCTTTCTACTTGGCTAGTTTCGTTGCCGCTGTCTTCAGGCGAGCAGAAAAATCCAGTGTGGTGGGCTTAGGTTGAATTCCTCGGCGTGAAACCAGATAGAGGTCCAGGTACACCACCGGATCTATCAGCATGCTGATCTGCAGACCGTGCCGCTTGCATTCCTCGATGGCGAATGAGGGGATAACGGCATGACCCAGACCCGCACGCGTCATGGCGATCAGTGTGCCAATGAAGTGAGCCGTTTGGCACTTTCCATGGACATGCCCGATCCGGGTGAGATGGGTTTCCACCAGCGATTGGATCGGGTTATCCGGCGGTAGACCGATCAACGGGAGATCACGCAGACTGGACCAGCCTCGTGATGATCGGCGGCGGCTGTTGGTGGGTGCTGGTGGACTGATGCACATCAGACGAAATCGGCACAGAGGCTGACGCAACAGACCAACTGCCGGTTTGACGAAGAAACCCAGGCCGATATCCGCTTCACCGTCCAGAACACGCTGCCTGACGGTATTGACGTCGACATCCGCGATAGTGGTGCTGACATGAGGGTGCGAATCGGTGAACTCCCTCACGACGTCTGGCAAAAGGCTCATCGTCACCATGGGAGTCGCCGCTACGTCCAGGCGCGACCGAGTAGCCGCTTCAGATCCTTCGATCGTCGATCCCAGACCTCTCAGGTCCTGGACGATCCGTTGGGCCACAGGGAGGAGCTGACGGCCAGCGTCCGTGAGCATAACGGATCTCGGGCTGCGGTCGAACAAACGAGCGCCCATCTGGTCTTCCAGATCCTTTATCAGCATGCTCATGCCTGATTGGGACATGGGGATTTGCTCGGCTGCCTTGGAGAAGCTCCGGAGTCGAGCGACCTCGAGAAAGGCCTGCAGTTGGCGGCTGCTCACATGCATCAGTTTTTCCGATGGATGCATCAGTATGTTCCGTTTGATTGATTGTTGACCATCAACTCTAATCCAAAACGCCAAGGAGACAAAGAGTGAAGTCTGCATGGAATATGGCCCGCGCAAGCGGGGTGTGTGTTGCGAGAGCGGCGCTGAGTCAGCGCTTTATCGCTAAATCGGAGAAGGTGAAATGAACAGCATTCAGTGCGTGGACGAGACCGAGGTTGTGATCGTTGGCGGAGGACCCGTCGGCATGGGCCTGGCCATCGATCTTGGTCAGCGCGGCGTGCGCTGCGTCGTGGTAGAGCGGTATTTGCAGCCCCAGCCCATTCCAAAAGGCCAGAACCTGACCCAAAGGACGATGGAGCATTTCCATGCCTGGGGTGCGGAGCGGCAGTTGCGGGCTGCTCGCACGATCCCGCCTGAGTACGGCATCGGTGGCTTGACTGCCTACGGGACGTTGCTTGGACCGTACTCTTACGACTGGCTCCAGCGCGATCTCGTCCAGCCCTACTACTACGCAGCCAACGAGCGGCTGCCTCAGTACGCTACCGAGGCGGTGTTGCGCAGCCGTGCAGCGGAACTGCCAAAGGTGCGGACCATGTATGGATGGAGCGCGGAAGCAGTGTCGCAGGACGCTGAAGGCGTGACGGTCGAACTTGCGGAGCGCGACGGAACGGAACGAAAGACTTTGCGGGCGGCGTATGCGGTTGGTTGTGATGGCAGCCGATCGCTTGTCCGAGAGCAGGTCGGGCTCACGCAGACGCGCACAGACCATGATCGGCTCATGGTTCTGTTGGTGTTCCGCTCACCCGAGTTGCATGCATTGCTGGAGCGCTTTCCTGGAAAATCCTACTACAACGTTCTTCAACCGGAGCTCAAGGGCTACTGGAAATTTCTGGGTCGCGTCGATCTCGGGCAGACTTGGTTTTTCCACGCGCCAGTTCCCCTTGGGACGACCGAGAACAACTTCGACTTCCGTGCTTTTTTGCACGAAGCCGTTGGTGCCAAGTTTGAAGTGGAGTTCGAGCACATCGGTTTTTGGGATCTGCGATTCGCCGTTGCCGACAGCTATCGCGCGGGCCGGGTTTTCATCGCGGGCGATGCTGCTCACAGCCATCCGCCCTATGGTGGCTACGGTGTCAATTCCGGATTCGAGGATGCCCGCAATCTGGCCTGGAAGCTTGCAGCCGTGGTTCAGAAACGAGATGGCGATGCACTGCTTGATTCCTACGATGCCGAGCGCAGGCCAGTATTCGCGTCAACTGTGCACGATTTTATTGCGAAGTCGATCGAAAGAGATCGTCAGTTCCTTGATGCTTTCGATCCTGAGGCAGATCGCACTGGCTTCGAGTCAGCATGGCAAGCGCGGGCGCGCGGAGCGATCGGCGAGGTCCATGCGTTCGAGCCGAACTACGAGGGCTCTCCGATCGTTTGGGGTGGGCCGCACGGCATCTGCAGCGTCGTCGGGGAGCATCGGTTCGAAGCGCGGGCGGGGCATCACCTGCCGCCAGCGCCGTTGGCCGACGGCGGCAACGTTTTCGAGAAGTTGGGCGCGGACTTCACTGTGCTGTGCGTTGGGCCATCGGGGGCGGATGCGCGTGCATTCAGCGAAGCTGCTGCTGCACTGGCGGTGTCGTTGAAGCTGATAGTGTTGGCACCGGGCGCGGGTGCAGAGCGGTATGCCTCCAGGTGGGTACTGGTTAGGCCGGACGGGTTCGTTGCGTGGACCAGTCAGGAGGAAATTGTGTCGACACGAACCGCTATGCAGGTCTTGGCGCGCGCCGTCTCGAAATCCGTGACCGATATGGAGGCCTTGGCATGAGGACCGCAACGAAATGCAGCTAACGCCGGCCGGTAGCCGGGATAATTGAGCGACGCCAGTTGCGCTATTTCATCGCAGTAGCGGAAGAGCTGAACTTTACGCGGGCGGCCGAGCGCATCCACATCGATCAGACGCCGCTCTCGCGTGCCGTGCGCGATCTGGAGGACGAACTGGGCGTGCAGCTACTTGCGGCATGACGGTCCCGAGCATGTACTGGCCTTCGCGCCGACGCGCTTGGGGCTGGTGGTGCTCACACTGCTGTCCTGGCCCGGTTCCGCGGTGATCCACGACTGGACTGCCCCTAGGAGTCTGCGCGGCAGAAGGCCGCTGAGAGCGCAAAGGCTTGGTAAATTACAGGCATGCCTGCAAGTTACCTGCCCTATGCACCGCAACAACAACGCCTGCTGCCAGACGCCCTGCAAGACTGGTTGCCCGAAGGGCACCTGGCGTACTTCATCAGCGACAGCGTCGACAGCCTGGACCTGAGCGCGTTCCATGCGCGATACGCCAAGGGCGGGCCGCGCAACCAACCGTTCCACCCGGCCATGATGGTCAAGGTGCTGATCTACGGCTACGCCACGGGCACCTTCAGTTCGCGCAAGCTCACCGCCAAGCTGCACGAAGACGTGGCCCTGCGCGTGCTGGCGGCAGAGAACTATCCCGCGCACCGCACGCTGTCTGACTTCCGCGCGCTGCACTTGCAAGAATTGGCGGCCCTGTTCGTGCAGGTCGTGCGTCTGGCACGCGAGTGCGGCCTGGTCAAGTTGGGCACGGTGGCAGTGGATGGCACCAAGCTCAAGGCCAACGCCAGCCGCCACAAGGCCATGAGCTATGAGCGCATGGTCAAAGCCGAGGCTGAACTCAAGGCGCAGATCGACGGGCTGCTCAACCGCGCCAGGGCCTCCGACGACCTGGAGAAGAACGAGCCCGAGGTAGACCTGCCCGGGGAGATCAAGCGCCGGGAAGACCGTCTCAAGGCCATCAGCGAGGCCAAGCTGCGGCTGGAGAAGCGTCAGCAGGAGGCCGATGAAGCACGTGGCCGCAGCAAGGACGATGAACGCAAGCCGCGCGACAAGGACGGCAAGCCCAAAGGCGGGCGCTACAAGCGCGACTTCGGCGTGCCCAAGGACAGCGCCCAGGAGAGCTTCACCGACACGGACAGCCGGATCATGAAGCGTGCCGGAGGTGGCTACGACTATGGCTACAACGCGCATACGGCGGTGGATGAGACGGCGCAGATCGTGGTGGCAGCCGAGCTGACGCACAACGCTGGCGACAGTGAGCGCCTGCCCGAGCTCCTGGAGGCGGTGAAGGCGAACCTGGGTGACGACGCCCGGCAGGTGCTGGCCGATGCGGGATTCCGTTCGGAGGCGGTGTTCGAGCAACTCAAGGGCAGTCCGAGCGAGCTGATCGTGGCACTGGGACGCGAAGGCAAGCAGGGGCTACAGGTTGATGCCGAACGCTACCCACGCACCGCAGAGATGGATGCCAGGCTGAAGACGCCTGAAGGCCAGGCGGCCTACCGCAAGCGCAAGTGGATCGTGGAGGCGCCCAACGGGTGGATTAAGAACGTGCTGGGGTTCAGGCAGTTCAGCTTGCGGGGATTGGAGAAGGTCAAAGCCGAGTTCAAGCTCGTGTGCCTGGCGCTGAATCTGCGGCGCATGAACGTCTTGCGTGCCCGCTGAAGGTCAAAGCGGCAGGCCCAGGTGTGGCTTGCCTGCTTGCGACACGCTGAGCGTGTTGGTTCAGGGCCGTTCCCACGGCCTCGCAATGCGGTGCCGGCGCTCTGCGCAGCCGGCAGGTGCAAAAACGTATGTGCGGAAAACCAAAAAGCTTCTGCCGCTCAGACTCCTAGGAAGAAGAGCCAACGACTTGCGCTCCAGCGCGCAGCAATTCAATCGAGCGTGACCGCACTGCGCGTCACGACTACCTTGAACGCCTTGGACTGGGTGGCCACCAACGCCCTGGTTTCAGCAGGCTTGCTGGGCATTGGATCGTAGCCAAGCTCGGTCATTTTTGCCTTCAGTTCCGGCTCGTTCACAACACGTGTCAGATCCGCCGAAATCTTCTCTGCAATGGGCATGGGAACCCCCTTGGGGGCAAAGAGGCCGACCCACCCTCTGGCCTCGAAACCAGCTGGGCCACCCGCCTCCGCCACAGTTGGCACTTGAGGATATGCGCTTTCACGGGCAGGCCCGGCGATGGCCAAGAATTTGAGTCGACCTGCCTTCACAAGGGGGCCTGCGCTCGCAATCGATCCGAATGCCCAAGTAACCTCTTGCCGGGCAACACCTGTGTAGAGCTGCGAGTTTTCCTTGTACGGCACATGCATCATTTTGGTTCCGGTTCCAGCCTCCAAAGCTGCGGAAAAAAGATGAGCAACACTGCCAATCTGCCAAGAACCGTAACTTATAGCACCCGGGTCGGACTTGGCCGCCTTTATAAGGTCGGTCATGCTGTTCCAGGGGGAGTCAGCTGAGACAGTTACAAAGAAGTAGCTGCCGTGGATGGGGCTGATGGGTTCAATGTCTGTCTCCGCGTTATAGGGGAGCTTCTTGTACATATGTGGAATAGCCGTCAAATTCAGACCATCCATATGCAGGAGCGTGTAGCCATCAACACCACTACGGCGCGCCTCTGAGATTGCAATAAAACCACTCGCACCCGGCTTATTGTCGATAATGACGGGTTGCCCCCAAAGCTTGGCCAGCTTGTCGGAGACCATGCGCAGCATGGCGTCGGGACCGGAGCCGGCAGAGAACGACGTCACGATCCGCACAGACCTGGACGGGTATGCCTGTGCATGGACAGCTTCGAGCATGAAGCCCTGCACGGCAAAGAGGCAGAGAATCTTAAAGAATAATTTTTTCATAGAAATGTCTCCTGTTAACGACTAAGAAATTCAGCCGAAATGCGCACCGCCATCGACGATGATTGTCTGGCCCGTGATGAAAGATGCATCTCGATTGATGAGAAAACTGACAGCTCCCTGCAAATCCTCTGGCAGCTGGTCGCGTTTCAGAGCCCGGCCGTTCTTGCCCAGATCGCGAAACTTTTCGACGTGCTCCTTGTTTTGAAGAATGCCCTCGCTCAAAGTGAACCCCGGTGCCACCGCATTCACGGTGATGGACCGGTCGCCGAGCTCACGGGCAAGGCTGCGGGTCATCGCAATGACGGCGCCTTTGCTGCAAACGTAGTGCAGCATGCCGGTCACGCCTTTGAGCGGCGATGTCGAAGCCACATTCACGATCGCGCCCCCACCACCCTTGGTCAGAATCGGCGCAACTTTCTGGATCGCGAGAAACGGACCGAAAGTGTTCACCTCCATGACACGCATCCATTCCTGCTTTTCCACCTTCTCGAAGGGCTGCATTTCCAGACTGGCAAACAAGGCAGCGTTGTTCACCAACCCGTGCAACCGCTTGCCTGATATGCCGACCTGTCCAAGAACACGGTCCCAGTCCGCAGCATCAACGACATTGGCGTTGTAGCCATCCGCGAGCCCGCCCTCGCGTCGAATCTGTTCCGCGGCCTCTTGTGCGCCCTGCAGATCCATGATGGCAACGTGGTAGCCATCCTCTGCGAGTCGTCGCGCGAACGCGTTTCCGATGCCTCTTGCTCCACCGGTGACAATGACCACCGCTTGGCTCTTATCCGTTTGAATATCAACTGCCATTCTTCTTTTCCTCAGGCGCACGGCATGTAGACGTGCTTGGTTTCCAGAAAATCGCTCAGGCCATCGACGCCATGCAGACGCCCAAGACCACTCTCGCGGTAACCGCCGGTTTCGACTTCGGCAAAAAGTCGGTTGTGCGCGTTGATCCAGACATTGCCGAACTTCAGGCGCCGAGCGATTTGCCGGGCTCGCTTGAAGTCATTCGTCCAGATCGACGACGCCAGGCCATAACGGGTCGCGTTGGCGCGGGTCAGGGCATCCTCGTCATCGCTGAATGTCTCCAGCGTGATCACCGGTCCAAAGATTTCGTCCTGCACAAAATGGCTCTGCAGATCCTGCGTGGCGATCAGTGAGGGCGTGAGAAACGCACCCGCACGTGGCAGGTCCTGGGGAACAGTCCCAGCCAGCAACACTTCGCAGGTCTCGCGCGCAGACTGCACCTCATCCAGCAAGCGTTGCTGATTGCGCCTGTCGATCAATGCCCCCATCGATGAAGCAGCGAGTTGTCCCGGGCCGACACGGACCTGCCTGAGGCCCTCCACGAGTGCCGCCTTGAAGCCTTCAGCGATGGACTCATGGACCAGCACCCGGCTGATGGCCGTGCACATCTGCCCCGCCATCACGCAGGCGCCCGGCACAATGCCCCGTACCGCATCGGCAACGCTGGCGTCCGGGAGCACAATGGCTGGCGCCTTGCCACCGAGTTCCAGCGACAACCGGGTCAGATTCTTGGCGGTCGAACCAGCGATCAGCTTGCCCACCTGGGTCGAGCCGGTGAAACTGATCACGTCGACTTCGACATGGGCGCACAGCAGCTTGGCACCGTCTGCGCCGTCTTCGACAAAAGACTGAACAAGGCCACGGGGCAGTCTCGTATCCTGCACCAAGCAC
The DNA here is from genome assembly GCF_002176815.1 of Acidovorax sp. T1. NCBI lineage: Bacteria > Pseudomonadati > Pseudomonadota > Betaproteobacteria > Burkholderiales > Comamonadaceae > Acidovorax > Acidovorax sp. T1. The sequence goes on along the minus strand of NZ_CP021648.1, from coordinate 3,802,418 downwards.
TCCATCACCATGGCGTGCACCAGAGCTGTCTGGTGCGCGGCCTTGATCACCACCGCGCACCCGGCGGAAAGCGCAGGCGCCAGGGATCTCACGAGGAGCGTGACGGGTGCGTTCCAGGGAACGATGATCGCCGCCACACCGATCGCCTCGCGTTCAATCATCGAATAGATCTGTGGCTCAATTTCGAGCATCCGACCGAATAGATTGCGCGCCAAGCCCGCGTAGTAGCGCAGTTCGGAGATGCCAGCCAATACCTCGCCTTCAGCCTCGCGTCGCAGTTTGCCGTTCAGCTCAACGAGCGTATCCACAATCTCGTCTTTGCGTGCCTCAAGGCGATCGGCAAAGAGCCGCAGAACGTCCGAGCGAAGCTTAGGCTGGCTGGACCAGGTGCTGGACTCAAAGCAGTGTCGCGCGCCCGCAATGGCCGCCTCGATCTCCGGCAACGTCGCATTGACGTAATGTGCAGCGGGCTCGCCGGTCGCGGGATTGATACAAGCACCGGTGCGCTCGGCCGAAGCCGGGCACCATATGCCATCGATGTAGTTCAGGGCAGTTTTCATATTGCGTTTCTCTCTTATGCTGGATTTCCGATCGGAGCCTTGCAATGCATGCCCCACGGAATGGCGATTCGCTTTTCCATGCGGCGGAACAGCGGCTTGTGAATTTCTCTATGCCTTTACAGGCTCAAAGCGGCGACACGGTTGCGCGTACTTATGTGCCTTCCCCATCAAGTCGCTTGCGTGCCTGAAGATGCTCCCTGGCATCGTTGATGCTGTCTACCGCGAGCAGCCTGTCACCGCAGTAGTGATAGACGCTGAAGCTGCCACTGTCCGGCTCCCCCCGGGTCTCCCATCGATCCGCCCCGGTGGATAGGCCCGCGATTTGCAGCTTGATGTCGTACTGGTCACTCCAGAACCACGGTGCGGCAGCAAATGGGCGCTCTTGCCCCATCACGGCAGCGGCCGCGCTCTTGCCTTGCTCAACGGCGTTCTGGACCGACTCCAGACGCAGCAGGGTCCCCTCGCTGGTCGATCGCGCCGTGCAATCGCCTGCGGCGAAGATATAGGGATTGCTCGTCCTAGCGCAGGCATCGACAACGATGCCTCGGTCGCAAGCCAAGCCCGCGGCGCGAGCAAGGCCATCGTTGGCCTGTACGCCAACACCCACAATCACCAGTCCTGCCGGAAGGAGCGTGCCGTCGTTCATTTGAACGCCACACACTTGCCCATCGGCGCCAGTTTCGAAGGCGGCGATGCGCGCATTCAGAACCAGGTTCACACCGTGCCAGCGGTGCAACTGCGCGTACCACTCTGACAGCGTAGGGGCCAGAACGCGGCCAAGCAGGCGAGGCGCGGCTTCCAAGACCGTGACGGCGATTCGCTTCTTGCGCGCTGTGGCCGCCACCTCAAGTCCGATAAAGCCCCCACCCACAACCACCATCGGCCGATTGCTCTCTGCGCAGAGCGCCATGCGCTGCGCGATCGCCTGCGCGTCTTCCATGCTGCGCAGCGCCAACACACCCGTTGCATCTCTGCCCGGTATATCGAGCATCCGGGGCGAGGCGCCAGTGGCAAGAACGAGGGCGTCATAGCTCAATGCACCTCCGTCAGCCAACCGCACAAGGCGCTTGCCAATGTCTATCCCAATCGCCTGCGCATCGGTACGCAATGCAATGCCCTTTCGCTCCAGCGCATCGGGTGAGCGCATCGCGAGCTGCTCAGCCGCTATCTCGCCAGCCAGCCAGGACTTGGACAGCGGTGGACGGTGATAAGGTCCGCAGCGCTCGGCCCCCAGCAGGGTGATCGCGCCCGCGTAGCCCATGCCTCGAAGCGCCTCGGCCGTCTGCAATCCGGCCTGGCCCGCGCCGACAATCACCACCTTGTCAGGGCTCGTCATTGCTGTCGGTCAGGTAGGTGAACGATCAAGCCAGCCATGGCGGAATGCACCTTGACCTGACATGCCAGACGGCTGTTCGATCGCCGAGGTGCCGCCGCATCTTCCAGCATGTCGAGCTCGTTATTCGCAGGTGGTGGCAGTTCGCCTATTCGTGCTTCATCCACGTAGCAGTGACAGGTGGCGCATGCACACGAACCGCCGCATTCGCCCAGGATTCCTTCGACGCCGTTGGCCACCGCGCCCTGCATCAAGCTCCATCCGTCCGCCACATCCACGGTAACGGCCTGCCCGTGAGCTTCTACATAAGTGATAGTTGTCATCTGTAAATCCTCACTCCAGGATCAGTTCAAGCCGAGTGGGGCTTCGGAAGTTGGTGGACGGCATCCAAGGCAACTCGGCCTCAGCGCGCCGATACCGAGGGAAGACTTTGTGAAACTCCTCAAAAGCGACACGAAGCACCTGCCTGGCCATCATCGAGCCCAAGCAGGCATGAACGCCGCTGCCAAAACCCAGGTGCCCGCGAGGCTTCCGATTGAGGTCGTATCGATCAGGATCGGGAAATTGACGCTCGTCCCTGTTGGCAGACCCGTAGGCCAGGCACACCGCATCGCCTGCTTTCATGCGCTGGCCATGCAACTCGACATCCCGCGTCAGCGTTCTCTTGAATCGTTGGGCAGAGGTGTTGAAGCGCAGCGACTCCTCGATCGCATCAGGCAACAGATCAGGGTTTTGCACGCAGCCCGCTAAGGCTTCGGGATGGTCGGCCAAGTTCATTGCCATCAGGCTCATGAACGCTCCCATCGACTCGGCGCCAGCCACGATGAGCATCGTGGTGGTCATGATCACCTCGCGTTCGTCCAATCGATCGCCGTCAATCTCGGCCACGCTGAACTGCGAAATCAGATCGTCCGTTGGACGCGCGCGCCTCTCTTCGATGACGGAGACAGCAAACTCGTTGATCCACTTGAACGCGCGCTCATGTTCCTCCGTCTTGCCTTTGACCATGGGATCGGTCTGAACGCACAGCATCGCTTGTCGGCGAAGATGGTTCTCATCGGTTGGGGGCAGACCGATGATCAGCGACAACGTCTTCATCGTCATTGCGGTCGAAAACTCACGGTTGAAATCAAACCGCTTTCGGCCTTCGAACGACCTGACCGCCGTGCGTGCAATCTCCCGCAAATACTCATCCAAACCAGCAAGATTGCGCCTTGTGAACGCATGCTGAACGAGAGCTCGCAAGCGGTCATGACGTGGTGGATCGGTGGTGCCCAGCGTCGCGCCAGTGCGACTGGGCAGCTCGGCCAAGAGGTTGCCCTTGAGGGAAGAATAGGTCTGCCAATCGCTGGCTGCGGCGACCACGTCCGCATACCTGGACAGCACCCAGACCTTCCCAGCTTCGCTCCAATAGCAGGGGTAGTGGTCCCTGAGTTCCTTGTACAGGGGAAACGGGTTCGAATCGACAATGGGGTCGTAGGGATCAAACACAAACATGCAATGCCTCCAGATGAGCAAGCCATAGACGGCTGCCTAGATTGCACTTTATGGACACTGGATGCCCTACAGCTGTACTATTCAGGGTTATTTATTGCACTTTATTGATAATCACCAATACTTGACTTGGCCGCATTTGGGAGACAGAGCATGAACATGCAAAATGGCTTGGCGGTACAGAGTGTTCCCCGCTATGGCTTGTACGGCGAACCCTTGCAGAGCAGCCCTGTCCTCATGCACGTCGAGCCTATCGAAACTCGCACTCGTGCGTTGAACGGGGAAATCAGCATCCACATCCATCAGAACCTGCACCAGATAACTTGGCTCGCGAGTGGGCAGCTCGAAGTCCAAGTCAATGGTCACCGGCGGACACTGTCAGGACCAGCTGCCGTGATAGTCCCGGCACTCACAGTGCATTCCTCTAAAGCTGCGACAAATGCCGACGGCTACGTATTGACGGCCCGGCTGGAGTTCTTCCATTGCTCGGAGAGCAAGGTGGCCAGCGAAGTGTTCAAGCGCCTGTGCTCAGCACCATCGGTGTTCATGCTGGCGCAGCAGCCCGATGGCACGGCAGACATCAATGCGATGTTCGCTCTGCTAAACCGCGAATATCAGACGAGACATGAGCGCAGCGACTTGGTGATGGACCGTGTGGCGAAGGCCATCTGCCTGCTGCTCGCACGGCAAAACATGGTGCCTCTTGGGGATGGATACTCAGTGAGGGGCAACTCGGAAATTGCGCAGTTTCTGACTCTCGTCGATCGCTACTTCTCTGCGGATTTTTCCCTATCAGAGTACGCCAAGCATCTCAACTGCCAAGTAGAGAAGCTGATCAGAATCGTCCGTAAGGGAACAGGAAAGAGCCCGATGCAACTGGTGCAGGAGCGTCGCCTCAGAGAGGCATGCCATCGCCTCACACACATGCAGACTCCTGTATCCCAGATCTCTGTCGAAGTTGGCTTCAACGATGTCGCATATTTCTGCCGATTCTTCAAGAAGCGCATTGGATTAACGCCAAGCCAGTATCGTGCGAACCATGCCAGCGGCCGCAAGCTTTGAAGGTCGTATCGGTTGACTGCGCACCCTGCCGCCGTACTCGCGCATCTAGCTAGCGATGCCGTCAAGCTCTTTGAGCACGCCGCGCGCCAGATTGAGCAGCACAAACGCGGCGGCCGTGGGTTCGGTTCCCAAAGAGCACGCCGGCATCGCCGATTCCACTTCGTAGTAGTCGAGGAGTAAGCGCGTAAACGCTTCAGCACTCGAAGGCGTTGATTTCCACCATGAAGTGATCCACTAGCCCCCGGTGGGGGGCAGTAAGCGCACGGTGATCCCATCTTGAAGGCAGCGCTTGAAGCGGGCATCGTCCCCCCGATGGAGTCTCGTGGAGACGATGGAGCAATCTTTGAACCAAGACCGCCCACGGCGGCGTGAGTACAGCAAGCAATTCAAGGCAGAGGTACTGACCCGCTGCGCCCAGCCCGGTGCCAGCGTCGGCGGCGTGGCCCTGGCGCAGGGACTGCACTCGAACATGGTGCACCGCTGGATCCGCGAGCAGCGAGAGCGGCAAGCATTGGCACCGCCCGCATTCGTGCCTTTGAGGATGCCGACTGTCCCATTCATTCCAGCAGCGCTGCCTGCCAAGCAGGCTGAGCCTGCTGGCGAGCAATCCTTGCCCGAGGTTGATCTGCAGATCCAGCGCGGCGAATTGCTGGTGCGCCTGCAATGCCCGCTCTCGCAATGCGGGGCACTCCTTCGCGAGCTCTTGCGATGATCCGCATCGACGCCGCCTGGCTGGCCACCGCCCCGCTGGACATGCGCGCCGGTACCGACACGGCCTTGGCCCGGGTCGTCAGCGTCTTCGGCGCCGCCCACCCCCACCATGCCTATCTATTCGCCAACAAGCGCGCCAACCGCATGAAGGTGCTGGTGCACGACGGCATCGGCATCTGGCTGGCCGCTCGCCGCCTGCACCAGGGCAAGTTCGCCTGGCCGGCGCCGGTCGATGCCCATTGGCAGCTCGAGCGCTCCCAGCTTGACGCCCTGGTCTTGGGCCTGCCCTGGCAGCGCATGGGAGACGCCGGCATCATCACCATGGTCTGAAGCCGGCGCGCAATCCGTGGATCTGCGCATGACAGCCCAGGATCTTCCTTGGCACACTGGCTGCCATGGTGGTGCAGCAACAATCCCTGAACGATCTCAGCGCAGAGCAACTGCGCGAGATGGTCGCCAGCCTCATGGGCCACGTGAGCGACAAGGACGCGCAAATCGCCCGCCACCAAACGGAACTCAAGCACAGCCAGGCGCTCAACGCCAAGCTCACCCATGAAAACGCGCTGCTCAAGCGAATGAAGTTCGCCGCCCAGTCCGAACGCTTCAACGCCGAGCAGCGCAGCTTGCTCGAAGACGAGATCGAGGCCGACCTGGCAGCGGTCGCCATCGAGATCGAGCAACTCCAGCCACCAGCGGCTGCGCCCGAAGCCAAGCAACAGCCCAAACGCCAGCCGCTGCCGGCCAACCTGCCGCGGCGCGAGATCCGCCACGAGCCTGAGTTGACTACCTGCGCCTGTGGTTGTGCGATGAAGCGCATCGGTGAAGACGTGGCCGAAAAGCTGGACTATGTGCCCGGCGTGTTCACGGTGGAGCGCCACATCCGTGGCAAGTGGGCCTGCGCCAAGTGCGAGACCATCACCCAGGTGCCGGTCGAGGCGCATGTGATCGACAAGGGCATCCCGACTGCGGGCCTGCTGGCCCAGGTGCTGGTGGCCAAGTACGCCGACCACCTGCCCCTGTACCGTCAGGAAGCCATCTTTGCTCGCGCAGGCTTGGGCCTGCCTCGCTCCACCCTGGCGCAGTGGGTGGGCACCTGTGGCGTGCGACTGCAACCGCTGGTCGATGCGCTCAAGGCGGAGATACTCAGCCGCAGCGTGCTGCACGCCGACGAGACGCCGGTGCAGATGCTCAAGCCTGGCAAGGGCACAACGCACCGCGCATATCTCTGGGCCTACGCACCTGGCGCCTTCGAAGACATCAAGGCAGTGGTGTACGACTTCTGCGAATCCAGGGCGGGCGAGCATGCTCGCCGCTTCCTGGGCGACTGGCGCGGCAGCCTGGTGTGCGACGACTTCGGCGGCTACAAAGCAGGGTTTGCGCAAGGCATCACCGAAGCCGGCTGCCTGGCGCACGCCCGGCGCAAATTCTTTGACCTGCACGCGGCGCACAAAAGCCAGATCGCCGGGTTCGCGCTGGAGCAGTTCGCCAAGGTCTACGACATCGAGCGCGAGGTAAAAGACCTGAACGCCGATCAACGCCAGGCCATCCGGCAACAGCACTCCAAGCCCATCCTGGATGCGCTGCACCAGTGGATGACATTGCAGCGGCAAAAACTCCCGGACAGTTCGGCAACTGCCAGGGCCCTGGAGTACAGCCTCAGGCGCTGGGTGGCACTGACACGCTTCGTGGATGACGGGCAATTGCCCGTGGACAACAACTGGATCGAAAACCAGATCCGGCCAATAGCCATTGGCAGAGCCAATTGGCTGTTCGCCGGTAGCCTGCGCGCGGGCCAGCGTGCGGCGGCGGTGATGAGCCTGGTGCAGTCGGCCCGTATGAATGGGCACGATCCCTATGCCTACCTCAAGGATGTACTGACGCGGCTGCCCACGCACAGGGCCAGCCGGGTGGGGGAATTGCTGCCGCATCGCTGGCAAGATCCAAGCGCCTGATCAATAGCCGCAAGCCCGGCGACGGTCAACGTGGGATTGCCGCGCCCTTACCTTGCATCTATCTCGACGGCAGCATGACAACTGCCGGCTTCATAAAGGGCGCCATTGTGCCCGCTACGGGCAGCTTGGCTGAGGCAACTGGCTTAGAGCGGCTCACACGAGCCGTGAATTGCAGATTGGCGATTGAAGCGAGGCGCGAAGCGGAAGGCACGACAAAAGGTGCGTCAAGGTGAAGCGGCCATGTATCAAGGATCGCGTGAGCAGGTCTTACTTGCCTTTGAGCCGTTTAAGCACGCTGCCGATGGCAGTCATCAGACCCATGATGGAGAGCACGGTGCCAAAGCCCGGCACAAACGGGGAAATGATCACGCCGCCCACGATCAGCGCCAGCGAGAAGGGCGACACCCAGGGCTTGCTGGCAGTCTGTGCCTTGCGGCCTTCCATCGCGTGCTCCATGGCCTTGAAGCGCTGTCTGGCTTCGTCCTTGGTGAGGGCCTTGCCCTGCTGCCCCGAGGAAGCTGTATGCGGCGCAGGGCGGCCGGCTTGATTGCGCTGCGCCTGCTCGACCATATCTCGCGCTTTTTGCAGCGCCTCGCGCAGCTGGGCGATGGGGGAGCTGCTCTGCACGCCCGGCGTAATCACGGCTGTTTGAATCGCTCCAGCAATGCTTTTCTGGGTCCGACGAAACTCGGGGCTAGCGCGCAGCAGCTCATCGACATAGGCCACATAATCTCCATTGCGCGGACCTTCATAGCTGGAGGGAATCATGTTCAGCTTCCTAGAGTCACGGACGATTCACAGCCAGGCGCTGCGCAATTTCATCAACCAGCTGGCGCGCCAGCACATCCTTGCTGGCATGGGGCAGCTCCTTGGTGCCCTGATCATCGATCAGCAGCAGGGCATTGTCATCCTTGCCAAAGGTGGCGGGGCCGATATTGCCCACCAGCAGAGGCACCGCCTTGCGCAGGCGCTTGGCGCTGGCATGCTTGAGCAGATCATGGCTTTCAGCCGCAAAGCCCACGCAATACAGCTTGCCGGACTTGGCCTGGGCGGACTGGGCCACGCCAGCCAGGATGTCGGGATTCTCGACAAAGCTCATGGCCGGCACATCACCCGATCCGTCCTTCTTGATCTTCTGATCAGAAAATTCGGCCGGACGCCAGTCGGCCACTGCGGCAGTAGCTATGAAAATAGTGGCATTACCCACCTGCGACTGCACGGCTTCCTGCATCTGCCGCGCCGACTGCACATTGATGCGCGTCACGCCACGCGGCGTGGCCAGATGCACGGGGCCCGCCACCAGCGTCACCTGCGCACCAGCTTCCTTAGCAGCACGGGCAATCGCAAATCCCATCTTGCCGCTGGAGAGATTGGTGATGCCGCGTACCGGGTCGATCGCCTCAAACGTCGGGCCGGCCGTCACCAGCAAATGCTGGCCCCGCAGGCGCTTGGCCGTGAAGTGGGCGGCCAGCTCTGCCATGATTTCCTCGGGCTCCAGCATGCGACCGTCTCCGGTCTCGCCACAGGCCTGGCTGCCGTTGCCCACGCCCAGCACGATGGCCCCATCGGTCTGTACCTGGGCCAGATTACGTTGGGTGGCAGGGTGAGCCCACATCTCGCGGTTCATCGCCGGGGCCAGCAGCAGGGGCACGCTCTCCATGGGACGGGCCAGGCACAACAGGCTGAGAAGCTCGTCGGCACGGCCCTGGACCAGGCGGGCAATGAAGTCGGCGCTGCAGGGGGCGATCAGGATAGCGTCGGCCTCACGGCTCAGATTGATGTGAGGCATGTTGTTGGGTTCGCGCCGATCCCACTGGGAGGTGTAGACTGCGCGCCCAGAAAGCGCCTGCATGGTGACCGCCGTCATGAACTGCTCGGCCGCCTCCGTCATGACCACTTGCACAGTGGCACCGGCTTGAACCAACAAGCGGCACAACATGGCCGATTTATAACAAGCCACGCCCCCGGAGAGACCCAGCACCAGATGTTTGCCTGCGAACACGTTTATCGGGCAAGCCTTCGCCTGCCATGGATCACACTGTGACCCATAAATTGCTTGCTGTCAATTCCCTGACAAAGCTTTGATAAATCTTTACAGAATCAATACAAAGCTTGCCAGACCAGCAAGTTCCCTTAAAGGGGAAAGCCGTAACTTAGCATGGTGCCGGTTACAAGTCCACCCAGTATCAATTGCCAGAGCGCACCCAGCCCGCATCAAACCAGGACGACAGCAGCTCCAGCGCATCATCGCTGGCACTTGCCAGATCTTTGCGCGACAGGGCCCGGGTATCGGCAAGCTTGCGCATCAGCGTTGCATCACGGCCACCGGCAAGATAGCTTTCGCCATTGATGAAGATATGCTTGGGGTCGTACATCATGCGCGTGCGGCGATCCAGCACAACGCTTTCAAACATGCCGTTTTCGTCGCCATGTTCAAACCAGACATTGGCCTTGGGGTCGGTCAGGTACTCGCCCAGCGCGCGCTCCAGCGCCAGCGGCTCGGCCATGGCTTTCTTCAGCGCTTCGCGGGCAAAGTCATACATACCTTCAGGAATCAGCGCCGGGTTGCTAACGGCTTCCTGCTTGGGATCTTTGTAAATGACCGGATTCTCAGGCTCGCCCGGCTCATCCGACATGCGCAGCAACAACTCACGTCCCAGTTCGCTGCGGTCGGGCGAGCGAAAACCAATGGAGTAAGTCATGCACTCACCTTCAGCCACACCGTCATGTGCCCACTTAGGCGGCAGATACAGCATGTCGCCGGGCTCGAGCACAAACTCTTCCTCTGGCTCGAAGTTCGAGAGGATTTTCAAAGGTTTGTCCGGCTGCAGCGACAGATCCTTTTGCCGGCCGATGCGCCAGCGACGCTTGCCATGAGCCTGTAGCAAGAATACGTCGTAGCTGTCGAAATGCGGACCCACACCGCCCTGGTCTGTGGCAAAGCTGATCATCAGATCGTCGAGACGCGCCTCAGGCACAAAGCGAAACTGCTGCAGTAACGCATGCGCCTGGGCGTCATGCATGTCCACACCCTGCACCAAAACCGACCAACCCGGTTTGGTGAGCGCAGGCAGACTGCGGCGGGACAAGGGGCCGTGACTGAGTTTCCAGCTGTCGCCACCCTGCTGCTGAATCAGGCGTGACTCCACGCCCTCCTCACCGGCCATGGCCAGCAGGCGGGCGCGGGAAATAGGCGCTTTGAAGCCGGGAATGGCCTGACGCACCAGCAAAGGCTTTTTATGCCAGTGGCGGCGCATGAATTGGGAGGCGGTGAGCCCACCGAGCAAAGTGAGCGGCGTATTGATATCCATGAAAATGCAGTCCTGCTTTCTAAGCGATGGTCTGCATTGTCCTATAGCCCCCGTCCACCTTGGGCTGTGCAGATCAATGACCAAGCGCCCTGAATTCAGACGGTGACATGCCGGCGTAGGCCTTGAAGGCTCGACTGAAGTGCGCGCTGTTGCCAAAACCGCAGCCCATGGCGATCTCGGTAATGGTGCGGTGCGCGAGCGCCGGAGATTGCAGCTCTCGCATGCAAAGCTCCAACCGGCTGTGCTGGATGAAGCCACCGAGAGACTGTTCTCGCCCCGCAAAAGCGTTGTGCAAGTGGCGCCGGCTGCAGTTGAGCGCCTCGGCCACCTGATCTACTGACAAGCCGTGGTCACGAACATGACTTGCCACATAGCTGCAGATACGGTCATACAGCGCCTGCTTTTGCGTCACGGCCGTAGCCTCTCCACTCAGCGCCAGCAAGGACAGATGCACCATATCCACCAGCAACTCGCCTGCGCGGCATGCCAGCGGAGCCGTCATATTGTCCAGCTCCTGATAGGTGCTGCGCATGGTCTGCAGCGCGATGCGTGCAATGCCTGCACTGCCTCCCACCGTGCGCCCCATGAGATTTTCCAGTCTCAAACCACGCTCGACGATGCTTTGCTTGGGCACCATCATGATGAGGTGCTCGGTGTGCTGGGGGTTGGCCACCACATAGGGCCGCGAGGTGTCGTAGATCGCCCAGTGGCCATCACTCACAAGGGACTTGCTGCCATGCTGCTCCACCTCGGCGTAGCCCACCCAGGGGGCGATGATCTTGAGATAGGCCGCTTCACTGTCACGCAGGCGGTGCGAGTCACGAATCACACGATGACGCCCGGCATCGAGCTTGGTCAGCATGACATCCCCGGCATAGGCCACGTTCAAATGCCCATCAAAGCGCGTATCGCCATACAGATCCGTATTCAGACCCGAGAACAGCTGCGCTATCCAGTCATGCCAGGCTGGCGCAGTATCCTTTTCGGGAAGACCATCAGTACTGAGTACCACGGGCGCGGTCATGTGCCTTGACTCCTCGTTATTTGCGTCTCTGCCTGTGTCGACAAAGTTTGCCAATTATCAGTAAGTAAGCGCTTTCGTGCTTCAGCCACCAGCAAATTCCCAGCATGGCTTTCAATCTAGGGCAAACCCTAGGCCTCGTGCACGATTCGTCAAGCGATTTGTGCACATTGCGCACAGCATCTTGCGGACGCTTTTTCTACGATCACTCCCACGCCATTTTTAGGCAATACACAAAAAACTAGTTGGGGACAAGCCCGGTGACGCAAGCCTTGTGCAACTGTCGCCTCCCCCCCCCCCACTTTTTGAACTTGCATCAACAAGCTGTGACAAAGTCACGCGCCCTTGGTAGGGAAGGAAGCGAACATGATCGAACAAAGCATGCTCATCGGCGGCCAAACCGCACAGGCCAGCAATGGCGCCACTTTCGAACGCAAAAATCCTCTGGACGGCTCGGTCGCCACGCGTGCCCCGGCCGCCACAACCGCCGATGCCGTGCGTGCCGTAGAAGCCGCTCAGGCCGCCTTCCCCGCCTGGGCCGCACTGGGCCCCACAGAACGCCGGCTGATGCTGATGAAGGCCTCGCAGGCCCTGGAAGCCAAGGCCGAGGCCTTTCCCGCAGCCATGGCTGCCGAAACCGGTGCCTCAGGCATCTGGGCCGGCTTCAATGTGCACCTGGCCGCCAATATGTTCCTGGAGGCCGCATCGCTGACCACCCAGATCAACGGCCAGTTGATTCCATCCGACATCCCCGGCAGCATGGCCATGGCCGTGCGACAGCCTGCCGGCGTGGTGCTGGGCATTGCCCCCTGGAATGCCCCTATCATTTTGGCCGTGCGCGCCATTGCCACGCCCCTGGCCTGCGGCAATACCGTGATTCTCAAGGGCTCCGAACTTTGCCCTGCAACTCATGGCCTGATCATCGAAGCCCTGCAGGAAGGCGGCTTACCCGCTGGCGTTGTGAACTTTGTGACCAACGCCCCTGAAGACGCAGGTGCCGTAGTCGAAGCCATGGTGGCCCACCCTGCAGTGCGCCGCGTGAACTTCACCGGCTCTACCCGCGTGGGCCGCATCATCGGCCAGACCTGTGCCAAGCACCTCAAGCCCGCCATTCTGGAATTGGGCGGCAAGGCACCTTTCCTGGTGCTGGACGACGCCGACGTGGACGCAGCCGTGGCCGGCTGCACCTTCGGTGCGTTCGCCAACTCAGGCCAGATCTGCATGTCCACCGAACGCATCATCGTCGATGAAGCTGTGGCCGACGAATTCATCAGCAAGCTGGTGGCCCGCGCCCAATCCCTGCCTCTGGGCGACCCGCGTAAGGGACCCGTGGTGCTGGGCTCCGTCGTGGACATGAACACCGTGCATCGCGTCAACGAACTGATCGACGACGCCATGGCCAAGGGCGCCAAGATTCTGTGCGGCGGCAAGGCTGCTGACACGCTGATGGCTGCCACGCTGATTGACGGCGTGACCCCCGAAATGCGAATCTTCCGCGAAGAAACGTTTGCTCCTGTGAAGGCCATCGTTCGCGTCAAGGGGGAAGAGCAGGCCATCACGATGGCCAACGACAACGAGTTTGGTCTGTCGTCCGCCGTCTACACCCGCGACACCGCGCGTGGCTGGCGCGTGGCAGCGCGTATCGAAGCCGGTATCTGCCATGTCAATGGCCCCACCGTGCACGACGAAGCCCAGATGCCATTTGGCGGCGTGAAGAACTCGGGCTACGGCCACTTCGGCGGTCAGGCCGGTATCGATGCCTTTACCGATACCCGCTGGATCACGATGCAGACCGCTCCCCGCCACTACCCCTTCTGATGCGGAAGAGGCCAGGAACTAAAACCATATCACTGGAGAACCATGTTGAAACATGCAACCAAGCTGACCATGGCAGCCCTGCTGTCGGGTCTCACCTTTGCAGCTTCGGCCGCTGATGCACAGAGCATCGGCCCCGGCCAGCGCTTCTACGAGAAGACCTGCGCCAAATGCCACGAAGCCGGTGTGGGCCCCGTCATCAAGGGTCGTGGCTTCCCCCCCGCGACCTACATGATCATCGCGCGTAACGGCATGAACGCCATGCCCGCCTTCCGCGTGACCGACATCGACGACGCCACGCTGCAGGATCTGGCCGAGTACTTATCCAAGACCGAAGCTCCCAAAACTGCAGCTCCGGCCAAGAAATAAGCAGGAGTGATGTGATGCAAACCGATCGTCGCTCCCTCCTCAAAGGTCTGGCTGCTGCAGGCCTAGCTGTCTCCGGCATGGGCTGGGCACAAGCTGCTACCGCTACCGCAGGCAAGACCGCCAGCGCAGTTGCTGGCTCTGCCGACGTGCTGGCCGTGACCTCCTACTTGCATGGCTCGGCTCTGGATACAGCCTTTGTGGCCGGTGTGCAGAGCACGGCTCGCGGCGCAGCCCATACAGGCCTGCAAGGCCTGGACAGTGCAGCTTTCAACCAGCTGGGCGAGCTGTTGGCCGACGGCCAGGAAACCCTGCTGGTGGGCCTACTCGATGACGCCTCGGCCACGCTGGTGCTGGATCTGGTCCGCTCCGCCGGGGGGCGCGTGCTGGCTGTCGACAACCACCGCGTGGACGCCACAGCCTCCGCTGACTGGGCCAAGCGCCTGGGTCAGTCGCTGACTGCCGGCCAAGCCATCAACACCACCACGGTAGCTGCTGGCAACGAAGCCCGCGTGTCCTTCCGCTGCGTGATTTAAGAAACAAGGAAAGCAGAGCATGACAAGCAAATACATGGCCCTGCCCAAGGGCATGAGCGAAAGCAGCTTCGACGCAGCTATCGCCAAGTTCAAGAAAGCCCTGGGCGAAGAAAACGTGATGATCAAGGACGAACTGGTTCGTCCTTACACCAAAGTGATGATGGCTGTTCCCACTGAGGAGCACACCCCGTCGGCCGTGGTGACGGCCACCACCGTCGAGCAGGTGCAGGCAGTTGTCAAGATCTGTAACGAGCACAAGGTGCCCGTGTGGACCATCTCCACCGGCCGCAACTTCGGCTACGGCTCCGCCGCCCCCGTGCAGCGCGGCCAGGTGATCCTGGATCTGCGCAAGATGAACAAGATCATCCACATCGACCCCGAGCTGTGCACAGCCCTGGTCGAGCCCGGCGTGACCTACCAGATGCTCTACGACTATCTGGAAGAGAACAAGATTCCGCTGATGCTGTCGTTCTCGGCACCCTCGGCCATCGCTGGCCCCCTGGGCAACACCATGGACCGCGGCGTGGGCTACACCCCCTATGGCGAGCACTTCATGATGCAGTGCGGCATGGAAGTGGTGATGGCCAATGGCGACGTGCTGCGCACCGGCATGGGCGGCGTCAAGGGCGACAAGGCCTGGCAGGTGTTCAAGTGGGGTTACGGCCCGACGCTGGACGGCATGTTCACCCAGTCCAACTACGGCATCTGCACCAAGATGGGCTTCTGGCTGATGCCCAAGCCCCCGGTCTTCAAGCCGCTGGAAATCCAGTTCGACAATGACAGCGATATCAGCGAGATTGTGGAATTCATCCGTCCCCTGCGCATCGCTCAGGTCATTCCCAACTCGGTGGTGATTGCCGGCGTGCTGTGGGAAGCGTCCACCTGCAATACCCGTCGCTCGGACTACACCACCGAGCCCGGCCACACGCCCGACGCCATCCTCAAGCAGATCCAGAAGGACAAGCATCTGGGCGCCTGGAATGTTTACGCAGCGCTGTACGGCACCAAGGAACAGGTCGAAGTCAATTTCAACATCGTCAAGGCCGCGCTCAAGCAACTGGGCAAGGGCCGCCTGATCACCGAAGAAATGGCCGGTGACACCCAGCCCTTCAAGTACCGCGCCCAACTCATGTCCGGCGTGCCCAATCTCCAGGAATTTGGCCTGTACAACTGGCGCGGGGGTGGTGGCTCAATGTGGTTCGCCCCCGTGTCGCAAGCGCGCGGCAGCGAGTGCGACAAGCAGAAGTCGCTGGCCAAGAAGATTCTTAACAAGCATGGCCTGGACTATGTGGGCGAGTTCATCGTCGGCTGGCGCGAAATGCACCATGTCATCGACGTGCTGTACGACCGCAGCAGCGAAGAAGAAACCAAGCGTGCCAACGCCTGCTTTGCCGAACTGCTGGATGAGTTCGAGAAGGAAGGCTACGCCGTGTACCGTGTGAACACGGCCTTCCAGGAACGTGTGGCCAAGAGCTACGGCCCGGTCAAGCGCGATATCGAGCGCAAGATCAAGCGGGCTCTGGACCCCAACGGCATCTTGGCTCCGGGCAAGTGCGGGATTGATATCTAACCCCCTGAGGCGCTTTGCGCCTTCCCCCTCTCTTTACGCGCTGCGCGCTATGGGAGGGGGACGACAGCCTCGCTGCGAGGCGGCCCTTGCTCGCGGCTCTCTGAGGGGTCATGCCGTATCGAACGCCGCGCCCTGACCTGTGAAAATTTGAAAAGCCGCCTGATTGGCAAACGCCGGGCGGCTTTTTGCATCTGGATGGCACTCTTTCATGAATGCCCCCTCTGCCACCGGCATAGCCTCGCGCAGGGCCTCATCTGCCACAATTTCACCTTACCGTACCTTTTACAAGGCCTGGGGCATCACACTTCGTCTCGCACGCAAACCGGCGGTTTGCCAAGCCGTCTCTGCGGATCTAAACAACCGTTCAAGCGTCCATGAAAAAGCCGCCCTGGCATTGCTGCCGGGCGGCTTTTATCTTTGATAGCTGCTAACGCTTGATGAATAAGGGCTGGAACCTAGAAACACTCAAAGCTCTGGCATCAGGCAAAGTCATCGTCAAAAAAGCCGCCTCCATCATCCCAGCTGCCGCTGGCCGCACTGTCGATGCTGCCAAGCCCCGCGTCGCTTGCCAGGCTGGAGGTGTTGCCGCTGTCGCCATGCAGGTTTTGGGTGCTGCTGTCATGCACAAGCGGCTTGCTTTCGCCGCCGCCAGACAGGTTACCGGAACTGGCATGGTGGTTGCCCATCAGATTCTCCAGCCCGTTGAACAAGAACATGCCGCCGGCCACGCCGGCCGCTGCCGCAGCGGCATTGCCCAGAAAGCTGCCGCCAGCAGGAGCAGCGGGCTGGGCATAGCTGGGCGCTGCGGCTGCGCGCGGAGCCCCACCGCCAAAGAAGCGGTCGCGCCAGCTTGCAGGCTGGGCCTCCGGCTGAAACTGGGGCTGGGTTTGGTACTGCGGCTGCGGGCTGGCCGCATAGCCGTCATCCGCAGGGCGCTCTGGCGCGCGGCCAAATTGCGTGCCCAGCCCGCCCGAGAGAAAGCTGGAGCGGCCTTGGCTCTGATTTTGCTGCTGCAGCTCGCTGATCTGCTGCTGCGCCTGCTGCAAGGCTTGCTCCAGCATCAAGGTGCGTTGAGCCAACCAGTAGACGGCATCAGGCGCTGCGCCCAGCCCCCGGCGCAGCTCGGCATCGGCCTGCGCATCCTTGGGCTGGCCCTGAGTCAGCGTCAGTCGCGCGCACAGGTCTTGCAGCAGTTGTTGTTCTTGAGGGGTCATCATGCGTTCCTTTATGACTGCACAGATGCGGCCAGTATGCGCATCTGCAAGCTGCGAAATGTGAAGGCCGTGCAAGCGCTTTTTGCAGTGTGTAACAAAACTCCTCTCATGAAATGCCAAGCCCCGCGTGTGACAATGTCTGCCATTGCGCCACGGCCGTGGCGGCGTTTCAATTTTGCTGCGGGACTGGCCTGCAGCGCACCCAACTGCATACACACCATGGAAGTTACCCAACAATGCGTGGTCGCTCTGACCTGGATCTTAAAAGACACTCTGGGCGAAGAGCTGGATGTGCTGGACGAGCCGGTGGACTTTCTCGTCGGAGGCGATGACCTTTTCAAGCGCATCGAGGAGGCTCTCCAAGGTCACGGCGTCGGCACCAAGCTGGACCTGCATCTGGAACCCGAGGAAGCCTTTGGCGACTATGACGAGAGCCTGATCTTTCTGGAAAAGCGCGAGCTGTTCCCTGCCGAGATCGAAGAAGGCATGACCTTCGAGAGCAGCGCCATGCCCCAGGGCACCAGCCCCGTGCCTGCCGACCTGCTCTACACCGTCACCGAAATCTATCCCGAGCATGTGGTGCTGGACGGCAACCACCCGCTGGCCGGCATCGCCATTCGCCTGCATCTCAAGATCGAGTCCGTGCGTGAAGCGACGGAGGAAGAAATCGGTCGCGGCACGGCCGGTACGGGCTTCTTCCGTATCGAGCCCATGGCCCCGGGCAATGACACAGTGCATTGACAACCCCTGAGCAGCTTGACCCCTTGCTTCGCTGAGGGGGACGACAGCGTCGCTGCGGGACGGCTCTTGCTCGCTGCTTCTAGTTTGCGATGCGCCGGCTTCAAGCTGCATTCATCGCTGTTAGCGTGATGAACGAAAAAAGGGACTCATTCGAGTCCCTTTTGTTTTGCGGCGCTTGGCTGCTTAGCGACGGAAGATCTGATTGCCTTCCACGCGCACATACTCGCCAATGCTCAGCTGAGGAGCATATTGATAATCGATGGCGCGCGTGCTGCCATCTTGCAGTTGCACCGTGACGCGGTAGATATCGCGCACGCTGCCGCCACCCACGCTGTTTTGCACGGCGTTACCGGCCAGCGCGCCGCCCACCACGCCGGCAATCGTGGCCAGCGTACGGCCAGAGCCCTTGCCCACCTGGTTGCCCAGCACGCCGCCGATCACGCCGCCGGCGATGGCACCACCGGCACCCACGCCGCTGCCTTCCTGCACGCGCACGGTTTCAATATTCATCACACGGCCCTGCTGGGCATATTGCTGGGGCTGCTGCTGTTGAGAATAGCAGTTGGGGTTGTTGTAGCCACAGTTATTGGCAGGATAACCTTGCACCGGGCTGCTGCCCACAGGGTAGGTCTGGGTCGTTGCGGGGAAGACCGAGCCGGAGTAAGCGCCTTGCGAATAACCGCCTTGCTGATAGCTGCCCTGCGGATACGCTGCGCAGGCCGACAGAGCTGCGGCAATTGCGCCAACCATGGCCACGCGGCCCCAGCGTTGAATGACTTGCATGGAAATCTCCTGACTGACGCATGCACGGTACATGCGCCCCAATATCTGTGGTGAGTGGCTATGCAAACCCGATTCGGTCTGCCCTGCAACAACAACGCGTAGCGCCGCGCTTTGGACGACAGGATTCACATTTGCTAACAATCGCCTGAGTACCGAGGCCGGTGATTGAATCCTGAATTCATAGCAGGCAGCTCTTTCTCAGGCTTATTTACAATTAAAAACACTCTGAATTCGAGACTTAACAAGCGCCACACGCTATCAAAATAGCGCAGTCATCAATGCCCGCGCAAAGCGTGCAGCACCTGTACCAGCGTATCGGCCTGCGGAAAGCCCCAATCCGCCAAAGCGCCCAGCATCACGGCGACGACCAGCACACCGAGCATGGGCTTCCAGCTCATGCGCAGGGCGGCCAGCAGCCAGCCTTCACGCTCCACCACATACAGCATTCTGGCCATCAGCAGCGCAAACGCGACCTCCACGGCCACTGTCAGGAATAGGTCTGCGCCAAAGACCAGCCACAGCAGCAAGCCCGCACCCGTGACTGCCGCCAGCAGCGCCGCCTGCGGGCTTGTTGGCAGACTTACTGCTTGCCGGTGGAGCCGTAGCCACCTTCGCCACGCTCGCTGGCGTCGGCAAAATCATCCACCAGATTGAACTGAGCCTGGACCACGGGCACGATGACCAGTTGGGCCAGACGATCCATGGGCTGCAGCGTGAAAGCGGTTTGCGAACGGTTCCAGGCGCTGACCATGAGCTGGCCCTGGTAGTCGGAGTCGATCAGTCCGACCAGATTACCCAGCACGATGCCGTGCTTGTGGCCCATGCCCGAGCGCGGCAGGATCATGGCGGCGTAGTTGGGATCCTTGAGGTGCATAGCCATGCC
Organism: Acidovorax sp. T1; assembly: GCF_002176815.1. Classification (NCBI taxonomy): domain Bacteria; kingdom Pseudomonadati; phylum Pseudomonadota; class Betaproteobacteria; order Burkholderiales; family Comamonadaceae; genus Acidovorax; species Acidovorax sp. T1. Next base: position 3,783,066 of record NZ_CP021648.1, on the reverse strand, counting down.
GGTGGGAATCAGCTGCCACTGGCCGGGCTCCAGCGTTACTGGCACCTCGATGCAGGCGCGCAGATCCAGTCCGGCGCTGCCGGGAGTGGCGTAGGCGGGCATGTTGTCGCGCAGACGCGCATCGAGAATCTTTACATCAACGTTCATAACGATCTTGTCTATTGGGAAGGGAGAGGCCCGGGACCCGGGCCTTGCATCGTATGCAGCTGGCGATCCCATCTTGAATGCACCGCTTGAAGCGGGCATCGTCCCCACGATGGAGGATCGTGGAGACGATGGAAAATTCTTTGAATCAAGACCGCCCACGGCGGCGTGAGTACAGCAAGCAATTCAAGGCAGAGGTACTGACCCGCTGCGCCCAGCCTAGCGCCAGCGTAGGTGGCGTGGCCCTGGCGCACGGCCTGCACTCGAACATGGTGCACCGCTGGATCCGTGAACAGCGAGAGCGGCAAGCAGCGGTACCGCCCGCATTCGTGCCTTTGAGGATGCCGACTGTCCCATTCATTCCAGCAGCGCTGCCTGCCAAGCAGGCTGAGCCTGCTGGCGAGCAATCCTTGCCCGAGGTTGATCTGCAGATCCAGCGCGGCGAATTGCTGGTGCGCCTGCAATGCCCGCTCTCGCAATGCGGGGCACTCCTTCGCGAGCTCTTGCGATGATCCGCATCGACGCCGCCTGGCTGGCCACCGCCCCGCTGGACATGCGCGCCGGTACCGACACGGCCTTGGCCCGGGTCGTCAGCGTCTTCGGCGCCGCCCACCCCCACCATGCCTATCTATTCGCCAACAAGCGCGCCAACCGCATGAAGGTGCTGGTGCACGACGGCATCGGCATCTGGCTGGCCGCTCGCCGCCTGCACCAGGGCAAGTTCGCCTGGCCGGCGCCGGTCGATGCCCATTGGCAGCTCGAGCGCTCCCAGCTTGACGCCCTGGTCTTGGGCCTGCCCTGGCAGCGCATGGGAGACGCCGGCATCATCACCATGGTCTGAAGCCGGCGCGCAATCCGTGGATCTGCGCATGACAGCCCAGGATCTTCCTTGGCACACTGGCTGCCATGGTGGTGCAGCAACAATCCCTGAACGATCTCAGCGCAGAGCAACTGCGCGAGATGGTCGCCAGCCTCATGGGCCACGTGAGCGACAAGGACGCGCAAATCGCCCGCCACCAAACGGAACTCAAGCACAGCCAGGCGCTCAACGCCAAGCTCACCCATGAAAACGCGCTGCTCAAGCGAATGAAGTTCGCCGCCCAGTCCGAACGCTTCAACGCCGAGCAGCGCAGCTTGCTCGAAGACGAGATCGAGGCCGACCTGGCAGCGGTCGCCATCGAGATCGAGCAACTCCAGCCACCAGCGGCTGCGCCCGAAGCCAAGCAACAGCCCAAACGCCAGCCGCTGCCGGCCAACCTGCCGCGGCGCGAGATCCGCCACGAGCCTGAGTTGACTACCTGCGCCTGTGGTTGTGCGATGAAGCGCATCGGTGAAGACGTGGCCGAAAAGCTGGACTATGTGCCCGGCGTGTTCACGGTGGAGCGCCACATCCGTGGCAAGTGGGCCTGCGCCAAGTGCGAGACCATCACCCAGGTGCCGGTCGAGGCGCATGTGATCGACAAGGGCATCCCGACTGCGGGCCTGCTGGCCCAGGTGCTGGTGGCCAAGTACGCCGACCACCTGCCCCTGTACCGTCAGGAAGCCATCTTTGCTCGCGCAGGCTTGGGCCTGCCTCGCTCCACCCTGGCGCAGTGGGTGGGCACCTGTGGCGTGCGACTGCAACCGCTGGTCGATGCGCTCAAGGCGGAGATACTCAGCCGCAGCGTGCTGCACGCCGACGAGACGCCGGTGCAGATGCTCAAGCCTGGCAAGGGCACAACGCACCGCGCATATCTCTGGGCCTACGCACCTGGCGCCTTCGAAGACATCAAGGCAGTGGTGTACGACTTCTGCGAATCCAGGGCGGGCGAGCATGCGCGCCACTTCCTGGGCGATTGGAAGGGGGCACTGGTCTGCGACGACTTTGCTGGTTACAAAGCCACGATCGCCAACGGTGTGACCGAGGTGGGCTGCCTGGCGCACGCCCGGCGCAAATTCTTTGACTTGCATGCGGCGAACAAAAGCCAGCTTGCCGGGTTCGCGCTGGAGCAGTTCGCCAAGGTTTACGACATCGAGCGCGAGGTCAAGGAGCTGAACGCCGATCAACGCAAAGCCATTCGTCAGCAGCACACCAAGCCGATCCTGGATGCGTTACACCAGTGGATGACATTGCAGCGGCAAAAGCTGCCAGACAGCTCGGCGACTGCCAGGGCCCTGGATTACAGCCTGCGGCGCTGGACTGCACTGACGCGCTTCGTTGATGACGGGCAACTGCCCGTGGACAACAACTGGATCGAAAACCAGATCCGGCCGATTGCCATTGGACGCAACAACTGGCTGTTCGCCGGCAGCCTGCGCGCGGGCCAGCGTGCGGCGGCGGTGATGAGTCTGGTGCAGTCGGCACGCATGAACGGGCATGACCCCTATGCCTACCTACAGGACGTGCTCACCAGGCTGCCCACGCACAAGGCCAGCCGTATCGACGAGCTCTTGCCGCACCGCTGGCAGCCCACCGACATCTGATCGTCAGCCATGGTAGCCATCTGCGGTCAACATGGGTTTGCCGTGCGCTTACTGGTGAGGGGGGCGAAATCGATGCTGAGATCTTCATCCGAGAGCTGTGCCACAGCAAAAGGATGGTGCCGTTCCAGGTGATAGAGGTGGGTGGATGCGTGGGCCCACAGTGCTTCTCCGTTGGACAGCAGAAAATTGAACGTGCCGTGCGCTGCAATCCGCGGCGTCAGTTCGCGTAACGTGCGTGTGAGCTCTTCGATGCGGGGCATTCCGGCATGCGATTTCGCAAGTTCTTGCAGCAGCCAGCAAAAGGCATGTTCGCTGTCGGTGTTGCCCACCGGATGAAAATGCGCATGCAACCGGGGCCGAAATTCCTTCAGATCGCCGTTGTGCGCAAAAACCCAGTAGCGCCCCCACAGTTCCCGGACGAAAGGGTGGCAGTTTTGCAGGCTGACCGGGCCCTGGGTGGCCTTGCGGATATGGGCGATGACGTTGAGGCTCTTGATGGGATAGTGTCGGATGAGCTCCGCAATGGGCGAGTCTGCGGCGCGCTGATGATCCACGAAGTGGCGCAGGCCCCGGTCTTCAAAGAAGGCGATGCCCCAACCATCCGCGTGGTCCGCCGTATTGCCGCCACGTTGGGCAAACCCCCGAAAGCTGAAGGTAATGTCCGTGGGGGTGTTGCTGTTCATTCCAAGCAGCTGGCACATGGAAAGACCCTGTGGTGTGGTGACATAGATGGTCAGGGGCGCTGTTCAGCGCCTGCCTGCGCTGGTGCGCTGCGCAATTGCCATGCTGCAATCAGGGCAAGAAGGCAAAGCCCTGCCAGCATCAGAAAGGTCTCGCCAAACGCTGCGATGCGTGCGGGGCTGGTGGTGGTGGCCGCCAGCGAGTTCCCATGGACGCCCAGGCGCCATTCCAGCACGATGCCACACAGACTCACGCCTGCCGCGCCCCCCAGCATGCGCACGAAACCAATGACACTGGAGCCCTGGGAGATAAGCGCCTTGTCCAGCGGCCGCAGGGCGCTCAGATTGAGCGATGGCAGGATGAAGCCCAGCCCGATTCGGCCAAGCACGGCAAAGAGCACCAGCGTCCAAAGGGCCGACTGCAGGCCCACCAGAATCATGAGCGCAAAGGAGAGGCCCAGCAACGCCAGGCCCGTACTGACCAGCCAGTGGGTGGCAACCCGGTCGCCAAGGCGGCCAACCAGAGGAATGGTGATCGCCAGCACAATGCCGGAGGGCAGCATGATGGTGCCCACATGCGACGGCGAAAGCTGCAACCCCAGTTGCATGAAGACGGGCAGAAGATAAGTGGAGCCGAACAGCGCGGTGCCATAGATGAACGCCACCACGCTGCCCATGGCGAACTGCCGGTATTCAAACACCCGCAGGTCCATAAGGGGTTTTTGCCCGCGCCGCATAACGCGGCGTTGCCACCAAAGGAAAAATAGCAGTGACAGCAGGGCGCCGCCCAGCAACAGGGCGGCCTCGGCGTATGGACCGCTGTGCAGCGCCACCAGACCATTGAGAAGGCACAGTGTGCCCAATGTGCCCAATGCCAGGCCGCGCCAGTCCAGCGGCTCGCTGCGGCGATTTGCCTGCACACCACCAGGAGCGGTGGTGGGCACGAACTTATAGGCCAACGCGATGGACGCAAGGCACAGCGGCACGACCATGAAGAAAATGGAGCGCCAGCCAAGCCAGTCCACCAGCAGTCCTCCCACGCTGGGCCCGATGGCGGGAGCCAGCACCACGCCCATGCCAAAAATGCCGCTGGCGCGGCCCTGCTCATGGGGTTTGAAGGCATACAAAATGATCACGGCGGGAATGGGCTGCACCACCCCGGCCGCCAGTCCCTCGGCGACACGCGCGACGAGAACCAGACTGAAATGCCCGGCGACACCACCACCGATACCGCCCGCCAGCAGCAGCACCATGGCGCTGACGTAAGTGGCCCGGTAACCGTAGCGAGAGAGAAGCCACGGTGTGGTCAGCATCGACACGGTGGTGGCCACCATGAAGCCCGAGGTCACCCACTGGGCGCGTTCCTGGCCCAGTGTGAAGTAGTGGCTCATGTCCGGTATCGCCACATTGACAATGGTGGACGACATGATGGACGCCATGGTCCCCACCATCACGGAAAGCAGGAGCAGCCAGCGGTAGCGGTCACCATAGCGCTCGCGCAGCGCGGCGATCGAGCCGGACGGCTGTGTCATGGGTTCAGTAGCTCCTCGCAATGCAACGCCTGATCATATCGGCACACCGGGTGGCTGCTGGTCGGTTTTCTGCGGCGCCGAGGCCCCGCAAGTCGGGCAGATGCAGGCGCGCCCGCGCAGGGCACCAGGCACTGCAGCCAGCGCTGCGGCCGAAATTTGCGCCGACATGCACCAGCAGGCATCGACCGCTTGCCCGGCAGCCACGGCGCACTGGTTGCCTTGCCCGCACAAAGGACAGACGCTGGTATCGAGGGGCGGCAGAGACATATGCGGGCAGTCAGGGCAGTCGCCCGGTGGGATGACTGCCAGTGTAAAGGTGGCGGGCCCAAAAGAAGGGCACCTCAAAAGGTGCCCATTCATTATTGCAAAAAAAGCCTTGTAGCGCTTGTGCTGCAAGCGCTATAAGCTATATATTTTATAGCAATGACGATCCAGTGCCGCCGCAGGCCCTGCGCACCCTTATGCGGCTGCCTTGAGCTTCAGGCGCCAGGCGTGCAGCAGGGGTTCGGTGTAGCCGCTGGGCTGTTCGGTGCCCTTGGTGACCAGTTCGACTGCGGCACGGTAGGCGTACGAGGTGTCGAAGTTTCCTGCCATGGGCTTGTACAGCGGGTCACCGGCATTTTGCTGATCGACCACGGCCGCCATGCGGCGGAAGGTTTCCTTCACCTGTGCCTCGGTCACCACGCCATGCAGCAGCCAGTTGGCCATGTGCTGGCTGCTGATGCGCAGCGTGGCGCGGTCTTCCATCAGGCCGATGTTGTGGATGTCGGGCACCTTGGAGCAGCCCACGCCCTGGTCCACCCAGCGCACCACATAGCCCAGGATGCCCTGGGCGTTGTTGTCCAGCTCCTGTTGCTTCTCGGCGTCCGACCAGTTGGGGTTTGCACTGACGGGTACCGTGAGCAGGCCGGTCAGCAGCGCGTCGCGCTCGGCGTTGGCGTCGATCTTCTCCAGCGCCTGCTGGACCTCGGCGACGTTGACCTGCAGGTAGTGCAGCGCGTGCAGCGTGGCGCCGGTCGGGTTGGGCACCCAGGCGGTGTTGGCGCCGGCCTTCGGATGGGCGATCTTCTGCTCCAGCATGGCGGCCATCAGGTCGGGCGCGGCCCACATGCCCTTGCCGATCTGCGCCTTGCCGCGCAGGCCGCACGACAGGCCCACCAGCACGTTGTTCTTTTCATAGGCCTGGATCCAGGCGCTGCCCTTCATGTCGCCCTTGCGGATCATCGGGCCCGCGTGCATGGCGGTGTGCATCTCGTCGCCCGTGCGGTCGAGGAAGCCGGTGTTGATGAAGGCCACGCGCGCCGACGCGGCGGCAATGCAGGCCTTGAGGTTGACGCTGGTGCGGCGCTCTTCGTCCATGATGCCCAGCTTCACCGTGTTATCGGCCAGGCCCAGCAGCTTTTCGACGCGGCCAAACAGCTCGGCGGCAAAGCCCACCTCGGCGGGGCCGTGCATTTTGGGCTTGACGATGTAGACGCTGCCCTTGCGCGAGTTGCGGATGCCGTCCTTGCCATGGCCTTGCAGGTCGTGCAGCGCGATGGCGGTGGTCACCACCGCATCCATGATGCCTTCGGGAATCTCGCGCACGGTGCCCTGCGCGTCCGTCCACAGGATGGCCGGGTTGGTCATCAGGTGGCCCACGTTGCGCAGGAACATCAGCGAGCGGCCGTGCAGGCGCACTTCGCCTTGGCCGCTGGGCGCTGTGTACACGCGGTCGGGGTTCAGGCCGCGCGTCATGGTCTTGCCGCCCTTGTCGAACGATTCGGTCAGCGTGGCCTGCAGGATGCCAAGCCAGTTGCGGTAGCCCAGCACCTTGTCTTCGGCGTCCACGGCGGCGACCGAGTCTTCCAGGTCGAGGATGGTGGACAGGGCGGCTTCCAGCACCAGGTCGCTCACGCCGGCGGCGTCGGTCTGGCCGATGGGCGTGGCGCGGTTGATCTGGATGTCCAGGTGCAGGCCGTTGTGCTGCAGCAGCACCGACGAGGGTGCTGCGGCATTGCCCTGGTAGCCGGTGAACTGGGCGGGGTTCTTCAGGCCCGTGGTGCTGCCATTCTTCAGGGCCACCTCCAGCTGGCCGGCTTCCACGCGGTAACCGGTGGCGTCTTGGTGCGAGCCCGTTGCCAGCGGCGTGCTCTGGTCGAGCACGTTGCGGGCGAACGCGATCACCTTGGCGCCGCGCACGGGGTTGTAGCCCTTGCCTTTTTCAGCGCCATCGGTTTCGGGGATGGCGTCGGTGCCATACAGCGCGTCGTACAGGCTGCCCCAGCGGGCGTTGGCGGCGTTCAGCGCGTAGCGGGCGTTCAGGATGGGCACCACCAGCTGGGGGCCGGCCTGCACGGCGAGTTCGTCGTCCACGTTGGTGGTGGTGGCCTGCACATGGGCGGGCTGGGGCACCAGGTAGCCGATGGTTTCCAGAAAATGGCGGTAGGCCGCCATGTCGGTGATGGGGCCGGGGTGGGCCTTGTGCCAGCGGTCCAGCTCGGTTTGCAGGCGGTCGCGCTCGGCCAGCAGGGCGATGTTGCGCGGGGCCAGGTCGGCCACGATGGCGTCAAAACCCTTCCAGAAGGCGCTGCTCTGCACGCCGGTGCCGGGCAGGACCTGGTCTTCCACGAAGCGGAACAGGGAGGTGGCCACTTGCAGGCCGTGGACAGAGGTGCGTGCGGTCATGGTGCGATGCCTAAGGTCAAAGAATGGAGGGAAATGCAGACACTGGGCCCGCTGGCGCGAACCATGCGCAGACTGTATTGCAATTGTCTGGCGGCATAAAGCCTTTGAATATCTCGAAACCAATGACTTTTTTGCAAAAGCGGCGTCGATGATTGCTATTGAAATAATAGCTATTTGCGCATGCTGAGTAAGGGCTAAGTGCCGATTTGATGCAGATTTTCGAATCGCCGTCGCCCTGCAGCCTGAAAGCCATTCGTATCCATAATCAGCGCCCATGGACAAACTCAAGGCCTTCGAATCCTTTGTCTCGGTGGCCACGCGGGGCAGCCTCACCGCTGCGGCCAAGGCAGAGGGCGTGGCGCCCGCCATCATGGGGCGGCGCCTTGATGCGCTGGAAGAACACCTGGGCGTGAAGCTGCTGGTGCGCACCACGCGGCGCATCAGCCTCACGCACGAGGGCAGCGCGTTTCTGGAAGACTGCCAGCGCCTGTTGTCCGACGTGGCCAATGCCGAGGCCAGCGTGTCTGAAGGCGGCGTCAAGGCCACGGGGCATTTGCGCATCACCGCGCCCGCTGGCTTTGGCCGCCGCCATGTGGCGCCGCTGGTGCCGCGTTTTCGGCTGGCGCACCCCGATGTGACCATCTCGCTCAACCTCAGCGACCGCGTGGTGGACCTGGCCGGCGAGGGCTTTGACTGCGCCGTGCGCGTGGGCGACCTGCCCGACTCGTCGCTGGTAAGCGTGCGCATTGCCGACAACCGCCGCCTGTGCGTGGCCACGCCCGCCTATCTGCAGCGCCGGGGCACGCCCCGCCACCCCGGCGAATTGGTGCAGCACGACTGCCTTACCTTGTCGAGCGAAGCTTCGCAGACGCGCGGCTGGGCGTTTCGCATGCCTGCCGCGGGCGGTGGCAGCGAGGTGGTGCACCTCAAGCCCGGCGGGCCGCTCGATTGTTCGGACGGCCAGGTACTGCACGACTGGTGCCTGGCGGGCTATGGCCTGGCCTGGCGCAGCACCTGGGAGGTGGAGGCGGAAATCGCGGCCGGTCGCCTGGTGGAAGTGCTGGAGGCGTTTGCCGCGCCGCCCAATGGCATTTACGTGGTGTTCCCCCAGCGCAAGCACATGCCGCTGCGGGTGCGGCTGTGGATCGATTTCCTCAAGCACAATTACAGCCAGCCCGGCTTCTGGACGGCGGCGTAACCCAACCGGGTGTTGCGCGGCGCGCCGTTGTGCCGGGGTTTACAAGGATCTGCAATGACTCTCGAAGCCGTCCTGGCCAGCCTGCACCTGGTGGCCATCCTGACCCTGGTGGTCTTTTTGTCGAGCCAGGCGGCGCTGTGCCGCACCGAATGGATGAATGCCGCCGTGGTCGAGCGGCTGGCGCGCCTGGATGTGATTTATGGCGTCACGGCGCTGGTTCTGCTGCTCACGGGGCTGGCGCGCGTGGTGTGGGGCATCAAGGGCCTGTCCTGGTATGTCTCGCAGCCCCTGTTCCATCTGAAGCTCACGCTGTTTGTGGTCATGGTGCTGCTGTCCATTGGGCCCACGCTGTCGTTCCGGCGCTGGCGCCGCCAACTGCGCGCCACCGGCGCGCTGCCCGAAGCCCGCGAAGTGGGGCGGGTGCGCCGGCTGGTCATGGTGCAGTCGCATGTGCTGCCCGTGGTGGCTGTGATTGCCGTGTTCTGGGCGCGTGGCTGGTAGGTCTGCGGGGCGGCATAAAAAAACCCGCCTGGCAGCGCCGGCGGGCTTTTTAGAGCGAACGAGAACCTGTCGGCTTATTTCTTCAGGCATTCGCTCATGAAAGCCTTGCGTTCCTCGCCCGTCTTGCCCGTGGCATCGGCGTTGCACGTCTTCATCTTGCTTTGCTGCGTGGCGGGTTTGTTGCTCAGGCAGGTTTTCATGAAGGCCTTGCGCTCGTCGCCCTTCATGCCGGTGGCATCCTTGTTGCAGGTGGCCATTTTGGACTGCTGCTTGGTGGGGGCGGGTGCAGGGGTGTCGGCCGCGTGCGCGGCACCAAAAGACAGGGCCAGGCCCAGTGCGGTCAGGGAAAGAAGTTGTTTCATAAGGGCTCCAAAAGTTGGCAGATATCGAACGTCAACCCAGGCGGATTGCAGCATACAACGGCCTTTTCCACAATGCGGATGACGGAGGCGGCAGGCCGATGGCTGTTTCGATGCGCTGGGCCGGGGGGGCGTCTGGCACCGGCCCCGTAGAATCGGGCAATGCTCTCCGTCAAACAAGATTTGTTGGCCGCGCTTGCGGCTGAACTGGAAAAACTCACCCCCGGCGCGGGCGCCAAGGCCGCATTCGAGTCGCCCAAGGTGGCGTCTCACGGGGACTTCGCCTGCACCGCGGCCATGCAGTTGGCCAAGCCGCTCAAGCTCAATCCCCGCCAGGTGGCAGAAAACCTGCGCACCGCGCTGCTCGCCACGCCGGTTTACCAGCGCTGGGTGGCCGATATCGACATCGCAGGCCCCGGCTTCATCAACATCCGCCTGAAACCTGCTGCCAAGCAGGAAGTCGTGCGCGAGGTGTTGGCCGCCGGTGCGCGCTTTGGCTTCCAGCCTCGGCGCAATGCGCGCGTGCTGGTCGAGTTCGTCTCGGCCAACCCCACGGGGCCGTTGCATGTCGGCCACGGCCGCCAGGCCGCGCTGGGCGATGCCATCAGCCACCTGTTCGACACCCAGGGCTGGGACGTGTACCGCGAGTTCTATTACAACGACGCGGGCGTGCAGATCGCCACCCTGGCCAATTCCACGCAGATGCGCGCCCGTGGTTTCAAGCCCGGCGACGCCGAATGGCCCGAGACGGCCTACAACGGCGACTACATTGCCGACATTGCCGCCGATTTCCTGGCCCAAAAGACCGTGCGCTCGGACGACCGTGAGTTCACCGCCAGCGGCGATGTGAACGACCTCGACGGCATGCGCCTGTTTGCCGTGGCCTATCTGCGCCACGAGCAGGACCTGGACCTCAAGGCCTTTGATGTGCGCTTTGACAACTACTACCTCGAGTCCAGCCTGTACACCAGCGGCAAGGTCGATGCCGTGGTGCAAAAGCTGCGCGACGCGGGCAAGACCTACGAGCACGACGGCGCGCTGTGGCTCCAATCGACCGAATATGGCGACGACAAGGACCGCGTCATGCGCAAGGGCGACGGCAGCTACACCTATTTCGTGCCCGACGTGGCCTACCACATCACCAAGTGGGAGCGCGGCTTTACCAAGGTGGTCAATGTGCAGGGCACCGACCACCACGGCACCATCGCTCGCGTGCGCGCCGGGTTGCAGGCGGCCAATGTGGGCATTCCGCAGGGCTACCCCGACTACGTGCTGCACACCATGGTGCGCGTGGTCAAGGGCGGCGAAGAGGTCAAGATCAGCAAGCGCGCGGGCAGCTACGTCACGCTGCGCGACCTGATCGAGTGGACCAGCAAGGACGCGGTGCGCTTCTTCCTGCTCAGCCGCAAGCCCGACACCGAATACACCTTCGACGTGGACCTGGCCGTGGCGCAGAACAACGACAACCCGGTGTACTACGTGCAATACGCCCATGCGCGCATCTGCTCGGTGCTGCGCGCCTGGCAAGAGTCTTTGGCCGGGCAAGGCGGTGGCGATGTGGCCGCGCTCAAGGACGCGGACCTGTCCGCGCTCGATGGCCCGCAGGCCCAGGCGCTGATGCTGCAATTGGCCAAATACCCCGAGATGCTCACCGCCGCTGCCGAAGGCGAGGCGCCGCACGACGTCACCTTCTACCTGCGCGACCTGGCTGCCAGCTACCACAGCTACTACGATGCCGAGCGCATCCTGGTGGAGGATGAAACCGTCAAGCGCGCCCGCCTGGCCCTCGTCGCCGCCACCGCCCAGGTGTTGCACAATGGCCTGGCCGTGCTGGGCGTATCGGCCCCAGCCAGAATGTAAGCAGTTACTACCATGAAGAAAAAACAGACGGGCGGCACCATCATCGGCTTTATTGCCGGGGTCATCGTCGGCCTGGGCGCTGCCCTGGCCGTGGCCGTGTATGTGACCAAGGTGCCGGTGCCTTTTCTGAACAAGGGCGGCCTGCGTGGCGTGGACCAGGACGCCGCCGAAGCCCAGAAGAACAAGAACTGGGACCCCAATTCGCCGCTTTACGGCAAGAACCCCGCACGACCACCCGCCGCGCCGGTCGCGCCAGCTGCGCCCGATGCCAATGGCGCGGTCCCTGCGGCACCCGCCGCTCCCGCCCCCGCCGAGGCCACTGCTGCGCGCATCCCCGCCAGCAAGCCTGCGACGGCCGATGCCAAGCCGGCCACCAAGGCCGACGCCAAGGTCGATACCAAGGCCGCCACCTCGGCGGACCCGCTGGGCGATCTGGCCAAGGCCCGGTCGGCAGGGGTGGATCCGTTTGATTATTTCGTGCAGGCCGGTGCGTTCCCCAGCCAGTCGGGCGCCGACGCCCAGCGCGCCAAGCTGGCCATGCTGGGCTGGGAAGCCCGCGTGAGCGAGCGCGAACAAAACGGCCGCACCGTGTACCGTGTGCGTGTGGGCCCTTTTTCCAAGCGCGACGACGCCGAGCAGCTGAAGGAAAAACTGGAAAGCGCTGGCGTCGAGTCCGCGATGGTGCGTGTCCAGCGCTAGGATGGCGGCGTCCATCGACATCGTCTGAACTTTTTCATGGGGGCGGTCTCACACCCCCAGACCAGAACAAGGAGTGTCCCTTTCATGAAACGCCGCGAGTTTTCCCTCTCTACCGCTTCGGTGGTTGCCGCTTCCGCCCTGACCCTGCCGCTGGCCACGCCGGCCCTGGCGCAGGCGCGCCAGTTCAAGGAGGGCAAGGACTACACCAAGCTCGCCAAGCCGCTGACGCCCGATGCGCCCGCCGGCAAGGTGGATGTGATCGAGTTCTTCTGGTACAGCTGCCCGCACTGCAACGCGTTTGAGCCCACGCTCGATGCCTGGGTCAAGGCAGCACCCAAGGACCTGAGCATCCGCCGCATTCCGGTGGCATTCAACGCCAGCTTCGTGCCGCAGCAAAAGCTGTATTTCACGCTCGAAGGTATGGGCAAGCTCGACACCCTGCACGCCAAGGTGTTCCGTGCCATCCACGTCGAAAAGCTCAAGCTGGCCAAGGATGACGATATCTTTGCCTGGGTGGCCCAGCAGGGCGTGGACGCCGCCAAGTTCAAGGAGGTCTATACCTCCTTCACTGTGGCCAGTCAGGTGCGCCGTGCCTCGGCGCTGCAAGAGGGTTATGGCGTGGAGGGCGTTCCCTCGATGGGCGTGGCTGGCCGGTTCTATACCGATGGCACCATGGCCGGCAGCATGCAGACCGTGTTGCAGGTGGTGGAGTATCTGGCGGGCGTGGCGCGCAAGGGCTGATCCCGCACAGCGCCTACCCGTTCGAGAAGCCCGCGCCTGCGGGCTTTTTTTATGGGCCGCCCCCCCCGTGCATGGCTACAATCCGTGCAAGATTCGTGCCTCATGAAAAAAAGTTTCCTCCCCATCCTGCTGCTGACGGCCTTGGCCTGCGCCCCTGGCGTGGGCTTTGCCGAAAAAGCCGACCGCAACAAGCCCATGAACATCGAGGCCGATGCGTTGCGCCACGATGAGCTCAAGCAGACCAGTGTTTTCACGGGCCGGGTGGTCATGACCAAGGGCTCCATCGTGCTGCGCGGCGCGCGGCTCGATGTGCGCCAGGATGCCGATGGCTACCAGTACGGCGTCGTGACGGCCGAGCCCGGCAAGCGCGCGTTCTTCCGGCAAAAGCGCGACACCCCGGCCGGCGCACCGGACGAGTTCATCGAAGGCGAGAGTGAAATCATCGAATACGACGGCAAGGCCGACAACGTGCGTTTCATCACCCGCGCCGAGATGCGCCGCTATCGGGAATCGGTGGTGACCGATGATGTGTCGGGCGCCGTCATCGTTTACAACAACCTCACCGACGTGTTCACGGTCGATGGCCAGAAAAAGTCGGCCGCCAGCGTGCCGGGCGATGTACCCGCCCCGGGCGGCCGCGTGCGCGCCGTGCTGTCGCCGGCCAAGGAGCAGCCTGCCGGCGCTGTGGCCCCGGCCCCCGCGGCCAGCGGGCCGGTGCTGCGTCCCAGCAACTCGCTCGGTGGTGCAAGCAAGTGAGTGCTGTGACGGTGAATCAAGGTCAAGGCCCAGATACCCAGACGGGCAGCCGCCTGGAAGTCGAACACCTCGAAAAATCCTATGGCAGCCGCAAGGTCGTCAAGGACGTGTCGCTGGTCGTGCAAAAGGGCGAAGTGGTGGGCTTGCTTGGCCCCAATGGCGCTGGCAAGACCACCTCGTTTTACATGATCGTGGGGCTGGTGCGCTGCGATGGCGGTGATATCCGCATCGATGGCCATTCGGTGGCGAACATGCCCATCCACCGGCGTTCGCGCCTGGGGCTGTCCTATCTGCCGCAAGAGGCGTCGATCTTTCGCAAGCTGAACGTCGAAGAGAACGTGCGCGCCGTGCTGGAGCTGCAGCGCGGCGACGACGGCAAGCCCCTGCCCCGGGCCGAGATTGAAGCGCGTCTCACGGCCTTGCTGCAGGAGCTGCGCGTGGATCACCTGCGCGAATCACCGGCCCTGGCGCTGTCGGGCGGCGAACGCCGCCGGGTCGAGATCGCCCGCGCCCTGGCCACCCAGCCGCGCTTCATCCTGCTCGACGAGCCGTTTGCCGGCATCGACCCGATCGCGGTGATCGAGATCCAGCGGATCATTGGTTTTTTGAAGGCGCGCGGCATCGGCGTGCTGATCACCGACCACAACGTGCGCGAGACGCTGGGCATCTGCGACCACGCCTTCATCATCAGCGATGGCCGCGTGCTCGCCCAGGGCACGCCGGCCGAAATCGTTGACAACGCCGAGGTAAGACGCGTCTATCTCGGCGAGCACTTCAGGATGTGATGAAACCCGGCCTGTCTCTGCGCGTTTCGCAGCACCTGTCGCTCACGCCGCAGTTGCAACAATCCATCCGGCTGTTGCAGCTGTCCACACTCGAACTCTCGCAGGAAGTCGAGCAGATGCTTGACGAGAACCCGTTTCTGGAGCGCACCGCCGAAGAGGCGCCGCGCGAGGAGTTCGGCCTGGAAGCCGCCGACACCCCCGCGCAGGCCGACGACTACAGCGCCGATGATGCTATGTATTCAGGAGCTGCCAGCGCAAGCAGCACTAGCGCTGAAGGCCAAAATGATGCGGAAACCCCCAGCACCAGCGCGGACGAACCCGACTGGAGCGGCGACGGCACCGTGGAAATGGCGCCCAACGATGCCGAGTGGGGCGGTGATGCGCCCGCCCGCAACCGCAACGACTCCGAAGGCGACGAGGCCGATGCCACCGAGCTGGCGCGCTCGCACGAGTCCCTCACGTCGTTTCTGCACCGCCAGGCCCTGGCGCTGCGCCTGTCCGAGATCGACCGCGCCGCGCTGCGCTTCCTGATTGAATCGCTCAACGACGACGGCTACCTTGAAGAGCCGCTCCAAGAGCTGGCCACGGGCCTGGCTGGTGAGGGCAATCTCGAGCAGATCGACGAGCTGGTGCACCGTTTCACCGTGGCGCAGCGCCTGCTGCAAAGCCTGGAGCCCGTGGGCGTGGGCGCGCGCAACCTGGCCGAATGCCTGACGCTGCAGCTCAAGGCCCTGGCCGCCGACGAAGACAGCGGGATCGACCCCGGCACCGTGCAGACCGCCCTCTCCATCTGCCAGCAGCCGCTGGAGATGCTGGCGCGCCGCGACATCCGCCGCCTCACCCAGGCCTGTGGCGATGGCGAAGAGCGCACGCGCGCCGCCATGGCCCTGATTGCCCGGCTGGAGCCACGCCCCGGCCGCCGCTTTGCCGATGTGGAGCGCAACATCATCGTGCCCGACGTCATCGTGCGCAAAGCCGGCCGCGCCAATGGGCACAGCGGCCAGCACAACTTCATCGTGCAGCTCAACCCCGACGTGATGCCGCGCCTGCGTGTGCACGACATCTACGCCGGCGCGCTGCGCGGCCACAAGGGCGGCGAGGGCCACCAGGGCATGCAGCAGCGCCTGCAGGAGGCGCGCTGGTTCATCAAGAACATCCAGCAGCGCTTTGACACCATCCTGCGCGTCTCGCGCGCCATCGTCGAGCGGCAGAAAAACTTTTTCACCCACGGCGAGCTGGCCATGCGCCCGCTGGTGCTGCGCGACATCGCCGATGAGCTGGGCCTGCACGAGTCCACCATCAGCCGCGTGACCACCGCCAAGTACATGGCCACGCCGATCGGCACCTATGAGCTCAAATACTTCTTTGGCTCGGGCCTGGGCACCGAGACCGGCGGCAACGCCTCCAGCACGGCGGTGCGTGCGCTGATCAAGCAGTTCGTCGCCGCTGAAAACCCCGCCAAGCCGCTGTCCGACAGCCAGATCGCCGAGATGCTCAAGGAGCAGGGCATCGAGTGCGCGCGCCGCACCGTGGCCAAATACCGCGAGGCGCTCAAGATCGCGCCGGCCAACCTGCGCAAGGCTTTGTAGGCCCTTCGCTGGCGGGTGCGCGGGTTGTGCGCCCGTTGGTTGTTTTTTTGTTTCGTTGACCCTCTCACCCGCTTGTACGCCATGGCCCGCATTGTTTTCGACCTTCCCCCGCACTTCGGCTTTGCCACCGAGATGCAGATCTACATCAGCCACGTCAACCAGGGCGGGCACCTGGACAACGCACAGCTGCTCTCGCTGGTGTCCGAGGCGCGTGTGCGCTTCTTCCAGTCGCTGGGTTACCCCGAGGCGGATGTGGGCGGGCTGTCCATCGTGGTGGGAGACATCGTGGCGCAGTACCGGTCCGAGGGTTTTCACGGCGAGACCATGCGCGTGGAGATGGCGCCCGCAGACTTCAATCGCTATGGTTTCGACCTCGTCTTTCGAATGACTGAAAAGACGCAAGGCCGCGAGGTGGCGCGCGGCAAGACCGGCATCGTCTTCATCGGCAAGAGCGACCGCAAGGTGGCGCCGATTCCCGAATCCATCCGCCAGCTGCTGCGGGCCCGCGCGGGTGAGCCCGGTTTCCCCGCTGTGCCCGAGCGCGTATCTTCCCCATCGACATGAACCAACTCCAACTTTTTCTCCCCTGCGCCGCGGGCGTCGAGGGCTTTCTGGCCGACGAGGTGCATGGCATCACCGGCCTCACGGGGCAAGACCTGCTCACCGGCAGGGGCGGCGTGCTGCTGCGCGCGTCCTGGCGCGAGGCGCTGCTGTTGAACCTGCACAGCCGCCTGGCGCAACGCGTGCTGGTGCAGCTCGCGCACCGGCCCTATCGCTCCGAGAACGACCTGTACGCAGCCGCCAGCGACGTGGCCTGGGAGATCTGGTTCACCACGCGCCAGACCTTCAAGGTCGAGGTGACGGCGCAGCACAGCCCGCTGCAAAGCCTGAACTTCGCCGGCCTCAAGATCAAGGACGCGGTGGCCGACCGCTTTCGCGCCAAGAGCGGCGTGCGCCCCGACGTGAACACGCAGTGGCCCGACGTGCGCATCCACCTGCACCTGACCACCGAAGAGGCCACGATCTACATCGACACCTCGGGCGAGCCGCTGTTCAAGCGCGGCTGGCGCGAGGACAAGGGCGACGCGCCGCTCAAGGAAACCCTGGCCGCCGCCATGATCGCCGCCAGCGGCTGGGACCCCCTGGGCGACAACCCCGTGCCGCTGTACGACCCCTGCTGCGGCAGCGGCACCATTGCCATCGAGGCCGCGCAGATCGCCTGCCGCATCCCGGCGGGCATGCTGCGCCGCTTTGCGTTCGAGAAACTGCTGCCGTTCCAGGCGCATGTCTGGTCTGCTATTAAAAACGAAGCTGAAGGCGCAATCCAGGCAAGCGCTGTGCCCATATTTGGCAGTGATGTGGCCCACCGCATGGTCGATTTTGCCCAGCGCAATGCCGAGCGTGCCGGCGTGGCCGATGCCGTGCAGCTGCGCGGTGGCGACGCCCTGCAGCGCATGCCGCCCTGCGAGCAGCCCGGCGTGATGCTGCTCAACCCGCCCTACGGCGAGCGCATTGCCGCCGCCGGCACCGCCGGGCAAAACGCCAACGAACGCGCGGCCGAGCGCGCCCTGGGCGCCAGCGTGGGCCGCGAAGCCGCGCACACCGACGATGGCGGCGAGTTCTTCAGCCAGCTGGCCGCGCACTGGAAAAAGAACTACGCCGGCTGGCAGGCCTGGATGCTCACGCCCGACCTCAAGTTGCCCGGCAAGATGCGCCTGAAAGAATCGCGCCGCGTGCCCATGTGGAACGGCCCCATCGAGTGCCGCCTGTTTCGCTTCGACATGGTCAAGGGCTCGGTGCGCGCGCCGCGTGGCGCCGATGGAGCAGCCCCGTCGGCACCCACGCCCAAGGGCCATGGCGGCTAAGCCCCCGCGCTGCGTGCTGCCGCTGCCCGAACGCGGCGAACCCGGTGCCGATGCGCGCGCGCTGGTGCTGGACACCAACATCGTGCTCGACCTGCTGCTGTTTGCCGACGCGGCCGTGGCGCCCGTGCGTGCGCTGCTCGATGCGCAGCGGCTGTGCTGGGTGGCCACGCCGCCCATGCGCGACGAGCTGGCGCGCGTGCTGGCCTATCCGCAGATTGCGCCGCGCCTGGCGTTTTATGGGCTGACCGCCAGCGCGCTGCTGCAGTCCTACGAAGCCCAGGTGCGCTGGGTGGATGTGGCGCCGCGCGTGGCCGCCGTGTGCAAGGACGCCGACGACCAGCATTTCATCGACCTGGCCGTGGCCCACCGCGCCATCCTGCTCAGCAAGGACAAGGCGGTTCTTTGCATGAGAAAAAGGCTTCTAGCCCTTGGTGCACATGCGGCAACAGCTATTGTTTTTGAAGAAAACAGGTGGGCCGGGGATTCGCCGGAGCGCACGGCCACCACACCTTCTGCCCTGCCGATGGCTTGACTTTTTGCCCCGGCGGGCGGCTACACTGGCCGCCTTTGCCAGGGGCCAGGGGCAGCACCCAAGCCTTGTTGCCCTTTGGCCCCGCCGACTGGAGCCCCGCTATGAACACCCCCCACCAAGAACCCACGGACGCCGCCGCCGCATCTGCCGTGTCTGCCGCATCTGCTGCCCCGGCCCTGGGCCCCGACGAACTCGACGAGATCGACACGCTGCTCGATGACCTGCGCACGCGGGGCGAAGAGATCCCGCAGTGGGAGTTCTGCGACGGCTTTTTGACGGCGCTGATCTGCAGCCGCCGCCCCATCCCGCCGTCGGAATACCTGCCCATGCTGCTGGGCGATGGCTCGGCGCTCGACCTGGCCGAAGGCGAGGCGCTGCCCTTGCTGCCGGCGTTTGCCGATGCGGCGCAGCAGGCGCGGTTCCTGGAGCTGTGGATGCGCCGCTGGAACGAGGTCGAAGCACAGCTCGACGCCCCGGTCGAAACGCTGGACGACGAGCGCACCTTCCAGCCCGAGGCCATGGACATGCGCGGTGCCGTGGCCAGCTTGCCCGAAGAGGAGCGCGCCGAAATGGCCGGCCAGGATATTCCCTCGTTTGGCCAGGTGTGGGCGCTGGGCTTCATGTTCGCCGTGGAAAACTGGCCCGAAGACTGGGCCGCCCCGCGCGACAAGGAGGCTGCCAAGTGGCTTGACGATGCGCTCGACAGCATCGTCGCCCTGACCGAAGACGACACCGGCAAGCCCGAGGTCTGCATGTTCAGCGAAGACGGCCCGCCCAGCACCAGCCAGGCCCGCGTGGAAACCTTTGGCGAAGCCATCTGGGCCGTGTACGACCTGCGCCAGCTATGGAAAAGCATGGGCCCGCGCATCGAAACCGTGCGCAAGCTGCCCGAACCCGGCCGCAACGAGCCCTGCTGGTGCGGCAGCGGCAAGAAGTTCAAGAAGTGCCACGGGGCGTAAATATTTGCTCCTGAAAAAGGAGCTGCTAGCGCTTTCAAGGAAAGGGCTGGATGCTGATTTGGCTTGAATTTCGGCGCAGTGCTCGCGGGCCGCTACGCCAGCAGCGCCTGCAGCCGCGCCAGCGCGTGCCGCACGGTGGCAGTGCGCACGGCGGCGCGGTCACCGGCAAAGTGCCGCACCTCGCTGTGCGTCTGTCCGCCCACGCACCAGCCAAACCACACCGTGCCCACGGGCTTGTCGGCGCTGCCGCCCGTGGGGCCGGCCACGCCGGTCACAGCCACCGCTACCTGGGCGTGCGCGTGGGCCACGGCGCCTTCGGCCATGGCGCGGGCCACGGGCTCGCTGACGGCGCCATGCTGCTCAATCAGCGTGGCGGGCACGCCCAGCAGCTCGGTCTTGGCGGCGTTGGAATAGGTGACAAAGCCGCGTTCGAACCACTGGCTGGAGCCCGCCAGGTCGGTGCAGGCAGCGGCGATCAGGCCGCCGGTGCAGCTTTCGGCGGTGGCCAGCATCCAGCCGCGCGCCAGCAGCTGGCGTGAAATATCCATCAAAATGGCCTCTTGCGCTTGTGTGGCAAGCGATGGTAGCTCATTTTTTGATAGTGATGGGACGCTCACCAGAAGAACCTCCACAGCGCAATCGCCAGCAGCGTACAGAACGCCGCCACGAAATCGTCGAACAAAATGCCCCAGCCGCCGCGCCAGCCAAAGCCCTTGAACAGCTGGTCGGCCCAGCCCACGGGCCCGGGCTTGGCGGCATCGAAAAAGCGGAACAGGGCAAACGCCACGGCCTGGCCCCAGAACCCCATGGGCATGGCCAGCCACAGCACCAGCCAGAAGGCCACGACCTCGTCCCAGACGATGCTGCCGGGGTCGGAAACGCCCATGTGCCGCGCGGTGACGGTGCAGGCCCACCAGCCCACCAGCGTGCCAGCGCCGATCAGCAGGCCCAGCTGCTGCGCATCCAGCCAGTGCTGCAGCACCAGAAAGGCCAGCCAGGCCCACAGGGTGCCCACGGTGCCGGGCGCCTTGGGGCTCAGGCCCGCGCCAAAGCCCAGCGCAAGGCAGTGCGCCGGGTGCTGCAGCATGAAAGCGGCGCTGGGGCGCCGCGGCGGCGGCGTGCTGGGGGCGCGCGGTGTGGCATCGGTCACATCGACCGGGTCGCGGGGGGCGCCAGATGGGGTGGGGATCACGCGGAAACTCCGGGGCATTGCATCAGGAGGGGGATGCTAGCAGCCACATCGCCCCCATCGCCCGAGCCGCGCTCAGACGGACGCGGCAGGTTGCGCGTCGGCGGGCAGGCGCACCAGCAGCACTGGCACGGGGGCGGTGCGCGCTACCTGCTCGGCATCGCTGCCCAGGAACATGCGCGCCATGCCTCGCCGTCCCTGGGTGCCCAGCACGATCAGGCTGGCGCCCCATTGCCGGGCTTCGTCGATCACGAGTTGTGCCACCTGGGCGTCCAGGTTCTCCAGCAGGCAGATTTCGGCCTGGATGCCTTGCGCGGTGAGTTGTTCGCAGGCCGTGCGCAGCATGGACTCGGCCGCTTTCATGGCTGCGGGGAGGAAGTCGCTTCGGTAGACCTCGGGGCGCACAAAGCCGACCGCGTGTGTCAGCGGATCGATGATGTGCAGCAGGCGCACCTGCGCGCCCAATTTCAGCGCCAGGCCGGCGGCTTCTTTCAGGGCTTGTTCCGAGGTGGGGCTGCCGTCGAAGGGAACCAGGATTTTTTCGTACATGGGGAACTCTTGGCGAAAGTGAAAGGGTGATTTCAGTGGCTGGGCAAGCCGACCAGCGCGAGGGTGCGCCAGGCGGCGATCCATTCTTCATTGGTGGGCTCCACCGCCACCTGCACGCGGCTGGCGGCGGGCGAGACGAGGGGCGCGTTCAGCGCGTTGGCGTCGGCATCCAGCGCCACGCCCAGGAAGGCCAGCTCGCGGCAGATGCGCTCGCGCAGGATGGCATTGTGCTCGCCAATGCCGGCGGTGAAGACCAGCATGTCCAGCCCGCCCAGCACAGCGGTCATGGCGCCGATCTCGCGCACGATGCGCCGCACATACAGGGCCAGCGCGGCCTGTACGCGTTTGTTGCCGGCCTCTTGCTGCAGCAGCACGCGCGGGTCGGACGACACGCCCGACAGGCCCAGCAGCCCCGACTCGTGGTACAGCACATGGCCCACCTGTTCGAGCGTGAGTTTTTCGATCTCCATCAGGTACAGCACGGCGCCGGGATCGAGCGCGCCGCAGCGCGTGCCCATCATCAGCCCGTCGAGCGCCGAAAAACCCATGGTGGTGGCCACGCTGCGCAGGCCCTCCATGGCGCACAGGCTGGCACCGCTGCCCAGGTGGGCCACGATGGTGCGGCCGCGCGCGGCATCGCCATGGCGCTCGGCCAGCGCGACCGACATGAACTCGTATGAAAGGCCGTGAAAGCCATAGCGGCGCAGGCCGCGCTCCCAGGCGCCATAGGGCAGGGGCAGCATCTTCTCGACATCGGGCAGCGTGTGGTGGAAGGCCGTGTCAAAGCAGGCCACCTGGGGCAGGCCGGGCGCGGTGGCCAGCAGCGCCTCGATGGCTTCCAGCGCGAACGGCTGGTGCAGCGGCGCCAGCGGGATGTAGGTCTTGAGGTCGGCCAGCACGGTGGCGTCCACGCGCACCGGGTCGAAGTATTTGGCGCCGCCGTGCACCACGCGGTGCGCCACGGCGGCGATGCGGCGGCTGCCCAGGCGCGCCACACGGGCCAGAACACGCGCGCGGATGTGCTCCAGCGCGGCATGGTAGGGCTGGGCGCTGTCCAGCACCACCGGGCCGGGCACCATGCCGGTTTCGCCAAAGGTGGGGGCGGGGCCGGTGATGCCCTCGACCTTGCCGTTCCACAGAGGCTGGCGCGGCAGCGGCTGCACGCTGGCGTCAAACAGCGCGAACTTGATGCTCGACGAGCCGCAGTTGAGCACGAGGACCAGGTCGCTCATGGCGGCAACACCTTGTAGCGGTGCGCCAGCAGCACGGCCACGGCGCAAGAGGCGATGCGGGTCTCGCGCGAATCGGCGCGGCTGGTGAGCACGATGGGCACGCGCGCGCCCAGCACAATGCCGGCGCTGGCCGCGCTGCCCATGAATTCGAGCTGCTTGGCCAGCATGTTGCCGCTTTCCAGGTCGGGCACCACCAGAATGTCGGCCCGGCCTGCGACTTCGGAGACGATGCCCTTGGTGTGCGCGGCCGCCATCGACACGGCGTTGTCGAAGGCCAGCGGCCCGTCGAGCAGGGCGCCGGTGATCTGGCCGCGGTCGGCCATCTTGCACAGCGCGGCCGCGTCCAGCGTGGCTGGCATGTGCGGGTTGATGGTTTCCACCGCTGCCAGGATGGCCACGCGCGGCTCGGCCACGCCGATGGAATGGGCCAGGTCGATGGCGTTGCGCACGATGTCGGCCTTGTCGTCCAGCGTGGGTGCGATGTTGATGGCGGCGTCGGTGATGATGAAGGGGCGCGGGTAGGCCGGGGTCTGCATCAGGTAGCAGTGGCTGATGCGCCGCTTGGTGCGCAGGCCGGTGCCGCTGGCCACCACGGCGGCCATGAGCTCGTCGGTGTGCAGGCTGCCTTTCATGAGGGCCTCCACACGCCCCTGGGCCACCAGCTCCACCGCGCGCGCGGCGGCGGCATGGCTGTGGGGCACGTCTTCGATGTCGATGTCCGAGATGTCGAGGCCGTTGGCCTGCGCCACCGCCAGAATGCGCGCACGCGGGCCAATCAGCACCGGGGTGATGAGCCCGGCCGCGCGTGCGTCCAGTGTGCCCGAAAGGCTCAGCGCATCGCAGGGGTGCACCACCGCCATGGGGATTGCGCCCATCGGGCGCACATGGTCCAGCAGCCGGTGCAGGCCGTCGCCGTTGACGGTCAGGCGCACCTCGGGTAGCGTGGTGCGGGCGCGCTCGATGCGCTCGGTGGGGGCAATCACATCGGCCTCGCCACGGATCACGGCCACGCCGTCCTGGTTGGTGCAGCTGCAGGCGAGTTGGAGGCGTTTTTTGGCCTCGTCGCGTGCGGTCACGGTCACGCTGACATGCAGGGTGTCCCCCACGCGTACGGGTGCGAGGAATTTCAGCGTCTGCCCCAGGTAGATGGTGCCGGGGCCGGGCAGGCGCGTGCCCAGCACCGCCGAGATCAGTGCGCCGCCCAGCATGCCGTGGGCAATGACGCCCTGAAAGCGCGTGGAGGCGGCGTATTCCGCGTCCAGGTGCTGCGGGTTCACGTCGCCCGAGAGCACGGCAAACAGCTGGATGTCTTCGGTGCTGAGCGTGCGCTCGAACGAGGCGGTGTCGCCCACCGCGATCTCGTCGAAGGTGCGGTTGCGCACGGTGCCCAGGTCGTTGCCGGTGCTGTGCGCTGGAAGGGGGGCGGGCAGGATTTCTGGCATGAGACTCCGGAGGATGTTGTGAATGGTCAGGCCATCTGGCTGATGGTTTTGCGAAAACGGGCCAGCGAGACGGTGAACAGCACACCGCCAATGGCCAGTATGGCCAGCAACTGTGGCCAGACCATGTCGAGGCCGGCACCTCGGTACAGGATGGCCTGCGCGCCCGCCACAAAATGCGTGGTCGGCGCGGCCAGCATCACCTGTTGCACGAATTCAGGCATGCTCTCGCGCGGCGTGACGCCACCCGACAGCATTTGCAGCGGCAAAAGGGTCAGCACCAGCAACATGCCGAACTGCGGCATGGAGCGGGCCACGGTGGCCAGGAAGATGCCCATGGAGGTGGTGGCAAACAGGTGCAGCGCCGACAGCACCATGAACAGCAGCACCGAGCCCTGCACCGGCACCTTGAGGACGCCCTGCACCACGAACACCAGCGCCACCAGCGCCGCCAGCAGCACCACCAGCCCCATGGACCACACCTTGGCCAGCATGATCTCGCCGGGCGTCACGGGCATGACCAGCAAATGCTCGATGGTGCCGTGCTCGCGCTCGCGGATCAGCGCCGCGCCCGTCAGGATGATGGACAGCATGGTGACGTTGTTGATGATCTCCATCAGCGAGCCGAACCAGGCCTGTTCGAGGTTCGGGTTGAAGCGCATGCGCACGTTCAGGTCGACCGGCAGCGGCGCGCCGCTGCGGTGGCGCTGCACGAACTCGTTGACCTCGCCCGCCACGATCTGCTGGATATAGCCGCTGCCGGTGAACGCCTGGCTCATGCGCGTGGCGTCCACATTGAGCTGCACCGCGGGGGCGAGCCCGGCCAGCACCTCGCGCTGGAAGTTGGGCGGGATGTCGAGCACAAAGGTGTAGGTGCCGTTGTCCATGCCGGCATCCATCTCGGCCAGCGTGATCAGGCGCGGGGTGGTGAAGTGCGGCGGGTAGAAGCTGGCCACGATGCGCGCCGACAGGGGCGAGTCGTCCTCGTCCACGATGGCGATGGCGGCCTTGTGCAGGCTCTCGGGCATGGCCGTGGCAGCTACGTAGATCGACACCGTGAAGGTGTAGACGATCAACACCAGCATCATGGGGTCGCGCACCAGGCTCCACAGTTCCTTGATCCCCAGGCGCCAGATGTTGGCAATGGATGCAGCGTGCATGCTCAGGACTCCTGCTTTCGCAGCAGCAAGATGGCCGTGCCGACGATGACCGGCGCGGCGATCAGCAAGGGCCAGAACGAAGGCAGCAGGCTGCCCAGGTCCAGCGCCTTGCTGAAAACGCCCCGGCTGATGGTCAGGAAATGCGTGGCCGGAAAAATGCGCCCCACGAAGGCGCCCACGCCTTCGAGCGAGGACACCGGGTTGATCAGCCCCGCATACTGGATGGAAGGGATCAGCGTGCCGATCATGGTGACGAACATCGCCGAAATCTGGCTGCGGGTAAAGGTGGAGGCCAGCAGGCCAATGCCCGTGGACGACACCACGAACACCAGCGCCGCGAGCGCCAGCGTGGCAAAGCTGCCCTTGAGCGGCACATCGAACACCGTGACGGCCATCGCGGTCATGAGCAGAAAGTTGAACATGGCCAGCACGATGTAGGGCAGCTGCTTGCCCAGCAGAAACTCGGCCCGTGTGACGGGTGTGACATACAGGTTGATGATCGATCCCAGCTCTTTTTCGCGCACCACCGACAGCGCCGTGAGCATGGCCGGTATCAGCATCAGCAGCAGCGGAATCACGGCCGGCACCATGGCGGGCAGGCTTTTCACGTCGGGGTTGTAGCGAAAGCGGGTCTCGACCGAGCTGGCCGCCGCCAGCCGCACACCCAGCCGGTGCTGCGCCTGGTCTGCCAGCCACATCTGGTGCATGGCGCTGATATAGCCGCGCACGGTTTCCGCGCGCATGGGCATGGCGCCATCCACCCAGGCGGCCACCTGCACCGACCGGCCATGCTGCAGGTCGCGCGCGAAGCCCGGTGGAATCTCGATGGCCAGGGCCAGCTCGCCGCTGCGCATGCGCTGGTCCAGCTCTGCGTGGCTGCGAAGGGGCGGCTTTTCAATGAAGTAGCGCGAGCCCGCGAGGTTGAGCGTGTAGTTCTGGCTCAGCGTGGTCTGGTCCTGGTCCAGCACCGCATAGCTAAGGTCTTCGACGTCCATGCTGATGCCGTAGCCAATGATGATCATCAGCAGGGCGGTTCCGAGCAGCGCCAGTGTGGCGCGCACCGGGTCGCGCCGCAGCTCCAGCGTCTCGCGCCACATGTAGCTCAGGGCGCGGCCCAGGCTGAAGAAGCCCCGGCGGCGGCCTGTGGGCGCAGTGGCGGGCTCGCTGTGCGGTGTGGGCGTGGGCGCCGCAGGCGCTGGCGTGCCTTCGGCGGGCACGGCGCGCCGAGTGCCCGAGGCCTCTTCCAGGTGGGCAATGAAGGCCTGTTCCAGCGAGCTGGCGCCGCGCTGCGCGGTGATGTCTGCCGGCTTGGCGCTGACCAGCACCTTGCCGGCGTGCATCAGCGAGATGCGGTCGCAGCGCTCGGCCTCGTTCATGAAGTGGGTGGAGATGAAGATGGTCACCCGGTCGCGCCGCGACAGCTCGATCAGCAGGCGCCAGAAATTGTCGCGCGCCACCGGGTCCACGCCCGAGGTGGGTTCGTCCAGGATCAGCAGCTCGGGCTGGTGCACCATGGCCACCGCGAGCGACAGGCGCTGGCGCAGCCCCAGGGGCAGGGCGTCGGGCAGGCTGTCAATTTCGTCCTGCAGGCCAAAGCGCTCGACCATGGCCTGCACGCGCCCTGGCACCTGGGCCTCGGGCACATGGAACAGGCGCGCGTGCAGCACCAGGTTTTGCCGCACGGTCTGCTCGCCATACAGCGAAAACGCTTGTGACATGTAGCCCACGCGGCGGCGGGTTTCGATGTCTTTGGGGTTCACTTTCTGGCCAAACAGCCAGGCCTCGCCCTCGCTGGCCGGCAAGAGGCCGGTGAGCATTTTCATGGTGGTGGACTTGCCGCAACCGTTGGAGCCCAGAAACCCGAAGATCTCGCCGCGGCGGATGCGGAAATCCACATGGTCCACGGCCACGAAGTCGCCAAAGCGCATGGTCAGGCCCTGCGCCTCGATGGCCACCTCTGCGTCGTCGCCCAGCATCAGCGGGGTGATCTCCACGGGCTGGTGGCCGCGTTTTTTGGCCTCGGGCAGCAGCCCGATGAAGGCGGCCTCCAGGTTGCTGGTGCCGGTGCGTTCCAGCAGCTCGTGGGGCGCACCGGTGGCGAGCACCTGGCCGTCGTCCATGGCCACCAGCCAGTCAAAGCGCTGGGCTTCGTCCATGTAGGCGGTGGCCACCACAACGCTCATCTGCGGGCGCTCTTGCCGGATGCTGGCAATCAGATCCCAGAACTGGGCACGGGCCAGCGGGTCCACGCCGGTGGTGGGCTCGTCCAGGATCAGCAGGTCGGGGTCGTGGATCAGCGCACAGCACAGGCCCAGCTTTTGCTTCATGCCGCCCGAGAGCTTGCCCGCCGGGCGTGCCAGAAAGGGGTGCAAACCGGTGCTGTGCGTGAGGTGGTCGATGCGTCGGCGCCGCTCGGCCGCGTTGTGGCCAAACAGGCGGGCGAAGAACTGCAGGTTTTCTTCCACCGACAGCGTGGGGTACAGGTTTTTACCCAGGCCTTGTGGCATGTAGGCGATGCGCGGGCAGACCGCATCGCGGTGCTGTTTGCTGCGCATGTCGCCGCCCAGCACCTGCAGGCTGCCCTGCTGCAGCGCCCGCGCGCCGGACACCAGTGCCAGCAGGCTGGATTTGCCCACGCCATCGGGTCCGATGAGCCCGACCATGCGCTGGGCGGGCAGGTCGAGCTGTATGCCCGCCAGCGCCACGGTCTTGCCGTAGCGCAGGCCCACACCGGCCAGCTGAACCACGCTGGGGGACGTTGCTGCCACGCCTTACTCCGGCAGCTTCACGGCCAGATGGGCCGGCCAGGGGGCGTTTGCGTCGAGCTTGAGCCAGGCCATGCCGGGCAGGCCGGTCTTGACCAGCTGCACATGCTTTTGCAGCAATTCGGGTGCGATCTGTGCCTTGACGCGGAACATCATCTTTTGCCGCTCGCTGGCGGTTTCCACCGTCTTGGGGGTGAATTGCGCGGTGCTGGCCACAAAAGACACCCGGGCCGGAATCACCAGCTGCGGCGCCGCATCGAGCACGATGCGCACCTCGCTGCCCAATGCCAGCTTGCCGGCCACGGTTTCGGGCAGGAAAAAAGTCATGTAGACATCGGACAGGTCCACGAGATTGAGCACCTTGCCGCCGCCACCGATCACCTCGCCGGCCTGGGCGATACGGTATTGCACGCGTCCGCTGCGGGGGGCCAGCAGTGCGCTGTCGGCGATGTCGGCCTGGATGCGCGCCACCGAGGCCAGCGCGGCCGTGACCGAGGCGCGCGCGCTGGTCACCTGGGTGCGTGCCGCGGTGATGGCCGCCTGCGCGGCATCGGCCTGGGCCTTGGCCGCCACCACGGCGGCCTGCAGGCTGCGTTCGCGGGCGCGGTCGTCGTCCAATTCCTGGTCTGACGAGGCGCCTTCGCGCACCAGGGTTTGCGAGCGTGCCAGGCGCCGCTGCGCGGCCTCCAGCTCGCTTTGGCGCTGCGCCACCAGGGCCAGAACGGCCTGCCGGTCGCTTTGTCGCACGGCCACCTGCGCTTCGGCGGTGGCCACGGCGGCCACCGCCTGCTGGTGCCGCGCCTTGGCCTCGTCGTGTGAGGCTTCCAGCGTGTCGATCTGCATGTGGGCCAGGGGCTGGCCGGCAGTGACGAAATCGCCTTCTTTCACCACAATGCTCTGCACACGGCCGCCCAGTTTGGCTGCCACGTCGATTTCGGTGGCTTCGATGCGGCCGTTGCCGCTGACGAAACCTTCGCCCGGGCCCTGGGGCCGCACGGCGGTCCAGGCATAGGCGCCCGCAGCCGCCACAGCGGCCAGGACGGCCAGAAGAATCAGCCGGTTTTTGAGGGTGGAGTTCATGGTGCTTGAAAAGGGGCTGGCTCAGGGAGCGGGGCGGGTTGCGGTGGGGGCAACGGCGGCACTAGCGGCATTGGTGGCATCGGGGGGCTCGGCCAGCGCGCCCCCGCCCAGCGCGGCATACAGGCTGACTTGGCTGGACAGCAGGGCGCGGCGCAACTGCACCACCTGCTGATCGGCCACCAGCAGGTCGCGCTGGGCATCCAGCACTTCCAGGAAGGCGGCGGCGCCATGGTCGTAGCGCAACTGGGACAGGCGTGCGCGCTCGCTCTGCGCAGCGCGCGCATCCTGCGCAATGGCCAGCTGGCGGGCCAGGGCCTGGCGCGCCACCAGCGCGTCGGACACATCCCGGAACGCTCCCTGCACGGTTTTTTCGTAGTTCGCCACGGCAATGTCGCGGCGCACCTCGGTCAGGTTGAGGTTGTTGCGCAAGCGCCCGCCGTTGAAGAGGGGCAGCGAAATGCTGGGCGAGAACGTCCAGGCCTGGCTGCCGCTGTCGAACAGGCCGGCCAGTTCGGCGCTGGCGGTGCCCAGCGAGCCCGTGAGGGCGACGCGCGGGAAAAACGCCGCCCGCGCTGCGCCGATCTGCGCCTGGGCTGCCTTGAGCTGGTGTTCGGCCGCCATGATGTCCGGGCGCTGCACCAACAGGTCGGAGGGCAGGCCCACGCGCAGCGGCGGCAGGTGCACTTCATCGAGACGCCCCTGAGGCGCCGGCTCCACCGGCGCGCCGACCAGCAACGCCAGGGCGTTGGCCTGCTGCGCGCGGGCCTGTACCAGCTGCGCGCCCAGCGCCTGGGCTTGGGTGAGCAGGGTTTGCATCTGGGTGAGATTCAGCCGCGATGCGGAGCCAACGTCCACGCGCCGCTGGAAGATGCGCAGGCTTTCCTTGCGGCTGGCGATGGCCTGGTGCGCCAGCAGCAGGCGTTCGTCGAGCTCACGCAGCGCCAGGTCGCTCTGGGTGACCTGGGCGATCAGACCCAGCGTGACCGCGTGGCGGGCCGCATCGGTGGCCAGGTAGTTTTCGAGGGCCGCGTCGCTCAGGCTGCGCACCCGTCCCCAGAAGTCGAGTTCCCAGCTGGCCAGGCCCAGCCCCACCTGGTACTGGCTGCCCAGCAGGGGCTGGCGCGTCAGGTTCAGGTCGGCCGGCACGCGCGAGCGGTCCATGCCGGCCTGGGCGCCGATGGTGGGCAGCAGATCGGCGCGCTGGATGCCATAGGCGGCCCGGGCCTCCTGCACGCGCAGCGCGGCGGTACGCAGGTCGCGGTTGTTCTCCAGTGCCTGGGCAATCAAGGTCTGCAGTCGCGGGTCGGTGAAATAGTCGCGCCAGCCGGTGTCGGCGGCCGGTGCACCTGCGTCCGTTTCGGGCATTGCATAGTGGGCAGGCACCGGCAGGGCGAGTGTCTCGTGGGGCGGTGCCATGGAGGCGCAGCCGGCGAGCGCCCAGATGGCGGCCGCCAGGGTGACGGCGCGCAGCGCGGCGGTTTGACTTGCGTGGTGTGGGCTGTGATCCATAGCTATTTCTGCAGCACGTAGGTGCCCGGCGCATCGCCGACCGGTTGGTAGGTGTCTGCCCCCATGCGCGGGGGCTTGACTGGCGCGCCCGAGCGCGCCTTCAGCCATGCCAGCCAGGCCGGCCACCAGGAATCAGGTGTTTCAGGTGCCGCGGCCAGCCATGCGTCGGGAGGCAGGTAGTTGCCGCCCGCCGGTCGGGTCAGCATCTGGTAATGCCGGCGCGGGTTGCCGGGCGGGCTGACGATGCCGGCGTTGTGGCCGCCGCTGGTGAGCACGAAGGTGGTTTCGGCGGGGCTCAGCTGTTGCAGTTTGAACACCGAGCGCCAGGGGGCCACATGGTCGGTCACGGTGCCGACCATGAAGGTGGGCAGTGTGATGTCGCTGAGCGTCACGGGCTTGCCGCCTACCGGGTAGCGGCCTTCGCTGAGGTCATCGTTGAGGAACAGCCGGCGCAGGTACTGCGAGTGCATTTTGGCGGGCATGCGCGTGGCGTCGGCGTTCCAGGCCATCAGGTCGTTCATGGGCGCCCGATCGCCCAGCAGGTATTCGTTGACCAGGCGTGACCACAGCAGGTCGTAGGAGCGCAGCATCTGGAAGGCGCCGGCCATTTGGGCGCCGGTGAGGTAGCCCGTCTCGGCCATTTGGGCCTCCAGCAGGCTGATCTGGCTGTCGTCGATGAACAGGGCCAGTTCGCCGGGCTCGGTGAAGTCGGTCTGCGCGGCGAACAGCGTCATGGAGGCCAGGCGTTCGTCGCCGTCGCGCGCCATGGCCGCTGCGGCAATGGCCAGCAGCGTGCCGCCCAGGCAGTAACCTGCGGCGTGCACCTTGGGACCGGGCACGATGGTGTTGACGGCATCCAGTGCGGCGTGAAAGCCCTGATCCAGGTAGTCGTCCATGCCCAGATCGCGGTCTTCGGCGCCGGGGTTTTTCCAGGAGATGCAGAACACCGTGTGGCCCTGGTCCACCAGGTATTTGATGAGCGAGTTGTGAGGCGACAGGTCGAGGATGTAGTACTTCATGATCCACGCCGGCACGATCAGGATCGGCTCGGGGTGAACGGCCCGGGTGGTGGGCGTGTACTGGATCAGTTCCATCAGGCGGTTTTTCAGCACCACCTTGCCGGGCGTGATGCCCACGTCGCGGCCGACCACGAAATCCTCGACGCCCGCCGGCGGTGCGCCCGCGGCGCGGCGCCTGGCGTCCTCCAGCAGATGGAGCGCGCCCCGCAGCAGGTTGGCGCCGCCTTGCTGCAAGGTGCGGTTGAGCACCACCGGGTTGGTGGCCACCTGATTGCCGGGCGAGAAGATGTCCAGAAATTGCCGCGCAGCGAAGGCCACCATGTCTTCGTGGTGCTTGTCCACGCCCCAGACGCCGTGCGTTGCCGCCGCCCACCATTGTTCGGTGAGCACAAACGACTGGTGCAGAAGGTTGAATGGCCACTGCTGCCAGGCGGGGTCGGCAAAGCGCCGGTCCTGGGTGGGTGTGGCCACGGCATGGCGGGCCTCCTTGTCGGGGCCGGCCGCTATGCGCGCCAGGGCGTATGCCGCCATTTCCTGACCCTGGCGCAGTGCCAGGTGCGCCAGGTCCAGGCAGTGACCTGGCGACGCGGCCAGATGCAGGGCCCAGTCGCTGGCCGCCATCAGGGCGGAGGCGTGGGACAGCGACGCAACGCTGCGGGCCAGGGCCGCGTGGACGGTGGGGTCGAGCCGTTCGGCCATGGACAGGGGGGCGTTCGCAGGGGTTGGCATGAATGGACTCCCAGGTGATGAGTGGGCCGGGTGGTGCAGGGGTACTTTACGAAGGCATCGCACCCCTCGAATTGATATGCATCAATACGCGCCTTATTACCGACCGGTCGGTAGATAATCATGCGCAGCATAGCCAAACGCCGAGACAAACCGATGACCCTGCCATTGCACTCTTTACGCGCTGCCCCGGCCGTCGCACCCCTGCGACAGCGCCTGCCCCCGGAGGTGCGTGTGGTGCAGATTCTGGAGGCCGCGCTGGTGGAATTCTCCGAACGGGGCTTTGCCGCCGCGCGGATGGACGACATCGCACGCCGCTGCGGGCTCTCCAAAGGAGGCCTCTACGCCCATTTCGCAGGCAAGGAAGATGTGTTCGAAGCGCTGCTGACCCGTTCCCTCGCGCCGCCGGACCTGGGGGAAATGCCGGTGCTGGGCGCCGGCGTGCGGCCGCTGGCGCAGTGGGTGGTGGACAAGCTCCATGACTCGCTTGGCCGACCCGGCGCGGTGGCCACGCTGCGCTTGCTGGTGGCTGAAAGCGCGCGTGTGCCGCACCTTATCGTGCTGTGGAAGCGCAACGTGGTGCAGCCGCATCTGAACCTGCTGGGCAGTATTTTGCGTACCCATGCCGTGCAGGAGGGCGTGGTTCCCAGCGTGATCACGCAAGAGCCCTGGCTGGCGCTATCGCCGGTGGTGCATGCCCTGCTGTCGCAGGTGGTGCTGGGCGGCGCCGACCCGAAGGACCTCGACCATTACCGACAGGGCCATGTCGCCCTGCTGTGCGAATTGCTGGACCCGACGTCCCGAATCCTGCCGCAGCCGGTGCCTCAACCTGCGGCGAAGTGATCGAACGAGGCGTAGCGCCTGGCTACGGGCCGCCCCTGTCCATCCACCAGGCGCAGGCCGGGCTTGGCCTCCACATGGCCGATGCGTGTGACGGGCGTGCTGCTGGCCTGGGCCGCGGCGGCCACCGCAGCGCGCCGGGCCACAGGGGCGGTGAAGGCCAGCTCGTAGTCATCGCCCCCGGCCAGGGTGCATTGGTGAAGCAGTTCAGTATCAATTTGGCCTCTAGCGCTTATGGAATAAGCGCTAGCAGCTATTAAATTTATAGTCAACGACGTATCGATGCAGGCCCCTGTGCCCGAGGCGCGCAGGATGTGGCCCAGGTCTCCCAGCAGCCCGTCGCTCACGTCCAGGGCGCTGCTGGCCACGCCGCGCAGGGCCTGGCCCAGCGCCACGCGGGGTGTGGGCTGCTCCAGGCGCAGGCGGGCGGCGGCCAGCACTTCGGGCGGCAGGGCGATGCGCCCTTGTAGCGCCTCCAGCGCCAGGCGCGCATCGCCCAGCGTGCCGCTCACATAGATGTCGTCGCCGGGTTGCGCGCCGCTGCGCAGCAGGGCCTGGCCGGCGGGCACTTCGCCAAACACCGTGATGCAGATATTGAGCGGGCCTTGCGTGGTGTCGCCGCCCACCAGCTCGCAGTCGTGCGCATCGGCCAGTGCCAGCAGACCGCGTGAAAACCCCTCCAGCCAGGCTTCATCCACGCGGGGCAGCGCCAGTGCCAGCGTAAAGGCCAGCGGGCGAGCGCCGCAGGCGGCCAGGTCCGACAGGTTCACGGCCAGCGCCTTGTGGCCCAGGCGCTCGGGGTCCACGTCCGCAAAGAAGTGGCGGCCCTCCACCAGCATGTCGCTGGAGACGGCCAGTTGCATGCCGGGCGCGGGCTTCAGCAGCGCGCAGTCGTCGCCCACGCCCAGGGCCGCGCGGTGCACGGGTCGCGTGAAGTAGCGTGCGATCAGGTCGAATTCACCCATGGAAGTGATTGTCTCCGTGCCGTTCAGGCTGGCGTGCCCCGAAAGCGCTGTGCCGCCTGGCGACTCACCTCGGCCAGCAACTGCTCTTCGCTTTGGCGCTGGCGCAGCCAGCGGGCGTCGTTCTGGCCGGCTTCGGCCTCGGTGCGCAGCATGTGCAGGGCGTTGGCTGCACCTTGCATGGCGGCGTGGCTGGCGATCTGGTCCATGGTCATGCGGATATGGTCGCGCAGCGGCATGTGGCTGCCGGTGGCCGGATCGACATACACGGCGTCCATGCCAAAGCGGCAGGCCTGGAACCGGTTGTAGGTATAGACGAGGTAGTCGTCCTCCTGGGGCATGAAGGGTTGCTCGGTCAGGAACCACGCGCCCAGCGACTGCACGAAACCGGCCAGCGCGGCGGCGCGCTCGATGGTCAGCGGCGTGTCGAATACGCGGATCTCGATGGTGCCGAACTCGGGCTTGGGGCGGATGTCCCAATAAAAGTCCTTCATGCTCTTGACCACGCCGGTGCGTGCCATCTTGTTGAAATAGGCCGTGAAATCGGCCCAGGTCAGCGCAAACGGCGCTCGGCCCGACAGCGGAAACGCGAACACCGAGTTGAGCCGCGCCGAGTCGAACGCCGTGTCCTGCCCCTGCACGTAGGGGCTCGAGGCCGACAGCGCGATGAAGTGCGGGATGTAGCGGCTCATGCGATGCAGCATCAGCAGGGCGGCATCGGCGTCGGGGCAGCCAATGTGCACATGCTGGCCAAAGATGGTGAACTGCTTGCTCAGGTAGCCATACAGCTGCGACAGCTCCTGAAAGCGTGGCTTGTCGTAGATGCGGCGCTCATGCCATTGCTGGAACGGGTGCGTGCCGCCGCCCACCACGGCAATGTTCAGCTTGTCGGCGCTTTTGACCAGTGCATCGCGGATGGGGCTGAGCTGCCCCAGCACCTCGCTGGCCGAATGGCAGATGCCGGTCGAGATCTCGATCATGCTGTTCGTCATCTCGGGCACCACGCTGCCGGGCAGCGGCACCTTGTGCATCAGGCGCAGCATGTCTTCGGCGTAGGGCGCCAGGTCGTAGTCGTGGGTGTTGACCAGCTGCAGCTCCAGCTCGACGCCCAGCGTCAGCGGCTCGGAATGGTGGAAGTCTTCAAGGCTCACGGCTGTCTCCATTGCCGCCGCGCGACAGCGGGGCCCAGGGTTTGGAACTCTCGCCCGCGCGGTAGATGGCCACGGTGGCGATCACGGCGCCCAGCACTTCCATGAGCAAAATGGCCGGCAGTGCCACGCGGGCGATCAGGTGGCCCGTGGAGGGCGAGGCCACCACGAACTGCGATGCGATCAGCAGCGCAATCGACGACATGGGCGTCATGGCGCAGCCCACCCACAGGGCCTGGCGCCAGCTGGCGCCGCTGCCCACATTGCCCAGGCCCACGCCCACCGCCTTGGCCACCAGGCGCACAGCAATCAGCGCCAGCACCACGCCGGCCACCGGGCCGCTCCAGTCGGCCTGCGCCGCCACGGTGGACACCAGCACGAACATCAGCATGGTGAGCAGCGCCGAGGCGCTGCCCAGCTGGCGCGGCCAGGCCCATGGGCGCGGGTGGAGCTGCTTGAGCAGCATGCCGCCCAGCAGGGCTGCCAGCGGCGCCGAGCCACCCATGTGCGCGGCCACGGCGGTGGCGGCGGCGATCAGGGCCAGCAGCAACATCGAGGTGTTTTCGCTGGTGGGGCTCATGAAGCGCAACGCCATGCGCAGCACCAGCGACAGCACGGCCGCCACAATGATCGACACGCCCAGCACTACCATCACGGGATACACGGTGTCCAGCAGCGAGTTGCTCTGGCGGTTGATCTGCTCGGCGCGGGCGCTGCCCAGGGTCAGGGCATACAGGGTGGACAGGGTAGCCAGCACAATGGCGCGCTCGGTCACGGGGCCGGCGGCGCGGGTGTCGGCCACCACGCGGGTCAGCACGGCGGGCGAGGCCGCCAGCGCCACCAGGGCCAGGGGTCCGGCCACATGCGTGGGCATGTCAAGCCACACCATCACCCAATAGACGGCAAAGTAGGTCAGCGCCGATTCTGCAATGCTTTGCACCAGCACCATGGGGTTGTGGCGAAACCAGCGCAGCGGAATGCGCCCGCCACATTCGAACAGCACGATGGAGATGCCCAGCTCCAGCAGGAACAGCCCGGTGCCCTGCAGCGGCCACACGGCCCCGCTGAAGCCTGCCAGACCTGCTGCGGTGCCCACCAGCGAATAGCCAACCACCTTGGGCAGGCCGGTGTGGCGCTGGCACAGGTAGCCCGCAATGGCAGCCACCGCCAGCAACAGCGACCATTGCACCGTGGGCAACCCGGCCGAAGGGCGCAGCCACTGCCCCCAGAAGCTCAGGATTTCATTCATGTCATGGGTCCTCTCCATCAGACGGGCAGCGCCCGGTGGGAGGGAAGGACGGGCAAGGCGCATGGTGGCGCTGTGGTCCTTCCCGGCGTTTGCCTGAATTTACATGCTGAAACGCGCGACCCCTGTAGGACAGGAGCGACCATGTTTCTGCCGGCCAAAAGCCGCCCGAATCAGGCGACCTGGCGTTCAGGCGCGAAGAAGCTCAGCGGTGCCTTGAAGAGGCGGCTCCGCATCGCTGCATAAATGCGTGAACGGTCCACACCACTCACGTTGTGGGCACGCAATGCCAGGCGAAACGCCAGGTAAAAGCTCACACTGACGTTGAGGACGCCCAGCAAAGGAAGGGTGGCGACGGCCCACCAGAACGCACTTTGGTGAACGATGTCCCAGCCCAGTGCCGCAGTGGCCGCGCCCAACTGGCCCGAAGACAGTGTGACATGGCGCACATCCAGGCCCAACCCGAAAAACCCTGCAAACGCCGGAACCAGGCCAAGCATGAAGCCCAGCGAGATGTTGGCGGCAAAGCCCGACAGGTTGTTGCGCAGGAAGCTGGCCCAGCGCGCTGCGCGCTCCTTGCCCAGCCGGGCGGTGATGCGCGGGTTGTAGCGCACGGCCGAATCCAGCCGGTGCAGCACAAACCAGTTTTCGGTCCAGCCTGCGATGATGCTGGAGGCGAACAGCAGCACGCCCGTGAAAGCGGCGAACAGCAGCGATGGCCCCAGCAGATGCAAGGATTCGAGCACATGGCCGGCCTCGCTTGCGCTGATGGCGGGCGAGCCCTTGACCCAGGCGATCAGCAGCGCCAGGCCCAGAACCAGGGGGTACACCACGAGCACGTTGCCCAGCACGGCCGCGACCTGTGAGCGCACCAAGTGGGTCACCTCGTCCACAAAGGACTCGATGGCCTCGCCCGAAGCCAGCTCCTTGAGCTTGGCCGCCATGGCGGGCGCCGTCATGGCCGGCTGCTTGGTGGCCACGGTGAAATGCAGCAACTGCACCAGCACAAAGCTCACCGCATAGTTCACGCCCGCCCAGAAGCCGCTCCAGAACGCCGAGAGCGCCAGCGCATACAGCCCAAACTTGACCAGCGTGGTGATGGCCATCACGGCACCGCCGCCGGCGGCTTTTTTCACCATGGAGCGGTATTCGGCCGCCGTGCGCGTGATGTAGTGTTCGCCCGTTTCGGCGCTGCGCTCGGCCACCTTTGCGGCCAGCAGCGACGAATTGGATGCCAGCAGCGCCCGCAGGCTGCGCCGCTCCTGCCCCACCTCCACCAGATGCGCCAGAAGGCGGGCCGCGGTGACGGCGGGCTGGGGGGACAACAGGCAGTCGAGCAGCTCCCGCACCCGCAGGATGCGGGCACGCAGCTGGCGCAGCCGAAACACCAGATCCACGGAAATGCCGTTGTCCTCGAAGTGGGTGTACACGGTGGCCGCAGCGGCGCGGCAGGCTTCAAGGCGCTCGCGCAGGCGCTGGGCCGCCTCCAGCAGGCGGTCGGGCGTGCGCAGCGCGTGCAGCACTTCCACCCGCAGGCTCTCCACGTCGCGGATGAGCGCATGAAAGGGCTGCGCCTCGCGGGCTGATTCGCTCATGCGCAGGCGCAAGCCGGGCGCAAAGCCGGTCGAGAGGATCTGCCCTGCGCAGTAGGTGATGGCGTCGAGCAGGGCATGCTGCCAGCGGGATGCGCCTTGCGGGCTTTGCGGCGTCAGCAGGGCCGACAACCGATGCATGGTGGCTTCGTCCAGTGCGTAAAGCCACTGTGCATCAAAGGCGCTGGGCAGGGCTAGCACGAACAGTTCCGAGGCGTCGATGGTTTCCGGGCTGCGCGGCAGCAGTTTGTTGCGTATCCGCTCTGCCGCCTCGTTGAGAAGGGCTGTGCCCCTGGCGAAGCCAAAATCGGCCAGCAGCGTGGTGATGTCCACCGAGTCCACCAGTGCAGCCCACCAGGCTTGCAGTTTGAGCTGCACATCGGGGCGCGCCTCGACCGCATCCAGAAACAGCTGCACGCGCGCCGTGGCGCCCGGCACGGAATCGCCCGCGCCACGCACCCAGTTCAGCAGGTCGATCAGCCACACATGGCGCTGCGCCAGCCCGGCCTGCGGGTCCAGCGCCGCGAGCAGGCTTGCCAGGTCGGGGGCGGGCCGCGTCAATGCAGCACCCTTGCACTCATCGGCTGGCTGGAGGCGCCTGGGTGGGTCGCCTCCAGCACAAACAGGGGTATCGGGCAGCTGAACGGCTCACCGTCAACAGTTACGCAATGGAAGGTGCCATGCATGGTGCCGCTGGCGGTGCGCAGGCCGCATCCGCTGGTGTACTGGAACGACTGGCCCGGCTTGAGCAAAGGCTGCTGGCCCACCACGCCCAGGCCCTTGACTTCTTCGGTGTGGCCGCTGGCATCGCTGATGATCCAGTGGCGCGAGATCAGTTGCGCGGGCGCTTCGCCCGCATTCGTGATGGTGATGGTGTAGGCAAAGCGGTAGAGACCGGAGTCTGGCGAGGACTGCTCCGGTAGGTACTGCGGCTGTACTTTCACGTCAAACTGGTACTTGGACATAGATGCATGGTAACTGCGACAATTGCGCCATGAGCCGACCTTTTCGCATTGCCCCTTCGATCCTCTCTGCCGACTTTGCCCGCCTGGGCGAAGAAGTGCGCAACGTCATCGCCGCCGGTGCCGACTGGATTCACTTTGACGTGATGGACAACCATTACGTGCCCAATCTCACCTTTGGTCCCATGGTCTGCCAGGCGCTCAAGCCGCATGCCAGGACGGCCGCCGGGGTGGCAGTGCCGGTGGACGTGCACCTGATGATCCAGCCCGTGGATGCCCTGGCCGCCGCGTTTGCCGACGCGGGTGCCGATTTCATCAGCTTTCACCCCGATGCCTCGGGCCATGTGCACCGCAGCATCCAGGCCATCCGGAGCAAGGGCGTGAAGCCGGGTCTGGTGTTCAACCCGGCCGAGCCGCTGGATGTGCTGGACTGGGTGATTGACGATATCGACCTCATCCTGATCATGAGCGTCAACCCCGGCTTTGGCGGCCAGAGCTTTATTGACTCGGCGCTGCGCAAGATCGAAGCGGTGCGCAAGCGCATCGACGCCTGCGGCAAGGACATCCGCCTGGAGGTGGATGGCGGCATCAAGACCGACAACATCCGCCGCGTGGCCGATGCGGGCGCGGACACCTTTGTCGCGGGCAGTGCCATCTTCGGCAAGCCCGATTACCAAGGCGTGATCGACGCCATGCGCGCGCAGCTGGCCTGATCGCGCCACGGCCCTTCGCCGAGGGGCTCAAGGCGCCGGGTTCAGTTGCCGCTGCACATGCGCCAGCAGTCCGTCGCAGGCATCTTCCAGCAGGTCCAGCACATGCGCGAAGCCCTGTGCGTTGCCGTAGTAGGGGTCGGGCACCACAGGGCTGCTATTGCGCAGGCAGAACTCTGTCATGCGTCGCAAGCGATGGTGCTGTTCCGGGGGGCAACGGCGGCGCAGTTCCGCCAGGTTGTCATGGTCCATGGCCAGCAGCAGATCGAAGCGGAGGAAGTCGCCATCGGCGATCGGGCGCGACCGCAGATCGGCCAGCACATAGCCGCGCAGTAAAGCCTGGGCCTGCGCGCGCGGGTCGGGCGGCTCGCCCTGGTGGGCACTGTGGGTGCCGGCCGAATCGATGTGCACCTGGCCGGCCAGCCCGGCGCGCTCCACGCGTTGGCGAAACACGCCATGGGCCGTGGGGCTGCGGCAGATGTTGCCCATGCAGACGAAGAGAACAGCAAACTGGTCCATTGATCCAAGTATCGCCTCACCAGTGGATGCGGGCACGATGGCAGGGCTGGGCCTGCAAGGCGGGATGGCTGTGTGCCTTGTGTCGGGGGCGTGGCAAATTTCCCTGCGTGATTCATGAGGGGTATGCCATAAGATGGTTGAGCCGTATGCCTTCGTGTATGCAGCGCGGGTCATCCAGCAGCGCCGGGTTGATCCAGGGTGGTATCCATGTCTGCAGACAAACGGGAGACAAGCAAACCATGTTGATCCAGCCGGTGGTGTTGTCGGGCGGTTCGGGCACACGCCTGTGGCCGCTGTCGCGGGAAAAATATCCCAAACAATTGCTCGCGCTCATGGGCGAGGACTCGCTGCTGCAAGCAACGCTGCGCCGGTTTGACGGCGTGGCTGGTGCCGACAGCGCGCCACCGCTGGTGGTGTGCAACGAGGAATACCGCTTCGTGGTGGCAGAACAATTGCGACTGATTGGCAAGCCAGGCCGCATCGTGCTGGAGCCGGTGGGCCGCAATACCGCGCCGGCGCTCACGCTCGCGGCGCTGGCTGCGCAGTCCGACGGCGGCGACCCGGTGCTGCTGGTCATGCCTGCCGATCACGTCATTACCCAGCCCGCGGTGTTCCAGCAAGGCGTGCGCCATGCTGCCCGGCTGGCGCAGGAGGGCGCCATCGTCACTTTCGGGATCACCCCGGATCGACCCGAGACGGGCTACGGCTACATCCAGGCCGGCGCCATGCTGAACGAAGACGGTGCGCGCGCCATCGCCCGTTTTGTTGAAAAACCCGATCTCGCCACGGCCGAAGGCTACCTGCAAGCGGGCGATTACCTCTGGAACAGCGGGCTGTTTGTGTTGCGGGCCTCGGTCTGGTTGAAAGCGCTGGCGTTGTGCCGTCCCGACATCCTGGCCGCTTGTGAAGTGGCGTGGAAAAACGGCGCTGCCGACCTGTCGTTTCTGCGTGTGGATGCGGCGGCGTTTGCTGCCTGTCCGAGTGACTCTATTGACTATGCCGTGATGGAGCGTTTGGCCGGCGCGAAGGCAGTGGCCGGCCTGCCATCGGGTGTGGTGGTGCCGCTGTCGGCGGGCTGGTCCGATGTGGGTGCCTGGGATGCGCTCTGGCAAATCCTGCCCAAGGATGACGACGGCAACGTGGTGCAGGGGCGCACGCTGATGCAGGACAGCTCCAACACGCTGGCCCTGTCATCCGGGCGCCTGCTGGCTTGCGTGGGCGTGCAGGGGTTGGTCGTGGTGGAAACGCCCGACGCAGTGCTGGTGGCCGATCAGCGCCATACCCAGGATGTAAAAAAAATTGTCGATCGCCTCAAGCGCGATGGCCATACCGAGGGCTTGCTGCACCGCAAGGTGTACCGCCCCTGGGGCTGGTACGACGGCGTTGACGGGGGCGAGCGCTTTCAGGTCAAACGCATCATGGTCAAGCCCGGCGGCAAGCTGTCGCTGCAGATGCACCACCACCGTGCAGAACACTGGATTGTGGTGCGCGGCACTGCGCGCGTGACCAAGGGTGACGAGGTATTCCTGTTGTCCGAGAACCAGTCCACCTATATTCCCCTGGGCGTGACGCACCGCCTTGAAAATCCCGGCCAGGTCGATCTGGAGATGATCGAGGTCCAGTCCGGCGCCTATCTGGGTGAGGACGACATCGTGCGGTTTGAAGACCTGTATGGGCGCTGATTTTCGCGCTGGCCCGGCGCGCAGACACTATCTTTCATGACCACAGAGCGAAAGCCCCAACACATTCTTCTGACCGGCGCCGCCGGTTTCATCGGCAGCCATGTGGCCGAGCGCCTGCTGCAGCGCGGCGACCGGGTTCTGGGCCTGGACAACCTCAACGACTACTATGACCCCGCGCTCAAGCGGGCCAGGCTGCGGCGCCTCGAAGGGGCGCCGGGCTTTCGTTTCGTGCAGCGCGACCTGGCCGACCGCACGGGCATGGCCGAACTGTTCGCCGCCGAGCGCTTTGACAGCGTCATCCACCTGGCCGCCCAGGCCGGTGTGCGCTACAGCATTACCCATCCCCATGCCTATCTCGACGCCAACCTGACGGGCTTTGGCCATATCCTGGAAGGCTGCCGCGCCCAGGGTGTCGCGCACCTGGTGTATGCCTCCAGCTCCAGCGTCTATGGCGGCAACACCAAGATGCCGTTTGCTGAAACGGATGCGGTGGACCACCCCGTGAGCCTGTACGCCGCCACCAAGAAGGCCAACGAGCTCATGGCCCACACCTACAGCCACCTGTACGGATTCCCTACCACCGGGTTGCGCTTTTTCACGGTCTACGGCCCCTGGGGGCGGCCCGACATGGCCTACCACCTCTTCACCCGCGCCATCCTGGCCGGCGAGCCGATCGCGGTGTTCAACCACGGGGACATGCGGCGCGACTTCACCTACATCGACGACATCACCGAGGGCGTGCTGCGCGTGCTGGATCGGCCCGCCACGCCCGAGCGCGCGGGCGCTGCCCCTTACCGCGTGTTCAACATCGGCAACAGCGAGCCCGTGCAGTTGCTCGATTTCATCGGCTGCATTGAAAACGCGCTGGGCACAACGGCCATCAAGCAGCTGCTTCCCATGCAGCCGGGGGATGTGCCGGCCACCTATGCCAGCACCCAGGCATTGCAGGACTGGGTGGGGTTTGCGCCGTCCACGCCGCTGGCCGAAGGCATCGGGCGTTTCGTGCGCTGGTACCGCGCGTACTACGACCACACCTGACATTTTTCTGCCGATGGACGCGATGGGCTGCGTCCCGGAGATGCCCTGAAGGGTGGGCGCGGGTTGCCTGGCTGGATGGCGCGGTTGTCCGGC
The DNA here is from genome assembly GCF_002176815.1 of Acidovorax sp. T1. NCBI lineage: Bacteria > Pseudomonadati > Pseudomonadota > Betaproteobacteria > Burkholderiales > Comamonadaceae > Acidovorax > Acidovorax sp. T1. Next base: position 3,740,276 of record NZ_CP021648.1, on the reverse strand, counting down.
AATGGCGCCGCCACAACCCGCCGAATTCGCGTTGCCATAAATGCGTTTACGCGCGAGATTCGTCAGGGTATGCTGCATTGAGGTTGGGCCATATTGGCCATAGCCGTGCAAACGATATAAGGGGTTGCACCATGCAGAAATACGTTTCAGTGTTCCTGGGGGCTGCGGGCCGGGTTGTGGCAATGGCTGCGCTGGCAGCAGCGGTGGTTGGCTGTGCGGATATGCGCGCAGGGGATCATCCGGCCGCGCCGGTCAGGGCGTCCGCCCCCGATTACAACTACATCGTCGGGCCCGGCGATACGCTCAACATCATCGTGTGGCGAAACCCTGAACTGTCACAGATTGTGCCGGTTCGTCCTGATGGTCAGGTGTCTACGCCCTTGGTTGATGGGCTCGTCGCGCAAGGTAAAACCTCGGCGCAGATCGCTCGGGATGTGGAAAAGGAGCTGGGTAAATACGTGCGGGACCCAGTCGTCACTGTCATCGTGACGGGCTTCGTCGGCCCCTACAGCGAACAGATCCGCGTAGTGGGTGAGGCGGCCAAGCCGCAGTTCCTTCCCTACAAGCAAAAAATGACGGTCCTCGATGTGATGATTGCGGTAGGGGGGTTGACCGATTTTGCCGATGGCAACAGCGCTACGCTTGTACGTACGGCCGAGGGCAACAAGCGTTACACGGTGCGCCTGAATGATCTGGTCAAGCGCGGCGATATTGACGCCAATGTGGAAGTGCTTCCCGGCGATATTCTCATTATTCCCCAAGGGTGGTTTTGATTGGCCTGCGCAAGGATTGGTGGCTAGCAAGCGTCCTGCGGACTTGTTAAGGGGGAGTGAATGGATGAGTTTCTAGGCCAGATCACCACAACCGTTCGCGGCATGTGGATTTATCGCCGTCTGGCTATGCTGATCACTTGGTTGGTTGCTGCCGTGGGTGTGGGTGTGGTGCTCATGATGCCGGATCACTATCAGGCGTCGGCGCGCGTATTTGTAGACACACAGTCCATCTTGCGTCCGCTCATGACCGGCATTGCCGTGCAGCCGAACATCGAGCAGCAGGTCGCCATGCTCAGCCGCACTCTACTCAGTCGGCCTACCGTGGAGCGTCTGGTCCGCACCGTTGATCTCGATCTGGGCGCGCATTCCAAGGCAGCAAAAGATGCGGTGGTCGATACTGTGACCAAGTCCATCAGTATCCAGACCACCGGGCGAGACAATCTCTATACGCTGTCCTATCGCGACCAGAATCCCGAGAAAGCGCAGCGGGTCGTGCAGGCGCTTTTGACCATCTTCGTTGAATCCAGTCTGGGTGCTTCGCGCCAGGATTCGGACAGTGCGCGTCGCTTTCTCGATGAGCAGATCAAGAGCTACGAGGCCAAGCTCACAGACGCCGAAGGCCGCCTCAAAGCGTTCAAATTGCGAAACCTTGAGTTGCAATCGCAAAGTGGGCTGGATTCGGCCGGGCGGGCCGCAGAAATCGGCAACCTGCTAAGTCAGGCCAGGCTTGAGCTGCGCGAGGCTGAAAGTGCACGAGCGGCGGCGAGTCGTCAGTTGGAGATGCTGCGCGCGCAAACTGGACAGTCTCTCATCGGGTCTGCTGTTGGTATGCAGACGCCTGAGTTGGATGCGCGTCTTCATGAGCAAAAGCGCAATCTGGATACGCTGCTACAGCGCTACACCGACGAGCACCCAGATGTGGTCAATACACGCAGATTGATTGCGGAGCTTGAGGCACAAAAGCGCCGTGAAGTGGAGGAGCTGCGGCGTAAAGCGCAGGCAACGCAGGGATCGCCTGCAGTGGAAACCAATCCTGCGGTGGTGGAGCTCAATCGCATTTATTCGGCAGCCGAAGTTCAAGTGGCATCGCTGCGCGCGCGCGTCGTTGAATACGAGTCACGTGCCAAACATGTCCATGAGCAACTCAAGGTGGCTCCACAACTGGAGGCCGAATTGGCGCAGTTGAACCGGGACTATCAGATTAATCAGAAAAACTATGCCGATCTGGTGGCTCGCCGTGAATCGGCCATGATGTCGGGACAGTTGGAAAACACGTCCAGTGTGGCTGAATTTCGAGTCATCGACCCGCCGCGCGTTTCGCCCAAGCCTGTTGCTCCCAACCGGGTGCTGCTGATGCCAATCACCTTGCTGGCGGCCCTGGCCGCAGGGCTTGGAATGGCATTTCTCATGAGCCAGATTCGGCCAGTTTTCTTTGATGGCACTGCGTTGCGCCAGTTGACCCAACTGCCGTTGCTGGGCGTGGTGGAATTGATGCCCAGTGATGCGTTCCGTCAACGTGAATCGAGAAGCTTTAAGCGTTTCATCGCGGCCTTGCTTGCACTCGTTTTGCTCTATGCGGGTGGAATGCTTGCGTTGTCCTACTTGTCCGGCCTTTTGGGGTGACATGCAATCATGACAAGTTCCATTGAAAAAGCGGCCCAACGGCTAGAACAATTGCGAAAGGCGGGGGTGCCTGTGCCTGGTAGCGTGGTGCAGCCTGCCGAGTCCGTAGGGCCGGGCGCCGTGGCGCAGCCGGCACAAACAGTCGCGCCCGTAGAAGATGCCATCCTTGACGTGCGGCGGGGCGTGCCAACATCCAAGCTGGTTTCCAAGTCCGTACATATCGATCTGACGGCACTGGCTGCGGCGGGCTTTGTCACTCCCAATGCGCCGCGCTCAGCCATGACAGATCAGTTTCGCGTCATCAAACGGCCCCTCCTGGAAAATGCAACGGGCAAAGGAGCCTCGTTGGTGGCCAACGGCAACCTCATCATGGTCACCAGCGCATTGCCCGGTGAGGGAAAGACCTTTACAGCCATCAACCTGGCCATGAGTCTGGCCATGGAACTGAACCATACGGTGATGCTGGTCGATGCCGATGTCGCGCGCCAGTCCGTCATGAAGACAATGGGCCTGCTACCTGCACCCGGCTTGCTGGACTTGTTGCTGGATGAAAAGATCGGATTGCCCGATGTGCTGCTGCGCACCAATATTGACAATTTCACGCTGTTGCCCACGGGGCTGCCGAATCCGCGTGCGACGGAATTGCTGGCCAGTGATGCCATGGCAGGATTGCTCAACGACATGGGCAAGCGCTACCGGGATCGCATCCTCATTTTCGATTCCCCTCCATTGCTGCTGACCACGGAAGCGCGGGTGCTGGCCAGCCACATGGGCCAGATTGTCGTCGTCGTTCAGGCTGAAAAAACGCTCCAGTCCCAGGTTCAGGATGCCCTGACCACCATCGAGGCTTGCCCTATCAGGCTCATGGTGCTTAACCAGGCGCGCAGCCGGGGTTTGGGTGCATATGGCTATGGATATGGCCACGGGTATGGCTACGATCGGTTAGTCGGCGAGCCCAGCGCGGCCACTGCTGCGGTGTGACGGGAAAAAGGAGCGTCCGCGTGAACCGACCGTATCGCTATACCGCAAGTCCTTGCTTGGTTCGCTGGGCCTCGCTTGCTTTGGCAACTGCACCGGCGCTTCTTCCGGGCACCGTCACTGCACAACAAGACGATGTGCAGGCAGCACCGCGTCAACCCAGCATGGTATTTGAGCCGCGTATTTCGGTGCAGCACACCATTACCAGCAATGCACGGCTTGATGCCGCCAGTATCAGTGATCAGGTGACGGAGGTGAGTCCGGGGTTTCAGCTGATCAGCAATATGGCCCGGATCAAAGGGTTTGTCGATTATTCGCTGCACGACACTTACTACGCGCGGGAGTCACGGTTCAATGAGATTCGGCACAGCCTGAATGCCAGCGCTGTCGTAGAGGCGATCGAGCAGTGGGCTTTTGTCGATGTGGACGCCGTCGTCGCTTCGCAGCCCATATCGGCTTTTGGCGCGCCGGTGGATGGCTCACCCGCCAACGCCAACAGCTCGCAGACCTCGAGCTTTCGCCTCTCGCCCTATCTTCGCGGTCGCATGGGTAGCGTGGCCGACTATGAGGCGCGCTACAGCGTGCAAGACACCCGCACCAAGACGGACAGCCGCTCGGATGTCACCACGCAAGAATGGGTCCTGCGTCTGGGCAGCCAGGAAAGCGGGCGGGTTGTGGGCTGGTCCGTGGATGCCAGCGACCAGGTCGCCGATTATTCCCCGGGTCGGAGGATCAAAACCACCACGCTGCGTGCCCGGGTGAATGTAGCAGTGACGCCGCAAGTGCGGCTCACGGGGATTGGCGGAGCCGAATCCACCAACCAGCTTTCGCCGACACGCGAGTCGCACAGCATTACAGGTTTTGGTGCTGCGTGGCAGCCATCGGAGCGCACCCGGATGTCGTTTGAGCGGGAGAGCCGTTATTTTGGCGGCTCCCACAACGCAGCCATCGAGCACCGCACCGGGCGCACCGTCTGGCGCTACACCGATGTCAAGGCCGTCTCCAACGGGCTGGGCGCACAGTCGGCGTCGCTGGGGTCTTTGTTCGACCTGTTCGACGGCTTTTACACCCAGATCGAGCCAGACCCCGTCCGCCGCACACAACTCGTTCTGGCAGAAATTGAACGCCTGGGGCTGCCCGCCAACGTGCAGGTGTTCCAGGATTTCCTGCGCTCATCGAGCACCTTGCAGCGGGCGCAGCAACTGTCGCTGGCACTGTTGGGCCAGCGCAGTACCGTGACGCTGGCAGTTTCGCGTTCTGACAGCCGCGCACTCGGCGGTGCGCTCCAGCTGGGCGATGATTTCGATACCAACTCCCGCATCCGCCAGCGCGGCTGGAGCCTGTGGCTTGCCCATCGTCTCACGCCGAATTCATCGATCCATGCGAATTGGGGCGATCAGCGCAGCGCAGGCACTTTGCCGGGGTTGGAAACCCGGGTTCGCTCACTCGTATTGGGCTGGAATACGCTGCTGGCCCATCGCACCAGCGCAGGTCTTCAGATACGTCGCGTTGTATCGGACGGCCCCGCCAGCCCATATAGTGAATCGGCGATAGTCGGCACCATCACACACCGGTTTTGATCCATGTACGAAGCGTTCTATGGGTTGAACAGCAAACCCTTCCAACTCAATCCCGACCCCGGCTTCTATTTCAGCAGCAAGCAGCATCAGCGCGCACGCGCGTACCTGGAATACGGCGTGATGCGTTGTGAGGGCTTCATCGTGATTACGGGCGAGGTGGGGGCGGGTAAGACGACGATTGTGCGCGGCCTGATTGACAGTCTGGACCCCGGTACTGTTGTCGCGGCCCATCTGGTTAGCACGCAATTGAGTGCAGAAGACACGCTGCGACTGGTGGGCGCGGCGTTCGGGATCCCCGTGCGGGGCGTTTCCAAAGCAGACCTGTTGATGGCACTGGAAGCTTTCTTCGTTACCCAGACTCTGCAAGGAAAGCGTTGCCTGCTGATCGTCGATGAAGCGCAGAACCTTCAGCCGCAGGCGGTGGAAGAGCTGCGCATGCTGTCCAATTTCCAGAATGGCCAGTACGCACTGCTGCAGACTTTTCTGGTGGGCCAACCCGAGTTCCGTGAAATCTTGCAAAGCCCTGGCATGGTGCAATTGCGTCAGCGTGTGACAGCCACCTGCCATCTCGGCCCCCTGGAGGTTGACGAAACCCGCGAGTACATTCTGCATCGCTTGAAATGTGCTGGGGCCAGTGAAAATCCTACCTTCGATCCAGAAATATTCGACTGCATCTACCACTACACAGGCGGAATTCCCCGGCGCGTTAACACCTTGTTTGACCGCGTCCTGTTGCAGGGGTTTCTGACGGATCGGACGCACATTGACCTTGCACTGGTCAACGAGATCATTCAAGAAGTGCAAGCAGAAATGCTGGTGTCGCCCAAGGTTGCATCTCCTTGGCAGATGCCCCTGAGAGCGGCGGTGCGAGGCATCGCGCAGGAGGAGCCGCTGGACAGCGAGTTGGAGCCAGGGGCACTGGATTTGGATTTGAGTTTGGACAGTGCTCTGGCAGATAGCATGTCTCAGCAACTTGTACACGTGACGGCCGAGCAACTGAGCGCGCGTTTGCTGCGTATCGAACGCAGCGTTCTGCGCCAGGAGCGCGTGACCTTGGAAATCTTGATGAATCTGCAAAAGCTGGTGGTCGCAAGTCGTCGCCCGCGTTCTGACAGTGCCGCCGGCTAGAGCCTGGAGTCCATCGCCATGCCCAGCACGTCCTCCATCACCAACGCGCTGACCATCGACGTCGAGGATTACTTCCAGGTATCGGCTTTCGCCCCCTACATCGGACGCAGTGAGTGGGACCTGCGCGAATGCCGGGTGGAGCGCAACGTGGAGCGCATCCTGGCTTTGCTGGAAGAGCACAACACCCAGGCCACCTTCTTCACCTTGGGCTGGATCGCCGAGCGGTATCCGGCGCTGGTGCGCCGCATCGTGGACGGCGGCCATGAGCTGGCCAGCCATGGCTACGGCCATGAGCGGGTGAGCGACTTGTCGGAGGCGGCGTTCTTTGAGGACATCCACCGCGCCAAAGCATTGCTGGAAGATATTGCCGGGGTTCGGGTGCAGGGCTACCGAGCCCCCAGCTTTTCCATCGGCTCCGGCAATTTGTGGGCGCTGGACACGCTGCAGCGTGCCGGCTACCGCTACAGCTCCAGCATTTATCCCATCCGGCACGACCACTATGGCATGCCGGACGCACCACGGTTTGCCCACCAGGTGCGCGACGGCTTGATTGAGGTGCCGCCGACCACCCTGCGCATGTTCCACCGCAACTTGCCGTCCAGCGGCGGTGGCTACTTTCGCCTGCTTCCCTATGCGCTGTCGCGCTGGATGCTGCGCCAGGTCCATCGCCAGGACGGATCACCGGCCGTTTTTTACTTTCATCCCTGGGAAATGGATGTCGGGCAGCCGCGCGTGCAAGGCATCGGGTTCAAGACCCGCTTCAGGCATTACGTGAACATCGGCCGCATGGAGCAGCGGCTGGGGCATCTGCTGCAGGATTTTCATTGGGGCCGCATGGACCATATTTTTCTGTCCCCGCAAACGCCAGAGGTGGCCCGTGGCTGAAGTGGCCGCCACGCTCGCCATTCGCCGGCTCGATGCGCACAGCGCAGCCGACGCGGCGCGCTGGGACGCTTTTGTGCTGGGCTGTCCGCACGCCACGTTTTTCCACCGGGCGGGCTGGCAGGCATTGATCCGCGAGGTGTTCCGCCACGACACCTATTTTCTCTACGCCGAGGCCGGGGAAAGCATCCGGGGTGTGTTGCCGCTCGGGCATGTCAAGAGCCGCCTGTTCGGCAATGCCCTCACCAGCCTGCCTTTTGCCGTGTACGGCGGCGTTGCCGCGCTGGATGAGCAAGCCGCCGTGGCGCTGGAACGCGAGGCCGAGCAGCTGGCGCAGCGCCTGGGCGTGGACCACCTGGAGTTGCGCCATGTGCAGCGCCGCCACACCGACTGGCCGCTGCAAGACCTCTACGTCACTTTCCGCAAACCGATTGCGCCGACAGAAGAGGACAACCTGCTCGCCATCCCGCGCAAGCAGCGCGCCATGGTGCGCAAAGGCATCAAGAACGGGCTCACCTCCCATATCGACACCACGGTCGACCGCTTCTTCGCGCTGTATGCCGACAACGTGCACCGCCATGGCACGCCGGCCCTGCCCAAGGCCTATTTCAAAGGGCTGTGCCGGGTTTTCGGGCCGGACTGCGAAGTGCTCACCGTGTGCGCGCCCGATGGCCGCGCCATCAGCAGCGTGCTGAGTTTCTATTTCCGTGATGAAGTGCTGCCCTACTATGCCGGCGACGACGAGGCAGCACGCGACCTGGCTGCCAACGACTTCAAGTACTGGGAGCTCATGCGCCTGGCCTGCGCACGGGGCCTGAAGGTGTTCGACTATGGGCGCAGCAAGCAGGACACCGGCTCGTATGCGTTCAAGAAGAACTGGGGTTTTGAACCCACACCGCTGCACTACGAATACCGGCTGTACAAAAGCGACAGCGTGCCGCAGAACAACCCCGCGAATGCCAAGTACCGCCTGCTGATCGCCGCATGGAAGCGCATGCCCATTGGCCTTGCCAATTGGCTCGGGCCCAAAATCGTGCGCAACCTGGGCTGAATGCCACCAACGCATGACCACCATGGGCAACATTCTCTACCTGGTGCACCGACTGCCGTACCCCCCCAACAAGGGTGACAAGGTGCGTTCGTACCACCTGCTGCGCCACTTGCAGCAGCGCCACCGCGTGTTTCTGGGCACCTTCATCGACGACCCGGACGATGCGCAACACCTGCCCACGCTCCAGGCCATGTGCCCCGACCTGCATGTGGAGCGCATCCATGCACCCAGTGCCAAGGCCAGGAGCCTCAGCGGTCTGCTGGCGGGCGAGGCGCTCACGCTGGCCTACTACCGCAACGCCGGCATGCGGCGCTGGGTGGAGCAGACGAGCGCAGAACACAGCCTGCAGGCCTGCGTGGTTTTTTCCTCGGCCATGGCGCAATACGCGCAGCCGCTGCTGCCCAAGGTGCCCATGCTGGTGGACTTTGTCGATGTGGACTCCGCCAAATGGACCCAGTACGCCCCCGCGCACCGCTGGCCCTTGTCCATGCTGTACCGCCGCGAGGGCCGGCGCCTGCTCGCTTATGAGCGCGCAATGGCCTTGCTGGCGCGGCGCGCGTACTTCGTCACACCGAACGAAACCGCCTTGTTTTTGTCGCAGGCGCCGGAATGCGCGGGGCGCGTGCAGTCCATGGGCAACGGGGTGGATGCCGAGTTTTTCATGCCAGACCCCCTGCGGCCCAGCCCCTTCGCGGCGGGTGAGCAGGCCGTGGTGTTCACCGGCGCGATGGACTACTGGCCCAACATCGACGGCGCCAGCTGGTTCGTGGCCGACGTGCTGCCGCTGTTGCGCGCGCGCTGGCCGTTGGCGCGGTTTTACATCGTGGGCCGCAGCCCTTCTCCCCAGGTGCAAGCACTGGCCAGTGGGCAGGTGGTGGTCACTGGCACCGTGCCCGATGTGCGGCCCTATCTGCAATACGCCAGCGCGGTGGTGGCGCCCTTGCGCGTGGCGCGCGGCATTCAAAACAAGATTCTGGAGGCCATGGCCATGCAGCAGCCCGTGGTCACGGTCAGCAGCTGCGCCGACGCCATCGGCGCCACGGCAGGGCAGGGGCTGCTGCGTGCCGATACGCCGCAAGAGTTTGTCCAGGCCCTGCAGCCGCTGCTGGAGTCGCCTTACAACGCCGCCGCGCTGGGCCAGCAGGCCCGCCGCTACGTGGAGCACGAATGCAGCTGGCAGGCCCATCTGAGCGGTATCGACAGTGGCCTGGGCAGAGCGCCTGCCAATCCACCTGCCAACCCACCGGCCAACCCACCGGCCAATCAGCCCCACGCTGCCAGTGCATGAAAGTGCCCCCATGACAAGCCACCTTCAAGCCCTGCCCGTCCATTGGCGTCGGCCCCTGCTGGTGCTGGTGTTGCTGCTCGCAGCCATTGTGGTTGCGTACTGGCATTCGGCCTGGGGCATGGCGATGATCTGGGCGCGCTCCGACACCTATGCGCATGGCTTTGTCGTGCCCCTCATCTCGCTGTGGCTGGTGTGGCGCCAGCGCGCGGTGCTGGCGCCCATGGTTCCTCGCCCGGGGCGCCTGGCCTGGCTGCTCATGGCGGGCGCCGCGGCACTCTGGCTGGCGGGCGATCTGGTGGCCGTGAACGCTGCCACGCAGCTGGCGCTGGTCACGTTGATCGTGTTGTCGGTGCCTGCCGTGCTCGGTTGGCGCGTGGCCGGGGCGCTGGCTTTTCCTTTGGCTTTTTTGTTCTTTGCGGTACCGATCGGCGACTTTCTGCTACCGCGCCTGATGGAGTGGACGGCCGACTTCACCGTGATGGCGCTGCGTGCGAGCGGCATCCCGGTGTACCGTGAAGGCCTGCAATTCATCATCCCGTCGGGCGCATGGTCGGTGGTGGAGGCTTGCAGCGGCATTCGCTACCTCATCGCTTCCGTGACGGTGGGCTGCCTGTTCGCGTACCTCAGCTACCAAAGCACGCGCAAGCGCCTGGTGTTCGTTGGCGTGGCCATCCTGGTGCCGCTGCTTGCCAACTGGTTGCGCGCTTACATGATCGTCATGCTGGGGCACTATTCTGGCAACACCATCGCCACGGGGGTGGACCACCTCGTGTATGGGTGGTTGTTTTTTGGGCTCGTCATCGGCGTGATGTTCCTCATCGGTGCGCGCTGGGTAGACCCCCTGCCGCCACCGCCCAAGGCGATGGCTCCTGTTGGCCTGGCTGCAAAAAACGCCCCGCCCCGAACGGTTTGGCTTGCGTTGGCGCTGGTCTTTGCCGTGGTGCTGGCGCCGCATGGCGCGCTGGCGGTCATGGACCTGGGCACGCAGACAAGGCCTGTGCAAGTGGTCGAGCCCCTGGTCGCGGCCCCCTGGCGCGCCACGGCGCAGCCACCCAGCACCTGGCGGCCGGCGTTTGAACATGCCTCGGACACGCTGGACGCCGGTCTGATCGACGGTCAGAGCCAGCCGCTGGGCCTGCATGTCAGCTATTACCGCCAGCAAAACTACCAGCGCAAGCTGGTCAGCTCAGAGAACGTGCTGGTCAAGAGCCAGGACCCGATGTGGGCGCGGGTGGCTGGTGGCGCGGCCGATGCGCGGCTGCAGGGCCGGCCCCTGCGGGTCGACAGCGCCGTGCTGCGCCAGCACCAGCCCGGCATGGGCAACGCGGGCCAGCGCCTGCTGGCCTGGCGTTTCTATTGGGTTCACGGCGGCTTCACCGCCAGCGACTACGCGGGCAAGATACAGGGGGCGCTGGGGCGCATCGGCGGCTGGGGCGATGACGGGGCGCACATCGTGATCTACACGCCCCTGTCAGACGCGAAGGACGCCAAGGAGGCCGAGGTGGACGCTTCGGCGCGCCTGCAGTCCTATCTGGACAGCCAGGGCGGCGCACTGGTGGCGGCGCTCTTGCAAACGCGGGGGCGCGACTGACCATGTGCGGCATCTCCGGCCTCTTCGATACACAGGGAGCGCGCGCCTACTCGCGCGAACTGATTTCGCGCATCAACAATGTCCAGGCCCACCGCGGGCCCGACGAAGACGATGTGCACCTGGAGCCCGGCCTGGCACTGGGCCACCGGCGCCTGTCCGTCATCGACCTGGCCACCGGCAAGCAGCCCTTGTTCAATGAAAACGGCAGCGTGGGCATCGTCTTTAATGGCGAGATCTACAACTACCGCGCGCTGATGGCCGAGCTCAAGGCCCTGGGCTACCACTTCAAAACGCGCAGCGACACCGAAGTGATCGTGCACGCCTGGCAAGCCTGGGGCGCGGCCTGCCTGCACCGGCTGCGGGGCATGTTCGCTTTTGCCCTGTGGGACCGCAACCAGCAAACCCTGTTCCTTGCGCGCGACCGCATGGGCGTCAAGCCCATGCACTACGCGTGGTTGCCCGATGGCAGCTTCATCTTTGGCTCCGAGCTCAAAGTGCTGACTGCCCACCCCGGCTTTGTGCGCGACATTGACCCGCTGGCGGTGGAAGACTATTTCTCGTTCGGCTACGTGCCCGATCCGCGTTGCATCTACCGCCACGCCCACAAGCTGGCTGCGGCGCACAGCCTCACCCTGCGCCGGGGTGATGCGGCCCAGGCCCAGCCGGTACCGTATTGGGACGTGCATTTCAGCAATGACAACCCCATCGGCCTGGCCGATGCACAGGCCGAGCTGCGCGAGCGGGTGAAGGAATCGGTGCGGCTGCGCATGATCGCCGACGTGCCCCTGGGTGCCTTCCTCTCCGGCGGGGTGGATTCCAGCGCCGTGGTGGCCACCATGGCCGGACTGTCAGACACGCCTGTGCACACCTGCGCCATCGGCTTCGACGACCCGCGTTTCAACGAATCCGCCTTTGCCCAGCAGGTGGCCGACCGCTATCACACCGACCATCAGCTCGAAGTCGTCAGCAGCAACGACTTCGACCTCATCGACACGCTGGCCAGGCTGTACGACGAACCCTTTGCCGACAGCTCGGCCATCCCCACCTACCGCGTCTGCCAGATGGCGCGCAAGCATGTCACAGTGGCGCTGTCTGGCGACGGCGGCGACGAGAGTCTGGGCGGCTACCGGCGCTACCGCATGCACCAGGGCGAAGAGGCCGTGCGCAACTGCCTGCCGCAGGGCCTGCGCCGCCCGCTGTTTGGCGCGCTGGGGCAGATGTATCCCAAGGCCGACTGGGCGCCGCGCCCCTTGCGCGCCAAGACCACCTTGCAGGCCCTGGCCATGGACAGCGTGCAGGCCTATCACCACAGCATGTCGCACCTGCGGGCCGACCAGCGCCAGGCGCTGTTTTCGCCCGCCTTCCAGCGCAGCCTGGGCGGCTACAGTGCGCTCGACGTGTTCCGCCACCATGCCCGGCAGGCCCAGACCGACGACCCGCTGGCCCTGGTCCAGTACCTGGACTACAAGACCTGGCTGGTCGGCGACATCAACACCAAGGTCGATCGCGCCAGCATGGCGCACTCGCTCGAAGTGCGCGAGCCGCTGATGGACCACCCACTTGTTGAATGGCTGGCCACCCTGCCCAGCGCCCTGAAGATCCGTGGTGGCGAGGGCAAATACGTGCTGAAAAAAGCATTCGAGCCCTTGCTGTCGCACGACGTGCTGTACCGGCCCAAGATGGGGTTCTCGGTGCCCTTGGCCAGCTGGCTGCGGGGTCCGCTGGCGCAACGCATGCGCGATTCCGTGCTGAGCCCGCGCATGCTGGCATCGGGCTACTTCAATGCGGGCACGCTGCAAACCCTCGTCAACCAGCACCTGGGTGGGCAGCACGACCATTCGACGGCCTTGTGGATGCTCATCATGTTTGATGCGTTTTTGCGGCAAGCGCAGGAGCCCGTCCGGGCGGTTGTCACCAAAAACCCAACCGATGTGGTCGCCGCATGAGCAGCACACAGCGCCGCCGACGCATCGTTCATGTGGTGTACAGCTTCAGCGTGGGCGGGCTGGAAAACGTCATCGTGCAGCTGATCAACCGCCTGCCTGCGGACCGGTTTGAACATGTGGTGCTGTCGCTCACCACCATCAGCGATTTCAAGCACCGCATCACCCAGCCCGGCGTGCGCTTCATCGAGTTGCACAAGCCACCGGGCCACGCCGTGCGGCTCTATCCGCGCATCTATCAGCTGCTGCGTGGGCTCCAGCCCGATGTGGTGCACAGCTGCAACCTGGCCGCGCTCGAAGTCACGCCACTGGCGTGGCTGGCCCGCGTGCCGCTGCGCATCCATGCCGAGCACGGCTGGGACGCCCATGACCCGAAGGGCCAGAACCCGCGCTACCAGCGACTGCGCAAGTTCTACCAACCGTTTGTCAGCCACTACGTTGCCGTGTCGAAAGACCTGGACGACTACCTGGCGCAAGCCATCGGCGTGCCTGCCCGCCGCCGTTCGCTCATTGCCAACGGGGTGGACACCCACAACTTTGCACCGCCGCCCCAGGGGATGGCGCCCGCCGTGCCCGGTTGTCCCTTTGTGCCGGGCGAGCACTGGATGATCGGCACCGTGGGCCGATTGAAAACCGTCAAGAACCAGCCCTTGCTGGCCCGCGCTTTCGTGCGTTTGATGGAAATCCACCCCGAGGCTGCATCCCGCCTGCGCCTGGTCGTGGTGGGGGCGGGGCCGTTGCGGGCCGAGGTAGAGGCCACGCTCGCGCGGGCCCAGGTGCAGCATCTGGCGTGGCTGGCAGGCGCACGCGATGACGTGGCCGACATCTTGCGCATGCTGGGTTGTTTTGTGTTGCCCTCCCAGGCAGAAGGCACCTCCTGCACCCTGCAGGAAGCCATGGCCAGTGGCTTGCCGGTGGTCGCCACGGCGGTGGGTGGCACACCCGATGTGGTGGAAGACGGCATCACAGGGCTGCTCGTTCCTTCTGACGACGCCAATGCGATGGCACAAGCTTTGTGGAGCTTGTACACCGACCCGGCCACGGTCCGTCTTCTTGCACAGTCCGCGCGTCGGCAGGCGGTGAAAAAGTTGGGCATGGATGCGATGGTGCAGTCCTACGACCGACTGTTTTCCGGTCAGCAGCTGGGTGAGCCGGCGCACAGCGCTCCAGGTTATTCCGGACAGCCATGAAAATTCTCTACCACCACCGCACCGCTTCGAAAGATGGCCAATCCGTCCACATCGAAGAGATGATCGAAGCCCTGCGCAGCGAGGGGCATGAAGTGCGCGTGGTGGCGCCCGGAGCGCCTGAGCCCCATCCGGATACGGCGGCGCAAGGTGGTGGCCGCATGGGCGGCGACATGGGCTGGGTGCATCGCCTAAAGGCCTTGCTGCCCAAGGCCGCCTACGAGCTGATGGAGCTGGCCTACAACCTGGTGGCCTACCGCAAACTGATGACCGCCGCGCGCGAATTTCAGCCGCAGGTGATCTACGAGCGGTACAACCTGTTCCTGCTGGCCGGCCTCATGGTCAAAAAGCGCCTGGGTATTGCGCTGTTGCTGGAGGTGAACTCGCCGCTGGTGCTGGAGCGCTCGCAGCACAGCGGGGGCCTGGCTCTGCAGCGACTGGCGCGCTGGGCCGAGGGCACTGCATGGCGCGGTGCGGATGCCGTTTTACCTGTTACGCAGGTGCTGGCCGGCCATGTGCGTGCGCATGGCGTGCCGACAGAACGCATCCACGTTGTGTCCAACGGCATCAACCGCGCCCACTTTGCCGATGCGCCCCGGCCCGACGAGGCCAAGAGGCGCCTGGGCCTGCAGGGCCGGGTGGTGCTGGGCTTCACCGGCTTTGTACGCGACTGGCACGGCGTGGATCGGATCATCGACTGGATGGCCTCACCCCAGGCGCCACAAGACATGCACCTGCTGGTGGTGGGCGACGGCCCGGTGCGCGCTGCGCTGGAGGCGCAGGCGCAGCAGCTAGGCCTGGCCGAGCGCGTGACCTTCACGGGCGTGGTCCACCGCGAACAGGTGCCAGCCCATGTGGCGGCCTTCGATGTGGCGCTGCAGCCGGCCGTCACGCCCTATGCATCACCATTGAAGCTGATGGAATACCTGGTGCTGGGCAAGGCGGTGGTGGCCCCGGCCACGCCCAATCTGCTGGAAGTGCTGACCGACAACGTCAACGCCCTGATGTTCGAGCCCGCCCAGCCGGGCGCACTGGAAGGCGCACTCACACGCCTGTGCACCGACACAGCGCTGCGGCAGCGCCTGGCCCAAGGCGCTGCGGACACCATCGACCGGCTGGATCTGACCTGGATCGGCAACGCGCGGCGGGTGACCGCCCTGGTGAAGGCTGGCGCATGAAGGTCTTGTTGTTCTCTACGCTATACCCCAGCGCGGTGCGCCCCATCCACGGCATCTTCGTGGAGACGCGCTTGCGCGAGCTGCTCAAGACCGGCGAGGTGGAGGCCAAGGTAGTGGCGCCGGTGCCATGGTTTCCCTCCAAGGACCAGCGCTTCGGCGAGTATGCGCAGTTCGCAGCCACCCCGCCCGTGGAGCAGCGCAGCGGGGTGGAGGTGCACCACCCGCGCTACCTGCTGCTGCCCAAGGTGGGCATGAATCTCGCACCCTATGCCATGGCACTGGGGGCCTTGCCCACCATCCGCCGCCTGCAGCGCCAGGGCTTCGACTTCGATCTCATCGACGCCCACTACTACTATCCCGACGGTGCTGCCGCCGCGCTGCTGGCCAAGTGGATTGACAAGCCCTTTGTCGTGACGGCGCGTGGCACCGACCTGAACCTCATCCCGCAGTACCCCTTTCCACGCAAACTAATCCTGGAGACTGCCGCACAGGCCCGCGCATCCATTGGCGTGTGCCAGGCGCTCATGGACAAACTGGGCGAGCTGGGCGCCGACCGCACCAAGCTCCACACCCTGCGCAACGGTGTGGACCTGGAGCGCTTCGTGCCCGAAGACCGGGTCGAAGCCCGCCGGCGCCTGGGCCTGCCGGTCGAGGGGCGCTATCTGCTATCGGTGGGGCACCTGATCGAGCGCAAGGGTCACCACATTGCCATCGAGGCCCTGCCGCATTTGCCCGGGGTGACCTTGCTCATCGCCGGTGCCGGCCCAGAGGAGGCGGCTCTGAGAGATCTGGCCAGACGCGTTGGCGTGGCCGACCGCTTGCGCTGGGCCGGCGTGGTGCCGCAAACCGAGCTGAAGTGGTGGTACAGCGCGGCCGACGTGCTGGCCCTGTGCAGCAGCCGCGAGGGCTGGGCCAATGTGCTGCTGGAGGCCATGGCCTGCGGCACGCCGGTGATCGCCACCAACATCTGGGGCACGCCCGAGGTGGTGAGCACTCCAGCGGCCGGCGTGCTCATGGACCGCCGCGACGCTCAAGCCCTGGCTGCCGCCTGGGTGCAGTTGCACACCCAGTTGCCCACGCGAGAAGCCACCCGAGCCCATGCGCAGACTTTTTCGTGGGACGCGACAACGCAGGGGCAACTGCAGCTCTTTCAGAAGGTTGTCGATGCCACGGCCTGAGACACTGTCCATCTCTGCGCGGGAGCGCCTGCTGGCGTGGGCGCTGGTGCTGCTGTGTGTGGCGCTGCTGTTTGCGCAGGCACCCCATGGCGGGGCCTTTTATTGGAGCGATTCGCCGCGCCATGCCCTCAATGGTGTGTTCGTCATGGATCTGATCCGGGCCATGCCAGTAGATGACCCGACTGGCTACGCCTATCGCTACTACGCCCAATACCCGGCGCTCACGATCCTGTTCTATCCCCCGCTGTTCTACGCCATCAGTGCACCGTTTTACGCATTGTTCGGGGTTTCCCACGAAACGGCGCTGCTGGTGGTGGCGCTGCACTATCTGGCGCTGGGCCTGGGTTGCTGGCGCCTGGCGCGGTTTTGGCTGCCGGCTGCCCCGTCGCTCGCGTTTGCCGCGCTCGTACTCTGGTTGCCCGAGGTGGCCTTCTGGGGCCGGCAGGTGATGCTGGAGGTGCCCGCCTTTGCATTTTTGGTGTGGAGCGCGGTGGCTGTCATGGCCTATCTGCGCGGCGGGCCACCCAGGTGGCTGTACCTGGGGGCCGCGCTGCTGGTGCTGGGTATATACACCAAGATCAGCGTGGCCTACATGGGGGTGGTCTATGCGGCCTTGATCGCGCATCGCGATGGCTGGGCGGGTCTGCGCAATCGCCACCACTGGTGGGTGGCGGCCTTGGCCGTGGTCGGGTTGCTGCCCCTGGCCGTGCTCACGCTCAAGTTCGGTCAGGCCAACCTGCAGTCGGTTACCGGCGTGGCCGACGCCGTGGCCTCGCGCGCAAGCTGGCAGGGGTGGGTGTGGTATCTGCAGCAGATCCCCGCGCAGGTGGGCTGGCCGCTGACGATGCTGGCTCTGGCTGGTGCAAGCATGGCTGCATGGCGGCGCATGCCCGGCCTGGGTTTGTGGTGGTTGGGCTTCGCGGTGGGCTACCTGTTCTTCTCGTCCATCGATCTGAAGGAAGCCCGCCACAGCGTCTTCTTGCTGCCCTCGGTGGTCTTTTTTGCCGTGCTCTTGGTGCACTCCGTGGTGCCTCCCCGTCTGGGTGGCTGGGCTGTGGCCGCGCTGGCCGTGCTGGTGCTTGCCACCGCGGGCCTGTCCGTGTGGACGCGCCCGGTGTACTACGTGCAGGGCTATGCCCAGGCAGCTTCCGAGGTGGCCCGGCTGGCGCCGCGCGACAGCACGGTCATGTTCTCGGGCTATCGCGATGGCTCTTTTGTGTTCAACATGCGCGCAAGGGAAGATCGCCGCGACCTGCAAGTGATGCGGGCCGACAAGCTGTTGCTGGGTGTGGCCGTGCGGCGGGAGCTGGGCGTCGAGCAAAAGGGCCTGACCGAAGCCGAGATTGCCGAGGCCCTCAACGCCAACGGCGTGCACTACGTGGTGATGCAGCCCGGCTTCTGGACCGACCTGGAGGCCATGCAGCGCTTCGAGCGGGTGATGGCCAGCGACCAGTTTGAAGCGGTGGCGCGCATCGCCACCCCCGCCAACCACAAGGCGCACGAGACCGAACTGGTGATCTACCGGAACAAGGGGGCGGTGGTGTCCCGCCGGCAAGGCGCCGACATCGAACTGAAGATCATCAACCGGCGTATTTCTGCCGACTGAACGCGATTGGGGAAGACCATCAATGGAAGCATTTATTCTGGTGATCGACATGGGCGTCATGCTGTACCTGTGCTGGCGGCTGTTTCGCGGCAAGGGCGGGGAAAGCACCGACCTGGGTTTTCTGCGCTATGACGACGCTGACCGTCAGCGCTGAGCCACCGGCCCGACTTATTGGCGAAAAATCCCATGCGTGATTTGGCTTTTGCCCTGATGCTGCTGGCCGTATTGCCGCTGGCGCTGGCGCGTCCTTTCAATGCCTATCTGCTGTGGGGCTGGACAGGTTTGCTCGCACCGACCACATACTTCTACGGCTGGATGGTGGGCAACCGGGTCAACTTTGCTTGCGCTGTGCTCACCCTGGTGTTGCTGGCGCTCGGGCGGGTGCCCTGGCGCGACTACCAGCCCAACAAGGTGACGTGGCTCTACTTGTTGCTGGCGGCCCACGCCACTCTGGCCTTTTTACTGGCCTACCCTGGCAATCCCTATAACGACCAGTACTTTGAGTTCCTGATCAAAGGATTGCTGTTCTGTTTGGTCATGCCCTTCTTCGTGCGTGAGCGTGTGCATTTCCATGCCATGTTCATCGTCATTGCGCTGGGCCTGGGTATTCACGGCGTGCTCAACGGCCTCAAGACGGTGGCCTCGGGTGGCGGGCACAACATGATGGGCCCAGCAGGCACCATGCTGGCCGACCGCAACCACCTGTCCACCGCGCTGGCCCTGGTACTGCCGGTGCTCTTTTACCTGCAGACCTACACTGCCAATCGCCTCATGCGCCTGGTTTGCCTGGGCGCATTCTGCGTGGTGGTGCTCGCCATTCTGGGCGGTGGTTCGCGGGCCGGCTTCATTGCCGTGTCAGTGGTGGGGTTGTGGCTCATCCTCACCTCTCGGCGCAAAGGCATGGCGCTGGTGCTGGTGGCGGGTGCTGTCATTGCCTTCCTCGCGTTTGCGCCCGAAGACATCACCAGCCGCCTGACCACCATCAAAGAGGCAGACGAAGACAGCTCCTTCATAGGCCGCGTGATCGCCTGGAAAATCAGTTCGGCGATCGCCTTGGACAACCCGATTTTTGGTGGCGGGTTTCATGCCGTCCAGGTCCAGACCGTCTGGGATAGTTTCAAGATGTCCCCGGGGCTACTCGGATTCCTGAATCTGCCCATTCCGGAGTTTTCCGCCAAGGCCGCGCACAGTATTTACTTTGAAGTGATGGGCGATCTGGGCTTCGTGGGCTTGGGGCTTTATATGTTTATCCTGTTGCGGGCCCTCTGGGGCCGGCGGGTCATCAAGCGCATGACGGACCAACTGGGCGCACCATACCAATGGGCGCGCGACATGGCCGACATGCTCATGCTGGCGGTGCTGGCCTATATGGTGGGCGGCGCCTCGGTCAGCCTGGGTTACCTGGAGGTGATCTACATGGTTGTGATGCTGATGGAGCTGCTGCGCTTGCATGTGGCGCGTGCCCTTGTGCCTGCAGGCGAGGCGGCGGCACCAGGCCCTGGGAGATCAGCGTGATTTCCAGACTCCTCCTGCAATCCCTGTCCAAAGACAAGCTGTCGGTCTTCCTCTTTCACAAGGTGCCGCAGCAATGCGAACCGCTGGTGCCGGCCGACGTGAGCATGGTCCGCTTCGAGCATCTGCTGGATCACACTTTTTCTCAGTTGCAGGTGCTGCCGCTGGATGAGGCCATTGGCCGCCTGCAAACCGACACCTTGCCGCGCCGCGCCGCCTGCATCACCTTTGACGATGGCTACCCCGACTGGCTGACGGGCGCAGCCCCGGCTCTGCGCCAGCGCAACCTGCACGCCACCTTCTTCATCACCTCGGGCCAGTTCGATGGGGTGCCGCTATGGCACGAGCGTATCCTGGCGGCGGTGCGCCGCTTGCCCGGGCCGACGCTTGACCTGGGTATCCCCTTCCTGCCTGCGCAAGCCGTCTCATCGGTGGATGACCGGCGGCGCCAGGTGCAGAGGCTGGAACAAGAACTGAAGTACCTCACGCTCTACCGCCGCGAGCAGATCCTCAAGCAGCTCGAAGCCGAAGCCGGCGTACAGACGGCCGACGTGCCGGTGATGACCGAGGCACAGCTGCGCGATCTGCACAGCCAAGGCTTTGGCATTGGTGCACACACCGCGCTGCACCCCATCCTCGACTACTGCAATGCCGAGGAGGTCGAGCGCGAAATTGGTGGCGCCCGTGAGCGGCTGCAGGCCATCGTGGGCGGGGCGGTGAATGGCTTCGCCTATCCCAACGGTCGGCCATATGCCGACTTTTCGCGCCTGCATGTGGACGCCGTGAAGCGCGCGGGCTACCGCTACGCTGTCACCACCCACTGGGGCGTGGCCGGGGCGTCCACATCGCCCTTCCAGATCCCGCGTTTCACCCCTTGGGCCGAGCAAGATTGGCACGTGACCTACCAACTGTTGCGCAACCTGATGACGGAGCCGATGCAAGTGCCGGAGGTGGCTGTATGAGTCTTTCGAGAGCAATCAAGGACGTGATCCGGACAACGCTGTACAGGTCTGGTGCGCTGGGGGCTTGGCACCGGCGCCGCAACAAGCACGCGCTCACGGTGCTGATGTTTCACCGCGTGTTGCCCGCCGGTTCGGACGCGCTGGCGCAATCCGAGCGTGAGTTCGCCTTCAGTCTCGATGGCTTTCAAGAGACGTTGGACTTTGTCTCGCGCCACTACAACGTGGTCGACCTCGCCCAGGTGAAGGCGGTAATCGACGGCCGTGGACGGCTACCAGATTGCCCACTGTTGATTACGTTTGATGACGGCTGGCGAGACACCGTCGAATACGCCATGCCAGAACTGAAAAAGCGAAGTCTTCCTGGGGTGTTGTTTCTGGCGACAGAGGTGATTGACCTTGATCAGCCCCGATGGTGGCAGGATGCCGCGGGGGCCATTCTGGCAGACCCGGCGACAGCCCCAAAACTGCTTACCGCTCTTGGCATGTCAGAGGATGCGATGACTCAACCAGGGTTCAGCCAACATGTTGCAGCGAAATTGGCGGGCATGCCTGAGGTCGAAAGACGCCATGTCATTCATGAGGTGGATCCACGGGTTCTGGAAAAGATCGACGAGCGGCAAATGATGAACGTGGAGGATCTCAGTCGATGGACGGAGAATGGATTCGAATTGGGTGGTCATGGTCACACCCATTCTCCGATTGCCTACGCCAATGATCCTGAGGCTGAAGTCTCGGAATGCCGGGACCGCCTGCGGGCCTTGGGCCTGGATGTTCTGTCGCTGTCATACCCGCACGGCGTCAAGAGCGATGCATCGCGCGAACTCTTGAAAAACGCCAGATTCGATCTTGTGTTTGACAGCAATCCCTGCCTGGCGAATGTGTCAAGCCTTCAGCGCCTTCGGTTCGATTTGCCGAGAATTCATCTACCAGAAAATACGTGGACCACAAGAAACGGACGAATTGATCCTGCCAGGCTCGCCCTGTATTTGTTTCCCCGGTCTGTGATCTAGCATGGGCTTGCAGGTATCCCGCAAACGCTTCGACCAGTTGGGCGAGCGCGAATTGACCGCATGGATCGATTTGCTTCCTGCGGATGCCTTGTCAGCGAGACTGTTCATGCATCCTGAATTCTGCGAAACCGCTCACCGGGTCTTGGGGCCGGTTGAAGTCGTGGTGATCGAAGATCACGGACGTGTTGTCGGGATTGTGCCGCTGCATCGCGCCCCTGGATTGCGTGGCTGGATGCGAGGCTACACACAGGTCGCCCAGGATGTTTCCGACGGTTTCTGTTTCCCTGTCGAAGAGGCGTACCTAGACAGGGTTGCGCCTGCATTGGTGAAGGCCGGCGTGTGGTCTGGGTTCTTCACCCATTTTGCGATCGGAAAGTACATTCCACATTTGCAGGCGGGTGCCCCGACGAAAACCTATCTCGTGCGGCGCCAGAGCGGCAACCGGGACATGTGGGATGAACTCAAGGACCGCAGTCGAAAGTTCTGGAGTGACACGGAGCGATGTGCCCGCCGATTGAACGAGCTGCCCGGCGGATACGAATTTCACTGGCAAAGCCCGAACCTGGAGCGCGATCTGGAAGCCCTGATCGGTCTTAAGCTAGGTCAATATTCGCGGACAGGTATGCACGGGTCTGCGCTGTTTCGCGAGAGCATCAAAGAGTTCCTGAGAGCCCTGGCCTCAAAAAAACGGCTGAGTTTTCCGCGCCGTTGAACGTCCTTTATTGCGGCGATCAGCTTATCGCGGCTCACCTAGGGCTTCTCGGTTCCGGAAGATTGCATTACTGGTTTCCCGTCTATGAACCAACATACGCGAAATACTCGCCAGGAAAAATTCTGCTGTCTGAGGTGATGAAGCACTGTAGTTCGTTAGGCGGTGACGTGATCGACTTCGGCGAAGGTCACGCAGACTACAAAGAGGCCGCCGCCTGCGAGACGCACGAGCTGGCTAAGGTGGTGATGGCGCCGGGCGTGCGGGGAGCTTTGTCCATGCTGCCGCTTCGGTGGGCGTGGCGATTTTCCGGTTGAACATCGCATCCAATAGCCCCGCGCCCAGACGAAACGGCCTGTTCGACAAGTGATTACTTCACTCAGCGCTAATTTGACTATTTTCCCTCTGGTCAAAACGAGGGCTCGTCGGAGCGGGTAGGGCTGTGGCAACTGCTTTCGCGATTGCCTCCAGGTAACTGGTTTCAAGATGCTTGATTCTTGCGTCAAGTTGTTGCCGCTGAGTGGCTTGGCTATTGACGATTTGATCGATCAAGTTGTTGAGTTTTGAATAGTCCAGCGACTGGTTGTAAATGCAGAACTCTTCTCTCTCCAATAGCTTGAAAAATCCAAAGTGCTTGGCGTCATAGGCCAGGGCAATCGTTGGGATGCGCTGCGAACTTGCCATGATGCACGAATGAAGCATGCCACCGATGTGCAGATCCAGGCACCGGTAGTGGCTCAAGAGTGTATGCGTGTCCCCATCGCGCAGGGTCACATCAAGACCAGAGTCCCGCATTACTTCATAGACCAGCCTCTCAGAATCGTAGTGCAGGTAGTATTCAAACTTGGCATTTTTCGATTGTTGAAGCTTTCTGAGGAATTCGATGAATTCCTTGATGTTGCTGCGAATCCATTCGGTTGGCTCAATCCCGTGAAATGGGATGCTGAGTCCGATCCGAAGTTTGGTGTCTTGTCTTTGGATCGTAGGCTCACTAAATTGTTCCGAGAGGAAAAGTGCTGGATCTCCAATGATCGGAGTGTTGTAGTTGCCCAGTTGTCGAATGAATTTCTGCGATTGCTCGTCTCTCACGGTGATGGAGGAGCAAATGCCAAAAAGGGCCTCCAACACGGCACGAGAATCTGCTGTTAGGCTTGTGGCTTTGGAGTGGTCCCAGTCGAGCAATACATTAACGCCAATTCCGATGAGGGAAACTCTGCAACCTGATTTCTTGATTGCATCGTAATCGGAAAAAACTCGAGCAGGCAAATTCCCGGTTTTTTTTGGGTGAATGTAGCCGCTGCCCGCCACCATGACGATATCCTGATCGGTAAGCTTTAGTTCAGCCAGCTCTTCCCAATTGGCACGAACAATTGGTTTGGCGCATCCGATTTGACGCAGGCTCTCATGTACAGAATCGGAGATTGCAAGATCTCCCCTGTTGTACGTCCAACGCCTCTCGTAGTTCTTATAGTTTATTATCTCGGGGAAGCCGAATCTTATTGAAATTCGGTCTGCGACGAGGTGAAGATAATTTTTAATTTTGTTGAATTTATTCGGAATATCGGATGGTGCGCGTGATACAGCTCCATAGATAATGACTCGAGCGTCTTTGGAAGTTTTCATTTGAATTTCGTCTTGCGAGAGACTGGCGGGTGTATCTATGGGTTGGGTCTGATCTGATTTTTGAGCTATCTAATTTGAGTTTTGTGTGCTCAATTCCTGTGGGGTAGATAACTTATTTTGAGCTTGTCCTGAGGCATGGACGCGATTTTGAAGTGAATTTTGATATTGATGCCGTAAGAGGCATTGATCTTCTCAACCGCTGAGGCTTCCGTGAATGCTCCTATGGAGCCCTTGTTGTGTCTAGTGGCTACTGAGCCATTGGCTGGATTGGGCAAGTGCGGCAGTGCCAAATCCTTGGGCCCAGGGGTAATTTCCATGAGCGTGGGAGTAACTCCCCAGTGCTGGTGCCTCGCCTGTGGCGTGCTGAATTAATCCATTTCGCTCGGTTGATCTGAGAATTGCAAGTCTTGCGGCTTGAATTGATTTTTCCAGTGAGTTGGACGTTTTATCAATTCCTACTTTTTTTTCTTGGCGCTCGGTGGTGAGCGAAAGAATTATCATGCTTGTTGCAGACGAGTCTGCCCTGGATTTGATCAGGATAAATTCACTCCAATGGCCATCGGTGCGTTGATTTGTTATCAATGTCTGCAGAATGCGAAGGTGCCAGTCGGATATCTTCTCTGCGAAATAGGTGTCGGGCTTCATGCAGCTTTGGGCGGCAGCCATCGCAAGCATGTACCATCCGACTCCGCGGCCCCAGCCTAGATTGCCAAGTTTATTCGGGCCGCCAGCATAGTATCCATGGAATGGAAGGCCTGTTTCTGCGTCCATATTGTTTTTCCAATACAGCTCCAGTTGCTCCCTCAGGAGATCGCCTGCCTCAATAATGTTTAATGATTTGGCACACGCCCCTAGAAATGGGCAGATCATCCCAAGTGTGTCAACAAGAACCTCATCCCTGGTGGGTAAATAGAGAAAGGCCCCATTTGAGGCTCGCTTCATCTTCTTGAGCTGCGAAAAGGCATCCGTTGCAGCTTTGAGGTAGCGCTCTTCGCCAGTGAGTTCCCATAGTCTTACGACATGGGTGCACATTAAAAACTTGAAAGCGGTATTTAGGGGGTATTTCCACGCTCCAGAATGGTCTAGCTGTTTATCGATTGCCTTTTTTAGAATCTCCGCTTGTAGCGGCCTTTCTTTGGATTCAATTAGTAAAGGCCATAGAGATGCAGCAAGATACCAGTTCTCATAGGGAGAAACGACAGACAGCCTGTAGCTCAGTCGCCATCCAAGTGAGTTTAGTATTCTTTCCTTCGTCGAGGAAAGTATCGATTTGTTCTCGTAGGGGTTGCTGTTCGCTAAATTTGCGATCTTTTGAAGTCTCCCGTAGGCAAGCTGGGATGCTCCGGTCGCATTTTTTGCCTGGTTTCCTTGGTGGTGCATTTTGTTTTGTGAAATAGGTGCTCAATAATGGTGGCTCGATTTTCTTGTTATTGATTTTTGTTTCGAGTTGCGTATCCAAAGGTGATGGCTGAGCTGCAAAGGATCATGTAGATCAGGCTTCTAGTCATTTTGTGGCCGTTTGATAGCGACAGGATGAAACTTTTTTGAGCCACCCTCTTGTTGCCTCCCCAGTAATGGGCATATCCGTGCGTGAAATGGGCTTCGCCCAGTCTGCGCTTTATTTCATGCTCTGTTATGTCGTCGCCGGGGTGATAGCTCGCGCTCCATCGCAATGTTGCAACCTTGATCAGGTTGGCGAGGTGGTTTTCATCTGATAGCTTGTGCATCGCACTTGCGCCATGAATTCGATAAAGTGCGACAGGTCCGTTCAGTGAATGCATCTCTGAGATACGAGATGATTTCAGCCAGAAATCATAGTCTTCGCCTTGGCGCATTGATTCATCAAAGCCGCCAACTGCCTCATAAACACTCCTTCGAATGACTGCTGTGTTCATTCCCACCAAGAGCCCTTTAAGCAGCCGCGCATAGAGCCACCCCGACCGCTCTGGCTCTGCCGAGGTGAGGTGGTTCGCATCCTGTATAAGCGAGCTGGCCGGTGCAAACCCCCCATTGGGCAGGGCATGCCACCGAATGAACTTGCCAAAGACGACGCCTACATCCGGGTGCTCGTCAAAGTACCTGACCTGCGCCTGCAGTTTGCCGGGAAACCAGACGTCGTCGGCATCGAGAAAGGCGATCAACTCGCCACGCGACTGGGCCATGCCTGCATTGCGCGCACGCGAAACGCCAGTGCCCGTCAGGTGAATCACCTGGATGCGTTCGTCCTGGAGGGCGTATCTGTCGTAGTCGTCATCGGTGGAGCCGTCGTCGATCAGCAGCAACTCAAGGTCGGTGAACGATTGTTGCAGCACGCTGTCCAGGGCTTCCTGCAGGTAGTCCTTGCCATTGCGCACCGGGATGACGACGGAGACTCGTGGGTTGCTCATGGCTGCCTTGAGGGTATGGGCGACGGCATCATTTCTGTAAACCTTGTACTCCGTGCGATCGGGGCGGCCTAATGCTGCAAAGCGTTTGAGTGCAACCTGTTCCACGTAGAGCGGCACGGCGTCATGTCTTCTGCCTGTGCTGTAACAGGGTTTTCTGCATTCGCTTTAACTCGTCGGCCATGGGCAGCGAAAGCAGGAAGCAGCCAGCCAGGAATGCAGCCGCTGCACCAACACCCGTTATCAATATAGCCGCCCACGGGGCCAGGCCGAGGGGCAACGCACCGCGGATGCCCAGGCAAACGCCTCCCACCAGCAGTGCGTGCGCCAGCACAGGCAAGGTGCTCCGGGTCCATGTGGCCCATCCCAGGTTCAGGTGCCGCTCATGAATCCACAAGTTGTACGGCACGCTCAGCAATTGACCAAGTGCCATGGCCAGGGCGAAGGTGCCCAGGGTGCCGTCCATCAGCCACGCAGCGCACGCCACCTTGGTCACCACCAACAAGGCGTTGGGCCCGATAGCGGCATAAGGCTTGCCCACGCCGGTAAGGGCCGGGGCGCTGAGCGTAAACAAGCTGTTGATTGCATAGGCCAGGCAAAGCCACGGGATGGCGGGCACGGCCTGCAGCCACGCGCTGCCATACAGCAGACTCACGATGTCGTGCGCCAGCACCGCAATGGCGGCGAGTGCGGGCAGTATCAGCGCATTGATCAGCGATGTGGCTCGAAGGTATTCCCCGGCCACCGGTCCGTTGGCGTGGTGCACCTTGGCCATGTAGGGCAAGGCGAAGTAGTTGACGGTGGGCAGTAGGGCTGTGCTCACCATGTTCACGGTAGAGTTGGCGCGGCTGAACAGGCCCACTGCGGTGGGTGTCATCCACCGGCCGAGCAATATGTCGGGCAGGGCGCTGTCGGCGGCCTTCAACAGGGCCGTCAGCAGGTTGCCCAGGCCAAAGTGCACGATGCCCTTGAGTTGGTGGAAAGCCGGTAACCAGGGCAGGGGACGGGCTACCGCCCAGCGGGCCATGGCCCCGGTGACGAGGATGTTGATCAGGTTGGCCCAGGCCATGGTCATAGGGCCAAACCCATCCAGGGCCAGTCCCACCGAGGCTCCGAAATACACCACGGTGGTCACCGCGGTGATGCGTGCCGACTTCTCCACGGCCATCTCGCGCGAAATGATGGCCATGGGAATGGCCCCAAAGGGAATGAACACAAAGCCCAGGGCCAGCACCTGCACTACGGGCACAACCCGCGCCTCGTGGAAGAAGTACGCCCAGTAGGGTGCGCTCAGGTACATGGCCGCCGCCACGCTCCAGGAGGTGACCAGCAGCACGCCGAGCGCGTTGCGCAGGCTGTCGGAGGTCAGTTCCTTCTCGCGCCGGATGAACGCAGTGACGCCGAAGTCGCGAAACACATGGGCCACCGTCATGAGCACAGCGCTCATGGAAAAAATGCCGATATCTTGTGGGCTGAGCAGGCGTGCCAGCACGATGGTCAGTACAAAGTTGGCCGCCAGGGCCAAGTTGCTGACGATGAATTGCAGGGCGACTTTTTGGCGAACCGAGGACACGTGGGCAGTTTCCAAAGACCAGATGGGCCACCTGAGCGCTGCTCAGACAGCGAATGCTACAGGGTTAGTCTTGGCGCACACATCTTTTCCTGAGCCGATCGGTTTTGTCGCGAGAAAAATAGCGCACTCCACTTGCTTACTAGTTAAAGTGGCTCCCGTGCTCAAGACAACCCTTGTTGGGGCTGCCTCACGAGACTCGTGCAAGGCTGACTCCGTCAAGGTTGTGAACCCAGTTTTTAGCGCATCACACGTAGTGGCCTGTGCCACCTTGTTTGCGAGCGGGATGCGCTGACTCAACGCTAGGCAAGAAGATGGACAAACGGTCTACTGAATACCGACGAGGAATGGGCAACTGGGAGGCTTGGGGCGACGACGTTGCACCCATCTTTCGTGCCGCCGAAAAATGGGCGACGGCATTGTCGGGGGTGCAACGCCCGTGGCTCTGTTGGAACGTCGACTCGGACTGGTGTCTTTTGCAGCAGAGATTGGTGAAGAACGCTGGATGGACCCCAGTGGTGGGGTTTGACCCGAGGGTGGGGGTGCCAGAGCATGTGGTGCCGGGCGCGGTGGTGGTTGATTTCAACGCCGATCTGCAGTTGCCGGTGCTGTACCCGCACTTTCCCCTGGAGTTCGCCTTTTTGTTTGTGGACCGCATTGCTTTTTGGCACTCAGATCTCTTGCTGCCAGAGTTCAAGATGCGTGAGATGGCCAAGCTGTTCGCTGATCTTCCCGATGGCGCCACTGTGGCTGTCAGCACTGCTGGGTGGCGCGACCTCTTTTTCCTGAGCCACCGCCGTTATTGGGAGTTGATCGGTTGCACCACGCGTTCAGCTAGCCGTGATCAATACGAGAGGGGTTGTGGTTGGTGGCTCAATTTCCAGTCTCACCGAAATCGCTCGGTCAACTCAGATGATCCGCAGCTTTCTGATTACTACTGGGATCATGGAACCGGTATTTATTACTGGAAACGGCGCTATGGTGGCAAGGTCTTGGCTGTGAAGGAAAATGAATTTAGTGCAGGGCATTTTTCTCAGATCAAATTTGAAGGATACAAGCGGATATCTCCAAATAATGAGTTTCGTGATTTGTCTCGTGATTTGAATGGAAATTTTGAACTAAAAGCTTGTGCACAAAAAGTTGGCGTCGCACACTTGCTTGATGGTGTTGGAGTGATTAAATGAGTGTTCGGGTCTCTGTCGTCATTCCCACCTTCAATCGATCTGATGATATTGCTGCTCTGTTGATGGATATATCTGCTCAGAGTGAAAAAGACATAGAGGTTGTGGCTGTTGATGATGGTTCGGACGAGTCCCATCTTTTGCATTATCAGGAGTTGATGCGCAAACATGGCGAGCGTTTTCGCTTCATAGAGAAAGACCCCTCTGACAAAAGCAAGGGGCCGGGTGCTGCCAGAAACCGTGGAATGGTTGCTTCTCAAGGAAGATTCATTGCCTTTTGTGATGACGACGATCGCTGGATCAGAACAGATCACTTGGAAATTGCTTGCGATAGCATGGACGCATCCGGTGCTGATATGTTTTGGGCAGACCTGCAGACCCATCATGGTGACGAGGTGCTGAACCAAGGTATGTATGGAAGCTTCTCGATGCTAAGACGGCGGAGGGCTCCCGGTTTTCAAGATATATTTGAAGTGGATCACAATGCGCTGAGTCAATTTTTGAGGCACAGAATTATTTCCTGTGACTCGTTGGTTGTGAAGAAGGCATTGGTCGATGTATCTGGCCACTACTGGGAGCACCTTCGGTTTGCGGAGGACCACGATTTCTGTTTTCGCGTGGCAGACGCGTCCCGTAAAGCTTTGTATCGAAACGTGCCGACTGCCTCTGCTAATGTGAGCCAGCACGTGAGTGTGGCGCGATCGATTGATGCGCGCGATCGCTTGTTGTACGGGATCATGGCATTGAACCATGCTGAGGCGGTTTTGAGTGATGAGCGTCTGATAGCAACGGCTCGAGCAAATCGGAGTTGGAAGCTTTTGGAATTATCGGAAATTATGGCGTCGTCAAAAAACAAAGGCGCCGCGAGGCGCCTTGTTTGGGAAAGCTTTTTTGTTAAGCCTTCGCTTGCAGGAATGGCCCGGTGCTTGCGGACCATTTGGTAGTTTATTTATCGGGGAACGATTGCCCAGGTCGGATCGGCAGCCATAGCTGAATCCATTCCGCTGGTCAGTTGTTTCCACCTCGTGTAGGCCGAAGAGGCATTGATCACTCCTGCGTTGGTTGCAGCGCCAAGCATCCCCCTTGAGTAAGCTGCATAGCCATCCGCCGCATTGGGGGAACCCATGATGGCGAGATCTGAACTGCAGGTGACGCCTGGCCAGTTCCGCTGGAACAATTGTGCCCAGCTGTTGATTGTTTGGTTGTTGCTATCGAGGTCGTAGACGTCATACGCCGGGGCATAAGCGGTGCAATAACCCTCGCTCTGTTTGTTGAAGCGCTCGACCGTGAACCGCGTTATCCAGTTCAAGTAGGTCGCTGCATTGGGAACTTCATTCTCGACGAGTTGCGAAAGAACAATTGTGACAAAGTCATTCTGCCAAGGGCTCGTGACGTATGGTGCGCTTGTCTGCGGCATCATTCCCATGGGAGGAGCTTCTGGGCTTTGCGCGGCGTTTGGATAGTTCTGAACCAACCAGTCGACGTTGTATTGCAGCAGGTTGGAAAAATAGCCCCGCAGAGGGTGATTGTCGGGCGTAGCTCGTGTCGCCTCTCCTAGTGATCGAATACCCCAGGCGCGGCCTCTTACCTGCTCACTGTAAAAAATCCCTTTCTCCATCATCCGGTAACCGGGATTGCGAGCGGCCACATTCCAAGTTGCCCAGAACTGAATTTCGTCGAGATAAAAGGCATCACCGGTGATTAAGTAAGGTACGTATGCGAAAGATGCTTGGTGCGGCGTATCCGGCGTCCAAATGGTCGTTCCATTGACGACGGCGGGCAGCAAGGGCTCCGATGGTCCTTCGGTTGACAAGTTTACCTTCGGATATTTGCTGATTTCGATCGGGTTTTTTGTGCCTTCATCCCGATAGTGAGTGGGAGCCGCGGCTGCTGCGTCAGCATTGGCTAGCATGACTTCTCGTAGTCGCGAATCTTGATTCAAGAGGTACATCGCCGTCCATTGCGGGTAAGGACCAATTTCCATTCGTCCACCTGTCGTCGGGAAATAAGCCGTGAGCATCAGATTGGCCATCGGGCCTAAACTGGCTTGCTCAGCGCGGCGCTGTGTCAGGAGCGAATATTGCCTTTCTATGGCTGAGTCGGGAATAGTCAGACCCAAGTCGTAATTCCACACCGCCTTGCTCGCCATGAAGTAAGGCATGTTGTGCCGCACCCGGGCCTGCGGCTCGGCCGACGAACCCGTCCACAACACCTTGTGCCACCGCGCATGGTGGTAGTGGGTGAACTTGGGTTGGGTGTAGATGGTGCTGCCGTTGCGCTTCACAGCGAACGAATACGTGATGTTGCCGGGGTTGGCCGTCCAGGTGCGGGTGTTTTCCATCACCACGTCGGTGCGGATGCGCTGGCCGTTGTCCACCAGGCGGGTGTGCAGCCGGGCGCTCAGGTGCGGGTGCGGGGCGCCGGTGGCCTTGTCCTTCAAGGGCAGGGCCACGGTGTACTCGGTGGCCACGGCGCCAGCCAGGCGGCGCCCGGTGTTGTTGGCGATTTGCGTGGCCAGTTGGGTTTGGGGTTGTGCCACCAGCGTGGAGGTCACATTGCCGTTGGCGTCATACACCTGGGCTTCGAGTTCCAGGTTCCAGTCAGGGGCTGCGGGCACGCTGGGGGTGCTGCTGGTTTTGGCGCCTGGGAAGATGTTGATGATGCGTGCTTCGCCCGGCTGGACGTTGCTCAACTGGGCGCTGAGCACGGCGAAACGGGCGGAGCCGTCGCGGTGCGACGAGATCTCGTCGGTCTGCAGGGGAATGGTTGCTCCGCCTACCTGTGCCACAAGGCCTTGCGTTGTGTGCAACCAGTCGCCCGCCTTGAAGGGTTGACCAAAGGTGACTGGCAGGCTGGCCTGCGCCTGAGAACTGGTGGATGCCACCTCGACGCAGGTGATGGCACCGGCAGCGCAGCTGAATGGGGCTTTGGCAATCGGGGCCGGGGCCGGTGGTAGGGCTGGAGCTGGAGCTGGAGCTGGAGCTGGAGCTGGAGCTGGAGCTGGAGCTGGAGCTGGAGCTGGAGCTGGAGCTGGAGCTGGAGCTGGAGCTGGAGCTGGAACGATGCCCGGGGTTGAAATAATGCCCGGCGTTGCTGCAACTTGGGTGGACGTTGAAGACGATGGGCGCTGCCGTTGTCGCTGCAGTTCCAGTGCGGATTCTGACGCTTGCGCGGACTCGACTCCGACTGCAGCGCTGTCGCTGCCCCCCCCCGCACGCGGACAGGGTTACTAAAAGGAGCAGGCTTGTAATTCCGTTGCGACAATCGTGTCTGATTGTGGTGGGATGAGTGGGCTCGGTGATCATGTGAATTGGATC
The DNA here is from genome assembly GCF_002176815.1 of Acidovorax sp. T1. Classification (NCBI taxonomy): domain Bacteria; kingdom Pseudomonadati; phylum Pseudomonadota; class Betaproteobacteria; order Burkholderiales; family Comamonadaceae; genus Acidovorax; species Acidovorax sp. T1. Next base: position 3,708,022 of record NZ_CP021648.1, on the reverse strand, counting down.
GTTCAATTGGAGGTTTTGCAGGAGTGGCGGCATAAGGTTTATGCCTATGCAGGGTGACGCCATGGAACCAGGTCGAAATGGCGGCGCGCCAGCAATAACTGGGTCGCGCAACATGTGGGGTTTGCGGGTATTGGTTACCGAAAATGCTCGTTTCGGCCTGCAGCAGACGATCGATTGTCCGAGAGGGTGCGATCTCAGACGAAACTGGTTGTCACAGCCAGAAATCGAGTTTTGCCTTGTTTTAGACTGTGGATGGGTGCTGTTCGAAGAACTTGAAAGAACCTTGAGCGCATGATGCCCAAAGCGAAAAACGTGTAGCACTCAACCCAGGTTAGGTGTGCGATTGGGTTGAATAAGTCAGCTAAAAAATCGCCATCTGCTTTAACAATGCTGCTACTGCATTTAACGCGGACATACACGCCGAAAGATGGGTATGAACTGCCCCACTCGCCTGCAACATCTTCAAACATATTTGTGTTAACTGGCTTGTGCGGGCCCGCGACCGGCGCAAGTTTGAATCGCTGCCAATGGCACCCTGCCGTGCCGGTTGGCGTTGTCCGCATTGCAATTCGCTGGAATGCTATGATTTAAATAGCTTTCGGCGCTTTATTGACGTGCGTTTTAGCCCATTTTCTTTATGATCTGTGGGGCTGCAGTGTGCAGAAAGAAAGCGGGATTTTTCGGGATATCTGCTACAACTTGCCTCACACAGTGAAGGAGGGGCGGATGGGGGATACATCGAACATGCCGTTGGTCGTGGACTTGGACGGCACCCTCACGCCCACCGACACCTTGCAGGAGTCATTGGTCCGCCTGCTCAGGCATTCTCCGATGAGCCTCCTGTGCCTGCCGCTGTGGCTGATGCGGGGCCGGGCAGGGTTCAAGGAGGCCATCTCAAAGCGCGTCACCATTGACGCCCAAAAAATCCCCTATTGCGCACCGTTGCTGGCGTATCTCCATGAGGAAAAATCCAGGGGCCGCCAGATCGTCCTTGCCACGGCGGCGCATCACACGACCGCCGAGGAGGTGTCCAGGCACCTTGGCATTTTTGACAAGGTGCTTGCCACCCACGCTGGAAACAACCTGAAGGGCCTGGCGAAACTCAAGGCGATCCAGGAAAACGTGGGCGGGGCTTTTGTGTATGCGGGCGATTCCAAGGCTGACCTTCCCATCTGGAAGCAGGCCCGGGCGGCGATCCTGGTGGGTGTGGCGCAACGCACGGCGGCGCAGGTGCGGTGCGAGGTGTCGATTGAACGCGAATACCCGAAGCTGAGCAGTGGCGTGGCCGTGTGGCTGCGGGCATTGCGGGTGCACCAATGGATCAAGAACCTGTTGCTTTTCGTGCCTCTGCTCACCACGTTCGCATTTGCCGACATCAACAAGCTGGGCAGCGTAGTGCTGGCCTTCTTGGCTTTTTCCTTCGCTGCATCAGCGACCTATATCGTCAACGACCTGTGGGACCTCGAAAGCGACCGTGCTCACCCCCGCAAGCGTCTGCGCCCTTTTGCCTGTGGCGCGCTGCCGATCCTGCATGGGCTCCTTGTGGCGGGCGTGGCTCTGGGGCTGTCGCTTGGGGTAGCCAGCGCGGTATCGCACGGCTTTTTGGGGATGCTGGTGACCTACCTGGTGTTGACCAGTCTCTACAGCTGGGTGATCAAGGAATACGTGTTGATGGACGTGCTCATGTTGTCGCTGCTCTACACCATTCGCATACTGGCGGGCTCCGTGGTGATCGGTGTGGTCATCAGTTCCTGGCTGCTGGCGTTTTCGGCCTTCCTGTTTCTGAGTCTGGCGTTGGTCAAGCGCTGTGCCGAGCTGGTGTCGTTGAACGAGGTCGGCGCGGGTGCTACCCGGGGACGCGACTACAGGGTCAGCGACCTGGTGGTGCTTTGGCCGCTAGGTGTTGGCGCTGCGCTTTGTGCCGTGGTGGTGTTCGGCCTGTTCATCAGCGCCCCCGAGACCCAGGCACGTTACGCCACCCCGAAAATGCTGTGGCTGGTGGCCATTGGGCTGGTGTATTGGATGGCCCGCCTGTGGGTCAAGACTTCACGCGGCGAGATGCACGACGATCCGGTTGTCTATGCCATCAAAGATCGGGGCAGCCGCCTAACGGTGATCGCCATGATTGGTGCAGCCATGGCTGCTTATTTTGTTACTTTGGAGCTTCAGCCATGAACACCTTTGCGATTGCCCTGTTGAGCGTCGCGCTGTCGGTGGCTGCGCAGTTCGCGCTGAAAGCCGGCATGTCAGACCAGGGGGTGCGGGAAGCAATGGCCCAGCCATATTCGCTGGGCAATATCGCGTCGGTGATTGCCAACAAGTATGTCTTGGGGGGCTTTCTGCTCTATGCCCTGGGGGCGGTCGTCTGGCTGGGCGTGCTGTCGAAATGGGACGTGAGCAAGGCCTACCCGCTTGTCGGGCTGGGGTTTGCATTGACTGTGGTGGTGGGGCTCATGGCGGGCGAGCAGGTTTCGCCGCTGCGGGTGGGTGGTGTGGTGTTGATCTGCGCAGGGGTTTTTTTGGTTGCACGCTCCTGAAAAATTGGCTCCCGCGCTTTGATGGGGCGGCATTGCAGATTCAACTTTCATGGCAATTTTGCTTTGCTCTTTTGCCCACGTTGTACGTGCAACTTGGCAAGTTGTGGCAGCCTGGTGCACTGTTTGCACGAGTGCGTTCAACCTGATGCCGTGGCTATGATGCATTTGTTGCATTCCCAAGTGGTATGGCTTTTTTTAAACAGGCGTCATGAAAATTACAGTAATCGGGACAGGGTATGTGGGGCTGGTCAGCGGGGCTTGCCTGGCTGAAGTCGGCAACGATGTTCTGTGTTTGGACCTCGACCTCGAGAAGATTCGCGTTCTGGAAGCAGGTGGCATCCCTATTTTCGAACCCGGCCTGCAGGACATGGTGCAGCGCAATGTGGCGGCTGGGCGCCTGCACTTCACCACCGATGTGGCGCGCGCCGTGCAGCACGGCACCATCCAGTTCATTGCGGTGGGCACGCCGCCTGATGAAGACGGCTCGGCCGACATGCAATATGTGCTGGCGGCGGCGCGCAACATTGGCCGCCTCATGACCGATTACAAGGTGGTGGTGGACAAGAGCACGGTGCCGGTGGGCACGGCCGACCAGGTGCACGCAGCCATTGCCGACGAACTGCGCCAGCGCGGCGTGCAGACGCCTTTCGCGGTGGTGTCCAACCCCGAGTTCCTCAAGGAAGGCGCGGCGGTGGAAGATTTCATGCGCCCCGACCGCATCATCGTGGGCGCGTCCGACGAGCAAGCCATTTTGCTCATGCGCGCACTCTATGCGCCGTTCCAGCGCAACCGCGAGCGCCTGATCGTGACCGACGCGCGCAGTGCCGAACTGACCAAATACGCCGCCAACGCCATGCTGGCAACGCGCATCAGCTTCATGAACGAGCTGGCCAACCTGGCGGAAAAACTGGGTGCCGACATTGAAATGGTGCGCCAGGGCATGGGCTCAGACCCGCGCATTGGCTATCACTTCCTGTACCCGGGCTGCGGCTACGGCGGCTCATGTTTTCCCAAGGACGTGAAAGCCCTTATCAAAACCGCGTCCGGCGAAGATGACCTGGACCTGAAAGTGCTTATGGCTGTGGAAGCGGCCAATGAGGCGCAAAAACACGTGCTCGGCCGCAAGATCAAGCAACGCCTGGGCGACGATCTCACGGGCCGGCATTTTGCTGTGTGGGGCCTGGCGTTCAAACCCAACACCGATGACATGCGCGAAGCTCCCAGCCTGGATCTGGTGGCCGACCTGCTGGCCGCCGGTGCCACGGTCACCGCTTACGATCCGGTGGCCATGCCCGAAGCGCAACGCGTGCTGGGTAACGAGCCACGCGTTCGCTATGCGCAGGCGCTCAACGATGCGTTGGTGGGGGCGGACGCGCTGGTTATCGTGACCGAATGGAAAGAGTTCCGTAGCCCGGACTTTGACCTCATCAAGGCACGGCTCAAACAACCACTCATTGTGGATGGCCGCAACCTGTACGACCCTGCGCTGGTGCGGAGTCAGGGGTTTGACTATCTGGCCATTGGCCGCTGAGCGAAGCAGGCAGGGCGGCGGCATGCCCGGCGACGTGTTCGAGACAGAGGCCTGGTTTGCCAATCTGCTGGCCCATGGTTTCGAGCGGCCCCCCCATCAGCACCGGGCCTGGCAGCTGCCTGCCGCGCCGTGCGGCGAAGCAGCCCACTTTCACTTGATGCAGCAACGGCCTGGCGGCCCACTGCTCGCTTTGGGCAATTACTACAGCGGTCTTTATGGTCCCGTGGGCTCGGCCGAAGCGGTGCATGGACTCTCGGCAACGCAGTGGCACGCCGCAGCCGAGGCCTTGCGACAGCTGCCCGGCAGCGCCGTGCTGCGGCTGCAGCCGCTGGATGCCGCCAGCCACTGGCTGCCCGCGCTGGAGGCCGGTCTTCGCACCGCCGGCTATTGGACCAGCCGGTACTTCGCCTTTGGCAACTGGTGCCAGCCCGTGCCCGCTGGCGGGTTCGCCCTCTACTGGGCCGACCGGCCTTCAGTCCTGCGGCACAGCGTGGAGCGCGGCCGGCGCCGCTTGCAGAAAGCTGGCGCCTGGCGCATCGATATCGTGACCGCTGGTGCGCCCGCGGATGCCGTTGCGCTCGACACTGCGTTGGCGGCTTACCAGGCTGTCTATGCCCAGAGCTGGAAGCAGCCCGAGCCATGCTCGGATTTCATGCCAGCCCTTGTCCGCCTGGCAGCGCGCAAGGGCTGGCTGCGGCTGGGCGTGCTGTGGCTCAACGATCAACCCCTGGCCGCGCAGGTCTGGCTGGTCTTTGGCGCCAAGGCCAACATCTACAAGCTGGCTTACGTGAAGGGGCAAGACAGGCTGTCCGCCGGCTCCGTGCTTACGGCGGCGCTGATGCAGCACGCCATGGATGTGGACAAGGTGCAGGAGGTGGACTACCTCAGCGGCGACGACACCTACAAGGCCGACTGGATGGCCCTGCGGCGCGAGCGTGTCGGGCTGGTGGCGTTTGACCGCAAGCGCCTGTCCGGACTTTGGGGCGCCGGGCGGCATGCGCTGGGGCTCGCGAAAAAACGCCTCATGGATTGAGGGTGGTGGGGCCGGGTACCAAGCCCGTTGTGCTGAGCGAAACGGAAAGAAAAGAGGGGTGCTTGGCACCCCTCCTTTTGTCACGGACTGTCTTGCCAAGGGCACCGACTCCCTCCGCTTGGATGGCTTTACTTCGTTGCATTTTTCCGGCGGCTGGCACCCAGGCCCAGCAAGGCAATGCTCAGCAGTGCGAGGCTGGTCGGCTCGGGAACCTGAAAACTGCCGCCTTCCAGTGCCAACCGGATCACCAAGTCGTCGTGGTTGTCGTCACCGCTGGCGCCACCGTCATCCAGGAAGAGCCAGGCAACCTGGCCTGAGCTGGGTGTGCCATCAGCCAAGTTAGTGTCGAAGGCGTTGCCGAGTGTGACGAAAAAGTTGGGCACAGCCTGCGAAACATCGCCGTTGTTGGCACCGTTAAAAAGAGTCGGTGCCCCGTTCATGCCTGTGAAGAAAAAGTTGAGCAAGCCAGAGGCTACGTTGGTCAGGTTGCAAGTCGATCCGACTTGGGCGCCGCCGGCAAGGATTGTGTTTCCGCCAGCATGGGTAAACCCGCAGGCGCCAAAAGTGAAGGAGTTGCTGTAGGTGCCTTCGCCGCCGAAAAACTGCACAGAAATGTTGGCGGGCCCACCGAACAGGTAGAGGTCGGCGTTGAACCAGCCTTGAACGGGTCCACTGCCAATGGCCCCGAGGTAGTCGTTGGTAGCGGCTCCACCGGGAATAGATCCGACGAACGCTGCATTGGCTGGTGCGGCAGCCAGCGCGGCCACTGCCAGTGCGCCTGCTGTCAGGGCTTTGCTAAAGAACTTCATATCGTGCTCCTTGGGTTCAAAGGGTGCTACAGATGACCGCTGGATTGCGGTGTGCACTGAGAAAGCATGTTGCATGCCAACTTAGAATTCCTAATAAAATCAACGATGTACAATGATTTTTATGCAGTTCAACGATTCGGCTGTAATAAATTTCGACGGTGTTTGCGAAGGGCGGTGGGTGTTGGTTGCGCGCTGCCGGAGCGGCTTTTGCCATCATGGTCGGTGCGCTGGGTCCGAACAGGGGGCATGCGTGCGCCTGCAGGTTGTCGGGGATGTGGTCCGCAGATGACAAGCCGTCATCGGTTCTCCCCCCGATGACGTGCTCAAGTGGATGGGTGTGCCGTCGATTCCAGCCAGTCCATTACCAGGGCTTGCACAGCGTGCTGTGACTGGGGCGCAGAGCAGGTGTGGTCGGCATGGGGGAGCATGTGCCGGGTGAGGGTGATTTTTTGAGCCCAGCCAGCCCAGCTCGCATGGCTGTTCGCGTGTTCTGCGAATTCCTGGGCTGTCAGGTCGCGCTCGCTCAGCAGCAGTAGGACAGGGGCTGGAAACGCCCGCCAGCCCTGCGCCATGCGCTCTTGAAATGTGAGTGGCTGCGCTGTGGTCTGGCGCATGGTGCGCAGGTTGTTCCACAGCCCGTGCAGCGCCCTCCAGCCCACACCGCCTTGCAACAGCTTGCGCCAGAAGCCGGGTTCCCGCAGGCGCTGGCGGTAGTAGTGCTTCACCTGCGCCCGTGCCAGGCCTGCTGCGGAGCGCACCCAGGGGTTGAGCAGCGCCAGCCCCGTCACGCGCGGGTCTTGCGTGGTCTGCACATAGAGCAGGCTGGCCGAGGCGCCGTCGCACAGGCCCCAGAGCACCGTGCGGTCCACGTTGGCGGCCTGCTGCATGGCACCAATGGCGGCGGCGATGTGGGGGGCGGTGTCTTCAAACGGCACAGGGTCGCCCGGGCTGTCGCCCATGCCGGGAAAATCAAAGCGCAGCACGGGGTAGCCGGCCGTGGCCAGGTGGCGCGCCAGTCGCACAAACTGCCGATGGCTGCCCACGCGGTACTGGGCGCCGCCCACCACAATGACCACGCCGGTGCGCTGCAGGGGTGTGCCGGACTCGGGCAGGCTGAGAATGCCCAGTATGTCGAAACCGTCGCCCGCGATGCGAAGGGGGTGTTCGGGGGGGGTCATGGCGGCGGCGTGCTGGCGAGTGGTGCAACGGGTGCAAGCGGTGCAAGTGCTGCCAGCGTGGCGTGGATCAAGTCCGGGGCGTCATCGGTGCCCACGGTTTGCCAGAAGGCCGGGCCGCTGACCGCCTGTGCCTGCACCTGCCAACCCGCTGCGCGCCAGGCGGTGAGGGGCTTGTCGGCGGCGGGGCTGAGCGCGGGGACTTCTTGTGTGGACACCTCCAACCACACCAATCGCCCTGGGTATGGAAGGGGCAGGGGTGGGGGCTGCAGGCGGGCTTCGCCCAGGCCGTGGGCCAGGGCGGGGCTCAGGGTGTAACCCGCAATGTCGATGGTCTGCCCCTGCGCCAGCGCCTGTGCGGGCTGCCGCTCGTCTGCAGGGTGGGCGCTCAGCCACTGGCCGGCGGTGCGCAGGCGCAAAAACTGCTGCAGCATTTGCTGGCCGCTGGCCACGGGTTGCCAGAACAGCAGGTGGGCCGGTTCGCTTTCGTTCTGCAGCAGGCGGGCCAGTTGCGCTGCGAGCAAGGCGCCCGAGCGCATGCCCCACAGCCACAGCGGGCCGCCGCAGTGCCCGGTCAGCCAGCGGTGGGTCTGTTGCGCGTCGCTCAGCCAGGCGGGCCAGGTGGCGTCGGCAAAGTCGCCTGCGCTGTCGCCGCAGCCCAGCAGGTCGATTTGCAGCACGCCGAAGCCGGCGCTCGCCAGCGCCCGCGCCTGCCGTGCGACCACGCGCCGCGTGCAGTTGAGTTCTTCGGCAAACGGGTGCAGATAAAGCACGCAACCCCGCCGGGCATCACCCTGCGCAGGATGGAACAGGCAAAAGCGCTGCCCGGCGCCAGTTGGCAGGAAGAAGGCTTGCGGCAAGGCGGTGCGCCCGGGAAGGCTCATGTGTCTTGCCGGGCCAGCGCCTGCTCCACCAGATCGCTCAGGCTGCCCACGGTGGCGAATACCGAGCCATTGACATCATCGTCGTTGAAGGTGATGCCGAGGTGGTTCTCCAGCCCGGTGAGGAGGGCCAGCACCGCCATGGAGTCGAGCTCGGGCAGGGCGCCGAGCAAGGGGGTGTCACGCGTGAAACCAGCGGCGCGGCCTTGCAGGTGGAGTGCGCCGTCGAGCACGTGAAGGACTTGTTCTGTCAGGTTCATGGCGGGTACCGTGGTGTGGCGGAGCAGTGGATGGATTCTAGGAGCCTGTCGGACTTGGGGCGTCGAAAGCGAAAATCGGCCCCAGCGAGGACAGTTTTTGCCGGATTTGCAGCCCCATAGCCCGGCTATGGGGCAAAAAGACGGTGAAAAATGGACCGCTGAGGCCGATTTGCAGCCGACGTTCCCCAAGTCCGACAGGCTCCTGGGGACTGTCGCGTGCCGCAACCCACTGCGCTGCATGGCGATGGCTTACCATGCGCCCCATGCCCCACGCGCCGGATTTCCACAGCGGAGTGCCCCCCGTTTTGCTGCACGAGCTGCCGGCCCGGGCCGCCGCTTGCTGGCCGGGTCATCAGGCCGTGACGGTGGAGGGGCGGCATTGGTCGTATGCCGACCTGCAGTCGCAGCTGGAGCGCTGCGCGTCAGGCCTGCGGGCCCTGGGGCTGGAGCGCGGCGCGCGCGTGGCGGTGTACCTGGAAAAGCGCGTGGAAACCGTGGTGGCCAGCTTTGCAGCGCCCGCTGCGGGCGGCGTGCTGGTGCCGGTGAACCCCCTGCTGAAGGCGGCGCAGGTGGCGCACATTCTGCAAGACGCACAAGCGCAGGTGCTGGTGACCACTGCCGCGCGGCTGGCGGCAGTGGCCCCGGTGTTGGCAAACTGCCCCGGGCTGCGGCAGGTGGTGTTGTGCGACGGGGACGCTCAGGCCACGCCGGGCGCATGGCCTGCCCGCCTGACCTTGCACGCCTGGCCTGAGGTGCTGGCCAGCGAACCGGCCGCGTTGCCCGCCTTGCTGGATACCGATGTGGCGGTGATTTTTTACACCTCGGGCAGCACGGGCCAGCCCAAGGGGGTGGTGCTGTCGCACCGCAATCTGGTGGCCGGGGCCACCAGCGTGGCGGGCTACCTGCACAACCGCGCCGACGACACCTTGCTGGCCGTGCTGCCGCTGTCGTTCGATGCCGGATTCAGCCAGCTCACCACGGCCTTTCTGGTCGGCGCGCGCGTGGTGCTGCTCAACTACCTGTTGCCGCGCGATGTGTTGCAGGCCATGGTGCGCGAACGGGTCACGGGACTGACGGCGGTGCCGCCGCTGTACATGCAGCTGGCGGCGCTGGACTGGCCTGCCGGTGCTACGCAACATTTGCGCTATTGGGCCAACACCGGCGGGCGCCTGCCCCGGGCTACGCTGCAGCGCTTGCGCGACCTGGCGCCAGCGGCTGCGCCCTATCTGATGTACGGACTGACCGAGGCGTTTCGCTCCACCTACCTGCCGCCCGACGAGGTGGACCGGCGGCCCGATTCGATCGGGCGCGCGATACCGAACGCCGAGGTGCGCGTGCTGCGCGAAGACGGCAGCGAATGCGCGGTGGACGAGCCCGGCGAGCTGGTGCACCGCGGCCCGCTGGTGGCTTTGGGGTATTGGCGGCGGCCCGACGAAACCGCGCACCGCTTCAAGCCCTGGCCGCCGGCCTTGCTGCCAGCGGGTGGCGACTGGCGGGCACCCGAGCGGGCAGTGTACTCGGGCGACACCGTGCGCCGCGACGCCGACGGGTTTTTGTATTTCGTGGGCCGGCGCGATGAAATGATCAAGACCTCGGGCTACCGCGTCAGCCCGACCGAGGTGGAAGAGGTGCTGTATGCCAGTGGCCTGGTGGCCGAAGCGCTGGTGCACGCGGTGCCCCATGATGCGCTGGGCAGTGCCATCTGCGCGGCGCTGCTGGCGTCGCCCACGGCCAGCGGCAAGCCCGATGAAGACAGCGCGGCCCTTCTGGCGCATTGCCGTGAGCACTTGCCGGCGTTCATGCTGCCCAAAGAACTGAACTGGGTGACCCAGCCGCTGCCGCGCAGCCCCAATGGCAAGCTGGACCGCCAACGCTGGATGCAGGAATATGGATCGCTTCGACACCTCCCGCGATGAACTGCAGGTCGGCGGCCTGCCGCTGTCCTTGCTGGCCGAGCGGGTCGGCCAGACGCCGTTCTACGCATACGACCGCGCCCTGATCGCTGCGCGCATCCATGCGGTGCGCCAGGTGCTTCCGCCAGGCGTGCGCCTGCACTATGCCATCAAGGCCAATCCCATGCCGGCGCTGGTGGGCTGGGTGCGCACGCTGGTCGATGGCATGGATGTGGCTTCGGCGGGTGAACTCAAGTTGGCGCTGGACGCTGGCGCGGATGCGGCGTCCATCGGTTTCGCCGGGCCGGGCAAACGCGAGGCCGAGCTGCGCCAGGCCGTGGCCTCGGGGGTGCTGCTGCATGTGGAGTCGGCGCGCGAGTTGCGGGCATTGGCCGATGCCGCGCAGGCGCTGGGGCGGCCAGCGCGCGTGGCATTGCGCATCAATCCGGATTTTGAGCTGCGCGGCGCTGGCATGCACATGGGCGGCGGGCCCAAGCCCTTCGGGATTGACGCCGAACAGGTGCCGGCCCTGTTGCGCGGCATGGCCCACGATGGCCTGGCGTTCGAAGGTTTTCATGTGTACCCCGGCTCGCAGAACCTGCGGAGCGAAGTCATTGCAGAGAGCCTGCACCGATCACTCGATCTGGTGCTGCGCCTGGCGCACGATGCCCCCGCACCCGTGCGCCACGTCAACCTGGGGGGCGGCTGGGGCATACCGTATTTTCCGGGTGAACAGGCGCTGGACCTGGCTCCCGTGGCCGACGCCCTGGCGCAGGTGCAGAGTGATCTGGCGCGTGCGCAACCTGCGGCGCGGCTGGTGCTGGAACTCGGGCGTTATCTGGTGGGCGAGGCGGGCATTTATGTGGCGCGGGTGATTGACCGAAAGGTGTCGCGTGGGCAGGTGTTTCTGGTGACCGATGGTGGCATGCACCAGCATTTGGCTGCCTCGGGCAATTTTGGCCAGGTGATCCGGCGCAACTACCCGGTGGTGATTGGCAACCGGTTGCAGTCGCCCGAACGCGAAACCGCCTGTGTAGTGGGGCCGCTGTGCACCCCGCTGGATGTGCTGGCCGACCGGATGGAGCTGGCCGTGGCGCAGCCCGGTGACCTGGTGGTGGTGTTCCAGTCCGGGGCCTATGGCGCAACAGCCAGTCCGCAGGCCTTTCTGGGGCACCCGCCGTGTCCCGAAGTGCTGGTGTAAACGCCGGCAGCCAAGCGTCCGCCGCAGTCCGGGCGGGCGTGCCGGGCTTGTGCGGCTTGTTGTTCACGGCAGCCGCCTTGGCTGGCGCTCTGTGGCACCCGGTGGCTCCGGCGCTCGCCGTGCTGGTGCTGGTGAGCGTGGTCGCCTGGGCCACACGGCGGCCTGTCGATCTGTGGTTCATGCTGCCGGCCTTGCTGCCCGTGGCCAGTTTCACACCCTGGACGGGCTGGTGGTTGGTGGACGAATCCGACCTTCTGATACTGGCTGCCATGGGCGGCGCCTGCCTGCGCTGGAGCCTGGATGCAGGGGGCAAGCCGGCAGCGGCGTTCAGCCGGACGCCGCGCAGCATGGCGTGGGTGTACGTGGTCATGCCGGTGCTGCTGCTGATGGGGGTGTGGCGCGGGTTGGACGATGCGCGTGGCGCCGCGCCATGGGCCGCGTTGCTGGCGGACCTGTGGGCCCAAGGCGTCTATGGGGACTACGATTTGCCGGGCAATACGCTGCGGGTGGCCAAGAGCATGGTGTGGGGGCTGCTGCTGATGCCCGTGCTGTACCGGTATGGTCAAGGTGCGCCCCTGCGGCTGGCGCGCGGCATGGTCTTTGGGCTTTTCTGGGTCTGCACTGCGGTGGCGTGGGAGCGCGGCATTTATGTGGGCGCCCTGGATTTTAGTGACCACGCTCGCATTACCGCCTGGTTCTGGGAGATGCATGTCGGTGGCGGCGCCATCGACGTTTACCTGGCGCTGGCGGTGCCGTTTGCCTGGTGGGCGGCATGGACAGCACCGCACGGCTGGCGCTGGTGCGCGGCGGGGGCGCTGGTGTTGCTGGCCATCTATGCGGTGCTCATGACGTATTCGCGCGGTGTCTATCTGACCGTGGCGCTCGCCTTGATTGCGCTGGCTGCGTTGGCGCACCAATACCGCCTCGTTGCGCCCGATGGTTCTGTATGGCACCGTCGGGCGATGGCGGGCTTGGTGCTTGCGTTGGTGGCGGAGACGCTGGGCGTTTTCATGGGCGGCAGCTTCATGCCGGATCGCCTGGGCCGATCAAATGCTGACCTCTACCACCGTTTCGCCCATTGGCAGCGCGGTGTTGACTTGTTGAAGACGCCAAGTCAGTGGGCCCTTGGGCTGGGCGTGGGAAGGTTGCCTGCGCACTACAGCACGCAGACCCCTGAGGGCGGACTGCCCGGCCAGGTGCGCTGGGTGCGCAGTGCTGAGGGCCGCACCCAGGTGTGGCTTTCGGGGCCCGCACAACCGGGGGTCAAGGGCGAGCTTGCGCTCACACAACGTGTGGCTTTGGCGCCTGGGGGTGCGTACCGGGTTCGCCTGCGTGGGCAGGTGCAGTCGCCTGCGCGGCTGTTGGTTCAGTTGTGTGAGCAGCATCTGCTGTATGCCTTTGAGTGCCAGGCGCAAACGCCCCGTGTGCTTGCGTCCAGCGCTGCCGCTGGCGGCTGGACAGAGCTGCAATTGCACGGCCCCGCTTTGGCGTCCACCGGTACCCGCTCTGCCTGGAGAGAGGGTGTGCTGTCGATCACGGTGCTGCAAGCGAAGACGCCTGTGCGCCTGGATTCGGTGGAACTGATCGATCCACAGGGCCGGCAGGTACTCAAAAATCCGGCTTTTGCGCAAGGGCCGCGCTACTGGAGCAGCATCGCCCAGGCGAACTTCCTGCCCTGGCACATGGACAACCTGTATCTGGAGTTGTTGATCGAACGCGGACTGCTGGGCCTGGCGGCGCTTGCCGCCTTGGCCACATGCGCGCTGGTGATGACCGCCCAGGGGGTTGCACGCCAAAAACCCCTGGCCCTGATAGTGGGAATCGCTATATCGTCCGCCCTTTTGATAGGTGCGGTAATAAGTGTTATTGAAATTCCACGTGTATCCACTATGCTTTGGCTGTTGCTTGCCGTATCGCCATTGGTCCGCGATGACTAGCGGGGGGTGAATGCAGATTGTTATTGATCTGCGGGGATTTGCCTCTCAAGTAGAGGGTTGTCAAGCAAATTTTTGCCACATCAGGGACTGGTGATGGCATAAACGTTTTGTTTCATAAATTGCCAAATGTGGGTGATTTTTGATCCGTATTTTTCGCGCCCGAGACTCGGGCGCGGCAGGAGAAAACAATGATCAAGATTTCCAGTCATTATTTTCACCGGCGGACCATTTTGCAAATCATGGTTTATGCGGTTCTGATTGTTGGCACGCTGATTGTTTTATTGACGATGCAGGCGGGAACGGGCATGTTCAATGCCTCCGCCATTCTGTCGGGTGTCATCCGGGGGGGGCTTGATGGCCATCGGAATTCTCACGGTGAATTTCGCACTCGGCTTGTACGAGCACCCCTCTCAACTGACCGTGGGCCAGGTCCGGGCGCGGGCGGTTTTGTCTTTGCTGCTGTCCATGGCCATTGCCGGTGGCATCTTGTTCCTGTTGCCTCTGCAGTCCCCATCCCAGAATGAGCAGGCCCTGATCGCATTGCTGATTGTTCTCAGCGGCATGTTGATTATTCGGTTGTTCGGCGGTGAAATATTTCCTGCTTCCTACACACGCCAGCGCGTTCTGGTTTTTGGTACCGGCCCGCGTGCTGGTGTCGTGGGCCAATCGTTGCAGGAAAATGATCCACACATTGAGTTGGTGGGGTATTTTTCCAGCTCCAATGAAAAGGAGGCCGCAGTTTCTGCGCTGAAAGTCATTTCCCCGGGGCAAACGCTGACCGATGCAGTGAAAAAGCACCGTATCGATAAAATCGTGGTAGCCCTCAATGAACGCCGAGGGGGGAGCATGCCAATGCGTGAATTGCTTGATTGCAAGGTCAATGGCATTCAGGTTGTTGATATTGCCACCCATTTTGAGCAGTTTCTGGGGCAGATTCACCTGGATGCCGTTTCAGCCGGGTGGCTGATTTTTGGCGACGGTTTCAAGCAGGGGGTGGTGCGTTCCATTGTCAAATGGATGTTTGACATTATTGGATCGATTGTTTTGCTGGTGATTGCATCGCCCGTGATGCTGGTCACTGCACTCATGATTTTTCTTGAAAGTGGCGGGCCCGTTCTCTACCGTCAAGAGCGCGTCGGGCGCAATGGCCGGATTTTCAATGTGATCAAGTTCCGCAGCATGCGAACCGACGCTGAAAAAGACGGTACGCCCCGCTGGGCCAGTGCCGACGATGCGCGGGTTACGCGCGTTGGAAAAATCATTCGCAAATTGCGCATCGACGAACTCCCCCAATTGTTTTGTGTGCTCAAGGGGGACATGAGCCTGGTGGGCCCTCGGCCGGAGCGGCCCTATTTCGTGGACCGCCTCACGCTCGAGATTCCCTACTATGCCTTGCGGCACGGCATCAAACCCGGCTTGACCGGCTGGGCCCAGGTGCGCTACCACTATGGCGCGTCCATCAAAGATACACAGCACAAATTGCAATACGACCTTTACTACGTCAAAAACCATTCATGGTTTCTTGACCTGGTGATCCTGTTCGAAACGGTGGGCGTAGTCCTGACGGGCAAAGGCGCGCAGTAAAACGGGTCTGCCCGCCCATCACCATGAACAACAGTGACAACCTGCTGGTTTACTGGGGCTGGGCCATGGCTGCGGGCGCCTACGCTTTGTTGTCTCTGCGCCTGTTCCGCCAGGAATATCTGCGTGCGCCAGTCAATCGCATTGGCGTTGCAACGCTTGCCGCAGCGCTGCTGACCGTGGTCTGGAGTGGTTTCAGCCTGCTAGCGCTGACCGTGAACGGCGCGTGGTGGCTGGGTGCGCAGTCGGCCGACATGCTGCGCTACCTCAGCTGGGGTGTCTTTGTCGCCCTATTCTTCAAGCCCAACGCCGGTGTGGTGCAAGGGCCGTGGTATCGCTGGTTGCCCGGTCTGGCAGCTGCGGGATTACTGGGCGTACCCGCGCTGGTTGTGATCGTTCACATGCTGGCTGGGGCGAAGGGCCACATTTTCATCATGGTGTTGTTGGCGCTCGGCGGGTTGGTGCTGGTGGAGCAGTTGTTCCGCAATCTCCCCGAGGATTCGCTGTGGAGCGCCAAGCCGGTGTGCCTCGGGCTGGCGGGCACCTTCGTGTTCGATCTGTACCTGTTTTCCCAGGGCGTGCTGTTTCGGGGCCTGGACCCTGACGCCCTGACTGCGAGGCCATTCGTGCACGCGCTGATGGTGCCACTGCTGCTGCTGGCCACCACGCGGCATCGCAACTGGATTGCCAAGATACGCGTTTCGCGCAAGGTCGTTTTCCACTCTGCGACGCTGTTGCTGGTGGGGCTTTATCTGCTCTTCATCGCGGGTGTGGGCTATTACGTTCGCTATTTTGGCGGCGATTGGGGCGGCGCCCTGCAATTGGGGATGGTTTTCGTGGGATCGGTGCTGGCGCTGGCGCTGGCGCTTTCAGGCGCGTTGCGGGCCAGGTTGCGGGTGTTTCTGGGCAAGCATTTCTTTCGCTACCGCTTTGATTACCGCGAAGAATGGTTGAAGTTCACCGCCACGCTGTCAAGCCAGGCCCACCCCCAAGAAGCGGGGCAGAACGTGGTGCGGGGCCTTGCCGACATGCTGGAGAGCCCCGCAGGTGCCTTGTGGCTGCTGCGCCCGGACGACGACCAGTACCGGCAGGCGGCCCGGTGGAATCTGGCCGCGACTACACAGACCGTTGACAAGGATGCCGAGCTGCCCGCGTTCATGCGGTCCACCGGGTGGGTGGTCAATCTGGAGGAGTTCCGCGCTTCGCCCGGCCGCTACCGCGGTTTGCGCTTGCCCGAGTGGCTGGCAGAGTATCCGCAGGCCTGGCTGCTGGTCCCGCTGTGGCAAGGCAAGGATTTGCTGGGGTTTGTGCTGCTGGCCAGTCCGCGCACGGTGGTGGAGGTCAATTGGGAGGTCACCGATCTGCTCAAGACAGCCGGACGCCAAGCCGCGAGCTTTCTGGCGCAGATTCAGGCCACCGAAGCCTTGCTGGAGTCGCGCAAGTTCGAGGCGTTCAACCGCATGTCGGCCTTCGTGGTGCACGATCTGAAAAACATCGTCGCCCAGCTGTCGCTCATGGTCAAAAACGCCAAGCGACTGCAGGACAACCCCGAGTTCCAGGCCGACATGCTGATGACGGTAGAGAACTCGCTCGATCGCATGCGCCAGTTGATGCTGCAATTGCGCGGAGGCGCCGCGTCCGGCGATGCGTCGGTGGGCGTGGATCTGTGCAAGATTGCTGAACGGCTGACAGCCAATGCCTTGTGTCGCGGGCGCATCGTGCAGCTGGATGCCTCGCCACAGGTTTTTACCCGTGGACAGGCCGACCGATTGGAGCGCATCATCGGGCACCTGGTGCACAACGCCTTCGACGCGACGGACACCGATGGCCGGGTGTGGATGAAAGTGGATCGTTTCGGCAGCCATGCCCGCATCGAAGTGGGTGATGAGGGCCAGGGAATGACCGAAGAGTTTGTCCAGACGCGCTTGTTCAAGCCGTTTCAGACCACCAAAGAGGCCGGCATGGGAATTGGCACTTACGAGAGTTTTCAGTACGTGCAGGAGCTCGGCGGCAAGGTTTCTGTGGACAGCCAGGTCGGCAAGGGAACCGTGGTGCGTCTCCTGCTTCCCTTGTTTGAAATCGGTCGTGATTTCGGATTACAGCCACGGGAGGAGGCATGAGCCCGGACAAGTTGCAGCCCCTGCTGGTGGTCGAGGATGACTTGGCGCTGCAAAAGCAGATCAAGTGGTCGCTGGATCGTTTTGAATCCGTCACCGCCGATGATCGCGAAAGTGCTATGACGCAGTTGCGTCGGCATGCCCCCGCGGTGGTGACCATGGACCTGGGCTTGCCCCCTGATGCCGACTCGGTCTCCGAAGGGTTCAAGCTGCTAGAGCAAATTTTGAGCGTCGATCCTGACACCAAGGTGATCGTGCTCACCGGACAGAACGACCAGTCCAACGCGCTCAAGGCCGTGGCCATGGGTGCTTACGATTTCCTGGCCAAGCCGTTTGAGCCTGAAGTGCTCAACCTGACCGTGGAGCGTGCCTTCCGGCTGCACCATTTGCAATCCGAGAACAAACGGCTGCGGGCGATGCAGATGCCCGACACGCTCGCCGGCTTGCTGACGCGCGACCCGCAGATGCTGCGCATTTGCCGCACCATCGAAAAAGTCGCCAACACCAATGCCTCCGTCATGCTGCTGGGCGAAAGCGGCACGGGCAAGGAGGTGCTGGCGCGCGGCCTGCACCAGCTGTCCAATCGCAAGGACGGCAAATTTGTTGCCATCAACTGCGCCGCCATTCCTGAAAACTTGCTGGAGAGTGAGCTTTTTGGCTACGAAAAAGGGGCCTTCACGGGCGCTGCCAAGACCACGCCGGGCAAGATCGAGACCGCGCACGCTGGCACGCTCATGCTCGATGAAATCGGGGATATGCCTATGCCACTGCAAGCCAAACTGCTGCGATTCTTGCAGGAGCGTGTGGTCGAGCGCCTGGGCGGTCGCCAGGAAATCGCCGTCGATGTGCGCATTGTGTGCGCGACCCACCAGAACCTGACGCAGTGCGTCAAGGAAGGGCGGTTTCGCGAAGACCTCTACTACCGCTTGGCAGAAATCGTGGTGGAGATCCCGCCCCTGCGTGCGCGGGTGGGCGACGCCGCACTGCTGGCCCACGCCTTCGTGCGCCGATTTGGCCAGGAGCACCGCCGCAACCTGGCGCTGGCCGATGATGCGCTGCGCGCCATCGAGGCGCACCCCTGGCCGGGCAATATCCGCGAGCTGGAGAACTGCATCAAGCGCGCCACCATCATGGCCGATGGCAACCAGATTACCGCCGACGATGTCGGTCTTGCGGGCGCTGCCAACGCCGAAGGCGATCGGTCCCTCGACCTGCGCGTGACGCGCGAGGCGGCCGAGCAGCGGGCGGTGCTTGCGGCGCTTGCCCGGGCCGACGGCACGGTGGCCAAGGCCGCCGACCTGCTCGGTGTCAGCCGCCCCACTTTGTACGACCTGATGCATCGCCTGGGCATCAAGCTCTGAACAATTTTGCCTGGAGAACGACCATGAAGGCTCCCATTTCCCGTTCCCTCATTCCTGCCGCCACGCTTGTCGTGGCCTTGCTGGTGTCGGCATGCGGTAGCGACAATCCCGATGCGCTGTTGGCGTCGGCGCAGGACTACCTGAACCGCAATGACGTGCCTGCGGCCATCATCCAGCTCAAGAATGTCTTGAAGGACCGCCCGGATTCCGCCAAGGCGCGCCTTTTGCTGGGTCAGGCCTTGCAGGCCACCGGTGATATAGCGGGTGCTGAAACCGAGTTCAGGAAGGCGCAGGATGTGGGCGCAGCCCCTGATGAAGTGATTCCGCAACTGGCCCAAGCCTTGTTGCTGGGAAGGCAGTACAGCAAGATCACGACCGACTATGACGGCCTGCAACTGGCCAGTGCCCCAGCGCAGGCCAGTCTCAAAACCATCGTGGCCACTGCCTGGCAGCGCCAGGGCCAGGAAGACAAGTTCCGCGCCAGCATCGACCAGGCGCTCAAGGCCAAGGCCGACCATGTGCCCGCGCTCATCGAGTTGGCCCGCGCCAGTGCCCAGCGCGGCGATATCGAGGGGGCCCTGGCAGGTCTGGACAAGATCCCCGGGCAGTCTGCAGGCGCCGATGAGGCGCTCAAACTGCGCGGTGATTTGCTGCTGTATGGTCAGCGCGACATGGATGGGGCGATGGCGGCATACCGGCAGGCGCTTCAGGTCAATCCCTCTTACCTGGAGGGGCAGGCTGCCGTCGTTCAGCTGCTGCTGCTCCAGGGCAAGACCGATGTCGCCGCCGAAACCCTGCAGGGGCTGGCAAAGGCGGCGCCTGGCAAGCCGCAGACCTTGTATTTGCAGGCGATGCTGGCATACGCCAAAAATGACCTCAAGGCGGCGCAGGAACACGCGCAGAAGCTGTTGAGTCTCACGCCCGAAAATTTTCGCGCGCTCGAATTGGCTGGCATGACGGAGCTGCGTCTGGGCGCGAACGTGCAGGCAGAAGCTTTGCTCGCCAAGGCCTTGCAGTTGGAAGCTGGGCTGCCGATGGCTCGGCGTGGTTTGGTGACGGCTTATGTGCGCCAGGGCCGCCTCGACAAGGCCATGTCCGCACTGCCTGCGGACGTCGAGCGCAACGAGCGCGACCCCGGCATGATGGCGCTGGCCGGGCAGGTGTACATGCTCCATGGCGATGTGGACCGTGCACAACGCTACTTCGCGCGAGCGTCCAGCCTCGATCCTAAAGACCCCGCCAAGCGCACATCGCTGGCGGTCAGCCGTCTGGCATCGGGGCAGGACGATGCTGCGCTGGGTGAATTGCAGAGCATTGCGGCCTCGGATGACGGGGTGGTGGCAGACATGGCCCTGATCAATGCACTGCTGCAGCAGCGCAAGGTCGATCAGGCCCTGAAAGCCATCGATGCGCTGGAGAAAAAGCGGCCTGCAGACGTATTGCCTGTGTTCTTGCGTGGCCGTGCCCTGTTGCTCAAGCGCGATGCCGCCGGGGCGCGCAAGGCCATGGAAAGGGTTCTCGAGATCGACCCCAACTATTTTCCCGCGGTGGGTGTGCTGGCGATGCTTGATAACGCCGACAAGCGGCCAGACGATGCGCGTGCGCGGCTGGAGGCTGCCATCAAGCGCCAGCCAGGCAACGTTCAGGCGCATCTGGCCTTGGTGGAGTTGCGCCAGGCCAATGGCGCGGACAAGACAGAAATCGCGACGCTCTTGCGCAAGGCAGTAGAGGCGGCGCCCAGTAGCCCCGTCCCGCGCCTGCTTCTTGCCGAGCACCATTTGCGCAACAGCGAACCCAAAGAGGCGCTGGTTCTTGCGCAGCAGGCGGTGTCCGCACTGCCTGACAACGTGCAATTGCTTGATGTCTTGGGGCGCGCGCAGTCGGCCAATGGTGAGCACAACCAGGCGCAGGCCAGCTTCAACCGCATGGCGGCGCTGCAGCCGCAGTCTTCCGTGCCCTACTTGCGCATGGCCAGCGCCAACCTGATCGCCGGGGACCGTGACGCTGCCGGTCAGAATCTGCGCAAGGCGCTAGAGATTGAGCCCAATTCATTGCAGGCCCAGCAAGGCCAAGTCAGTCTGGCCATGGCGGCGCAGAAGCCCGGCGATGCCCTGGCCATCAGCCGCGCCGTGCAAAAGCAAAGGCCCAAGGAGCAGGTGGGCTATGTGCTCGAAGGCGAGATTCACGCTGCAGGCAAGGCCTGGGATAAAGCCGCCGACGCTTTGCGCGCGGGGCTCAAGCAGGTGGCCAGCCCGGAGCTGGCAGTGCGGCTGCATGACGTGCTGCTGTCGGCTGGAAAGAAGCCCGAAGCCGATCGCTGGGCGGCTGAATGGCTGCGAACCCAGCCCAAGGATGCGGCTTTTCCCTTCTATCTGGGAAACCGGGCGCTGACCCTTAACGAGTTGCCTGAAAGCCTGCGCCAGTTTGAACGGGTGGTGGCGATTCAGCCCAACAACGCGGCTGCCCTGAACAATCTGGCCTGGCTCAAAGGCCAGGTTGGCCGCGACGGCGCACTGGCCGATGCCGAGCGCGCCAATGCGTTGGCACCCAATCAGCCGGCGTTCATGGACACCTGGGCCATGTTGCTGTCTGCCGCCAACCAGCATGAGCGGGCGGTGGAAATGCAGAAAAAGGTGGTTCAGCTGCAGCCGCAGGTTTTGGAATTCAAGCTGAATCTTGCCAAGATCCAGATCAAGGCAGGCAACAAGGATGCTGCCCGTGCATTGCTCGATGAGCTCAGCGCTGCAGGAGATCGGTTTTCTGCCCAGGCGGAGGTGGATCGGCTTAAGAAAACGCTTTGAGGTCTGGCCATGAATGTGCGGTCCATACCATGGGAGCATCGGTTGATGCGGCCATGGGCCGAGCCAGGCACCTTGCGCAGTTTTTTAGGATGCGGACTTTGCATGCGCCGGATGTGCGAATTCCCCGATTGCCTCGTGAAAGCGATATTGCCGGCGAGACCAGCGGATTTCTTGGGAGAGCACGATGAAAAAAACCGAAACAACGCCGACACTGTCTGGCGCTACGCCAGATGGAAATGCACAAGGTGTCAGCCGCCGACAGATTGTGCGTGCGGGCCTGGGTGCCGCGCCCGTGGTGGCCGCGCTCAAGAGCAATACCGTTCTGGCTGGCGCAGTGGGCGGCGGCCAGGGCAATGGAGTGACCACATCGGCCTTTGCGTCGTTGCAGGCCAACCAGGGGCGGGTCAGTAATGCTCGCTACAAGACCGACTGCATCGTTCGCACGCCGGCAGAGTGGAAGCTCAAGCAAAGCGAGTTCAAGAAAAAGAAGTTCCAGGAGTGCGGCTTCGCAGCCAACCCCGAAGGCAGATTTGGACGCCGCGTGACGCTGGAGGATGTGCTGGACTACGAGGGCCATGACCGTGACACGGTGTTGGCCCGCTATGTGGTGGCGGCGTATCTGACAGCGCTTGAGTTCCACGATGATCGTGACGTGCTGGCGCTCACCACCTCGCAGTGCAATGCCATCTGGAGCGGGCGCGGCAACTGGATTCCGTTTGCTGGTGCCCTGTGGGACTATGCACAAACCATCGCCTACTTTGAAACCATCTACAGTGCTCGCCGTTTCGGCTGATGCCGCCCCGGTGCAGCCCGCGCATGCTGTGCGCTGGCATTGCCCACGGCGCGCAGACTATCTGCTGCAGCTGTGGCCCGATGGCGCGGTGGTGTACGACGAAGCCAGTGGCGATATCCATGCTCTCAGCCCCATTGCGGGCGAGCTGCTGCAGCAGGTGCTCGCTGTGCCACAGTCTTGTTCCGAAAATCTGGCCCAGGCGCTGCTGGGTGAGCAGCCCACTGCGCAAGATGTGCGCGGGGTGGACAAGCTGTTGCAAGATTTTGAATTTTTGGGTTTTATCGAACCCTGCGGCGCGTGAGCACGCAGGGTCTGCTGTCTTCCCTGTCCAGATCCCAACTGGATAGGCTGTTGGGCGGCGAAGGCCTGGGCATCGTGGTTCCACCGTTTGTGGTGCGGGTGCGCAGCCCCATCTCCGTTGTGGCCGATGGCCTCGAGCGTCTTTATTCAGACCATCCCTTGGCCACCCAGGACGGGGCGGTGTTCTATGACTTCCATGTGGCAGTCGAGGTACGCCGCACATGGTTTCTACCGCAGTGCATTTTTGCGCTGGACGGGCGCCAGCCGTTCACACCGCTGGCGCTGGGTGAAGCGTTCGCGCTGTTCGAGTGGGGACTGAACTGGTGCGTGACCAGCCACTGCCACCAGTGGATCAGCCTGCACGCAGCCGTGCTGGAACGGGGCGGGCGCGCCGTGGTGTTGCCGGCCCCGCCGGGTGCGGGCAAAAGCACGCTGTGCGCAGCCCTCATGCTCCACGGCTGGCGCCTGTTGTCCGATGAGTTGACGCTGCTGGAACCCGTCAGTGGCCTGGTCGTGCCGTCGCCACGACCCATCAGCCTCAAAAATGCCTCCATCGATGTGATCCGTGAGCGCAATCCGGGCTGCGTGCTGGGGCCGGTGGCGCGCGATACGCAAAAAGGCACGGTCGCGCACCTCAAGGTGCTGCCAGAGAACCTGGCGCGTGCCAACGAGCGCGCCCTGCCGGCCTGGGTGGTTTTTCCCCGGTACGAGCGCGGCGCGGCGCTGCAGGTGCAGCCGCGCGCCAAGGCCACTACCGTGGTGGAGCTCGCGCGCAACAGCTTCAACCAGCATGTGCATGGCCGCGCAGGCTTCAAGGCCCTGGTGCGGCTGGCCGATGCCTGCGACAGCTTCGACCTGCGTTATAGCCAGCTTGACCAGGCGCTGGCCTGGTTTGATGCGCTGG
The DNA here is from genome assembly GCF_002176815.1 of Acidovorax sp. T1. Taxonomy (NCBI): domain Bacteria; kingdom Pseudomonadati; phylum Pseudomonadota; class Betaproteobacteria; order Burkholderiales; family Comamonadaceae; genus Acidovorax; species Acidovorax sp. T1. The sequence continues at coordinate 3,684,909 of NZ_CP021648.1, read as the reverse complement.
AGCCACCATCTCCAGCGAGGTTTGCCTGATGCAGGACAACGCCATGCAGCCGCTGTTGACCCTGCTGGGCCCGTCGCCGCAGCCGCAGCGGCTGAGCTTGGCTGAATGGGATCTTGTGGTGCGGCAGGCGCGCCGCGCCAATGTGCTGGCCCGTATCGCCGCCCTGGTGCAGGCCCATGGCAAGTGGAATGCCGTGGCCCCTGCGCCGCGCCAGCATCTGGCCTCTGCGCTGGCCCTGGCCACGCGCCAGCAGCGTGAGCTGCGCTTCGAGGTGGCGCAAATAGCGCGCGCCCTGCAGCCAACGGGCCTGCCCGTGGTGCTGCTCAAAGGCGGCGCCTACGCCCTGGCGGGCCTGCAGGCATCGCTGGGGCGCATGGTGTCGGACGTGGATATTCTGGTGCCGCGTGAGCGCCTGGTCGACGTGGAAACGGCGTTGATGATGGCCGGCTGGGTGCAGACCAACCATGATGCCTACGACCAGCACTACTACCGCACCTGGATGCACGAGCTGCCGCCGATGCGGCACCTGCAGCGTGGCACGGTGCTGGACGTGCACCATGCTCTGGTGCCTGCCACCGCCCGGGTCCGGCCCAGCACGCAGCGTCTGTTGCAGGCGGCGCAGGCGCTGCCCGGTCAGCCGGGCGTGTGCGTGCTTGCACCGGCGGACATGTTGCTGCACAGCGCGGCCCACCTGTTCCACGAAAGCGACTTTGCGCAAGGATTCCGGGGCGTGGTGGACATCGACGCCCTGTTGCGCGAGTTTTCCGCAGTGCCCGGCTTCTGGCCGGACCTGCTGGAGCGCGCGGCGGTGCTGGGCCTGCAGTGGCCGCTGCACCACGCGCTGCGTTATGCGCAGGCCATCACGCAAACACCTGTGCCGGCCAGTACCATGGCAGCGCTGGCGCCGGGCGTGGGCCAGCAGGCCTGGCAGCATCGCTTGCGCGACGCCCTGTATTTGCGCACACTGCGGCCCGACCACGCCTCCACCGCGGACGCGTGGACACCGCTGGCGCGCGGCTTGCTCTACCTGAACGGCCACCGCCTGCGCATGCCATTGCACCTGTTGCTGCCGCACTTGTTGCGCAAGGCGCTGGGCGGGCTGCTTCCCAAGGAAAAACCATGAACCACAAACGTTGGTGGGTGCGCTGGGCACTTGTTTTTTTGTTGCACGCGGCATGGAGCAGCAGCACCCTGGCGCAACTGCCGGACGCTATCGAGCGGATCAAACCCGCCGTCGTGCTGGTGGGCACCTACCGCGCCACGGATACGCCGCGGTTTCGCTATGTAGGCACCGGCTTTGTGGTGGGCGACGGCTTGCGCGTGGTGACCAACGCCCACGTTACAGCCGCCATCGGCAATGTGGGTGCCGATGGGCCGGCCCTGGTCGTGCAACTGCGCGCAGGGGCGAGCGCGTGGGCCATGCGCCAGGCGCGGGTGCTGGAGACGGTTCACGAGCACGATCTCGCCCTGCTGGAAATCGACGGGCCGGCCGCACCGGCGCTGAACGTGGTGGCGTCCGAGCCGGTGCGCGAGGGGGACGAGCTGGCCTTCATGGGCTTTCCCATCGGCGGGGTGCTGGGATTTTCCAGCGTCACGCACCGCGCCACCGTCTCGTCCATCACCACCATGGCCCTGCCCAGCCCGACAGGCCAGCAGCTCAGCGAGCGTGCCATCCGCAGCCTGCGCGCCGGGCCTTTGCAGGTGTTCCAGCTCGACGCCACGGCTTACCCGGGCAACAGTGGCGGCCCCTTGTTTGATCCGCGCAGTGGCACGGTGCTCGGCGTCATCAACATGGTGCTGATCAAGAGCACGCGCGAATCGGCCATGAGCCAGCCCTCGGGCATTTCCTACGCGATTCCAAGCCGCTACGTGCTGGAGTTGATGTCGCGGCACCGGTAGATGCGGGCGCGCTGTGTGTTGGTGCAACATGCCATGCCGCTCAGGTGCAGCGCAGTAACATCCGGCGCATCGTTGTGAACCCTGCTGGCCCATGCTGAACTTGAAGTCTTCTGAATCGAACCTTGCTCCCCTGGCCGCCGTCATCATCGACCTCGACGGCACGATGGTGGATACCCTGGGCGACTTCGCCGAGGCCCTCAACCGCATGCTGAGCGACCTGGCGCTGCCGGCGATTGCCGCACCGGCCATCGAGCAGATGGTGGGCAAGGGTTCCGAACATTTGTTGCATTCAGTGTTAAATCACGTGCTAGCGCAATCTGGTAAAGCGCCAGCAGCTATCGAAATAGAAGCGCTCTACGCCCGTGCCTGGCCCAGCTACCAGCAGCACTACCTGGCCATCAACGGCGACTACGCGCAGGTTTATCCCGGCGTGGTGGAGGGCCTGCAGGCACTGCGCGATGCTGGCCTGCGGCTGGCGTGCCTGACCAACAAACCGATCTCGTTTGCGGTGCCGTTGCTGCGCGCCAAGGGGCTGGACGGTTATTTTGAGCAGGTTTTCGGGGGCGACAGTTTCGAGAGAAAGAAGCCCGACCCGTTGCCGCTTTGGAAAACCTGTGAGGCCTTGCAGACCGACCCCGCCCGCACGTTGATGGTGGGCGATTCATCCAACGACGCGCAGGCCGCTCGCGCCGCCGGCTGCCCCGTGGTGCTGGTCACCTATGGCTACAACCACGGCCTGCCGGTGCAGGGGGTGGATGCGGACGGCTACGTGGAATCGCTGGCGTTGCTGCGGGTTTGATCCTTCCGCTTGTCGCACGCCTGTGGCGATGCCGTACTGCCCGCCGTTGCTGCGCCTGCGCGCATCCGCGAATCCGTGCTCAGGCCGGCTTGCCCAGCAAGGCGTCCTTGAGCTTCCAGTCGGCGGGCGCATTGCCCAGCCAGATACCCATCAGCGCATTGAAGAACTCGGGTTCCTTGAAGGGCTCGCCCTGGGGCTTTCCCTTGACGGTGATGACCGTGCCCGTGCCGGGAATCCAGTCGATCATGAACTGCTCGCCAGCCTGCAGCTTCTTGTGCTCGGAGAAGATCTGGCTCATGCGCAGCACCCCAGGGATCAGCTTGGAGAACGCGGCCCGGTCCATGTTGTCTTCCATTCCGCGCGAAAACAGCTTGCCCAACTCGGCGGAATCGATCTCGCGCAGCATGGTGATACTCAGGCGCTTGGGGCCGCGCACGCCCGTTACTTCCTGCGCTGTCGATGCCTTCTTTTCGAGGTACAGCCCGGCTGTGTAGACCTTGAAGACGGCCTTGTAGCGCACACCCGCGCCATTGAGTTGGAGAGTGCTGCCATTCACGACGCTCGTTTCTTCGTATTTCACGTCGGCCACGGTAACGGGCTGGGCCACTGCGCTGGTCGCCAACACGAGAGCCCCGGCAAACAGGGCGCATCGAGGGAAGAAATTCATGCAGGACTCCTGAATCAGAACGATCGTTCGTTTCTGATTTTTGCAAGAATCGTTCACTGCTACCACAGGGTTTTCGCGCGGTTTTGCCATGCGCAGGGGCGTGGCGCCACCCAACGGGCCACAGACCTTTGCTACACTTTGGCCATGTTCATACACCACGTGTTCATCACAGGTTGCAGCGACCGGGGAGCCTGGCCCTGGCGCACGCCTGTCTTGTTGAACGCCTGAAGGCACCTGGAACCTCCAGCGTGCACCCGTGGCCCCGCCGGGGCCTGTCGAATGAACAGCGGCGCTTTGCACACTTAGCACCATGCGCTGCCTCAGCTGGGAGCTCTCCCCCGTGATCACGGAACTTGAATTCAAAAGCCTGGCCGGCGAAGGCTACAACCGCATTCCGCTCATGGTGCAAGCCTTTGCGGATCTGGAAACCCCGCTCTCGCTGTACCTGAAACTTGCGCACAGCAAGGATGGCGGCAAGCACAGCTTTTTGCTGGAATCGGTGGTGGGCGGCGAGCGGTTTGGCCGCTACAGCTTCATTGGATTACCCGCGCGCACCTTGCTGCGTGCCAGCGGTTTTGGGGCCGATGCGCGCACCGAGGTGGTCACCGACGGCCAGGTGGTGGAAACCGCGCGGGGCAACCCGCTGGATTTCATCGAGGCCTACCAGAAGCGCTTCAAGGTGGCCTTGCGCCCGGGCCTGCCGCGTTTTTGCGGCGGCCTGGCGGGCTACTTTGGTTATGACACGGTGCGCTACATCGAGAAGAAGCTCGAAACCACCTGCCCGCCCGATGCGCTGGAAACGCCCGACATCCTTTTGCTGCAGTGCGAGGAGCTGGCGGTCATCGACAACCTCTCGGGCAAGCTCTACCTCATCGTCTATGCCGACCCGGCGCAGCCCGAAGCCTATGGCAAGGCCAAAAAGCGCCTGCGCGAGCTCAAGGACCAGCTCAAGTATTCGGTGAGCGCCCCCCTGATCAAGGCCACGGAAAGCCACCCCGCGCAGCGCAGCTTTGCCAAGGCCGACTACCTGGCGGCCGTGGGCCGTGCGAAAGAGCTCATCGCTGCCGGTGATTTCATGCAGGTGCAGGTGGGCCAGCGCATCCATAAGCGCTACACGGAAAGCCCCCTGAGCCTGTACCGCGCGCTGCGTTCGCTGAACCCTTCGCCGTACATGTATTTCTACAATTTCGGCGATTTCCATGTGGTGGGGGCCAGCCCCGAAATCTTGGTGCGCCAGGAGCAGACCGATGCGGGCACCAAGGTCACCATCCGGCCGCTGGCCGGCACGCGCCCGCGCGGTGCCACGCCCGAGAAGGACAAGGCTGCCGAGGTGGAGCTCATCAACGACCCCAAGGAGCGGGCCGAGCATGTGATGCTGATCGACCTGGCGCGCAACGACATCGGGCGCATCGCCCAGACGGGCACGGTCAAGGTGACCGAGGCCTTTGTGGTCGAGCGCTACAGCCATGTGATGCACATCGTGAGCAACGTCGAAGGCCTGCTGAACGAGGGCATGACCAGCATGGATGTGCTCAAGGCCACCTTCCCCGCAGGCACCCTCACGGGCGCGCCCAAGGTGCATGCCATGGAGCTGATCGATCAGCTCGAACCCGTCAAGCGCGGGGTGTACGGCGGCGCCTGCGGTTACCTGAGCTACGCGGGCGACATGGACGTGGCCATTGCGATCCGCACCGGCATCATCAAGGACGGCACGCTGTATGTGCAGGCCGCCGCGGGTGTGGTGGCCGACTCGGTGCCCGAGCTGGAGTGGAAGGAAACCGAACACAAGGCGCGCGCCCTGATGCGCGCCGCCGAACTTGTCGAGGAGGGGCTGGAATGACCCAGGCCATCAACAACGTGCAGCATTGCACCACCATGGACGATGTGCGCCGCCACATCGATGCGCTGGACGACGTGCTGGTGCCTTTGCTGGTAACGCGCGGCGGCTACATGACCCAGGCCGCGCGCATCAAGCAGGATGCGTCGCAGGTGCGTGACGAAGAACGCATCCAGGCCATCGTGGACCGCGTGCGCGCCCGCACCCAGATCGAGGGCGGCGAGCCCGACGTGATGGAGGCCATCTACCGCAGCATGATGGAGGCCTACATCGCCCATGAACACCGCGAGTTCGCGCGCCTGCGCCCAACCGCCACGCAGGAGGGGTGAGGCCATGAAACTTTTGATGGTCGATAACTACGATTGAGGTCTACTGGCGTCTATCAACCTCCATGGAACAACTCTAAGTCTATGTTTTTAAAGGGTTGATCGTCCATCGAGCGATTCTGAAAGCTGGACAAATCCAGTGCTCATGTGTGTAATGGAGTGTGTAACGGGCCAAACTGGAGGCGTTATACACATGGCACTCACAGCACTCAATCTTCTCTCGGCGCGCAAAGTGGAAACGGCGCAGCCCAGGCCCAAGGTGTACCAACTCCGGGACGGAGGCAGCCTCTTTTTGCGCGTTCAGCCCAACGGCTCCAAGCTCTGGTGGTACCGCTACCGGCTGGGCGGCGCTGAACAGGTGTACTCAATCGGGGTGTACCCAAAGGTCACGCTGGAGGCAGCCCGTGCGGAACGGGACCGGGCAAAGGCGTTGGTCAAGAAGGGCCTCGACCCCATCGTGGAGAAAAAGGCGGCGATCGCCCTCCAGGCCGACACATACGAACGCACGTTCGAGACCGTTGCTCGGGAGTGGATCGTCAGCAATGCTCACTGGAGCGAGTACTACACCAACCAGGTCACCAGCTACCTTGAGAAGGATGTTTTCCCCCGGATTGGCAAGTTGCCGATCAGCAGCATCAGGGCTCCACATCTGCGCCCCATCATCAAGGATGTGGCGGCTCGTGGCGCGAAGACTGTGGCGATCCTCATCCGCCAGTGGTGTGGGCAAATCTTCAGTTATGCGGCTGCCCAAGGTCTCTGCGAATACGATCCTGCCGCCTTGCTCAAGGGACTGGTCAAGCGCCCTCAGGTCCGCCACAACCCTCCGTTGACATGGGCAGAGATCCCGGACTTTCTCAATCGTGTGGACAACGAAGGGGGTTACCAGACGACAGTCCTCGCCCTCAAGCTGATGGCTTTGACCTACGTGCGCACCGTAGAACTGCGCAAGGCCTCCTGGGAAGAGTTCGACCTGGACAACGCCATGTGGTCGATTCCGTCCGAGCGCATGAAGATGCGACGCCCCCATCTGGTTCCCCTGTCACGGCAGGCGGTGGCCGCTCTTAGGGAACTACATGCTCTAACTGGCGGCGGCAAAGTATTGTTCCCGAGCTACAGAAAGCCGGGACAAGTGATGTCGGCAACGACGCTCAATCAAGCACTCAAGCGCATGGGTTATGGCGGACGGTTTTCGTCCCATGGCTTCCGCTCGACCGCAACGACGATCCTTGGACTGTTGGGATATCCGGAGAAGCGGGTCGATCTTCAACTCGCTCATTCCAAAAAGAGCAAGGACTCATCGCGCGCGCCCTACGATCACACGAAGTTTGTGGAGTCCCGCAAGGTAATCATGCAGGACTGGGCTGACATCCTTGACTCATTGCAGGCAGGGAAACCCGTTGAAGGGGTCACGAAGGCGTTTGGCCCCATGTCGAAGCGTAGAACGGCGCTGCTCCGTGTCATAGAGCGCGAGTGATGTCTGCTGCTTGGCGAGTGGAATGCCTAATGCACGTGTAGCACCTTGAACTGAAGACGCAGAACGAGGACATTGGCACTCGACTAGGTTGGAGCATTCTTGGCGACCTGCAGTGCTCTGCGCTCGAACCGCTCTGAAACAACGTCGGCTTGTCCGCAGGGCCGCTGCAGGTGGGTCACGATCTCGTAGGGTCCGTCAGACAGCGGCCGTGTGTGAATGCCCCATCCCTGCGCATGCTCAATGCGCGATTGCGCGGATACCCCGACGCCGTAGCCGGCAGCGACCCATAGCGCGATCATCTCGAAGGAAGAGACACGCTGAATGTTCTGTTGACTCACCGCGGGAAGAGAAGGCAGCCGCTGATCCAGCAAAGGGCAATTCTCTGCAGGCCAGCGAAAGACGGAGTAGTCCAACAGTTCGGCGATCGTGAGCTTCGCCTGGTCAAGTAAGGGAAAGCGCAACGGCATGGCGACGGCCATGTTCTCGGTCCATAGAGGTTGGCTTTTCAGCGACGGATCGCTCGATCCTTCAAGCGTCATGCCCGCGTCGTAGCGGCCTTCCCGAAGTCCCGCAATCAAATCATCGGCTGTGACCTCATGAAACGAAATGGTGACTTCCGGCTCTTCCGCACGCTGCAACGCAAGCAATGCCGAAAGATGCGATGACGGTACGCCAGGCGCTATGGCAAGCCTGAAATTGGAAAAGGAAAACTGGCTGGTGGCGTCGTGCATGAGAGCCCCCACAAAGCGATCGGATCAAAAAGGCGAGCCACCATGATAGCCAAAAGAGATATCTTTAACGTGGTTAAATTCGGTCGATTGATCGACGCTTCTGGTGATGCAGAAGCGCAGCGTTCAACCGGGCCGCCCCCCTGGCACAACCACCTATGAAGCCGAGCCGGCACTGGCCTTCGGCCAAGCGGTGCGTGCTGCCCGCTTGGCGCAGGGAGTCGCTCAGGATGAATTCGCGTCCATGGCTGGTATAGCTCGCTCGCATATGGGCAAGATCGAGCGTGGGGAGCACATGCCCACGCTCGCATTGATACTGAAAATCTCCGCTGCCCTCAGCATAAGTGCGGCAGAGCTGATGAGTGCAACGGAACGCAATCTTCGTGCCGATGCCCAATCTTAAGTGGTGCGGTCCGTTGCGTCAGTCGCTCGAAGGGTCCCGGAGGCGGTCGATAAATCGCACCAGCGAAGCCGATGAGTTGCTGCTTTCGAGTCGAAGCAGGTAGGTGGTGATCACGGCTGTATCCAGCGCCAATGGACGGATCACCACGTCCGGTCGCTGGCTGACCGGAATCTTGGTCGCCGTCATGAAGCCCACGCCGTAGCCGGCACCGACCAAGGTGAGCATCATGTCCAGCGAGGAAACCTCCTCAACGACATTCAGTTTGTGTTCCTGGGTCTGCAGGAGGCGCGCCAACTCGCGGCAGTAGCCTTCGCACACCTGGGGATCGCACAGGACAAGAGGATGCCCCCGGAGTTCATGGAGTGGAACCTCCTTGTGGACGAGCAGTGCGTGCCGGGCTGGCAAGGCGACCACCAGCGGGTCCTGCCAGATAGGTTCGGCGACGATGCCATCACCGACGTCGGCGGTATGAGCGAATCCGATGCAGAAGTCGCCCGAGCGCAGGCCGCGCAACTGCTCGGCCAAAGGCACTTCGGACATCCGTATCTCGATCTCGGGTTCTTCGGCACGGCAACGGGCTAGAAACGCCGACAGCCGGGGATCGAGCGCGCCGTCGGATACGGCGATGCGCAGGCTGCCTCGCAAGCCCGCCGCGACAGCCTTGACGTTCTCGCGGGCCTGCTCCAGGACGGTGAATAGCCGGCGAGTGTCCTGCAGGAACACGGCACCCGCAGCGGTCAGTCGGGTGCCCCGGCGGTCCCGGTCGAAGAGCACAGCGCCTAACTCGTCCTCAAGCTCCTTGATGGCGCGGGACAGAGGAGGTTGCTCAATGTGAAGACGCTCAGCCGCCCGTGTGAAATGAAGTTCTTCGGCCAAAACGATAAAGCAACGCAGGTGCCGCAGTTCCATGAGCAATGTTCCTATTCAGGCGCTGACGACCTCCTTCTGTTTGCTCCACGCGATGCAGGTTGAAAACTTCTTTTAAGCGATGTTTTTTCATATGTTCTTGAGCATGAGATGTAGGCGTTCAACTTTTCCAAACGAGAGGCCGGGCTGTGTTTGACCGAGCATTCAAGAGCCCTGTTTATCCACGGCGCTAAGGTTCAATCTTTACAATGTCCCCAATGCCTTGTACGTATGCGAGTGCATAGGCCATCTCTCCAGAGGTTTGCGCATGCAAAAACATCAATGGTTGTCCGCGTGTTATCTCGTCACCTAAGCGCACCTGCAATTGAATCCCTGCGGCTGGACTCTCAGGCGCACCGGCCAATTTGGCTAAACGAGAAAGCTTACGGTTGTCGATGTGTACTGCTCGGCCTGAAGTGGTTGCCAAAAGCGGTTCGACATAGAGAGCTTGGGGCGGCTCACGAAATCCCCCCTGAGCCGCGCAGATTCTCTGAAATTTTTCCCACGCGCGGCCACTGCTGATCGTCTCATGAGCCAACCGAAGTCCCTCCCCTTCTTTGGCGACGCCGCCAAGCTCAAGCACCGCGCCCGCCACCAACGCCACGCGGTCACATAGGTCTTGCGGCGCATCCGCCTCGTTGCGCAATACGGCCAACACGTCGCGCGCCTCCAACGCCGGGCCGATACCTCTGCCGACAGGCTGATTCCCGTCTGTAAACAGGCAACGCAATACAAGGCCAAATGACGCGGCGACTTCCGAAAGGTGATGCGCAAGATGCTCGGCAGTTTCCCGGCTGCGGACTTTTGCGGTTGGCCCAACCGGAATATCGATCACGATGTGGGTCGCCCCTGCTGCAATCTTCTTGGATAACACCGAGGCAATCAGTTGTCCTTGCGTGTCGATATCCAGTTCACGCTCAATACGCACGAAGATGTCGTCCGCGGGGCTGAGGTGCATCGCGCCGCCCCACGCCACGCATCCACCCTCTTTCTCCACGACCTTTCTGAGCGTATCCAGGTCCAGGTCTACAGGAGCCAGCGTTTCCATGGTGTCCGCGGTGCCAGCGGGAGAGGTGATGGCGCGTGATGAGGTCTTGGGCATCACCAATCCATTGGCTGCGGCGATGGCAACCACCAACGGCGTGGTGCGATTTCCCGGTAATCCGCCCACGCAATGCTTGTCCACAACAATCGGAGCCTGCCATTGCAGGTGATCCCCGACATCGACCATCGCACGGGTGAGATGGATGGTCTCTTGCATATCCAGAGGCAGTACCGCCGTTGCGGTCAGGAAGGCCGAAAGTGCGACATCGGTATAGCGACCATCGACCACATCACGGACGATCGCCTGCAACTCCGTCGTTTGCAGTCGGTGGCCGTGAATTCGCGCACGCACGGCCGACAACGATTCGAGCAGCGGAGGATGCCGAACCTGCACAAGATCGCCCTCATGAATGTCCAGGGCATCCCAGGCGGCCTCGGACAGAGCGATCTGTCCGGTTTTGAGCAGATCGCTGTCGATTTGGTACAGTAGCGCTTGCACAGTGCGGTCGCCGGCAATGATCAGTACCTGTGACCGCGGTGCCAGCCCTTCGGCACGGCAGACATGGCAATCGGTACGCATCAAGACGACGGGTTGATGCTGGGCATGCAGTCGCATGCGCAATGCTTGCAAGGCGGGTGTCTGGGGCGTGATGCGGGCACTCACAGGGCGAACTCCTGGTTTTGCATGGGCACCGATGCGTGCCAATTGAGTTCGCGCTGGATACGTTCGCGCAGCGCCTCAGAGGCATCAGATTCACCGTGAACAATGAACACTCTTTCCGGCGCCTTGGTAAAGCCGCGCAGCCATCGCATCAGCTCATCGCTGTCGGCATGAGCCGACAACATCGCAAGCTCGGCGACCTCTGCCTTGATCGGCATCCAGCGTCCATGGATCTTGACTTCGCGAGCGCCCTCAAGCAGCTTGCGCCCGCGCGTACCTGCTGCTTGGAATCCAGAGAACAGCAGCGTGTTCTGATGGCTACCGCCAAACGCTTCTATGTGATGCAGCACGCGGCCGCCGGTGGCCATGCCGCTGGCGGAAATAATCACCTTGGGGTATCGATTCGCCGATAGCGCCTTGGACTCTTCAACGTCGCGCACGTATGTGACTTCTGAGAATGCCGTCTCGAAATCGTGTTGAGCGAGCTTGTGGTCGTCGGCATGGCGGTGCAGCAGCGCAGTTGCGCTGGTGGCCATGGGACTGTCCAGATAGACGGGCACGTTGCGGAGCCGACCGCGCTGTCGCAACAGCCATAGGTCATAGATCAACGACTGCGCGCGTCCTACGGCAAAAGCGGGAATCACTACGGTGCCTCCGCGGCGAGTCGTACGCTCGATGATGTCGCCTAGCGCTTCGACGGCATCGGAACGGTCATGATGACGATTGCCATAGGTGGACTCGATGATGATGTAGTCCGCTTCCGTGACGGGTTCAGGATCAGGCATGACCGCATCGTCATAGCGGCCCAGGTCGCCGGAGAACACCAAACGCTTGCCGCCGATGTCGATCTGCGCCGTCGCCGCTCCAAGAATGTGGCCGGCCCTGCGTAGAACCAGGCGTGCACCGCCCGGCAATACCGTCTCCTGATGCAGTGGCACGGGCTTGAACTGCAAGAGCGTGCGTTCGGCATCTCGGACCCGATACAGGGCAAGGGCTGGCTTGTGCTTGGAAAATCCCTTCCGGTTGGCGAACTCGGCATCCTTCTCCTGCAACCAAGCACTGTCGAGCAGGATGAGTTCGGCGACGTCCCGTGTGGCTGGCGTCGAGAAAATCTTCCCGCGGAACCCGTTCAGCACCAATCGGGGGAGATATCCACAATGATCCAGGTGCGCGTGCGTCAGTACAACCGCATCGATGTCCTTGGACTCAACGACAAGATGCTGCCAGTTCAGCTCGCGCAGGTTCTTCAGTCCTTGGAAAAGTCCGCAGTCGATCAGGATGCGGGTACTGCCATATGTGATCAGGTGTTTGGAGCCGGTGACGGTACCGGCACCGCCCAGGCTGGTCAGTGAGAGCATGAAGTTGTCTCCTCGCTTGTTGGTGGGTTGTGAAATCAGGAGCTGGCGCGGTCACTGCGGACCGTGTCAGAACCACTTGAAATTCACGCGTCGGTCGCGGCAGCAGCAGCCTGCGAACTGTTCCAGCCGGTCACTTGCGCAGCGGCATAGATGGCATCCACCCAGGTGCATCGATTGGCGATCAGCATTCCAGCCACATCGAGGGTGCCGCCGTGGTTGATGTAGCCCAAAGCCCGCGTCTTCGAAGGGCCGCTGTCAATGCGGCGAAGCACGCCCAGCATCGGCTCAGGGCGGGTATGGCTTATCAACACGCGCGGCAGGTGAGGCGGGAAGAGCGCTTGCAGGGATTCGTCACCGAGCACGAAGGCGGCCTCAAGTTCGTCTCGCGGAATGCGTAGACGGCCGGGCTCGACCACCACGGTGATGCACGACGCAAGCCCATGGTGCTCCAGGCGGGCATGGGCTTTGAGCGCTTCCTCCAACTGGTAGGCGCCAATCGCTACGAATTGCAGTTGTGCGGTGGACGGATCGCCGGCTACATGGGCTGCTCCATGCTCGATCAGCGATTGAGCCGCGGCGGCACTGAAGTGATTCGGCGTGTCGCGCTTGGAGACCACCACACAAGCCACTTGGCCGCGGCTGGCGTAGACCGCTCGCAACGCGGCGCACGCCGTGTTTTCATCCACCGGGAACAACACGCGTGCGGTGTCCGACATCTCCCCCAGCAATGCTTCGCCAATGGTCGGGTCCTGGTGTGACTGCTCGTTCTTGCTGTTCTCCCAGGTGTGGGATGTGACGATCAGCGGGACGGAGATCCAGCCTGGCGGCTGGCCCAGCTCCTTCTGCCGACGCGCGAAGATGATCTCCTGGCGCATCAATCCAAGCATCTTGACCGCGAATGCCTCGTAGCTGACGATCAGGTTCAGCCCCCCTTTGTTGGCGAGGGCGGCGGCCGCAACGGCTTCTTCATTGAGTGCGGTGACCACCGAGCCATCCGTCGATTCCGGGACGCCGGGTTCGGGCACGTTGACGCGGTGCTTGAGCAGCGCCAGAGTGGCCCCCATCTTGTTGCTGGCCAGTTCGTCGGGATTGCCGATCCGGATGCGCAACTGTGGATTTGCCTGCACCAGCTCCACGAACCAACGGTCCAGTGCGGACATGGCGCTGCCCGATACCTCCGTTGGCGCCCAGGCCGGCATCGGCAGATGAGGGCTCGCTGGATGGCGTAGGGCCATGGGGTGCTCGCTTTCGCGCGAGCGCTGGCTCTGGCCGTGATTCGCAAGGACGGTGAGCGCGTTTTCCAGTTCGCTCTCGGGCACGAACAGCGCCGCAGCCCCTGCGTTGAAGGCCTCGCGTGCCTGCGCATCCTCGCGCGGATTGCCGTTCAGCGGCAGGTTGTGGGCGGCATTGGTCGCCGCGCCCGGGAAGCCAAAACCTTTCTCCGTCTCGGCGATCACGTAGGGCAGCTTGACCGGATAGCGCCGATCCGAGCGTGCGGCGAAGGCGCTCAGCGTGTCTTCGGCTTCAACAATGGCCCATGCGATCGCCATCGGATCACGTCCATCAACGATGACGGGATCGAAGCCGTTGTGGCGCAGATCTTCGGCCAGCCAGGTAGCGCCACCTTCCTGCACGATCTGGGTGCGCTGCTCGATGCGCCGTCCGTTGAGAATCATGACCGGGATGGCGAAGCCGCAGTCCTCGGCGCGCCACCAGCGCGGCGCCCAGTCCGAGCCACGGTGTTCCTCGAAAGCGCCATCACTGAGGAATGCCACCAGGCTTTCTCCCGGCAACGGCGTGTGCACATACTGCAGCCCGGCGAACCCCAGATAGCCGCCTTCGGAGATCGCGCCGGCCGTGTTCGGCCCGGCATGGCTACCCAGCGGTACCGCGGGCCGACCCTGCTTATCGATGGCATAGGAGTAGAAGTCCGCGATCAAACGCGACAGGCCCGCCTCGCTGCGGTCGTAGCGTCCACGCTGGGCGGCGGATACATCGCCGGTCAGTGCGTTCACCGCCTCGATCGCGGCCACGCAGTGCCCCTGCCCCATGAGCCAGCCGCGTGTCGTCCCGGTCAGCGCGTTGGCCAACAGATAACCCACGAAGGCTGGCACCATGTTGAGCGAGCCGCCGGTGTGGCCTTCGGGCGTTTGTTTGAAATCATCGGAGCCCAGTGGGCAGCCGCTTCGGTCGATGCGCCGGGCATAGGTCATATGCGCCACTACGCTCATGGCCGTGCAGGCCACCCGGTCGGCTGCAGCCAGCAGCGCATGGGCCGAGGCTTCGTCTGCTATACGCCTTTGCGCGACCAGACGTTGCACTAGGGCCTGCATACGTTCGATGGTTTCAGACCTGTGCGCGATGGGCCCGTAACCAGCACGCCAATCGATTGCGAGGTTAGCCTGAGAGGGCATTTCGGGTTCCTTGAAAATAGCGGGATAGGTGGAAGATCAGGTTCGCGGATCGGTCTGGCCGCTGGAAAGCGCGCCGGCAATCAGCGAAGCAAGACCAATGCGGTTGCTCGGATGCGGTACCGTGTCGGTGGATGTGATCCGGGCAAACAACGGTGTCAATAGGGTCCAGGCATCCTCGGCGAACAGGGCATGCACCACTACGCACTCCGGCTTGCGCATTCCTTGCTCGGCGAGCTTGCGCGCCGCGACGGCGAGCGTGCGGCCTGATGATGCGATGTCGTCCACAAGCACCGGCGTTCTGCCGCGCCAGATCGACAGGTCGGGAACATCGATGTCCACGCTGCGATCGCCATGGCGTGTCTTGCGAAGCACAGCGTGCGGTACGCCGATGCGGGACGCGATGGCGCCGGCCCACTGCTCGCTTTCCTCGTCGGGGCCCACGATCAAAGGTTCTTCGACATGATTCGCGATCCAGTCGGCCAGCAGTGGTGCGGCATGCAAGGTGATGGTGGGGATCGTGTAGACCGCTGATAGTGTCGGATAGCGGTGCAGATGCGGATCCACCGTGAGCAGCTTGTCGAAGGTCGATGAGACCAGACGTGCGAAGGACCGCGACGTCACGCTTTCTCCGTCATGGAATCGCTTGTCCTGGCGCATGTAGGCCAGATACGGTGCGATCAGGTTCACCTCTTGCGCGCCAAGTTCGCGCGCCGCGTCAGCGGCAAAAGCCAGAAGCAGGAACTGCGGATCAGGATGGGCCAGCGTGCAAATCACATCCACGATCCGATCGGCAGGTTCGCCATGCAACCGGACATAGCTCTCGCCATCGGGGAATCGGCGCGTTTCGATGCGGCCGGCTTCGCTGCCGCATGCCTGCGCGATGCCGCGGGCCAGATCTTCATTGCCGGGTAGGGCCAGGGTGAGTCGTTGCATCCATTTATCTCCTTATTTGTTGTCCTTGGTCTCTTATCGAGCGCGGGTGCCTTATCGTTCAGCTCGCTGTGTTCACCTTGCCAACTGGCTAATGACGACGGCATTGGCAGTACTGCGTCGACGTGGTAGCTCCACAAGCAACCCGGCTCTTGTCATGAACAGCAACAGAGTGGCTTGCATGGCGTTCAAGGAATCGATCTGCATCAGAATCGCCGTCCTACGGTGATCGTTCCGTAGACCGGGATTTCCTTTTGTCCACGAAATTCGCGGGTGCGGTGGTAGCGGGCTATCGCGATGCGCCAGTTGCCCTGAGTCATCGCGATGCCATAGCCCACATCGGCCACGAATGGCCGTTTATCAACACTATGACTGGACTTGAACGTATTGCCGTCCAACGTGATGTCGTGCAAAACCCAGCGACCGTCGAGTGCCACGAACAGGTGCCCGTTCCAGTTGCTGCCAGCGGTCTTACGCACGGGCGAGGTGTTTTCTCCAGCCGGGCGCAGCGGTGCGGTGCCTAAGTCGTCCGGCAGGCGTAGGCCATAGCGCAGTTCTCCGCCGACATTCGCGTAGGTGGCGAAATTGCCCAAGCTGCCGCCCCAGTGGCGGGTCAGATCCCAACCCCAACCGCTGACGTTTTCTTGCCTGATGACTCGTGTTCGGCGTTCGTGGAGCAACTGCAGCACGGGTTCGTCGCGCAGTTGATGTCTCCAGCCATTGAATCTGTCCACTCCGACGGTGTCATGCCACCAGTTCTGGACTTGCCTGGCCTGGGAGGAGGGCCCCACCACCCCCACGCGGAGTTGCGAAGTGCGCAGCGTATCGCCCCGCCTCGCGTTATAGCCAAGGCTCAACATCAAGGCGCCCGCGAAAGGACGATCATCCTTGATGAGATCGCTGCGCGTTTTGTCGTTCGGGGTGTACATCATCTGCCCGAAGCCGATGGTCATGTTCTGTTCGTCGAAGCCTTGGGGTTGGAGCATCGTGAGAAAGCGATTCAGCCCACGGACGAGACGCGGTAGACAAGGGTCATCGCTATAGTCCACGAGGTTGGGGGAAACCCAACTGGCGAGAAACCCGTTGGAGTACCCTTGGTCTTGTCCAATGCCGCCGAACATGTCGTTGTCGATCCGCAGATTGAGCGTTCCCGTTGAGCGCAGCGGGTTGTCCTGGTGGCAGGACTGGGCCTGTGCGGAGGCGCTCAGCAATAGCAGCAGCAAGGGGGCTGCGACTTTCAGCCTCCATTCAGTTTGGTCGGTGGACTGAACCTTCGTCACGCTGGCGTGCCACCCTGCCCAGGGGTTGCAGTCGCAATGACCGATTGGGGCTGGCGCACCAGCATCACCGGAACTGGTGCGATGCGAGCGAGCTGCTCTGCATCGCTTCCCATCAGCAGCCTGTCCACGCCCCGGCGTCCGTGAGTACCCAACACCACCAACTCGCATTGAGTGGTCAGTGCCTGCTGAGCGATGAGCACCGAGACGCGCTCGCCCTTGCTTTCCAGAAGGACGGTCTCAACCGCCAGGCCTTCCTGCCTCAGCCGCAGCGCCGCCTCGTCCAGCAGCTTCTGCCCGGCCGCCAGGAAGCCCGGCCTCACTTCTTCAATATAGATCCTCGGCCTCTCGAAGCCGTTGCTGTGCTTCATCTCCTCGATGACGTGCAGCAAGACGATGGTTGCGCCATTCAGGCGTGCCAGCACCGCAGCGTGGTGGAGCGCCAAATCGGCAGTAGGACTTCCGTCGAGCGGAACCAGGATTCTTGAGTACATGAATGTCTCCAGTTATCAGAGTAGAACGGGATGACGAACAGATATTGCGTATACCGTGTCGCAATAGCGGACGCGGGATACGCTTATTCAGTTGCGTACATATTCCCCTGGGGCGTCGCAAACAGTGGGGTATCCACTGGATTCAGCACCTATGAGCGGAGGCGCAACAACATCACCGGAACGCTCTCGCAGCCACGCCGACCATGCGGGCCACCAGGAATCCGGATGCGTCTGCATCGTCGCTTGCCACTCATCCGGCGCCATGTATCCATCACCGGCCGCGCGGGTATGGATTTGATATTGGCGCTTACCTCGGCCGGGCTCGCTCACGATGCCGCCGTTGTGTCCTCCAGTGGTCAGCACGAAAGTCAGCTCGGCCGAAGACAGGAGATGCAGCTTGTAAACCGAGCGCCAAGGCGCAATATGATCCGAGGCAGTGCCGACGCAAAACACCGGCACAGCGATGTCTCCCACTGAAACGGGGCGACCCGTGACGGGATAACGCCCCGCGCTGAGATCGTTATTCAGGTAAAGGCGTCGGAGATACTGCGAATGCATCTTCGCGGGCAGGCGAGTCCCATCGGCATTCCAAGCCATCAGGTCGGTCATTGGCCGGCGATCGCCCAATAGGTATTCGTCAATCATGCGAGACCATATGAGATCGTAGGAGCGCAGTAGCTGAAAAGCTCCGCTCATCTGGTCGGAGGTCAAATAACCGGTTTGAGCCATGCTGGCTTCCAACAGCGCCACTTGACTCTCGTTGATGAAAAGACTCAGCTCGCCCGGTTCGCTGAAGTCCGTCTGTGCGGCAAGCAGGCTTACCGACACCAGCCGCGTATCGCCATCACGCGCCATGGCTGAAGCACCAATGGCCAGTAGCGTTCCGCCCAGGCAATAACCAGCCGCGTGGACTCCATGCCCGGGGACAACGGAAGTCACAGCGTCCAGCGCTGCATGCAGGCCGAACTCCAGGTACTCATCCATGCCCAAATCTCGATCCTCAGCATCCGGATTTCTTCAGGAGATGCAAAAAACCGTATGCCCTTGCGCAACCAGATACCGTATCAGCGAGTTATGCGGTGACAGATCCAGTACGTAGTACTTCATGATCCAGGCAGGAATGATCATGATCGGTTCGGGATGGACTTTCTCGGTAGTGGGCGTGTACTGAATCAGTTCGATCAGTCGATTTCTCAGAACGACTTTTCCTTCCGTGACCGCTACGTCGCGCCCAACGACGAAGTTCTCCGTTCCCGCGGGAGGCTGGCCGGATAGTTGCCGACGCAAGTCGTCGAGAAAGTTGGACGTCCCCCGCGCTAGATTGGCGCCTTGCTCTGCGATGGTTCTTTTCAGGACAACGGGGTTGAAAACCGCAGCGTTGGCGGGCGAAAGCATTTCCAGCCACTGTTTGGCGCCAAACGCCAGCAGGCGTTGGTGTTTCGGATCCACTCCCCACACCCCCTGCGTGGCCTGCTCCCACCATTTGGTCTGATTGACGAATGAACTGCGGAAAAGGTCGTAGGGCCATTGATCCCATGCAGGATCGTTGAAGCGGCGGTCATTGACAGGTGACCGGTCAGGAGCGGTGGCTCCCCGGTTCGGGTTGGCCCGATTCTTCTTCAATACGGCCATCCATTGCTCGGACAGGGAGGCTGCAAACGCCAAAAGCTCGGCTTGCTTGCCAGGACTGTTTGCTAAATGGCTCGCCCAGTCCACCCACGCGAGCAACGATGTCTCCGGCGAAATAGACGACCAAGCCTGTGCCCAAGCGACATGGGCATCCCCATCCAACTTCGGATTGATGGCTGAGTCGATATTGCCGTTCTTTTTATTCGTCAAAGCGTATTACCTCTATTTCTGCACAAGTAGAAAGAGCCCCTTGCTTGAAAACGGGAGTCGATTGCGATTTCCTGGGCGACGACGCCTCGCCAGCGCGTCAGCGATGTATCCATCTGCCAGCTCGCTCCGCTGTTTCGCTTCGCCTAACCGGCCATCAGGCTGATTACCAGTGCGTTCGCAATATCGATGACGAACCCACATACCAGGGGCACCACAATGAACGCCTCGCGTGCCGCACCATGCTCCCGAGTCACCGCCGTCATGTTGGCGATGGCAGTGGCGGTAGATCCCAGCGCAATACCGCCGAAACCCGCGCACACCACGGCGGCTTGGTAATCCTTGCCCATTGCCCGAAAAACAATCAGCAAAACGAATGCGATGACCAGGGCAATCTGCACCAGCATCGCCGCCGTGATGAAGGCAAGCACGGGCTGCAGTTCCCAGAGCCTGAGTCCCATCAGCGCCATGGTCAGAAACAGGCCCAGTGAGATATCGGAGACCAGGGCAATGCCTGGCTGCATGCTCGGCCAGTTCCATAGACGTCCGCCCCCACTCGGCCTCATCCAGTCGGCCACCATGCGCAGGAGAATCCCGGCCAGCAGGCAGCCCACAAAGGCGGGCAGCGTGACGGGGGTACGCGCTACCAAGGCATTGATTCCGTATCCCAGCATCAAGGCCAAGTTGAGCCAGAGCAATGCCAGCAGCACGCCGTAGTAGTCCAGGCGGGCATGCTGCTCATTGCTGTGCAGCGTGCCAATTTCCAGGGCGCTGTCTCCGGCTTGAAGCCGATGCCTGCGCATGAGCAGGCTTGCGATCGGGCCGCCGATGGTGCAGGCCGCGATCAGGCCGATCATGTTCGCTGCCAATCCCAGTTCCTGCGCTTGCGCAATGCCGAGGTTTTGAACGAAGTGATCGGACCAGGCCAAGGTGGTGCCCACGCCTCCGGTCAGGGAAATCGATCCCACCATCAGCCCGGCGCGCGGATCCAGGCCGAAGGCGCGTGCCATCTCCATCCCGGCCAGGTTCTGCAGCACCATGAACCCGATGGCCAACCCCGACAGGATCAGCAAGGGCCGCCCACCATGGCGCAGCGTGCGGGCGTCGGTACCCAGGCCAATGGCCGCAAAGAAGTACAGCAGCAGCGCGTCACGCGCTTCGAGATCGAAACTGACGACGATCCCCGCACCGTAGTACAGGGCGAAGACAACCAGGGCGCAGGCCAGGCCGCCCACCAGGGATTCCGGGATGCTGTATCGACGCAAGATGCCCCAACGCGCAACCAGGCCCTTGCCCACGAACAACAGCACGATGGCGAGCGTGAATCCATGGAAGGCATCGATCGTCATCGCGCCTTCTCCCTGTCCAGGCAGGACAGTGCGTGGCTGGCGGCTATCCACTCTTCGTTGGTGGGCTCGACCGCCACGATGACCTGGCTGTGGTCGCTGGAAATCTTCGCCGCGTGGCGGGCGTTGGCGTCGGTATCCAGGGCAATGCCCAGAAAGCCCAGCGCCGCACAGATGCGCTCGCGAATGAACGCATTGTGTTCACCGACACCCGCCGTGAACACCAACATGTCCAGACCGCCCAGCACGGCGACCAGGGCCCCGATCTCGCGCACGATGCGTCGCACGTAAAGGGCCAGTGCCAAGCGCGCTCGCTCCCCCGTTTCGCCTGCATCGTTCTCGTGCCCGACAATGACGCGCGGCTCGGCCGAGATTCCCGAAACGCCGAGCAGGCCGGACTCGTGATAGAGGACGCGCCCCACTTGCTCCAGTGAGAGCTTCTCGACTTCCATCAGGTAGAGCACCGCACCCGGATCGAGCGCGCCGGTGCGGGTGCCCATCATCAGGCCGTCAAGCGCGGAGAAGCCCATGGTGGTGGCCACGCTTTTGAGTCCTTGCATGGCGCACAGACTGGCGCCACTGCCCAAGTGGGCAACGACGGTGCGCCCGCACGCGGCGTCGCCATGGCGTTCGGGCAAGGCCACTGCCATGTACTCATACGACAGGCCGTGAAACCCGTACCGACGCAGACCGCGCTCCCATGCGGCATAGGGCAACGGCAGGATCTTCTCGACCTGGGGCAAAGTGTGGTGGAAGGCCGTGTCGAAGCAAGCCATCTGTGGCAGATCTGGCTGCTCCCGCAGCAGGATCTCCACGGCTTCGAGCGCGAATGGCTGGTGCAGCGGGGCCAGAGGAATGTAGCCCTTGAGGTCGGCCAGGACATTTGCGTCCAGGCGCACGGGCATGGAGTATTTGCTGCCGCCGTGGACGATACGGTGGGCGACCGTACCTACGTGGCGGCCGTCGAGCCGCCGGCTGACACGATCGCGGATGAGGCGCAGTGCGGCGCGATACGGATGTGCCGTGTCCAGTTCGATCGAGAACGGCGCAACTCCGGTCTCTCCGAAATCCGGATCGGCACCGCCGATCCCCTGCACCTTGCCATTCCACAATGCCTGGCGAGGCAGTGGCGTGGCCGAGGGATCGAACACCGCAAACTTGATGCTGGATGAACCGCAGTTCAGTACAAGGATCAGTCCGTGCCCGGGGCGTCCGGAGCGGGCCGTGGTCGCATCCATCATGTCGTCCTCTTTTTGCCCGGCCCCGGTGACGTCGCCACGGTGTGCGGGTATGCCTGCACTCTCATCGTCGTCAGATTCAGCGTGCCGTGTAGCCGCCGTCCGCGATGAGCTGGGTGCCCGCAAAGAAGCTGCTTCCTTCCGATAGCAAAAACGCCACGGCATGGGCGATTTCGTCCGGGGTCCCCAGACGGCCGATCGGATGCAGGTCAACGGCCTTCTGGAGGGCCGATTCATCCAGGAAATCCAGGATGGGCGTACGCACGTAACCGGGATGAATCGAATTGATCCGGATTCCCTTGGACGCATAGGCCAGTCCTGCCGAGCGGGTCAGCCCGGTCACGCCATGTTTGGCTGCGACGTACGCAGGGTTCGCTGCGTCGCCCACCACCCCCAGGATGGAGGAGACGTTGACGATGGCGCCGCCTCCCGAGCGCAGGATGGCGGGAATCTGATGGCGCAGGCCATAGAACACGCCGTTCAGGTTGACATCGATCACCCGGCGCCAGGCGGCAGGGTCCAGTTCTCCCGCCGGGCTCTGGTCGCCACCGATACCGGCGTTGTTGACGGCAAAATGAAGGTCGCCGAACGTATCGACCGCGCAGGCCACGGCAGCCTGGACCTCATCGATGCATGCCACGTCGGCCACGTTGGCCACGGCGTGGCCGCCCTCGGCGTTGATGAGGCTGGTGACGCGCTGCGCATTGTCGGCGCTGACATCGGAGACGACGACATTCAGGCCGTTGCTTGCAAGCAGCCGGGCAATGGCCTCGCCAATGCCAGACCCTGCACCGGTGACCAGGGCTACGCGGCCAGAGAATGAGTACTGCATGGTGTTTCCTCCAAAGGGGTGGATTAAAAAGAGGGGGTTAATAAGTTGCCGATAAGTCGGCTCAAGGGGGTGACAGCCGATAGTGGTGGGCCAGCATCAGTGCGATCGCGCATGAGGCGATGCGTGTATCACGCGAGTCGGCGCGGCTGGTCAGAATGACTGGCACCTTGGCTCCAAGAACGATCCCGGCGCTGGCTGCGCCGCCCATGAAGATCAACTGCTTGGCAAGCATGTTGCCGCTCTCCAGGTCAGGCACGACGAGGATGTCAGCTTGCCCGGCGACCTCGGAAACGATCCCCTTGATACGCGCAGCGGCGATGGAGACGGCGTTGTCGAAGGCCAGCGGCCCGTCGAGCAGGCCGCCAGTGATCTGGCCGCGATCGGCCATCTTGCACAGCGCCGCAGCGTCCAGCGTGGCCGCCATCGTCGGGCTGACCGTCTCGACCGCGGCCAGGATCGCGACCTTGGGTTCGCGCACGCCGATCACCTGTGCCAGCTCGATGGCGTTGCGGATGATGTCTGCCTTCTGTTCCAGATTCGGGGCGATATTGATCGCCGCATCGGTGACGATGAACGGGCGCGGATAGGCCGGTGTCTGCAACAGGAAGCAATGGCTGACCCGGCGCTTGGTGCGCAACCCCGCTGCTGCCGAAACCAGCGCGGACATCAGTTCGTCGGTGTGCAGGCTCCCTTTCATCAGGGCTTCGACTTCACCTGCGGCTGCCAAGGCGACGGCTTGCTGCGCAGCGGCGTGGCTGTGCGGGACGTCCACAATGGCGACGTCGGCCAGATCCAGCCCGGCCTCGGTGGCGACTGCTTCGAGCCGCCCTCGTGGCCCGACCAGCACCGGCTCGATCAACCCCGCGTGGCGCGCTTCGAGCGCAGCGGACAGGCTGGGGACATCGCACGGATGGGCGACGGCTACCCGAATCGGTTGCAAGTGCGCGACATGCGCCAGCAGGTGCTGCAGGCCTGTGCGGCCCTGCGCATCCGGATGGATTTCCGGCAACGCCGTGCGCGTTCTTTCAATGCGCTCAGTGGGCGCTACGACCTCTACCTGGCCTTGGAAAATCGCCACCCCCTCCTGGCTGGTGCAGGTGCAGTCCAGCGTGACGTGATGGGTGGCCGTGTCTTTGCTGCTCACCTGCATCTGCACGGTCAGCCTGTCGCCGGGCCGAACGGCTCCGAGCAAGCGCAGGTTCTGGCTGACATATTGGGTTCCAGGCCCCGGCAGGCGTGTTCCCAGCACAGCCGAGATCAGGGCGTTTGCACAAATGGCCTCCGTGGTGCCCCGCGAGGGCGAAGACACCGAAGATTCCGGATCCACATCGCCCGATTGCAGCGCGAACATGTGGATGTCTTGCGGCGAAAACGCGCGTTCGAGGCTGGCGCTGTCGCCGATGGCGATCTCGTCGAAGGTGCGGTTGCGCAGAACCTGCAATGCGTCGGCGGCGCCATCGACCGGTGCGGAGGACGTCGTCATTTGCCTTTCCCTCGCCGTGTTTGACTTGTCCGCGGGGCGGCTGGCGTCTTGGACACAGTTTTCTGCGTAGCAGTTTTCTTCTGAGGCGCCTTAGGCTTTGGAGAGGATGTCTTGGAGGTCGTGTTTATGGCCGGAGCGGAGGTGTCACTGGCGGAGCTCGGCATGGCTGGCGCCGCATTCGCATCCTCGACCGCAGCGGATGTGCCACTGGCAGAGCGTGGCATGGCGGTTGTCGACTTCGCGTCCACGACCGTAGCGGAGGTATCAGTGGCGGGACTTATCACGGCGGGCGCCGAAGCCGCCTGCGCTTGGCGCTCGGCCTGCTCGAACAAGGTAGAAACCTGTTCCAGCCTGGTTTGTTCTTGTGCGGACAGCACACCGCCGCTGCCAATCACTTGCACGATCATTCCCGCCACCTGGCGGATGTCATCAGGCGCTATGCCGTTGAGCAATCCGGGGATGGCGGACACCGTGGCGTCCTCGTCGAGCCTCATGAGCAAAGCCTGCCGACGAACGAGGTGGCGAAAGACCTGCATGTCGAAGTCGTTTGCCAAATGGGGGCGCGCGAGTTCTTTTGCGTGCCGGAAGTGCCGCCCGTCGGCCTCGCCACGCGCGGCCAGCACAAAGAACAGCGCCCGTATGGAGGCTTCGGCGAGCCCGCCGCTGTGAATATCCGCTTCGAGCCGTGTCAACTCTTGCGCCAGATACTGGCGATGCTCGGGCGTCTCGCTGGGACGGGGTCGCGGCGGTGCATCGTCGTGCAGGCTCTGTCCAGTCATGGCCTGCACCAGCGGCAGGCTGTACAGCGTGTCAAACGCCTGTGCGTAGATCTGGTCGCGGCAATCACGGAATTGATCCAGCATCTGTTCGACGGCGGTGGAAAACTGCGCCTGCAGTTGCAGGAAAGGGTTGGCCTCGGAGACGGGCTGACGATGGTCGCGCACGTGTTGCGCAGCCTCATGTACTGCGGCGGCGAGCGGATGCCTGTCAGACCACAATTCATAGCCCATGCGCAGCGGATGCAGCGGCTCCAGCCACTTCGCACCCTGGTCCGTGACCAGGGCACGCATCCATGGCTGCACGAAGCTGCGGTAGCAAGCCAGGTTGACCTCGGAGATCCGCGCAACGGCGGCGAACCGGCGATCGTTCTCAGGGTCGGGACGGACGATCTCACGGACTTCATCGATGCTGCTGCGGCGAATCCGCGTCAGGAAGACGTCACTGGTTGGGTCTCCTTCCTGCACTGGGTCGGGATGCTCATCGATTTGCATGTGGTGAATGCCTGCCGGCAGCACGTCGATGATGTCGATGTTCGCAGCGAACTCCTGGTGCTCTTTACGCCCGACGCTGCCGGAGACGAAGATTCCCAGATGTCCGATGCTGTCATGGGTAGCGTAGACGATGGTCTGGTCATGTCCCAGCACGTCCAGGTCGTTGCGGTACAGGTCGGTGATCCAGCCCAGGGCCTGGGGCGGTGGCGTGATGTTGTCCCCATAGGAGCAGAACACCAGGATCGGCGAGCGAATATTGCGCAGGTCGATGCGCACGCCATCAGACGTCACCAGCTGCGCCGTACTCAGTTTGTTGCCGATGAACAGGTTATCGACGATGTACTGTATTTCCACATCGTTCAGGAACACGTGGCCGCCCCAGTACTTCTCGAATTGCAAGTGGCGCGGGCCTTCCGTGTCGACCTTGGCGTACAGGTTGTACTGTTTGCTCCACAGCGTATTGGCCGGGTCCAGGTTCTCGAAGTTCTGTACCAGCCAGGCGCCGTCGAACCGACCGGCGCCCAGATCGCCGGTCAATGCCGTCAACCAACTACCGCCGGTCAGGCCGCCTGCATAGCGCATCGGCATGTCGCCCGCCCAGTACGACAGCGGCGCGCCGGCGACGATGATCGGTCCGAACAGTTCGGGCCAGACGGCAGCTGCCATCAGGATCTGCCAGCCCGCCTGGCAATTGCCGATGACCGCAGGCTTGCCGCGGCTGTCGGGGTGCAGCTCGCCGACCTTGCGCACGAAGGCCGCTTCGGCGCGCATGACGTCCTCGACGGTCTGGCCGGGAACGGGATCGGGCAGAAAGCCTACGAAGTAGCAGGGATGGCCAGCCTTGAGGGCCGCGCCGACCTCGCTATCGGGTTTGAAGCCGCCGATGCCTGGGCCGTGGCCCGCGCGTGGATCGACCACCACGAACGGTCGCTTGTGGGGATCGCTCGGCGTGTCGGCTGGCGGCAGGATACGTACGAGGCCATAGTTGACCGGCTGCGGAAGGTCCAGCCCGGACATGATGACCTCAGAGGCGAAGTCGAGTACGTTCGGCGTCTGCTCCTGCAAATGCTCCTGGTACTGGTTGCCGCGTTGGCGGCGAACGTCGGCATACAGAATGGACCGCTGCCAGGCATCCACTGCATACTCGTTTGCCATCGCCGATAGTCGCAACGGGTCCCACAGCAACTGCCCCCAAGCGGCCGTTGGTGATGTCGTGGTGTCTTGATTCATGGCGATGGGCACTCCGTCTATGATGAAACTGAAAAATTGAATGAAAAGGGGCCGCAGGCACATCGTCTTGCCGGCCCTTCCTCACTCAGTACATGTGCTGGCCACCATTCATCGACACGTTGCTGCCGGTCATGAACCCCGCAGACTCACTGGCGATGAATGCAACCAGTGCGGCGATTTCCTCAGGCCGTCCCAGACGACCCACGGGAATACCGGCAGTCACTTGCTTGACCACTTCCTCCGACATGCTCGTCACCATCTTCGTATCCAGATACCCCGGCGAGACGGTGTTGACTGTCACACCCTTGCGCGCCACCTCTTGCGCAAGGGCTTTAGTGAAGCCATGCATGCCGGCTTTTGCGGCGGAGTAGTTGGTCTGGCCGAACTGCCCCTTGGAGCCGTTGATCGAGGAGATGTTGACGATCCTGCCCCAGCCGCGTTCGAGCATGCCGTCGATGAATGGCCGGGTGACGTTGAAAACGGAGTCGAGATTGACCCGCAGGACCGCATCCCAATCGGCGTAGCTCAGCTTGCGGAACGTAGCATCACGCGTGATGCCCGCGTTGTTGACCAGAATGTCGATGTGGTGACCGTCTGCTTGAATGAGGCCGGCCAGCTCCTGGCAGGAGGCATGGTCGGCCACATCCGCGCCGTAGGCGGCGAAGTCGTAACCTTCGCCGGCTTGGGTTTTCAGCCACGCGCCAATGCTGGCATTGCCCGGCGAATGGACGATGAGCACGGTATGGCCCGCATCGTGCAAGGCCCGGGCGATGGCTTCGCCCAGGCCGCCGCTGCCGCCGGTGACCAGTGCAGTGCGTTGCTCAGCCGGCATTGCGACCACCTGTCTTGGCTGGTGCGTCCTTGTCCTGTGCCTTGGCCCACACCGCTCCCCATTGCTTGAAAATATCCTGGAACGGCAATATCGCATCTGCCTGGCCTACGGCCTGCGTGACCGATTTCTGCCAGTCCTGAATGGCTTGCTGCAGGCCTTGGGTGAAGGTGGTCTGATTCTTGATTGCGACTTGCGTTAGTGCCTGCGCGCCACCCATCTGGTGCTGAAACTGACGCCAGAAGGCCTGCGCGGGCAGCGTGGCCAACTCCTGCCAGTTCTGGGCCTTGAGCAGGCTTTCGATCTCAGTGCCGGACTCGGCAATGTTTTCGCTGCCCGCGCGCGTGGCGTTCTCCAGCCATTGCTGGCCGTTTTCCTGCATCAGGCGTTGGATGCGCAGCTGCAGTTCCAGGTTCGCCTTGAAGAGATTGAGAGGGATGGTTTCATTGCTCATGGTCAAACTCCTTGCTTGGGTTGAAATGCCCACTCGGGCGGTAAAACGATCAGGCCATCTGGCCGATGGTTTTGCGAAAGCGTGCTAACGACAGGAAAAACAGCACCGTTCCGATCAGGGCCAGCGCCAGGAAGGGCTGCCATACCGTCTCCAGGCCCGCGCCCCGGTAAAGGATGGCCTGACTCAGTTCCACGAAATGCGTGGTGGGCGCGATCAGCATGATGTTCTGCACGATCTCGGGCATGCTTTCGCGCGGCGTGGTGCCACCCGACAGCATCTGCAGCGGCATGATGGTAAGCATCATCAACATGCCGAACTGCGGCATGTTGCGCGCCAGGGTGGCGATGAAGATGCCCATCGAGGTGGTGGCGAACAGACTGAGCGCCGCGCCGGCGAAGAACAGCGCAATGGAGCCCTCGATGGGCACGCCCAGGACGCCGCGCACCATGAGATTGAGCGACAGAAAGGAGGCGATCAGCACGACCAGGGCCATCGACCAGATCTTGGAAAGCATGATCTGCGCGGGCGTGACCGGCATCACCAGCAGGTGCTCGATGGTGCCGTGCTCGCGCTCCCGGATCAGCGCCGCGCCAGTCAGGATGATGGACAGCAGCGTGATGTGGTTGATGATCTGAACCACCGAGCCGAACCAGGCCTTGTCTAGCGATGGATTGAAACGCGCACGCAATGCGAGATCCACAGGCAGTGGCTCAGCCCCGCGATAGCGCTTGACGAACTCATTGACCTCGCCGATGGCGATCTGCTGAATGTAGCCGCTGCCCGTGAATGCCTGGCTCATGCGGGTAGCGTCAACGTTGAGCTGCAACGCAGGCGAGCGCCGGGCCAGCACGTCGCGCTGGAAGTTGGGCGGAATGACCAGGGCAAAGGTGTACTGCCCGGCATCCATGCCCGGATCCACCCTTCCATAGTCGATCATGGCCGGTGGCGTGAACTGCGGCGGGTAGAACGCCGAGGCAATCCGCTGGGAGAGCGCCGAATTGTCTTCGTCGACGATGGCGATGGGGGCGTTGTGCAGCGTCTCCGGCATGGACGTGGCCGAGGTGTAGACCGACGCGGTGAACACATAGACGATGAGCACAAGCATCATCGGATCGCGCCAAAGACTCCACAGCTCCTTGACACCAAGGTCGTAGATGTTGGCCAGGTTTCTTCTGCGCATCTCAACGCTCCTGCTTCTTGAGTAGCAAAACAGCCACGCCGAGAATGACCGGAACCGAAATGAGCATCGACCACAGCGGCCCCGTCAGGTCGGCCAGGCCGAGTGATTTGTTGAACACGCCACGGCTGATGGAGATCATGTGCGTGGCGGGGTAGATCTCGCCGATGAACTTGCTGGAGCCTTCGAGCGAGGACACTGGATCGATCAGGCCGGCGAACTGGGTGGCCGGGATCAGGGTACCGATCATGGCAAAGAACATGGCCGCGATCTGGCTACGCGTGACGGCCGAGGCCAGCAGCCCCATGCCGGTCGCAGCGAAGGAGAAGATCAGCGCGGCCAGCGACAGGGTGAAGAAGCTGCCCGTGACCGGCACACCGAAGACGGTGACCGCGAGCAGGCTCATCAGCAGGAAGTTCACCATGGCCAGACCGACATAGGGCAGTTGCTTGCCAAGCAGGAACTCGATGCGCGTGACCGGCGTCACGTAGAGATTGGTGATCGAGCCCGTCTCCTTCTCGCGCACCACCGCCAGCGCGGTCAGCATGGCCGGCAGCATGAGCAGCAGCAGAGGGATCACCGCCGGCACCATGGCCGGCAGGCTCTTGACATCGGGGTTGTAGCGAAAGCGTGTCTCGACGCTCGCATTTCCTGCGGCGCTGGCACCGCTGCGTTCGCTGGCCTGTACGAGCAGCCAGTGCTGGTGCATGCCCTGAACGTAGCCCTGGACGGTTTCCGCGCGTTGCGGCATGGCGCCGTCGATCCAGGCACCTATCTGCACGTTCTGGCCTCGCAACACATCGCGAGAGAAGCCAGGGGGGATCTCAATGGCCAGCGACAGTTCGCCGTTGCGCATACGCCGGTCGAGGTCCTCGTAGTCGATGATCGGCGCGTGCTCGGTGAAGTAGCGCGATCCGGCCAAGTTCAGCGTGTAGTTCTGGCTAAGCGTGGTCTGGTCGCGATCGAGCACCGCATAGCTCAGGTCCTCGACGTCCATGGTGATGCCGAAGCCGATCACGAACATCAGCAGCAGCGAACCGCCCAGCGCCAGCGTGGCGCGTACCGGGTCCCGCTGCAATTCCAGCGTCTCGCGCCACAGATAGCTGAACATTCGCTGCAGACTGAAACCGCCAGAGCCGTGCCCGCCGTGTTCAGCGGGTACCGCGGATGGCTGCTCCTCGTGATTGTCGGCCTCAGGCTGGCTGGGCGGGGCGGCTGTGCCTCCCTCGGCTTCGAGGAGGTAGCCGATGAAGGCCTCTTCAAGGGTTTTGGCGCCGCGTTTCTCGACCAGCCTGGCGGGCACGTCGCTGTCGAGCACCTTGCCGGCATGCATCATCGACATGCGGTCGCAGCGTTCGGCCTCGTTCATAAAGTGAGTGGAAATGAAGACCGTCACCCGGTCGCGCCGCGACAATTCAATAAGCAGCCGCCAGAACGCATCACGCGCCACCGGGTCGACGCCGGAGGTCGGCTCGTCCAGAATCAGCAGCTCGGGCTTGTGCACCATGGCAACGGCCAGCGACAGGCGCTGGCGTATGCCCAGCGGCAGACTGGCCGGCAGGCTGTCGATGACGTCCACCAGCCCGAAGCGCTCCACCATCTCGTCCACGCGGCCCGGAATATCGTTCGGGGACACACTGAAGAGCTTGGCGTGCAACTCCAGGTTCTGGCGTACCGTGATTTCGCTGTAGAGCGAGAACGCTTGGGACATGTAGCCGACGCGGCGGCGGGTGCCCAGATCATGCGGGTTCACTTCATGGCCGAACAGCCAGGCCCGACCCTCGCTCGCCGGCAACAGGCCGGTAAGCATCTTCATCGTCGTGGACTTGCCGCACCCGTTGGAGCCGAGGAAGCCGAAGATTTCACCGCGCCGGATGCGGAAGGACACGCTATCGACGGCAACGAAGTCGCCAAAGCGCATGGTCAGCCCCTCGGCCTCGATGGCGATATCGTCCGCGCCGCCATCCGACAAGGGGGGAATGACTACCGCTTGGTGTCCGCGCTTTTTCTCTTCCGGGAGCAGGCGGATGAATGCCTCTTCCAGGTTCGGGCTGCCTGTTCTTGCCAGCAATTCCTTCGGCGTGCCGGTGGCGAGAACCTTGCCGTCGTCGATGGCGGCCAGCCAGTCGAAGCGCTGGGCCTCATCCATGTAGGCCGTGGCCACAATCACGCTCATGCCGGGGCGATCGGCGCGGATACGCTCAATCAGATCCCAGAACTGCGCGCGCGCCAGCGGGTCCACGCCAGTCGTCGGCTCATCGAGAATCAGAAAATCCGGGTCATGAATCAGCGCGCAGCACAGGCCGAGTTTTTGCTTCATGCCCCCGGACAGCTTGCCTGCCGGGCGCTCCAGGAATTTGAACAGGCCAGTGGCCTGGGTCAGCTCATCGATGCGCTGGCGGCGCTCGGGCGCGTCATGGCCGAACAGCCGCGCGAAGAATTGCAGATTCTCCTCGACCGAGAGCGTCGGATACAGGTTCTTGCCCAACCCCTGCGGCATGTAGGCGATGCGCGGGCACACCAGCTTGCGGTGGGCCTTGCTGGCCATGTCGCCACCGAGCACCTCGACCGTGCCTTCCTGGATGATGCGCACACCGGCCAGCAACGAGAGCAGGCTGGACTTACCCACGCCGTCGGGGCCGATCAGACCGACCATCCGTCCAGCGGGGATGTCCAGGTCAATGCCATCCAAGGCAATGACGTCGCGGTAGCGCAGTCTTACCTGGCGGACACTTGCAACGGTCGCGAGCTGCGCGCTGTGGCTCATACCTTACTCCGGCACACGAACGGAGAGGTTCTGAGGCCACTCGGCCTTGGCGTCGAGCTTGACCCAGGCTACGCCGGGCAGACCGGTCTTGACCTGGTTCAGGTGCTCACGCAGCAGCTCCTGCGAGATCTGTGCGCGCACGCGAAACATCAGCTTTTGTCGCTCACTGGCGGTTTCCACCGTCTTGGGGGTGAACTGCGCTGCGCTGGCGACGAAGGAAACGGTGGCTGGAATCACATACTCGGGCGCGGCATCCAGAATGATGCGAACCTCCGAACCCAGCGCAACGCGGCCGGCCACGGTTTCGGGCAGGAAGAAGGTGATGTACACGTCCGACAGATCAAGGAGGTTCAAGACACGTCCGCCCGCTCCAAGCACCTCGCCGGGTTGCGCGACACGCACCTGAACCCGTCCGTCGCGCGGAGACCGCAGTTCGCTGTCGCGGATGTCGGCTTCGATGCGGCTGATACTGGCCGTAGCGGCGGACACGCTGGACTGCGCGCCGACAAGCTGCGCCCTGGCGGCTTCGACCGCGGCGCGGGCAGCGGCGGCCTGTGCCTTGCTGGCCGCGAGGGTCGCCTGGGCGCCCCGTACGCGCGCCCGGTCATCGTCCAGTTCCTGGATCGAGGCGGCTCCCTCACTCGACAGCGTGCTGGAGCGTGTCAGGCGCCGTTGCGCGGCGTCCAGTTCCGACTCGCGCTGACCAACCAGAGCCAAGGCGGCAGTCACGTCGGCTTCACGCAGCGCCACCTGTGCCTGCGCCGCGGTCACCGAATGCTCAGCCTGCTGACGCATGGCCAGGGCCTCGTCGCGCTGCGCTTCCAGCGTTTCCAGCCGCATCTTGGCCAGTGGCTGGCCGGCTGTGACGAAATCGCCTTCACGCACCAGGATGTCTTCGATGCGGCCGGGAAGCTTGGTGGCCACGTCGATCTCGGTGGCTTCGATGCGGCCATTGCCGTTGACGAATCCTTCGCCCGGGCCGCTGTCGGTAAACCTCGTCCAGCTCCACCAGGCCAGCGCGGCAACAACCGCTGCAGCGAAAGCGACCAGGAGTTTTTTCTTGAGAGAGGGGGAGACAGTCATGGGTTCGGCGTGCCTTAACGGGTTGATGGGGTGGAAGCGGGAGTCGAGGCCGCACCCTGTGCCTCGCCGGCTGCGGCGAGGGTGCCGCCGCCGAGCGCGGCATACAGCGCCACTTGGCTGGACAGCAGCGCGCGGCGCGCCTGTACCAGTTGTTGCTGGGCTCCCAGCAGATCGCGTTGGGCATCCAGCACTTCCAAGAAGGCGGCCGAGCCGTTGTCGTAGCGCAACTTGGCCAGGCGTGCGCGTTCGCTTTGCGCTTCCAGGTTGGCTCTCTGGATCGTCAACTGCTCAGCCAGCCAGTGCTTTGCGCTCAGCGCATCGGCCACCTCGCGGAAGGCCGATTGAATGGTTTTTTCGTATCCGGCGACGGCGATGTCGCGGCGCACTTCGCTCAGCTCCAGATTGGCGCGGCGGCGCCCGCCATCGAAGATGGGCAGCGACAGGGTGGGCATGAAGGTCCAGGCGCGACTGCCGGAATCGAACAAGCCATTCAAGTCGGAGCTGGCCGTGCCGAAGCTGCCGGTCAGCGCAATGCGCGGCAAGAACGCCGCGCGGGCCGCGCCGATGTGGGCATTGCTGGCACGCAATTGGTGTTCGGCGGAAATGATGTCCGGGCGACTGACCAGCAGCTCCGAAGGCAGACCGGCCCGCAGCTCAGCCAGAACCGTCGTTTCATCGAAGGGTGCCTTGGCGGGCAGCGGGCCGGGATCAGCGCCTACCAGCAGTGCCAGGGCGTGCAGTTGCGTGGTGCGAGCTTGCTCAAGCTGCGTCAGCAGCGCCTGAGCTTGGTTCAGCAGGGTCTGGACCTGTGTGAGATCCAGCTTCGAGGTCGAGCCGACTTCGACGCGGCGCCGGAAAATGCGATAGGACTCCTCGCGGGTGGTCACGGTTTGCCGTGCGATCGCCACGCGTTCGTCGATCTCGCGCAGGCCAAGATAGCCGTCTGCCACCTGGGCGATCAGCGCCAAATGGACGGCCTGGCGAGCCGCGTCGGAAGCCAGCCAAGTTTGCAGGGCGGCGTCTTCCAGGTTGCGGATCCGACCCCACAGATCCAGTTCCCAGGTGGTCAAACCCACCTCGGCCCGGTACTCGCCGCCCACCTGCGATCGGCCCGACATGTTCAGGTCGCCAGGGACGCGCGCGCGTCCACCTTGGGCGCCCACGCCCATGGCAGGAAAACGATCCGAGCGCTGAATGCGGAATGTGGCGCTGGCTTCCTCGACGCGCAGCGCGGCCACGCGCAGGTCGCGGTTGTTTTCCAGCGCGGTCTCGATGAGGCGTTGCAGCAGGGGGTCGGTGAAGTACGCCTGCCAGGCAAGCTCTCCCGCGTGGGCGCCGTCGGTGCCTGATCCAAGATGCGCGGGCCAGGCTTCGGGCACGGGCAATGGCGGGGTGTCTGGCGCCGGAGCGAGCGACATGCAGCCGGTCAAGACGACGGCGCTCAGGGCCAACGAGGCAGCGCGCAATCTGAACGCAGGAAACAACGGGGAAGTTGGGAGCATGGTCACGTTCCGTACAGGTATCGGGCTGAAGAGGGTCTGGTCGCAGAGGAGGGAATGGCTGCCACCCGCGCAATGCGGGGTTCGTGGCTGGTGTCCGCAGGCCCTACTTTCTTGCTTGCAAGTGCTGTCAAGCCCACTTCATCTCCTTGTTGATATGTGCATCCCCGTGTTCCCCGGCTGGTTGATAGGGCGCTCTTCCTGTGTCGTAACCCGATGTGCCAGGTTCACTCGCGCCCTGTGTTGATCTGCATTGTGAAATCTGAAAACAAACGACTGGACGATTATTTTCAATTATACGTTACAATCCAAGAACCGCAATCAGCGGGCTCGTCGGTCATTGACGCAGGTCAATTCGAGCTGCCGGCTTGGGTTCAAGGAAGGCCCTGATTCTTGGTAGAGCCGGTGACAGGCCCATGGGAACACCCCTCAGATCTTTGAACAGAGCCTTTGAATGCCACCCAAGAAAGATGACGCGCCAGACAACAAGCGCCGCTACCTGTCCTCTGCCGCCAGGAAAGAGGAAATACTCGACGCGGCCCTGGTCGAATTCGCGGATCGGACATACAACGCAGTGTCGATGGAGCGCCTGGCGGAATGCGCGGGCTTGTCCAAGGCTGGCATCTATGCCCACTTCAAAAGCAAGGAAGAAATTTTTCACGCCTTGCTCGAACGTACGACGAAGCAGATTTGTGATTTCCAGGGCTGGCTCCCGGATGAGGATCTGACGTTGCCAGAGCTGGTAGATGTCTACCTGGATCGCCTGTACGCGACCTTCAGCTCCCCTGCCACGATGTCGATCTACCGGCTGCTTCTGGCCGAAAGCGCCAGAACACCAGAGCTGGTGCAGCGTTGGCACAACGAAGTTGCGCACGGACTGAAAGAGCGGGCGCAGACCATCATCCACCGCAACATACGCCGAGGCGTCATTCGCCCAGGCGTCTTGACCGAACACTTCTTCCCGTTGGCGCTCGCGCCCGCAGTGCTGTGGCTGAGTTCCTCGATGCTGTCCAAGGGCAGTCCTTCCATCTCGCTGGTGCAGTTACGGGATGCGCACCGGCAACTGTTGCTTGAGCTTTTGCAGCCTCAATGAGCGGAGTGATGCACATAGTCCTGCGCGCCCTTGCAGGCTTGGCGATCGGCTTTGTGGTACTGCTGCTGACTGTGTGGGGTGCGCTGGCTCTGTGGCATCAGATGCCGGGACCTTCGGTGGTGCGATGGTTCGTCATTGCCATGTGGTCTACGTTGGGTGTGACCGTTGTCTTGTCGCGGGCGGGCTTGCTTGGGCGGCGCAATCGCAACATCGCCGGATTCGCATTTGTGATCGCAGCCGCCTCCCTGCTCATGTGGTGGGGGACGCTGCAGCCGTCACACCAGCGTGTATGGGCTGACGATGTCGCCCAGTTGCTGGAGGCCAGGATCGACGGCAACCATGTTCACCTGAATAATGTGCGCAACTTCCAGTGGCGCAGCGAAACCGACTACACCCCGCAGTGGGAGAGCCGCACATACGACCTGGATCGTCTGCGCAGCGCCGACTTGGTGCTTTCCTACTGGATGGGGCCGCACATCGCCCACACCCTGGTGTCGTTCGGCTTCGATGGCGGTGAACGCGTGGTGTTCTCGCTGGAAATTCGCAAGGAACGCCATGAGTCCTTCTCGGCGGTAGGAGGATTCTTCCGTCAGTTCGAGCAGATCCTGGTAGCCGCCGATGAGCGAGACATTGTGCGTACGCGCAGCAACGCGCGAGGCGAAGATGTTTATCTCTATCGCTTGCAGATGAATCAGGCGAGTGCCCGCGCGTTGTTTCTGGAGTTTCTGAACGCGGCCAATGAACTGCGGCAGAAACCGCGCTTTTACAACACGTTAACCAGTAACTGCACGACCATCGTATTCGAGCTGGCCCGGGTCATTGCGCCCGCATTGCCAATGGACTATCGCCTGCTGCTGTCTGGATATTTTGCGCGGTACGTCTACGACATGCATGGATTGACGCCTGGCTATCGTTACGATGAATTGCAGGCACTGGGGCATATCAACGAACGTGCCCTTGCTTCCGATGTGTCAGAGGATGACTTCTCGATGTCGATTCGACAAGGTGTGCCAGGCATCCCTGCCAACGAGGTGAATCCATGAGGTTCCCGCAGGCCTGCCTTCTCATTACATGCGCCGCTCTTGCTCCGCTGCTGCTGGGGGGCTGCTCGATCCTGCGCGAGTTCGGCCCAGTGGTTGAAGTTCATACGCTACCTACCAGGGAGGCCATCGAACTCAAGCGCGGCGACATCCTGACACGTGGCAAGCTCAGCGATGCGACTGTCCAGACCATCAGGGTGGCGGCATTGGATGAGCAGGCATGCGCAAAGCCGATCTCCTCGGAGTGCGCGGAGGCCTTGGCTACCGTGACGGGGGTTGCCACGGATAGACGCCTGGCTGCACTGTCCGAACTATGGCTGGCGCAGGCTCAGGCCATGAAGCCCGGTTCAGCGCAGCAAGCCGCCTGGCTTGAGACGATTCGCTATGCCTATGCTTATCTGTTCCTTGGTGACCATACTCCGGGAGAGCGGGCCTTCGAGGATCGCCAGACCCAAGTGCGGGATTGGTATAACTATGCCGTCGAGCATGCGGCCACCGGCATGTTCGAAGTTCGGCAACAAATGCCGACGCAGTTGTCCGACCAGACCAGTTGGAACATTGCAGGCTGGGAACTGAAGCTGGATATGCGCGGCGCGCGCTTACCGGGCAGTACGGCGGTGCCAGCCGAACTCCTGCCAGCCTCGTCCCTGTCTTTCCGTGGATTGCGTAGCCTCTACCGGCGCGACGGCTTTGGCGCCGAGCTTGTGGCGGTCATTCCGGACGAGTCCCTGAGCGCCGCCCCAACTCGGGGTGGTCGCCCAGCGGCAAAACATGATCAGCAACCGCTGCCCTGGAGCGAGATGCCCGCGCCGTCCATGACGGTTCTGCTGCATCCCGACGGAGACAACTTGGACAGCGTGCTGCATGCTCGTACAGCCCGTCTGACGGTGCATGACCCCTATGTGGAATCGGCCATTATGCTGCGCGGCCAACGTGTGCCGCTGGCGGCCAATTTCACGGCCGGCTATGGCGTATGGCTGGCCCGTGCCAATTTCAACCGCCAGTCGCTGCGCAGCCTGCTCGGGCGCGAGGGTGGCATCGACCGCCCGCACGTCTACTTGATGCAGCCCTACGATCCGAACAGGCGGATCATCGTCATGCTGCACGGACTGGCCAGCAGCCCGGAAGCCTGGGTGGAACTCGCCAACGAAATCTTGGGCGATGAGGCGCTGCGCCAGCATTACCAAATCTGGCAGGTCTACTACCCGACCAATATGCCGATCGCATTGAACCACGCGATGATTCGCAGAGCGCTCGGGGATACGCTGGCGCATTTCGATCCTTCCGGCCAGGCGCCGGCATCGTCCGACCTTGTACTGGTGGGGCATAGCATGGGCGGGGTCATCGCGCGGTTGATGGTGTCGTCAACCGACCAGTCGCTGGTGCAGCTGGCTGCGGATCGCAGTCGGCTGACGCCGCAGCAGATCAAACGCATAGATCCGATGTTGCGTTTCGAGCCCTTCCCGAATGTCAGCAGTGCCATCTTCATCGCGGCGCCTCATCGGGGCACATCGGTCGCGGGTGGACGCCTGGGGCGCTGGATGGCGGGATTTATCCGCTTTCCCATTACGGTGCTCGAAGAACTCGCCCATACACTGGCACCCAATGCGGCCGCCAGCAGCCGTGAAAGCCTGGCAGCCATTCCCAATAGCGTGAACAATCTCGACGAAAACGATCCGTTCGTGCGTACGGCGGCGGGCTTTCCCATCTCATCCCAGGTGCGCTATCACTCGATCGTGGCCCAAGCCAATTCCGAAGTGGCCCTCGATGATTCCGATGACGGTCTTGTGCCTTATCGCAGCGCACATCTTCCCGGCGCACAGTCCGAGAAAGTCATTATTTCGGGGCACAGCGTGCAACAGAGCGCGGCCGCGATACTGGAGATCCAGCGTATTCTGAGAGAGGACATGGCTCTGCGGGAAGCGCATTTACAGCCATAGACAACTGCCATCTGCTGTGCGCGGCCGAGCTGATTTCGGATTTCGTATGGGCGTAATGCATTCATCTGAATGCGCAAAGAGCATCAGACTTACTGTTGCCCGCTCGACGCTGGCACAGTGGGTCGGTGCGTGCGGCGCGCAACTGCAGCCGATGGTAAAGGCGCTGGATGACGAACTGCGTCGCCACGTGGTGCTGCACGCCCACGAGACGCCGATGCTCAAGCCCAAGCATCTTGGCGACGGCAAGGCGTACCCAACGTGATCCGCCGTCTGGCGGCGACCCAGCCCATGCTCGACAAAATCGTCGGCCACCAACGCCACATCGCTCAGGCCTACGGCATATCGATGGAGCATGCGCGCTGGCTGTTGACCACCGTGGCGTTCCACTGCCTTGCCGTGGCCGACACGGTGTACTCGGTCGCCGAACGGGAACCCGTCGTGGATGCAGACCGTGCGACGGAGGAAGCCGAGATGGAGGCCGAACTCAACAGGGCATGCACGCACTCATTGTTGGCATGCTGGCCTTGATGGATGCTGATGGCCTTTCAGGAGATAGTTGATCGTCGTTCTCGTTTGTGGGGGTTGAATGGAAATCCAGGGATGCCGTAATTGAGGAGCCTGGACGGCGTATCGTTCAGGAACAAACACGCACGGGCGGCCAGGCCCTGCCGTGGCTCGACATGACGGCCTTCCTGCGCGGGGCCATCGACCTTGCGCTAGACAACCATGCCAATGCGCCACGCAGCAATACGCAATGGGTGTTCTTCGACCGTGGCCTGATCGACGCGGCGGCAGCACCCCAGGCACTGGACGGCACTACTATTCTGGACACGATTGCCCAGTCGCATCGCTACCACTCGCGCATCTTTCTGGCCCCGCCGTGGCCTGAAATCTATGTGCAGGACGAAGAACGCCGTCACAGCATGGATGAAGCGCGGGCTGAATTCGAGCGGCTTCAGCGCACCTATCCAGCGCTGGGCTATGCGGTATCGCGGTTGCCCAAGATCAGAGTGGCGCAACGCGCTGACTTTGTGCTGGACACCTTGGCTAGCCGCTAACCTACCAAGGCGAACTCTACCGTATCTCACCGCCACGTAGGACTCCATGCTCAAATCTCTTGCGTAACTCTGAGATAAGGATTGTTGGGTGGTACTGCATCGAACAACCAATTCGCATCGATCAGCAAATACCCATGCAGCTTCCGGGACTTGCGCGGCCCGGTGACTTCACAGATCCAGATGTTCAAGCCGCTGTCGTGCTTTCGATGCAACCCCAGTTTCTCAAAGCGCTTCTGCACCCACTGCCAATCCGGCATCTTGTCCTGCCGTGCCAGCGTGCCGACATGAGGGTGCTCCTGGACGTAGCGCTGGAACACACCTGGGCTGACCAAGTAGGCCGTGTCATTCACGGAATGCACGAGCGCTTTTGCGTCGTTGATGATGAGCCGGCGCGAAGCAATTCCCTGTTTCAGCCACATCATGAAATGTTCGCCTGACGGGGGCGCTGCTGTTAGGGGTGGTTTAGCAGTAGATGGTGGTGGCGAAGGAAGCACTGCGGCAGTCGCTGGCATAGGAG
The DNA here is from genome assembly GCF_002176815.1 of Acidovorax sp. T1. Classification (NCBI taxonomy): domain Bacteria; kingdom Pseudomonadati; phylum Pseudomonadota; class Betaproteobacteria; order Burkholderiales; family Comamonadaceae; genus Acidovorax; species Acidovorax sp. T1. The sequence continues at coordinate 3,644,999 of NZ_CP021648.1, read as the reverse complement.
TGCTGGGGTCTGCGGGGTAGCTTCTCTGTGCGACCGGCTCCACATCCTGCTCGGCACCAGGCGAGCCGCTCGTGCTCACCATTGCCAGCATGTCCTCCATGACATCGGACACGGGCTGGGCCTTAGGCGGTGAGGCGGTGACGGTACTACTGCCTTCCCAAGATGGAAGTTTCTGACCGTTCGGGGCTGCCTTCGCCATGGCCGCAGGCGGCATTTTCGGCGCCTCGGCGTCGTTTTCGGCGACTGCCGCGTCGATCGCTACCGTGCCTGCAAAAGGCGTCGGTCGCTCGCCAGATTCCCAGATCAGCGCAGGAGCGAGGCGCAACAGGGTGAACGAGTGGGACCAGCCGGTGGAACTGGTTATGGTCGCGCGCCAAATAGCCTTGCCGTCGGGCGCCGGCTGCAACATGCCGTGATCCTGGAGGACGTTGAACACCGCGGTGTTGTTCGCAGGGATGCCATCGACGCCTTGGGACAGCAGGTGCGCACGCAGTTTGTCCGAGACCGTTTTGCTCACCAGCCACAGGGCATCGTCGGTGAGCCAGCCATCGGAGGCTTCCGGCTGGTTCAGTTTCAACTGTTCCTTGAGCAGGTAGCGCAACCCGTCGAGCAGCTTGCGCTGCAGCGCGTGCTTGGGCGCAGCCATGGCGCGGGCCGGATCGCCGCCCAGCTCCTGGGCCACCGAGGCCCGGTCTGCCTGCACGACAAGTTCGCCCAGTACGCCGGCGTGCTCGTACTGCCCGGCCAGGACGTAGAGCAGTGGTGCCCACAGGGACGGATAGCCGCTGAGCCAGTCCAGGGCCTCACGGTCGAGCAGTTGGTGGTAGAGCAAACCTGTCGCGGCGCTGTGCAGGCGGTACTCGCGATCGTCGCGGTAGCGGAATCGGTATGGCTGGCGCAGCGGGCCGTGCCAAGGGTGCCAGATGCTGCCGTCGGCCAGCTCGACGTGCAGATCGACGGCGATCTTGCCGATGTCGTGCAGCAGCGCGGCGTAGGCGACGGCGGCGGTCCAGGCTTCGGACTGTGCCGCTTGGTCTTCGGGGCTGGCGCCGATGGGCAGCAGATGGGACTGCCGCAGTTTCAGACTGTAGGCGACGATTTCGAGGCCGTGGTCGAGCATGCCGCCCAGATAGGCATGGTGATGCGCCTCGGAGGCCGGGAAGGCCTGGACCAGCTCGGCGTAGCGTTCCAGGGGCGCTCGGTACAGCGTGGCGAATTGCCTGCGCGACAGCGAGGTGCGCTGCCAAATGTGCTCCAGCAGCTTCTGCCGGCGCGGGGTGGCCAGCAGCGATGCGGCCGACTCGGGCCGCATCAACCCTTTCGGGAGGACGGTGGCGGGTGCTGGCGGTGGCGCGCCGGCGACCGGGGGCCGTTTTCGCTGGAACAGGGAGAGCATGCGGGTGTCCTGTGGCGGGCCGACCGGGAGGCCTTTTTGCCTTTTCGAGGTAGGGCCTTTCCCCTTGCACCCCATTCCCTTGCCGTTTCGGCCCTTTGGCCTTTAACCGTTTCGGTATAGCGGGGCCTGGGTTGCGGTTCCAGCGTCAATGTGGAACCCGCACGAATGGATTGCGCGGCGACCAGCCGCTGGCCTCGGCCTATGCTGCGGAGACGCTGTTTTCGCCAGGTAGGTTGCTCTCTAGGCGTCAAAGTTGACAAATGCGACAAAGGCGACTAGAGTAAGTCCTGTCTCAAACCTACCTGGGAGATGACCATGCCCACCGCCATTGAATTCATTGCCGACCGTCTGCCGCGTGTCACCGTGGAGGATGTGCGCCGCTTCGCGGATACCGTCGAAATCCGGGATGCGCCGGCTTTCGCGGCCGAGTTGCAGGCGTTCATTCACGAGCGCGTGGAGGCGGTAAAGCTGCCAGCCAACCTCGAAGGTGAAACGGTGGAGCACGCCTTGAAGCGTAAGACGGCTGCGCTGCGCGCTGAGACGCGCTGGGCGCCGACTGAAACCGACGTCCAGCGAGGCCGCGCCGTGCTGCTGGAAACCTTCAACCAGCCGCACAACCTGCCGCCCGCGGAGTACGCCAAGCTGGCGGACAAGTCGCGCCAGCAGATCTACAAGGACATCCTCGCCCGTCGGCTGCTGGCGCTGAACGTGGGGCCGCGAGGCCAGAAACTGCCCGACTGGCAGCTCGACCCGGTGAAGCAGCAGTTGACCCAAACCGTGCTTCAGGAGGTCGAGGGCATCGACCCTTGGACGATCTACCGCGCACTGTCCGAACCGCTCGAAGGTTTGGGCGGCCGCTCGCCAGTGGATGCGGTGACGCATGGCACGATCGACGACGTGGCCGAGGCCGTGTTCAACGTGCTGGGCGTTCAGGTGCATTGAAGCGAGATCGCCATGAGCCACGAGCTGCCTTCGTTCCTGATCGATGCCGGTGAGCTGCTCCAGCATGTGAGCCGCGTCGTCTATCGGGGCAGCCCGCTGTACTATGGCCGCAGCAGCACCAATCGCTACGATGACCCGGCCCAGGCCTACGGGGTGCTCTACCTGGGGCGCGACCTGCCCACGGCGCTGATGGAGTCGGTGTTTCATAAGCACCAGTGGCTTGCGGACACGAAGCGCTCGATCGCGCTGAAAGAAGTCCAGAGCCGGATGGTGCGCGCAGTGGGCGTGATGGACGACGTGCTTCTGGCCGACCTCACGGCGCCGGGCGTCATGGCGGGCTACTTCGGCCTGAACCTGGAGCAGTTGGCCAGCCGCGACTACACGCACACGCAGCAGGTGTCGGCCCAGGTGCATGCGATGCTTGGAGATGACGGCCAGGTGCTGTTCGACGGGGTGCTCTATCCGTCGCGCAACAACTATCCCGCCAAGAGCATCGCGCTGTTCGAGCGTGCCAGCGCGAAGGTCAGTGTCATCGAGGACATCGATCTCGTTGACCATGTGGACTGGCCGCGTTTCGTTGCTACATACCGCATCGGCGTGGAGCCCGACCCTGGCCCGTTGGAACCGGATGACGAAGCGTCCTGAAGCAGCAAGAGAACACATTGAAGCCCTAAACAGAATGAAATGGACCAAACTGAAATAGGCATCCCTCAGCAGTAGGAGACGACCATGAACACCACGACTCGCACCAGCACCGCAGAACGCCTCGGCCGCGCCTTTGGCCGCGGATGGCGTGCCTACGCGCGCTGTGAACGGCGGGCGTCGAACTGGTTGGTTTCCAAGGGCATGCCGACGGCTGGAGCCACCGCGCTCGTGTGGATGGTTAAGCTGGCTGCGCTCGGGGTGCTGCTGTACACCACCTTCTGGCTGGCCCTGGTGATGGTGTGCGTCATGGTGGTTGCCTGGATGGCCCGCAACACCGACTTGGGCGAGGAGTTGCCCGAGCCAGAGTGGCGAAACGGACCAGCAGGATTCGGCCTATACACCTACGACGGTTTCCGCATTGATCCTCATGTCGAGGACGACTAGCAGCGATCACTTCTTCGACACTGCATTGATCGCAATGCTTCCTCCCCTTCCGCCAGCAGCCTTGGCATCTCCGGTGGCTCCTGCGAGGCCTTGCAACACGTTGCCGGCACGAACGCCCGCCCAAGCCAAGGCCATGATCCAGAACGTAGGCAGTACGATGAACATCGTGCCCGTGACAAACATCAGGAGCATGTCTCCGAAGGCGTTGTTCAGCCCCACCAGCGGGTCGAAGTTGGTGTGCGGCCGATTCCAGCCGAACCCCCAGCCATAGAGCGCATCCAGGATCGTCGAATCGATCCAGCGCGCAAGCTGAAACCAGAAGTCCGTGAAGAAGAGCGCGAACTGCACGACGCTGACGGTAACGACCGTCTTCAGATCGTAGGTGCCTACGACCAGCACAAGCGGGATGCAGATGACCAGCGCCATCTTGAGCAAGGCGAGGACCATGGGCAGAGACTGTCTCACGACGTCCATGGCGGGAAACGCGGCAATCGCGCCGACGGCCATCCCAACGTCTCCCGTGGCCCGCGTCACGATGTTCGGCAAGGTCTTGTCGATCTGGCCGCCATAGTCCGTATAGACGCTACCCTGGTTCAATTTCTGTTGCCGCGGTGACGCGATGGCGCGGATCACCGAGTCGTCCACCTCGGCCCTGCTCAGGAACCCGGCCCAGCCTGCCAGGCGATTCAACAGGTTCGGGTCCACCTGTCCCAGCAGGCGTGCCCGCAGGCCATTGCCGCCATCGGCCCACCACTGCCTGCAGGTCGGGTAGCCGCCACCGCTGCCCACCTGTGCAAGCCCCGCATCGCGGGTGCTGTCGTAGGGCCAGTCGTCGCGCGGCGTGCTTGAGCGGTAGGTGTCGTAGTAGCCGCCCGTGCCCGTGAAAAACCTCGACCCTATCCAGGTCACGTCGTGCATCTGCTGCTCATCAAGCTGAGGGCGCTGCATGAACAATTTGGCCCGCGCAGGCCCATAGCAATCCCGCGAGAAATCCGCTACTTCCTGAGCCAGTACCGGGTCGTCAATGCGGGTCGCGTCGATCTCCATGCGCATCTGCCGCAGGTCCGTGCCGCATGGGATCGCCGCCACCGAGGCGCTCGTGACGGCGCGCGAGAGCGCGTGCATGAAAGCCCACCAGACCGGCACCTTCGCCGACTGGTTGTTGATGGTGCTGAAGGACTGCGACCAGCCGGTATCCGTGGGCTGCGGCACGCTGACCTGGCACTGGGCCGAGCGCGAGCTGTCGTACTGGATGGTGTTGAGGTCCACGTCGATGAACGGGATGCCAGCGAACATCACCACCACGATGGCGACGAAGACCCGGTTCTCGATGCGCGCAGCCGAGAGCACGCCCTTGTTGCCTTCGTCGGCACCTTCCGCACGGGCCTTCAACCACTCCTGCACGATGATGGCGACGAACGGCAGCGCGAATACTCCGCTCGACACCAGCACCGCCCAGATGCCGTTGTTGACGATCCAGGACACCAGCGTCAGGTAGTACTCCAGGTAGTCGGTCGTAAAAAGCGTCATGGCGCGGCTCCCTCTTCAGCTCTGCATCAGCAGGCTGGCTTCCAGCGCCACGATGGCGACGACGCCGGCGATCTCGCTGCGCACCAGGCGTCGCCGCGCTTGCGCGTCTTCCTCGCGGGCCAGCAGCCGGCGGCGCATCCAGACCCAGCCATAGACCGTCGCGCCGTACAGGCACAGCCGCCACACCAGGAAGTAGCCCGCGCTGGCAGCCAGCCACCGCTCCCAGCCGGCAACGCTGCCGACGAGGTAGATGCCGACGAGATTGGCGCCCACGGCCGCGGCGATGATGACCACCGCCAGGAGCAGCGCCTTTGCCGCGCGCCGGCTGAAAAGCCAGCGCGGGCGCAGCCAGGCCGCGTTCATGGCGTGCCTCCCGGGTTGCCCCGCTGCAACCGATCGAGGCGGTCGGGCACCGGGTCGCCTTCGTAGATGCCGCGCGAGCCGGCCGCGCGCGTCCCGTGGCGCTGGATGATGGCCATGGGCGAGTTGTTCGCCAGTTCGCGCCGCAGTTCAAGTTCGGTCTTGAGGTTGCGGATCTCCTGATCGAGCGTGTCGCTCTCGTGGTTCACGGCCTCGACCGCCAACTGGTTGGCCGCCACGTTGGGTTCCTTCTTGCCGGTCAGCAGGGTCCGCTGGAGCAGCAATGCCTTCTCCAGCACGGACGACAACGCGACCTCGGACGCGAGACGTCGCGCCAGCAGGTCTTGGTCTGGCTCGTCGCGCAGCGCCTCGATGACGCCGCGTGTAATGGGCAGCGAGGTGCTGCCGGCTGCATGCAGGTTCTCGAACGTCGTGTTGCGCGTCCCAGAGACCAGTTCCTGCAAGGCCTCCAGCTTGGTCTCGTACTCCTCCTGGATCAGCGGCGTCAGCCCGACGCCAGGCACGGTCTCGGTCTTGGTGCAGGAATCACACGTGCGCTGTACCTGTTCCCCGAGAACCCGCGTCGCCCATTCGGTCGCCTGCTGCGGCGACGTCCAGGTCTGGCAGGACAGGCTCGCGCAACTGGCGGGCGCGATGGAGGACGTGTCAGTCACGCTGCGCCCGTTGACCAGGTTGTAGCCCGCCCGCGTCACGTCACCGACCACCCGGATGGCCGACTGGCCCGCGCCGCCGGCATTGCTGCCGCCCACCCAGGGCACGCCGTCGTTGCCGCGGCGCGTCTCGGCCTGCTCGATCGCCGATACGGCATCCGTGCTCGACACCGCATCGCGCAGCGCCATGCCTTCCGCCATCTGGCTCCATCCGAGCTGGCCGCCCGCCGTCTCGGCCATCTTCTCGGCCATCGCGCGACACGTCAGCTTGGAGCGGTCGAAATCCAGCCTCGCCTGCAGCACACCATTGGTCAGCAGGTTGTACAGCCCCGGATCGGCACGCTGGATGATCAGCGCCGGCAGCGATGCCACGGCACTGGTCGCGCTCTGGATCACGTTGCTCATGATCTGCTGGAACCCATTCGTGATCCCATTGAGCTGATTGCGCAGCGTGGTCTGGATGCTCATGTCGCCGCAGATGAGGTTGCTGTTCCAACCCAGGCCGACCCCGATCGAACGCATGCCAGCGGCGCGGCCCATGGACACCGCACTGCCACCGCCGATCGAGTACATGACCTCATCGCCGATGACGGGGCCGCTGGTCTGGAAGCCGGCCTGCGCCCACGCGAGGCCACAGACCAGGGCGAGCGCGCCGGCTAGCGCCGTGGGGCGCAGCGGGCGGCGAACCTTGGCGGATGGGTTCATCAGTTCAGGACGCTTCATCGCCGTACCCTCAATAGAAATCGACGCTGCCGAGGAACACCTGGCCCCGGCGTTCGCAGCACGCATAGGGCCGCCACAACGCCCAGGCGTAGTCGCCTTGTTGGGCCTGTGTCAGGAAGCCGTTGCGCGGGAAGACCGTGCAGGACGAGGACAGGACGGGCGTGAGTTCCTGCCACTTGCCGGTCGAGGCATCGCCCTCCATCAGCGCGCCGGCCGGCCAGTAGCCATCGCGGGAGTTGGCGAGCAGCGGCTGATAGACGTGGATCTGCCCGCGGCGCGTGACCACATCGCCGGCCCGTTGGGCCACCACGGCACCGGCCTTGTGGTCGTCCGTCTGGTGCAGGAAGCCGCCGCGCGGATAGACGTTGCCCCAGAGGTTCAGGGTCGAGCGCGCGCCGACCTCGCGCATGCCCGGGATCAATGCCTCCGGGTACACCATCTCCGGTACGTTGTAGCGCCAGGCCGGCGTGTCCAGCGTACTGAGCAGGTACGGCATGAAGGCCGTGCCTGCGCCCTCGCAGAAATAGCCCGAGGACGAGACGAACTGGTTGAACACCTCGACGCCGGGGTGGCCGATGACGTCCGCGTTCTTGAACTTCGCGAGATTGTTTTCGTGATCTTCATTGGTGGTGCCGTCCCCGCCGGCCTGGGCCGAAGGGTTGGGCGTGCTCATGGCGCGCACTTCGACCCAGGGGTTCTCGCCGGTGTTCGAGTAGGACGAAACCACCGCATCGGGGATGTAGTACCTGACCTTGACGGACGTGCGCACCGTGCAGCCGGTCCAGGTGCAGTAGAGCCAGTAGCAGATACCCACCACCCGGTACTCCAGGCAATCGGGCGAAGCCACTGAACCCACGATGGTCGCCGTGTTCAGGGCGTAGCTGCCCGTGGCGCTGAGCAGCAGCACGGAGGTGACGGCAGCCCGCATGCGGCGCAGAAGGTCGAATGAGCGGATCACGGTTCGGCCCTCCGGTGCTGTTCGATGCGCGCGATGGCGCGGGCCACGTCAGGCTCGCCATAGACCACGTAGCGCTGATCCACCACGACAGCCGGAATGGTGGTGATGCCCAGGCTCCATGCGTCGGCAACGCCCTGGTATGCGGTGGCGATGCGACGCTGGAGGTCAGCGCCCCCCTGGCTCAGCCGGCGCTTCACGATGGCTGTTGCCTGTCCGGGATCGGCGGGCAGCGCCGCAGAAAGCTCCGCTTCGATCCGGGGCGCTTCATCCAGCTCGATCAGCTGCTCGCCACCCATGGTCCTGACCGGGTGACGGCTGTCGGTGATGACCACCACATCGGCGGCGAAGCTGGCCGGGCTGAACACGGCCAGGGAAGCCGGCAGCGCAACGGCCAGGCCAAGGGTTCGCCAGCCCGATGCGAACCTGGATGAAGATGCTGGCATGTCGAGCGCCCCCAAGAGTTGTCAAGGGCCATAGTCAAACGCCGAACGCCATGCGGCCCCAACAAACAATGCGCATCGCGGACTGCCCGCATACCTGCTTGTCTTGCGCCAATGAAAAGCGGAGGCCGAAGCCTCCGCGTGGATCAAGGAGCCGGTGCCATTGCTACAGCAGGCCGGATTCCGCAAAGGAGAACGGGGCACCCTGGCCGACGATGATGTGGTCCAGTACCCGCACATCGATGAGCGCCAGCGCGGCTTGCAGTTGCTGGGTCAGCATGCGATCCGCGCTGGACGGCTCGGAGACGCCCGAAGGATGCTGGTGGGCGAAGACCACCGCGGCGGCATTCAACTCCAGCACACGCTGCACGACGACACGCGGATAGACCGAAGTCGCGTTGATCGTGCCCCTGAACAGCGGCTCGTAGGCCAGCACCTGGTGCAGGCTGTCCAGGAACACAGCGGCGAATATCTCATTGGGCTCAGCGACCAGTTTCAGACGCAGGTAGTCCCGTACAGCGGCCGGTTGGCTGAGGCACGGTCCAGCTTTGAAGACCCGTCTCTCCAGCAGCACGATGGCTTGCTGGATGATCCAGTCCTCGTGTTGGGCAGCGATGGCGGAAAGCGACTCCAGGCAGGAGTCATTGACGGCGAAAGACATGGCGAACCTCCAGACGGTGAGATCGGAGGGCACTCGCCCTGGGAGGGCAAGCCCTCCTGGGGAACGAACAAGGTGCATCCATCACCGCGGCAGCGGTGATCGTTCGCGGCCAGGATGCGAGGCGAACGGGGTTGTGGTCAGCGCAGCGGACTGCGCCGTAGCCTTGAAGACCGGGGCTACCTGGGCATGTCGCCGACGACGTCGGCAGGCATTTCCGATGTGGGTGTGGCGGCGGGATCGCCGGCCGCGAGCATGTCCATGGCCGACAGCAAGGCATCGCCCTCGATCGGGCCCTGCAGCAGGATCGCCTTGCCGGTTTCGCGATCGTGCAGCCGCAGCGACGGCGTGGCGGTCACGCCGCTGTTCGTGGCTTCCGCAGTTTGGGTACGAATCGCCGCGTCGGGCCGCTCGCTCGCAATGCACTGTTCGATGGCTGGCGTCAGGGCGGGGTGGCGCAGGTCTTCGGGCAAGCCCTGGCCGTCGCTGTGTGTGTGGACATAGACCCACTCGACAGCCTGCCAGAAGGCGGGATGGCCGCCGGCTTCGCCCGCGCATTCCACCAAGCGCGCTTCGGCGGACGCGGCCGGCTCATGCGCGGCCAACGGCAGGTGGTGCCATTGCAAGGCCACGTCCGCATTGCCGGCTACCCAACGCTTGAGGACAGGGAAATAGGACCGGCAGAACGGGCATTCGAGGTCCGCGTAGAGCGTCAGCGTGAAACGACCTGCCGGGTTGCCCATCTGCCAAGGAGGCCCGGCCACCTGCGTCTCGCTGACAGGCGCCGAGGTTTGGGGCGTGGACTCGCCTGGCGAACGGGACACGAGCCAGATCAGCAGCAGCGCAACCAGCACTGCGCCTAACGCCCATGGCCAGCGGGCCCGCCAGCGCCGACGGCGGAACGCCTGGACCTGCATCGGAATGGATGAGCGTTTCTGTTCCATGGCGTTCTCCGGTGCACGGCAGATTCAGGGCAGGGCCAGGGCCGGCGACTCGATGCCGCGTGCCCGGTCGATCTTCTCGGCCACCTTGAAGGCGGCATCCAACTCGCTGACGCCGTGCTGCTGCATGAGCTGGTAGCGCTCGGCCTTCTCTTCGGGTTCGGTCTGCGCGAGCGCGAGATACAGGCTCGGCGGCACGGCGCGGAAGAGCACCTCCATGCTCTTGGAGAGGATGACGCCCTCGGTGAACTTGCCCGCTTCCTTGCGTGCCGAAAGCATCAGCGCCTTCTGCGCCGGCGAGAGTTCGCGGAATCGTGCGATCTTCTCCACCTCGTCCGGCGGCATCGACAGGCAGATCCACCACTCGATCATGTTGAGCATGGGCTCTGCGGCGCGCGGCAGATCGTCGATGTTTTGCGTCGCCAGCCAGAACCAGGCGCCCAACTTGCGCCACATTTTTGTAATTTTCACGACATACGGCGCGAGCAGCGGGTTCTTCGTGATGATGTGGCCTTCGTCGGTCACGTTGATGATCGGGCGGCCGAGATACTGGTCACGCTCCGCGATGTTGTTCACCGTGCTGATGAGGCTGATGTACGCGATCGAGAGCTGCGCGTTGTAGCCCTCACGGGCATAGGTCGCGAGATCCACCAGCGTGATGTCGGCCTCGGGCCACGGCGTGCCGTCGCGGTCGAACATCTCGCCGTCCGTGCCTTGGCAGAACATGTCCATCGCGTCCGCCATCTCCAGCAGCCGCACGCGCCGCATCTCGGGCAACGTCGGGTCCTGGCCGCGGGTGCGCAGCGCATTGCGCACGTCGCGCGTGAGCACCGTGCGCTTCTCGGCCACGCAGTGCTCGGCGGCGTCGAGGATGCACTGGCGGATCAGCGAGCGGTCGGCGCGCGTCATCCTGGCTTCCTCCTTGTCCTCGCCGCCAGTGATCATCAGCCGCGCCGTGATCTCCAGTTCGCCCAGCACGTCGCGCTGTTCGTCCGCCTCCATGGCTGAGGCATCGGGTGGCAGGTCTTCGTCCAGCGCATCGGCATCGAGCGTTTGCACATCGCTGGGCGTTTCGATCAGCCGGCGCGCGTCGGCGAACGGCGCTAGGCTGATGCCCGATCCGGGGGCCAGCTTGACCCGATTCACGGTCAGGCCCAGGCGCCTGGCGAAGTCGCTGAACAAGCCGAAGCTATTGCCGGCTTCCACGATGAAGAGGCGCGGCCGATAAATGGCCGTGACCTGGTTCAGCAGATTGTTGAGCGTGGCCGATTTGCCGGAACCCGTCGGGCCGAACAGGAACAGGTGGGCGTTCATCTGCCGGTCCAGGCGATTGAGCGGATCGAAGGTGATCGGCCCGCCGCCGCGGTTGAACATCGTGATGCCTGGATGCCCCGTACCCTGGGCACGGCCCCACACCGGCGACAGGTTTGCCGCGTGCTGGGCGAACATCAGTTGCGTGTACCACCGGCGCCGATCCTTGCCGGGGTTGTAGCAGCACGGCAGCCAGCGCAGGTAGCTGTTGAGCGGCGCCACCTCATCATCCTCTCGCACCGGCTGCAAACCAGCGTTGAGCATCACGTTCGCCAGGTCCAGGCCGCGCCGATCCAGTTCCGCCTCGTCGCGCCCGCGCAGGTAGAACGCCAGCGTGCCCCGGTAGAGCTTGTGCGCGCTGCCGATCAGCGAGCGGGCTTCATGCACGTCCTTGAGCGTCTGCTCCGACGCCAGCGTCTCGCCCACGGCCTTCTTCGCCAGGTGGTTCAGATCCGATTCCAGGACATCCTGGGGCGTGGCAACCATCGTGAGACAAAGCAAGGTGTCTTCCGGCATCTGGTCGAACAGCGTGTTGATCGCATCGCCCTTGCGGGTCTCGCCGGTTAGATGTCCCGTGCCGGGCGGCATGCGCAGCCGGTCGGTGATCAGCACACGGTGCGGCATGCCGTCGAAGTACCAGGTGCCGTGCTCCACGTCGGAGCGTGGCTGGCCGAAGAACAGCCGCTGGCTGAAATCCCGCCCGCTCGCCAGTTCGATCTCGCCGGCCTCAGTCTCGTCCGGGTAGCGCGCCAGTGCGTAGAAGCGCTCCCGGTCCTCTGTACTGGGCCCGAGCATCGCGGGGCGCGGATTGAGCCACCGCAGCAGCCAGTCGTGGACGTCGGCTGCGACCATGCGCCGTGCCTGGATGCCGGCGTTCGCCAGCCCGCCACACAGGCGGTCGCAGACGATGTTCAGCATCTGCTCGGGCGTCTGGCCGCGGCGGCTTGCCTGCCCGGTGGCACGTCGATAGACCACCATGCGCACGCGCCGCGTCTGCCCGCGCCAGCGCAGCCGCGTGACCACCGTGTCCTCGAACAGGCCGCCGGGCTTGGCCACCGCACGCAGATGGTGGCCGAAGAAGCGCAGGTAGAACTCGGTGAACGCTGTCCCGCGGGCACGTGGCTGCACGTAGTCACGCAGGGTCTGCATGTACTGGTCGAAACTCGGCTCGTCCTGGGCATAGAGCTGGAGCACCCAGGGGTTCTCGTCCAGCTCATCGAAGCTGTCCTGCAGCGCGTTCTCCAAGGCGTCGCGGGCGTGGGCAAGCCAGCCCGGTTCCCGGCCCTCGGTCCCCAGCGGCACCAGCTCGAAGAAGGCCGCCACCGATTGGCCGTCCTCCAGCAACATGGACCTTGACTCGGGCAAGAACTCGACCCAGGGCAGCAGTTCCACGAAGGACGGTGCGACCTCGTACAGCGCCTGCTCGTCGGCCTCCGTCGCCGGTTTGCGGCCCCGGACTGCCGAGCCGGGTTCGGGGATGCCGGCTTGGCGCAAGGCCTCAATGTGGCGCTGCCAGCCGTCCGGCTGCTCGTCATCACCAGCGCCGGATGCGGCCAGCTTCAGCGCGGCCGGCTTAGGCCAGGGAAGTTTCCAGCGCATCAGTAGTCCTCCACGCGCTCACCCGGCATCGCGTACTGAATGCGCTGGTACAGCGGGAAGACGGTCGTGTAGCCGGGCACCGGCACGGGATCGGTGCCGGCCAGGTGCGGGTACACGTACATCACGAGATCGGGATTGGGCAGGCGCTGGAACTGGCGATGGACCTCGTTGCGCGCGGTGCGCGTGTAGCGCATCTGCTCGGCAGGTGCGGCCTGCATATCGGCGTCGGTCAGCGGCCGACGCAGGCTCTGGCGCGCATCGAGCAGTTGGCCGCCGGCGTTCCGTCCGGCTGCGCCACCGCCGTCCCCGGCCTCCTGCTGCCAGATGTCCATCATCGTGCGGTCACCGTGGGTCAGCAGCTTTTCCTTGCTGGTGGCGCAGCCGGCGAGCGCCGCGACGGCGAGGACCAGCGCCAGGCCACGGGCCAAGCTATTCAAGTTCGAGAGCATGGCTTTCTCCTGTGCGGTGATCGACCTTGCGGCCTTCGGGATCGAAGTCGATGGCGAGCGGCTTTTCGAGGTGGACGGCGACCTTCGCGCCGGGCTGGACATAGACGGCGGCGAACGCTTGGCCGTAGAGCTTGTTGACCCAGGCCGACATGTCCCGCACGCCGCCCGCCAGAATCTGGCCGACCGCCTCCTGGCCGCTGATGCCCACGGTGCCGATGGAGCCGTCCGAGCCGACATAGGACATGCGGCCGCTGTCGCTCTCGATGAGCGAGGCCACGCCGGCACCGGCCGCGGTGATCAGGGCCTGCGAGCCGAGGTACTGCTGGGCGTTGCTGCGCCGCTCGCCGCTGACGCAAGGAATGCCGTGGGGATCGCTGATCCAGCCCAAGCCATCGCGCTGCTGGTTGTTCTGCTGGTTGCCCTCGCGGTCTTCGGGGATCGTGCGGATCGTGCCGTCGTTGAACACGAACGTGATGCTGCGCACCTGGCCGCGCACGCACGAAAGCGTCCAGTCGCCCGAGGCGGTGCCGCTGAACACGGCGCCGGCCACATCGGGAATGTCGATGCCATTCGCCGTCAGGTTGTCCGGCCCGACCAGGACTTTGAACGGATAGGGATCGTTCACCGTGCCGTCGATCGGCACACGGCCGATCAGCGCCGTCATCGCGACCGAGCCCATGAGCGTGGAGTTGGTCGGCACGGTATAGACGGGCTTCGCGGTCTTGACGCCCGCGACTTGCGCGCCCGCGTTCGCCACGGTTTCCGCGGTGGTTTCGAGCGTGCTCTGCGCCGGGCCGAAGCTCGTGGGGAAGCTCATTCCGCCGCTCGCGCCACGACCGGCGTTGCGCCCCTCGGCGGGCTTTGCGTCGTCCGGCTCGACCCACCGCACGCCGCCCTCCATGCCGGCCTCGTCGCCGCCCTGCAGCCCCAGGCCCACGGGCAGGTCCGCATGGCCGCCGCCGCGCCCGCCGATGCTGTCCAGGCGCCGCTGCAGGTCGGCGAGCAGCCCTTCGGTCTGCTGGCGCGCGCTGGCCGCCTGCTCCTGGTCGCGGCGCAGGTTGGACCGCTCGGATTCGAGCGCCGAGTTGATGCGCTGGTCGATGGAGTTCTCGCGCTGGCGCAGCCGCTGGTTCTCTTCACGCTGCGACTTGTTGTCCGAGAGCGCGGTCTGAAGCTCGGTGCGCAACTGCTTCACTTGGGCAACGAGCGTCGCCACGGTGTCGCGCGGGGTGTCGCCTTCGATGCCCAGCGCCTTCATTTCCTCGGGCGTGAGCTGGGCGCCGTTGTCCGCCGCGGGTGGCGCCGTGCTGCCGCCACCCGAGAACAGCCGGATACCGACGAACAGCACCAGGATGGCGACAGGGATCATCAGCCACTTGAGCAGGCCGTTACTGCGCATGGCGGGCCTCCTCGACGTTCTCGTCGCCGTCCGGCTGCGGCAGATGCACGGCAGGGTCGAAGCGGTGAATCGCCGGCAGCAGCGACTGCGCGAGGCCGCGGCCGCGCGTGACCAGGTAGAGGACGGTCGTGTCCTCGGGCGTGCCGCGCGGACCCAGCGCCTCGTGCTGGAAGGTGGCGGTGAGGAAATCGCCTTGCAGCACGCGCGGGTCGAGCGCGACCCAGTCGGCGCCGGTGTTGGTGAGGCGCACGGCAGTCACCCATTGGTCTTCCAGGCGCCACGACGCGAGCGCGACCGCGCGCACCGGCAGCGTTGGCATCAGTGTGTCCAGGTCGAGGTCGCGGGGCAGGTTGGCCCGCATGACGCCCGGAAGCGGCTCGACGGTGCGCAGCGGTGCGTAGAGGTTCTGCGCGGCGAAGCGCGTCAGCACGACAGGGACCGGAGTTTCGCGCCGCGCGGTCCGCGCACCTGCCTGGCCCTGGGCGCGTGCCGGGGCCTCGGCACTGTCGGCTTGCTCGCCATAGCGTCCCGGTGCGCTGTCACCCTCGACGATGCGCACCGGCTCCAGCTCGGCTTCCCCGTCCTTGGGCAGTTCAGCTGCGATGTCCAGCAGGATCAGCGCGCCCGTGTCGGCGTCCTGCAGTTGCAACCGCGTGGGCTCGATCGGCTCGCTGGCGCGCAGGTACACCGCGCCGCCCGCACTCTGCACGCGCAGGCGTTCGCCCACGCCCGCGGGCACGCCCACGCGCACGTTCCGGTTGATGAACACGATGCGTTCCTGACCGACCTTCAGCGGCACTGCCAGTGGCATGCGTTCCCAACGCAGGATCTCCACCGCCTGGGCGACGGGTGCCGCGGCCACGGCCAGTAGCCCCAGCAGCGCGAGTACAGGATGCTTCATGGGGTGTTTCCTCCTTGAGGCGCTTGCGGAGAAAGGCCACTCGGCGCCGGGCGCGCCGGCTCCGGTGCACTGATGCGCTGGGGCGCGCCCTCATAGCAGTCCAGCGCCAGGCCGAACGGGTTGCGGGCGGGATCGACGTCCACCCGCGTGACCTTGATCGGATAGCGCACCAGGGCGCGTTTAACCTGCTCGGCGCCGTAGTACTCGTCCGCCGTGATGTCCAGCGTCACCACCCAGTCGCGATCGGATACGGTGCGCACGCGCGCCGTGGGGTCGTCGCCATAGCCGCGGCCGGGAATCTCGTAGATGCCGCGCACGCGCTGACGCAGCTCGCCCGTGGAGCGGCGGTAGTCATAGTCCGCCCGCAGGAAGGCCTGGCAGGACGGGGTGAGGTACGGCGAGAGCGTGTGGAGGTTGCGCGAGTAGTCTTCTTCGCCATTGGTCGGCCAGCGGTTCAGCGTCTGGAACACGTAGAACGTGAACGCATAGACCGATTCGGGCGGCACTTCCCACCACTTGCGGGTACTGCCAGAGCGCAGGTCGGGCGGGACGTGGATGGTCAGGTCGCGCGGCGCGCTCCACCAGCCGCCGCCCATGACCAGGGCGACGACGACCAGCGCGCCCGCGCCCAGCCGCAAGGTCTTGATGTGCGCCTGCAGGTGGGTAACCTCGTTTTTGAAGCGGCTCATCGCATGCTCCTGCGGGTGGACCAGAAGCCCGAGCGCGAGATCAGCACATGGCCACCGACCCAGCCAGCCATCAGCGGATGGCGCGTGGCGATGCGCCATTGCAGTTGCCGATACAGCCAGGTGTCGGGGCGCCCACGCTTGAGGCGGCGCAGGATGCCGCCGCCGATGAACACGCCCAAGGCCACGCCCAGGACGACGAACGTCGGCGCCAGCGCGATCGTGCGGAACACCCAGGACAGCGGCGCGCCGACCAGCAGGCCGGCGGCGCCGGACAGGCCGCAGCAGATCCACAGCTCGTCGGCGGTGAGGCCGCGCACGACAACGGGATGGCGGTTGAGCCGGTGCGGAAGGAAGGTGACCGTTCCGTCCGCACGGACGTGCTGCTGCTCGGACATACCGGCCTCGCTTACAGGATGCCGGTGGCTTCGGTGAGCAGCCAGATGCCGATCACGAGCAGCACGGCGCCGATGGCGACCGTGAGGCCGAACTGGCCCCAGGTCTTGCGGCCGGTGTGGATTTCCGCGTAGGTGCCGTAGGCGTGGTAGCACACGCCGATGAACATCGACGCCACCACCAACAGGGCCACGAGCATGATGATGTCGTAGCCGTAGTTGCGGATCGTCTCCATGATGCCGTTGCCGGTGCCGCGCGTCGGGTTCTCCAACTGCGGCAAGCCTTGCGCGAACGACAGCGCGGGCAGCGCGGCGGCGCCCAGGGCCACGGCGGCGCGCTGGGCAAAACGGGAAGTGAAGATGCGGTTGTGCATGGTCGGGCCTTTCAGGTCAGGACAGGAGGAAGAAACTCAGGACGAGGTACATCGCGACGAAGCGGATGCAGACGCCGAGGAACTGGCGCTGGTTGAGGCGGCTCTCGGACCACCCCACGTAGGCCGTTCGGATGGCCCAGACGCCCCACACGAGCAGGACCGCGAACACGACGCCGACCAGGACGGTCGCCATCGCGGAAGGCGCGATGCCGCTGTTGGCTTGAAATGCTGAGACCTGGGCGCCGTTCATGGCTTGCCCTCCGCAGTCGTCGCCGGCAGCGGCTCGGTCGCCCGCTCGGTGCGGTAGTCGCCGGCCAGTTCGGAGGGGTCGCGCGGCTGGGCGCGCGATGGCGTCAGATGGAACTGGATGCCGGCGCGAACACGCGCCAGGTCAGCCAGCAGCCGCGGGTAGTCGAAGTGGTAGCGCTCGCCCGGCTGGATGGGGGCATGCGCGGCGCTGTCCGCGACGGTGCGCTCCAGCGCGTCGAGCTGGCGCAGTGCGGCGACCAGCTCCTGGCGCTGCGCAGGGGACTCGGCCAAGGCCATCGGGGACTGACCCAGCAGGAGGGCCGTCACGAGAAGAGTGGGTACGCCGCGATGCGCGGCGCGCAGCCAGATCGAAGCCACCATCGCGCCATTCCTGTGTGATCAGCAATGGGGTGATCGTGGAGATCAGGGCTGTTTTAGGCCGCAAACAATAGGAACTGGCGGACGACCGGATTGGGCATGCCGCGAGCGAACCTACAAAAGCCCGGGTCGCGTTTCGATTATTGCGTTTTTCGAGTGTTTCGAATATGATCGGCTCTGCAACCGTTTTCGCTTAGGAGCTACCCATGACCACCGCCACTGCCCAATCCAAGATGACCCTTCCCGCCGCGGGAGAGGTTAAGGCAGCCGTCCAGGGTCAACGTGCCTTGGCGGCTTACCTCGCAACCCAGTTCGAGACGCAGCACATCCAGATCTTTGATGACCACAAACAGGCTCATCAGGTGGAACTGCCTACCTCGGCGTTGCGCCTGCTGGTCGACATCCTGGCCGAGTTGGCCGATGGCAATGCAGTAAAGGTGGTGCCCGTCCATGCAGAGCTGACGACCCAAGAGGCGGCGGACTTGCTCAACGTGTCCCGTCCCCATTTCGTCAAGCTGCTAGAAGATGGGGTGTTGGCATTTCATCGCACCGGCAAGCACCGCAGGGTGAGGTTCGCCGATCTGATGCAGTACAAGGAAGCGCGCGAGCGCGCCAGTGAGCAGGCGATGGCCGAACTCGCTCAGCAGTCGCAAGAGTTGGGAATGGGATACGAATGAGGCATTCCCCATTCACCGCCGTCTACGACGCGTGCGTTCTATATCCCGCGCCACTGCGGGATTTCCTGATGTGGCTCGGCCTGTCTGGCCGCTTCCGGGCGCGGTGGAGCCAAGCCATTCATGAGGAGTGGAAACGCAACCTGTTGATCAACCGCCCCGATCTCACCCGGGTTCAGGTCGACAGGACGTCGGATCTCATGGACAGGGCCATTCCGGACGGCTTGGTGGAGGGCTACGAAGCGCTCGTGGCAGGCCTGACATTGCCCGATCCGGACGATCGGCACGTCCTGGCTGCGGCGATTCGCTGCGGTGCGAGCGTGATTGTGACGTTCAACGAACGGGATTTCCCGAACGATCTGCTGGCTCCGTACGGCATCGAATCGCAGCACCCCGATGAGTTTGTGGACAACCTGCTGGATCTGGATGCGGCCGCCGTAGTGTCGGCTGCGCAGCGCCAGCGTGCCCAACTCAAGCATCCGCCGATCGATGTGGACCGCTATCTCGAAATCCTGCTGCGCCAAGGCCTTGTGCAAACGACCAAGGTGCTGGCGACCTATCGCACCATTCTCTGACCCGCCGAGAGCCACGGATGACCAAGAATCCTTCATCAGACGCCACTTTGCCGAAAGGCATCCATCGAAGCTGGAAGCTGCCGGACAAGTCGCTGGGTGACTTGTGGGATTCGATCGTGATGGACGAAGCCATCAAAAAACAGTTGCTGTCACAAGCGATCGTCAACTTCACGGTGCGCCCCAAGGTGGAGCGCACGGTACTCCCCCTGCACGGCGTGATCTTGTTGGTCGGCCCACCGGGGACTGGGAAGACCTCCTTGGCACGGGGCTTGGCGCATCGTGTGGCCGAATCTTTTTCTTCTGCGAAGTTTCGATTGCTGGAAGTGGAGCCTCACACGCTGACGAGCTCTGCAATGGGAAAGACTCAACGCGCCGTGGCAGACCTGTTCTCGCAATCGATCGCAGAATCCGCAGCGGCGGGCCCGACGATCGTCCTTCTGGACGAGGTCGAAACGCTTGCGGCTGATCGAGCCAAGCTCAGCCTGGAAGCCAACCCGGTTGATGTGCACCGGGCCACCGATGCGGTGTTGGTGCAGTTGGACATGTTGGCCGAACGCAACCCGCATCTGCTGTTCGTGGCCACCAGCAACTTCCCACAGGCCGTCGACAGTGCCTTCCTGTCTCGTTGCGACATGGTGATGGAGGTGCCACTGCCCGGCAAGGATGCCTGCAAGCAGATCCTGGTGGACTGCCTGAATGGCCTGGCAAAGACATTTCCGGGGATTGGCAAGCTTTCCTCGGCTCACCAGTTCGACGCGTGTGCTGGCGAGTGCGTCGGATTGGATGGTCGGGCCATTCGCAAGGTCGTAGCCAACGCCCTCGCGGCCGACCCGCAAGTGGCTATCGATCCGAACAAGCTTTCCGTAGAGCACCTGCGCAGTGCGATACGACAGGCAAAGCAAATGCGCCTTCAAGGAGGGAAGCAAAAATGACCACCGTTGTCAGCCGGACGTTTCGCAGTTCGCCGCACCGCGATGCGTTGCAGACGTGGGATGCCATTGTCGAACTGCTCACTCAGGGCAAGGACGGCACGGCTCGCTCTGAACTCAGGGCCGTGGCGGGCGTGGCCGCCAGCTTGATCGCCGACCAGGCACCCAAGAGCGCGCCCATCGTTGCGACATGCGATGGACCACGGACCAGGATCTACTGCCTCTTCGACGAAGACGCGATCGATGGTGATGATGCCAACGAAGAAGTCTTGGGGTTCGAGCCGTTGAAGGGAGACTGGGGAGTCTCGCTGCCGTGTCCGAAGGAGCAGCTCGGCTGGGTGCAAACCGCGCTCAAAAAGCACTGTTCTCGCATCATTGCACGGGACTTGAGCCAAGGAATTGCCACGCAGGCGCAGGACGATGCTGGGCAAGCGCTGTCGCTCGACCTCGGAGGTTTCCTCAAGTCATGAGCACCGTCGCCACCTACTCGTACACGCACTCGGTTACCTATGTGACCGACAACATCCTCAAGAGCTTGAAAGACATCATCCTGCTCAGTGGGCTGGACCCTGAGCACTTTGCGGATCGCTGGGAGAGCAATACCCGAGCCATCAAGACGTGGCTCGGGACCGGTGATCTGCGCAAGGTGATTCTGGAGATCTACAACCCGGCAACCGACAAGCTTGTGACCCGATGGGATATCGACATCGTGTATGGGTGGTCCGATGGCGACGGCAGCTTCTGGACAGATACCGAGCAGTTGAAATACGCGATCAAGAAGGCTGGGCTGTTGCCATCGCAGGCTAAGTACAAAGTCATGCTTGATACAAAGCCCGGGCGGCCTGACGTGGATGGGTGGAGCAAAGGAAGCTATCGCTCGACGGATGGGATGGTCAAGCAGAGCCTGGGCTCGACTGTGGAACACAGCGGCCTGGCGGGTCAGGCTGGATATTGGAGGCAACGCTGATGCTGTCGATCGATGAAGCTTTTCGCAAGTTCAAGTCGCGCCTGGAACTCAACGAGCGCGAGCAGAAGAATGCCTCGCAGCGCCAGAACGAAGTGCGAGACTACCTGCAGACGAAATTCGGTATTGCGCGCAGCTTCCTGACCGGCTCCTATGCTCGATACACGAAGACGAAGCCGCTCAAGGATATCGACATCTTCTTCGTGCTGAAGGACTCGGAGAAGCATTACCACGGCAAGGCCGCATCGGTAGTGCTGGATGATTTCCACTCTGCATTGGTGGAGAAATACGGTTCGGCAGCCGTGCGCAAACAGGCGCGCTCGATCAACGTGGATTTCGGTGTTCACATCGACGCGGAGGACAACACGGACTACCGGGTGGTCAGCGTGGATGCGGTGCCCGCATTCGACACCGGCGACCAGTATGAGATCCCCGATTCGGCGTCCGGAAAGTGGATCAAGACGGACCCGGAGATCCATAAGGACAAGGCGACCGCAGCGCACCAAGCCTATGGCAATGAGTGGAAAGGTCTCGTGCGCATGGTGAAGTACTGGAACAACAATCCCAAGCACGGCGATCAGAAGCCGGTGAAGCCCTCATTCCTTATCGAGGTGATGGCACTGGAATGTCTCTACGGCGGCTGGGGTGGATCGTTCGATCGCGAGATCCAGTCATTCTTTGCCACGCTCGCTGATCGTGTCCATGACGAGTGGCCTGACCCGGCCGGCCTCGGGCCGGCGATCAGCAACGACATGGACGCTGCGCGCAAGCAGCGCGCGCAGCAACTGCTGTCGCAAGCGAGCCAGGACGCAAGTGTCGCCATCGACCACGCGCGTCGCGGTCGCAATCTCGAAGCGCTTCGAGCCTGGCGTGCGCTGTTTGGCCCCAAGTTCCCGCTTTCCTGACCCCGTCGGCTGCCATACGTCCAATCGAGGTACAACATGTCCCAGTGGTCGCTTTCCCAACTCTTGTCGTCCTTGCACGAGGACATCCAGCAGCGCCTGTCCGTAGTACGCAAGACCTTCGGTCACCCGGGCACGAAGGGGGATGCGAGCGAGAACGTCTGGATCGACATGCTGGATACCTATCTGCCCAAACGGTACCAGGCGGCCAAGGCGCATGTGGTGGACAGCCTGGGGAACTTCAGCCAGCAGATCGATGTGGTGGTGTTTGATCGGCAATATTCGCCTTTTATCTTCACCTACGAGAACGAGACGATCATCCCAGCCGAAAGCGTGTACGCCGTGTTCGAGGCCAAGCAGACGGCTGACGCGGGGCTTGTGGCCTATGCCCAGGAGAAGGTCGCCAGTGTGCGCAGGCTGCACCGCACGAGCCTGCCGATCCCGCACGCTGGCGGGACCTACCCAGCGAAGCCGTTGATTCCGATTCTGGGTGGCTTGCTCACCTTCGAGAGCGAATGGAGTCCAGCATTGGGCCCATCCATGGACAAGGCGCTGAACGCAAACCTCACCGAGGGGCGTCTGGACATCGGATGCGTTGCCGCCCACGGGCACTTTTTCTATGACCAAGCCAGCGGCGCGTACAGCTACACCAACGAAAACAAGCCGGCGACCGCGTTTCTTTTCAAGCTGATCGCGCAGCTTCAGTTCAGTGGAACGGTCCCCATGATCGATGTGGAGGCTTACGGTCAGTGGTTGACCAAGTGAGGGGTCGCTGTGGCAAGCATACGTTCGGAGTACCACCGGTTCCTAGCGCACTTGGCGCAGCGGCACGTGCACGACGACGTGCGCCGGCTGGCGCACCTGGTGCTCGATCACCTGCAGCCACTGGCCGAGGTCGGTGCTGCACGCCGGGGGCGCTCCACGCGCTTGGCGCCGCTGGCCATCGCGCATCTGGCGCAGATGCCTGTCGCCTACAACGGGGACGCGCGCGGCCCCGAAAACGGGCCGGCGCTCGGGCGACTGCACCAGCTCGAAGTCGGGCCGTTTCGAGGATTCATGCGGCAGGAGACGTTCGACCTCAGCCATGACATCACCTTGGTCTACGGTGCCAACGGCACCGGCAAGAGCAGCTTCTGCGAAGCCTTGGAAGTGGCGATGCTCGGTTCGATCAGCGAAGCGCAGGCCAAGCGGGTCGACCAGCGGACGTACTGCAACAACGCTCGCCTGCGCCGTCATGTCGCGCCTGTCCTATCGTCCCGGGCGGAAGACCAGCCCCAGGCCGTCCAGCCAGATGAAGCCGAATACCGCTTCTGCTTCATCGAGAAGAACCGCCTTGACGACTTCGCCCGCATCGCCGCGCGGACGCCGGGCGACCAGCGGCAACTGATCGCAACCCTGTTCGGCGTGGACCAGTTCAGCGAATTCGTGCGGGGCTTCAACCCTTTGCTTGATCAGGACCTGATGCTCACCGGTGTCCAAGCTGCGCAGCTGGCACAACGCCGCGTACAGTTGGCGAACTCCGAGCAGACGATCGCCGCCTATCCGCAGAAGATTGCTGCGGTCGAGGCCCTAGAGCAGGCCTTGGCGCAGCGCATGTGGCCTGGCGCGACCTACCAGGCCTGCGTCGACTGGCTGCTCGGCACACCGCAGCAACAAGGGCGGCTGCCGTACGTCCAGGCACAACTGGACGCCAACCCGCCTGCCATTTATGAAGTGACGCAGGCCCGTCTGCAGGCGTTGCTGGCAGAGGCTTATCGGATCCAGGGACTGTGGCGGGCGTCTTCCGGGCAGCTTGCCGCCCGCGCCGGCGAGGTGTCATACGCGAAGCTCTACGAGGCCGTGTTGGCGCTGGCGGACGGGGCGACGGCTTGCCCCGCCTGTGGAACTGCACTGGCCGCTGTGGCGCAGGATCCGTTCGCGAAGGCACGCGCGGGCCTGGAGCAGCTTGCTCAACTGGCTGCCCTCCAACAGCAGGAGACCGGACATCGCACGCAGTTGAGCGAGGCGGTCCGAGTTCTGTGGGAGGAGATGCGCCGCGTGGTAACGGCGGGTGCCGTTGCCTGTCCGGCCGAATCACAGGGTGCTGGCCTGCCGCTGCTGCCTCCCACTGCGGCCGGCAATTGGCTTGGTGCCTGGGTCGATGGAGATCGACGTGCCTGGAACGCTCTGCTGCGGATCGCCGAGATCATTGAAGGGGTCGACGCGCAGGCGCGGGAAGTGCATGCCCAGCGCGGCGCATTGGCACAGGAGCGAGATGGCCTACAGCAGCACCAGTTGGAGGTCCAACGACTGCGCACCTTGCGGGGGGCGGCCGATCAGGATCTGGCCACTGCCCGCCAGACCGTCGCCCAGTTCGACGAGGCGAACCGCGAACTGATCGAGGTCGTTGCTGCGGAAGTGGCGGTGGTGGCGCACCATCAGCGGGTCAAGGTTGCCTACGACGGCTTTTTGCCCGAGATTCAGGCCTACCTTGCCGCACTTCCAGGTGTGCTGCTCCAAGGGCTGGGAGAGCAAGCGCGCCAGCTCTACAACGCATTCAACCGGGCCGATCCGCCCGGCGATCTGCTGCACGCGCTGTGGCTGCCAGTGGCCGAGAACGGCAAGATCGAGGTGGAGTTCGCTGGGGAGCCGGGTGTCCGTTACGACGCGCTAATCGTGTTCAGCGAGGGGCACATCAAGTGCCTCGGCCTGGCGATACTACTCGCCAAAAATATCGCGCAGGGTTGTCCCGTCGTCATCTTTGATGACGTCGTCAATGCGATCGACGATGACCACCGCGACGGCATCTGGCGCACCTTCTTCGAGGATGGCCTGCTCGACGGTAAGCAGGTCATCCTCACCTCGCACGCCGAGGAATTCCTGCATCGCATCCAGCAGGAGCTGGGCGCCCGGCGCGCTGGCGCCATCAAGCGCTACAAGTTTCTCCCGCATCAGGGAGAGCACGAACTGCGGGTCGACAGCGACCCGCCAGCGAAGAACTATGTTCTTCTGGCCCAGCAGGCGTTGGCGGCTGACGAGAAACGCGAGGCACTGCGTCAGGCCCGGCCGGCGCTGGAGAGTCTGACGGACCGCCTGTGGACGTGGCTGGGTCGGCGGACGGACGGCCGGATCGACATCAAGCTGAGCGGGCCCCGCGCGCCTTGGGAGCTGAACAATAAATGCACCAAGTTGCGGTCGGCCGTCGAGCGTATCGCGGCGCAACACGCGGGTGCGCCGGATGCCGTGGGGGCGTTGGTCAGGCTGCTCAATGTCAGCGGTACGAGTATTGAATGGGGTTACCTCAATAGCGGTGTGCACGACGCTCAGCGCGATCATGAGTTCGATCGGGCGACGGTAAGAACGGTCGTCGAGGCGGTTACGGCGTTGGATGCTGCTCTTGATACCCTGCAGAACCGATGAACGGCACACGGCTTTGCAGAGCAGTGCCGCCCGTGTCACCTCATAAGTACTTCTTGAAGCTGCCTGCGGTCAGGCTAACTGCCATCCCCAGCAACGCCGCGCTGGGCAGCAGGATGACCAGAGGATGCACCGATATGGGCAGAGCGAGATAGGTGACCCAAGGCAGCACGGCCAACGGCATCAGGCTGGCCTTCGCGCGGTGGTAGATGAAGCCGGATTCGCGGCCCGCGCCGAACCGGCGCACATCCCGTCGCACCAGGCCGTCAATCAGGCCGACGAATGCCGCCGTGAGGATCAGCGGCAGCGTGAGCACCAAGACCAGCAGGCGCACCAGGAAGGTGAGCGTCGTGAAGGCCGCAGCGATCAGGTAGCTCTCGGTCCAGACATAGACCTGGCTGATCCAGTAGCGGAAGTTGTGGGTCTGCCCGTGGCTGGGCGCTCGGGCGCGCTCGGCGGTCTGGCTCATGTGCTCCAGCAGCCCCGAGCGCACGAACACCCATTCGTATCCGGTGTCCACCAGCTCGTGCGCCGTCCGTCCCGGCTCCTGTACGACCACGCTGCGCGTGAAGTGGCTGGACAGGTGCCCGAGTTCGTACTGCAGCATCTGCTGGGAGTGGCGCCAGCCCTGGTCCTTCCAGAACAGGTGCATGCCGACGCACTCCACCACGATCGAGAACAGCAGCGAGCCGATCAGCACCCCGAGTAACCGGAACGGTAAGGTGAGGGTGCCGACGATCAAGCCTTGGCGTTGGTTCTGCTCCCGCTGCGCGGTCGAGGCGGCATCCTTCATGGCACGGCCTCGTTGCCCGCGCCATCGTCGGCGCCGGTGGCCACCGCGTCGGGCTCGGCCGCAGCGGCATCGTCCAGCAGGTCGTCGGGCAAGGCCGCATCCTGCAAGGCCGGCGAGCTGGTGAACTCCCACCACTGCGTGGCCTCGCTGTAGCTCTGGCGCATGTACCCGGCCAGTTGCTGCAGGTCCGCCGGCATCACTTCATCCGGGTCCGGCGCCGGCAGCGGCATGCGTACCTTCCAAAGCTGGCCGCCCTGCAGCAGCGCGAAGCATTGGCCTTTGGGCAGTCCAACGACGTGCGACGGCTCGATCATCGGCACGCTGGACATGCTGATGCGGTCCTGCGTGTTGCTGGTGAAATCCGTCGCCCCACGGATGTCCGAGCTATCGGTCGCGCCGGAGACGATGGTGGTGGTATAGACCTCGACCTTCGGCAACTGCCTCGTCAGCAGTTCGGCCGTGGCCGTCTCCCTGACCCTGAGCATGAACAGGTTGTTGAAGTTACCGATCACCTGACCGGCCTTCGCGCGGTTGCCGATGCGGGCCTCGATGTCCGAGAGCGTCTGCGTGTACGCCGTGACTTGCAGGCCGGCACCGCCGCCCTTGTTGATTAGCGGGATGAATTCATCGCCCATCAATTCATTGAATTCATCGGCATGAACGTTGATGGGCACGCGCGCACCGGCCGTTGCGCCCGGGAGGCCATCGTCGATCCCGTGCTTGTAGATGTGCCCGGCGACCGACACGAGATCGCTGAACATCGAATTGCCGACCGCTGCGGCAACCTCGGCGTCGGATAGCGCGTCCAGACCCACATAGACGACTGCGCGCTTTCGGATGACCTGCATCCAATCGAAGATCGGGCGCGGGTCGGCCAGGTCGGAATAATTTGGGGCCAAAAGCTGGGAAATCTTCCCGCTGGTGAGCTTCTCCAGCAGCGGCAGCAACGACGCGACGATCTTGTCGAAATACGTCTTGTCGTAGCGAACCGCCGAGCGCAGGCCGTCGAGAACCGGGTCGTAGTTGCGGGCCTGGGAGAGGTACTGTTCCAGCGCCACCACGCGCTTCTCGCGCCCGATCATGTTGCGCGGGATGTTCTTCTCGTTGAGCTTGGCCTCGATCTGGACGATCACCTCCCAGGCTTTGGGCTCAGTCTTGGCGAAGTAGTGCTGGGCGTACTCGATGAACAGCGCGTCGATGTTGATGACGTGCCGCTGGATCAGCATGTAGTCCGGGCGCTGCCCCAGCTCCACCAGGGCGCGGGCAATGATGTTCACGAAGCGCCATGCGAACTCGCGGAACGCCGCGCTGTTGCCTTCGCCGGAGAGCTGCCCCGCCACCCGGGTCGCCACTTCGCTGATGCGGCCGAAGCGGCCCACCGCGTTGTAGCGCGCCGAAATGTCCGGCCAGCCCAAGTGGAAGACGTAAAACTCGCCTTCACGGCCCGCGCGCTGGGCCTCGGCATACATCCGCTTGAGCAGGTCCGCGTCCCCCTTGGGGTCGATGACGATCACGACCTCGTGCTCGCCTGCGGCGTTCTTGCGGCGGATGTCCTGCGTGACGAACAACTCGGCCAGCCGCGTCTTGCCCACCCGCGTGGTGCCCAACACCAGCGAGTGTCCGACGCGCTCCCCCAGCGGCAGGCTGACGTCCACCTCGTCGGGCTCGATGCCATGCAGGCGCGGCAGGCCGCCGACAGGCGGCAACGGGCGCACGGGGTTGAAAGGCACGTCCCAGCCCGTGAGCGCGGGCAGCCGGGACAGCGGGAACGGCGCGAACTCCAGCCGTTCCTCCAGGCGCCTGGCCAGCCGGTAGGCCGGCGTCGGCTCGACGTAGCGGCGAAACTCCGGCCGGTACGTCTGCATCAGCCTATGGGTGTGCTTCTGCTCCCAGAGAAACCCGCGCCCCACGAACAAGCGCTGCTGGCTGACCGGCACGTCCTTGCTCGTCATCACGTACCGCGGCAGGCGGCGGATGTTGTGCCGGTAGCGCAGAATGACGCGGGCATCGCGGTAGCGGATCGCGCCGTAGGCACCGAATGCCAAGGCGCTGCCGACGCCCATCGAAGGGCTCAGCGCGAGCGACCATGGGGCCACCAGGCACAGAAACGCGGCGCCTGCACACGCCGCGATGGTGTATAGCTCCACCGCTGGGCGTAGCAGAACCTCGACCGGCTGTTTCCCCGACATGGCTTCATTGCTCGATGCCAGTGGCCGTGATCAGCGCCGGGTAGTGCCGCAGGCCCAGGCGATCGGCCAGGTCGTCGCTGGCAACGGGGGCGAGCGGCAAGCCTGGCGCCAGCGCGCGCAGCCGCGCCAGGCCCTGCGCGGTCTCGACGTTGACCACCAGGCCGACCGCGCCACGTTCGCGCAAAGCGGCGGCGCGGCGCTGCAACCAGGCCCGGGAAGCCTCGTCGTCGCCGATGACCACGAACGGCCGCAGGCCGGGCGCTTCAATCACACGCCGCGCGACGGTGCCAGGCGTGAGCTTGGCGCTGCGCACCGGCAGCATCGCGGCTTCGTCCGCCGGTGTGGCAGGAAGCTGGGGCGTCGGGATGGACGGCCGCGCCGGTGCGTTGGCGCGCGGCTGGAGATTCAGGGCTTCGTAGTACGGCAATGCCGACGTGCCGCCACGGTCCTCGACAACGATCAGTGGCTCGCCGGCACGCGAGGCCAGCGGCAGGCCTGACAGCAGCATGAGTAGGCCCGTGAACGCGAGATGGGCGGGATGGGGTTTCGTCATGGGGAGGTCTCCTGGCGCGCCGCGAGGACCGCGGCGGCTGGTCGCGTGCCCTGCACGCGGGCAAGGTGGCGCGACACGCTGCGCCGATAGCGGGCGGCGGGCTCGCCGCCTGCGGGGCGGTGGTAGCGGCCGATCGCCAGCAGCCAGTCCTCGCCGGGGGTGTGCTGCTCCTTCAGGATCTCGGCGGCAACGGCCAGGTTGCGATACGGATCCAGCAGGTCGCACGCGCCGGTAAAGCGGTGCTTGTGGTAACCGAGGTTGATCTGGCCCAGGCCCGCATCAATGCGCGTGTGCGGCGTGGCGCGCATCGCCTGCTGCAGGCCAGCGCAGGCGTCGGCGCGCGTGGCGAAGCGGCGCGACTGGCCGGCGACGTTGAGGGACCACGGCCACGGCACCAGGCGCCCGTTGCGCCGGATGCCGCTCTCCTGCAAGGCCACGGCGTAGAGCACGGTCGAGGGGATGCCTGCGCGCTGGGCGGCAAGCTGGTAAGCCGGTGGCGGAACCTCCTGGGCCAGGGCGGCAACGGCATACAGGCCGGCAGTGAGCACCAGTGCGCGCAGGGGCATGGCTACGGCTGGCGCTGCCATTGGCCGTTCACTTCGCGCACGGCGGCGGGCAGATCGCCGGGCAGGCCCAGCGACAGCCAGCGGCCGCCGTCGTGGTTGAGCGTGATGCTGCCGGCGCGCACGCGCGCCGGGTCGATCTGCGCGCGCTTGGCCCAGTCGCGGATGCGCGCGTCATCCTGGCGGCTGCCCACCATGTACAGGTCGAACTCCGCGCCCGAGGATTGCAGGCGCTGCACGAGCTGTCCGCAGGCTGCGCAGCCGTCCTTGACGAACACCGCCATGCGGCCGCTGCCGCGCAAGGGACTGCTGGATGTGCCGGCGCCCGGCTTGTCGTCGGGCAGGTTCACGCGCTGCATCCCCGGATTCAGGCGCTGCCAGGCCTCGTCGTAGGCGCGCTGGTAGGCGAGCAGCTTCTCGACGCGGCGCGCTTCCACCTGCACCTGCAGTTCCGCATAGCGGCGCCGTTCTTCGTCCGTGCGAGCTTCGATGCCCAGGGCGGACAGCGGGTCCAGGTTGGGCGAGTAGATACCCAGCGGCCCATCCATCAGCTCGCGGTAGCGTGCCCATTCTTGTGGCTGCAAGCCCCATTCGGTTGCCACCCGGTCGTCCAGCACGCGGGCGGCCAGCGGGCGCTCCTGGCTCTGTGCGTTGCGCGCCGGGGTCGTTGCGGGCTGCTGCGCCCAGGCGGGCCATTGCGACGACGCCACCAGGACCGCGAAAAGGAGGATCGACGGCTTCATGGGGTGCTCCGGTCAGGGAATCGCCACGCGGCGGGTGTGGTTGCCGGCCTGGAACACTGCGGTGTTGCCCTCGATCGCCTGCAGGCGCCACGGGCCGACCGCATCCCCGGGCAGCAGCACCTGAAGTTGGGCGGGCGTGAAGTCCCCGGTGCTCGGCGCGACGGACACGCTGCGCTGGCCGGCGCGCAGTTCGGCGCCGACGACGCGGAATGACAGCGGCGACAGCTCGGTCTTGGAGGCGGCGGACGTGCGCGATGCGCGCCGCTGGGCGGGTGCGGTGGCACGTGCGGCGGCTTGGCGCGCCTTGATCTGCTCGACCTCCGCGCGAAGCGCCTGGAGGTCGTCGGCCGCTGCGTAGCCACTGAGAGATTTCTCGACCTGGGCCGCGCGTGCTTCCAGGATCTGGCGGGTGTCTTTGAGGTCAGCGTCCGTCGCGACGGCCGGGCGCTGCTGGATGGCCTCGATCGTCTCGGCCAAGCCAGTTGCCTGCACTTCCAGGCGTTGCAGGCGGGAATCCAGCCGCTCCTGGTCGGCCTGGTCGCTGAGGGCCTGGTAGCCCAGGGCCACCAAGACGCTGAGGAAGACCAACCAGAGCCACAGAAGGCTCTGCACCACCACGACGGCGCCCGGGCGCCGGGCAGACTGTGGGGAGCTCATGGCTGGCCTCCCGAAACCGAAGGCTCCAGCGGGAACGTCTGCACCGCCTCGGCGGCGGGTGGCTCGGATGCGGGTTCGATGACCGCGCTGTCGGCGGGCCGTTCGAAGCAGATTTGCCGTGCGCGGTCATCCGCGTGCAGTTCCCAGGCCGGGCCAGCCAGCGTGAGCAGCGCATCGCGCAAGGTCATGGGGCCGAGGTGCAGGTGCGCCGCCGGCAGCGGCAGCGCGTACAGCTCGATTACCGCGTGTGCCGTCTGGCACAGGCTGTAACCGCTACGCTTGAGCACATGCCGCAGCCCATCGCCGACGGTGGCACGGGCATCTTCGGGCATGGACACGTCGATGGTCTGCAACAGCAGGTCGCGCTGCGCCGCTCTGGGTGCCAGCTCGACCAGCGTGTAGCGACCGTAGCGCACGACGGGGATGTACTCGGGCGCCTCGGGTTCGGGCGCGGCCGAGACTTCCTCGATGGCATCAGGTGCGGGCGGCGCAGTCGTCGTAGCGCAGCCGCCAGCCAGCACCGACCAGAGCAGGCCGAGGACTCCAGCCAGCAGGCGGCGTTCGGGATGGTGAAACCAAGGTGGAGAGGGGCACATAAGCTCGGCGTCCTGAAACATCGAGCCCTCACCATCGCCGCTAAGACCCGGGGCAGCAGCAAACAATGCGAACCACGCTGCGTCCGATTTACCGGCAGCGGTCTAGTCGAACAAAAGCGGCCTTGAGGGGGCCGTAACGGAAAAGCTCGGTCGCGGTCGGCGGATGGAGGCCGGCCGCTTGACTGCTACTATTTGTTAAAACACCAGTGGACGGGGGCGTAAATGAGGGTTTCTCGGGTCAGGTTGATCAATTTCGCCAATTTCTCGGATGTTGATGTCGAGACGGGGGAAAGTATCGTCATCGTGGGAGAGAACAAGGTTGGCAAGAGCAATTTCATTCGCGGCCTGCAGTTGATCCTTGATCCGGGCTTGTCTGAGCGCGATCGACAACTGGGGCTTGAACATTTCTGGGACGGACTTGGCGAAGACAAGGTTGGTGCGACCATTGAGGTCTCTGTGGATCTAACGGACTTCACAAACGATCCCCGACTGATGGCTCACCTCAACGATTGCGTGATTGATCCTGGCCCACCCATGGTGGCCCGACTCACCTACCGCTTCCAGCCTAAGGCGGGCCTGGGGCGCGCTCCGGAATCGTTGAAGGACTATGAGTATGTGATCTTCGGTGGCGACGATCCCGACATGCGTATCGGCGGCGCACTCCGCCGGATGTTGCCAATAGATGTTCAGGTAGCCCTGCGTGACGCTGAGAAGGACCTTGCGAGCTGGCGCAATTCGCCATTGAGGCCGCTCATTGAGGATCTTGCCGCGTCGTTGGATGATGACGCCCGTGAGGAGATTCAGGATCAGGTCGACCAAGCACAGCGAGAGCTGGCTGGACACGAGGAAGTGGTAGCGACAGCAGAACGGATCAGCGAACGGCTGATCGCCATCGCTGGGGGGCAACATGCCGTTCCGGTATCGCTCGGACTTGCACCAACTAGAGTCGACGCGTTGCTGCGCAGCCTGCGGCTGCTGATCGACAACGGCGTACGCGGAGTCGGCGATGCCAGTTTGGGAACCGCGAACCTGATCTTCCTGGCGCTGAAGAGTCTCGAACTGGACCGCCTCGTTTCCGATGGAGAGCGCGACCACACCTTCTTCGTAGTCGAGGAGCCCGAAGCGCACCTGCACCCGCACGTGCAGCGTCTAATCTATCGTTACTTCCTTGGCACGGGGGCGGAAGATGGTGAGGAACAGCCACCGCTTACGACAATCCTCACAACCCACTCGCCACATATCGCAAGCGTTGCGCCGATCAGATCTATTGTTCTGCTGCGCCATGACACAGCGGAAGGCAAGACTGTCGCGGTCTCGACAGCAAACGCACCTTTCACGCAGCGGGATGAAGAGGATCTTCAACGTTACATTGACGTCACTCGCGGCGAGATTTTCTTTTCTCGGGGGGTGATTCTGGTCGAAGGCGACGCCGAGCGCTTCATCGTTCCCGCGTTTGCCGAGGTACTCGATATTCCCCTCGATATGCTTGGAATCACTGTGTGCTCGGTGGGGGGGACTAACTTCACCCCGTATGTGAAGCTACTGGGCCCTGAAGGACTCAACATTCCCCATGTGATCCTGACGGACCGGGATCCAACCAATGGTAATCATCCATTGGTTCGCAGGCGGCTTATCAATGTCCTTGACGTGATTGAGGGCGGTGTCGATCACGAAAACTTGGATGCGGATGAAGTGATCGAGCTTGCCGAGCAGTACGGATACTTCGTCAACGAGAACACGTTGGAGCCCGAACTATTTGCAGGTGGACTGGCGCAGGACATGCAGGAGGTAATTCGGGAGGAACTGCCGCGATTAAGGAGAGAAACTCTGAATGCCTTGCAGCAGTGGGTGGACGATCCTGATCAGGTTGATGAAGACTGGCTGCTCAGATTGATCGAGAGGATCGGAAAGGGGAGGTTTGCGCAGGCACTTGCACCGTCGGTGTCACAGGACGTTTGTCCGGCTTACATTCGTTCCGCTCTGGAGCATATCCGTGACGCCATCGCGTAGTGTCAGCACAGCCTACTTGGCTCAGGCTGCCGAACTGGCTGGGAATCCGGGTCAGTTGGCAGCCTACAACTCTCAAGGACATTGTGTGGTACTCGCCGGTCCCGGGAGCGGTAAGACCAAGACACTCGTCCTAAAGCTCGCCCGCATCCTAGCCGAAGACGTCGAGGCCCCTCGTGGCGTTGCGTGCATCACTTATAGTCAGGAGTGCGCTCGCGAACTCGCTCGCCGAATTGAAAGCTTGGGACTTCAGCAGGCACCTAATCTTTTCATTGGTACGGTCCATGGGTTCTGTCTGCGTCATCTCTTGATGCCGTATGGACGCCTGGCCGGCCTGCCCATATCTTTCCCACTTTCGGTGGCCACTCAACGAGTCAGTGATCGGTTGTTGAAGCAAACTGGAGATGCGCTTTTCGGCCAGAACCATCCGTACAAAGTTATTGACCTCGGACGGCATCGCCGTTCCGTGCTCAATCGAAATAGCGTCGCTTGGCGTAGCGAGGAGGAACTCGCTGCCTGGGCCGAGACCTACGAGGCCGCTCTGCGCGACGAGGGGCTGATTGACTACGATGACATGGTTGTCTTCGGCCAACGTTTGATCGCCGAGCACGACTGGGTACTACCTCTGGTTCAGGCAAAATTCCCCGTGCTCGCGGTGGATGAGTACCAGGATTTAGGTGTAGCACTGCATCGCATCGTCAAACGCCTTGCCTTCGACGGGGGTGTCCGACTTTTCGCTGTCGGGGATGCGGATCAGTCGATATATGGATTTACGGGGGCTGATGGCGCGTTGCTCATGGAATTGGCGGCTCGCAGAGACATTGAGCCTGTCCAGCTTCAATTAAATTACCGTTCTGGTGCAGGGATCGTGACTGCGTCAGAGATGGCGCTTGGAGAAGCCCGAGGCTATCAAGCGAGCGATCCTGCGCGACAAACGACCATCGAATTTGTCCTGCGCCCGGGTGGTACGGCGGACCAGGCTGCGCACGCCGTCGCGCAGATCATTCCGGCGGCCTTAGCCTCCAAGCCGGGACGAACACTGGGCGATATCGCGATCCTATACAAAGACTATCGCGCAGGCGATATCGTGGCTAAAGCTGTGGCAACCGGCGGTCTCGATTACATCCGTGTGGATACCGCAGCACCTTACCGCAAGGTTGCCCTAACAAGTTGGGTAGAAGATTGTGCGGCGTGGTGCGCGGGTGGCTGGCGTGTTGGACGCCCACAATTGCGTGGACTACTCGACCGCTATCGCGCATTTCATCGGGCGAGCTTGGACGATTCACAGGCCAAGCGCGAAGAGCAAGAGCTAACCGCCTTGCTATGGGAGCTGCGCGCTGACCAGCAACCTGCGCGAGAATTTGTTGCTTCGTTGCGCAACGGTGTAGTGGATCATCTGCTGGCGGCTGAATTGGCGCTCGCTGATCAGAAAGAGCAACTGGATCGCATGACGGCAGCGCTCGCCGAAGGCGGTGCACTGGCTTCGCTAGACATCACTAGTTTGGGCGGTCGGGACGGTTCGCCCGATCACCTGAATCTGCTGACACTGCATTCCGCAAAGGGCTGTGAGTACGACGTCGTCATCATGGTTGGACTCGACCTCGGAAATCTGCCGTGGCGCAATGAAACTCCAGAGAAGTTGCGCGAAAGTCGCCGGCTCTTCTATGTGGGACTCACACGTGCTCGCGACGAGGTCCACATGCTGTATTCGGGCTTCGTTGATGGCCGCTATGGCCCTATGCGCTTTGGGCGCTCGCCATTCCTTGATGAGCTGGAGGCGCGAATGCGTGCCGCTGGCATTTGAGTGTGAACCAGGGAATCTGGAGTGTCGGTGCTGCGTCGGCGCATGTCGAGCAACACCACAGTCGAGCTACATCTTTGCAGCCAAGCGATTGGCTGCAAAACGCTCGCGCGAGAGTCTGGCGGCGTTATTCATCGAGTCTAGGTTATCGATACACCATAGACCGTTGATGCAAAGAAAGCGCTCACTAAGCACTGCTTCAAGTATGTTTGGAAGGGTTGCGTTGAAGAATCCGGCACCCTTGACCGTTGGGGCCGGATCTAGCTCAAGCATCGCGACCGGCAGGTCAGAAAGGCACGGGCCGAAGTGGCCGGCCGAAGGGAACTTGCCCCCAAACTCGGTGCGCAGACGCTCCTTTCCCATGCTCTTGGTGAGTGTGCTATATCGCTCCTGCCGCAGCAACCAAAGAGACTTGACGCCCGCCTCGCGGTACCGCTCTTGGCGTTTACGGTAGTCACGGAGCGACTGATACGATCTTTGGATCTCGACAGCCAACCTAACCCCATTGCGCTCACCCCAGACATCAGCCTGCCAGCGACCTGCATCACCCGAACCCGGCATTTCAACCGAGGCACGGCATCCAAGATCTTCAAGCACGCTGCGCACAAGTATCTTGGCCGCCAGGTGCCATTGGCTTTCTTCGGAAGTACTGCACGCACCTCCTAGATGCGCAAAGAAGGGGTACCCATTAGCACTAACCTTGGGAATCGCTGGAGCGTTGCAGCAAGGCATCAGCAGATCACCGACGCAGTACGCCCGTTGCAACTCTTCCCACTGCGCCTGAGACATATGCAGTGCGTTGGCTGCACCAGTACCATCTGCATATGCTGCTTCGATCACCATAGCCACAGTGCCTCCTTGAATCTCGGTATTGTCTAATCAGTTTAGCCTTCCCCGCGCTGGGAGCGGGGCGGTGATCGAATCCTCCGAGCAGCAATTTCCTAGAAAAATGCCGGCACCCCCGAAAGGATGCCGGCAGACAGCAGATCACGCAGTTACCAATTGCCGGGCCAATGCGACCTCCACGGAATCACCATCCTGGTTCAGGACATCGAGCCCCGATTCGGGTACATCGCCCGAAGTGGACTGCGAGACCATGATCTTCTTGGCCATCAGCTCCAGGCAGGTCATCTGCGAGGAGCCGGCGTAGCCCAGGTACATCACGCGCACGGACAGCTTCTGCCCGATACGCCAAGAGCGGCGTGCCGCCTGCTGGAGCGAATACACGTTGTAGCCCGACTGCATGAACACGATCGTCGGAAACTCCAACAGGTCCAATCCCGTCTTGACAAGCTCCGGATTGGTGATGAGCACGTCGATGCCACGGTCCAACTGCTCGGCGATCCAGTCCTCGCGGCGGCTGGCATCCACGCTTGCGCGCAGTACCGCCACTTTGAAGCCTTCCTGCTCCAGCAATACCTTCAACCGGCTAGTCGTGTCGCGCGTGCCGGTATAGACGGTGTAGGCCAGAACCTTGCGGCCCTGTGCTTTCTCTTCCCTGCAGATGTCGATCAGCTCACGCTCCTTGGGGCTGATCTCGAACTCGTTGAACTGAGCCGGGACAAACGCCAGGGTGTTGCGCGTACGCGGATGCACAACGGTCTCCGACCGGAAGCAGCAATCCGGCCAGGCCAGCAGCACATTGAGGACTACACCGAGCAAGGTAGTATCGCGTCGCGCCAGAGCCTGTTTCAGCTCCGCGGTCAGCCGACCTGCCAGATCGCGGTAGGCCGCGGCTTGCGCCGTGTCCATCGCGACTTCACGAAACTCTTCGTCATACGGCGGCAGGACATTGCCGCCGATGTCTCTGAGCTTGAGGAAGATCGTGAACGGCAGGATGCAGCGCAGCACACCCTTCGGGCCGAAGCCCGGGGCCTTGACCGTTCTGACACTGACTTTCGTGCCTTTCGCGGTCTTGTGCGCCGTCCCGGTGCTCTCGGAATAAATGTCCTTCAGGACACCGTGATCGCGCATGAACGCCATCGCGGCCGAGGTCATGCTGCCGCTCGTGGTCGGGCGATAGCCGTCTTCGATCATCCGCCCGGGAAGGGCTCGGAACAGCAGGTAGAACAGATCGTCGCCGTAGCCGCCCATCAACGTGCCGGTCAGCAGCAAGGTCTTGCGAGCCTTCGCCGCCAGCACGCCCATGGCCTGGCCCTGGGCGCTGCCGCCGTTCTTGTACTCGTGGGCCTCGTCGGCGATGAGCAGGTCGAACGTGCCTTGCGGCAGGTAGCGCTTGATGAACTCGGACGGTTGATAGCCGCCCTCGCCAAAGCCGAACTCCATGTTGGCCATCGCACGTTCCATGCGCGTGGCTTGACGGTCGGAAAACACCAGCTCGCCGTTGCCATCCATGAGGTTGATGAACTCGTGAATGTTGTCGCCGAGCATCGAGGCCAGGAAGCCGTCGCCGAACTTCTGCATCAGCTTCTGCGCGGTGACTTCCCCGATCGTCGGGATGCGCTTCAAGGCTTTGA
This sequence comes from Acidovorax sp. T1, assembly GCF_002176815.1. Classification (NCBI taxonomy): domain Bacteria; kingdom Pseudomonadati; phylum Pseudomonadota; class Betaproteobacteria; order Burkholderiales; family Comamonadaceae; genus Acidovorax; species Acidovorax sp. T1. Next base: position 3,607,731 of record NZ_CP021648.1, on the reverse strand, counting down.
GCACGGCCGAGGACTGGTCGCTGCCGGACAGGCTGCGCGGGCGGATCAGTGTCCACAGGGGCGCAGCGCAATGGCCGCACTTCCTGCGGGATTCCTCGGCTTCGAGCGCGACCGGGTTGACCGGCTCGCCGTCGAGGTCGGTGATGACCGTGCCGCAGTCCGGGCACGCTGCCACGTCGCCGTGGCGGGTGCGCCGCGTGGTGAAAACGGGCTTCCAGTGGAAGCCCATCCGCATCCTCACGCGGCCCAGGACGAAGAACTCCTGACCCGTGGGCTGGACACCCAACTGCTCACGCAGCTTGATGAGCTTGACGAGCGTATCCGGCCCGTTGAGCACCCACACTTTGGCGCCCGCTACCGTCTCCTGGATCTCGCGCCGCCACTTGTAAACCAGGTGCGGTGGCGAAAGCACCAGAGTGCGGCGGTAGCCTTCGGCGTTGAGCACGACAGCCGTGGCGATGCCGACGGTCGTCTTCCCGCAACCCATCTCGCCGTTGACGATCGCGGCGCGTTCGCCACGGTCGATCAGCAGCTCGGCAGCAGCGTGGACGACTTCGGCCTGGGCCGGGAACAGCTTGCGCTTGAGGCTGGCGACGATGAGTTGCCGGTGCGCCTGCGGTTGGCCGGTATAGACCGGCGGATTGGCGCTGTTGAGGGCGTCGAGCAGTTCGTCGCCGAACTCGCCAACGAAATCCTGAAGGCTCAGGGTCAGAGGGTTGGATTCCGCGTCGAGCAGTTCGCCCTGCACGGGTGTGGCTTCAGCGGTAGTGGTGTCGAGATCGAGGGACATGGTGATGCTCCAAAGAAAATGGGGCATGCACCACCCCCAACGGGGCTATGGCATGCCCCGGAGTGGGAAGAGAATCGGCGCGTGGCCGAAGGTTGAAGGTGCGGGCCTGGGTGGCCTGCGAGTGAACCGTGCTCAGTCCTCGGACGGCAACACGATGACGGTGGCGCTGCGCTGCGCGTCGGTAACGATGCGAATGGCCAGCCCTGGGTGGATCACGTAGTGCGACTCCAGCGAAGCACCTGATTGAAGCGCGGTGCTGTTGGCCTGCCATTGCTGGACGTTGACGTCTCCCCAGTCGCCACGGGTGTGGCGCCTGAAGTACGGGATTGGGTCGAGGCGACCCGCGCGGACCAGGCGGTCAACGGCTCTGCTGAAGATAAGCGCCCCGATGGGGAACGCCAGCCTCTGGCAGTAGGTTTCGATGCGATGTGATGCCATGGGCTCCTCCTTGAAAGGTTATTGAGCCACGACACCCCTGGCGGAGTGAAGTGGCTCCGTCAGGTGGATGGGATGACGAGGTGGTGCCTTCAGATCAGGTCGCGCTCTTCGGGAAGCTGGACCACCGTGGTCTGGTGGTCTTCGCTGGTCTTCACGATCAACACCAGTTCCGGCGTGATCCGGTACTGGGAGATCATCAGGTTGTCCTGATCGAGTGCGACATCGTTGGCCTGGCGGGTGGCCTCGTCGATCTCGCCCCAGTCGCCGCGCACGTGGCGCTGTACATAGGACAAGGGATCGATGAGACCTCGGCGGGCCAGCCAGTGCACCTTTTCGCTCAACTGCAACGAGGCCGGTGCGAACAAGGGTTGCTTGTGCGGCGCGGGCCGCTGGAACAGACGTGAGAGCATGGTGTTTCTCCTTCGATGAAGTGCAGCAGGACGTCAGGCGTCCGGGGGATTAGCGGATGGTCAGCACCTCGCCCCGTGTCGGGGAGCCAGGCGTCATGTCCCACGCGCGGATGACGGGCACGAACTTGTCGGTGAGGATGCGGGTCTCGGCGATGGAGCCGTCGTCGCGTTCGGTGAATTCCCGCTGGAGCGTCTTGTCCTTGTGGGTGTCACCCTTGACGACGAGCACGCGCCCGGTCTTGGAGCGCACAACCCCCGAGATCGCACCCGCGGCCAGAGCCAGGGCGAGATGCCAGTGGGACAAGGCACGCGCCGGCGGACGCAGCGACTGCTGCGCGGCCCCCAGGTGCGTGTCCAGCGACGGCCAGAGGCCTTGCAGCCGGCCGACTTCATCGGCGAACTGCTCCGGCTCCATCGTCACGCGGAAGAAATGCTCCGGCTCGGCCGGACTGGCGGGGACGATGTACGGCAGGAACGGCCAATCGCTCGGCAGCTCCTCGGCTTCGACTTCGCCAAGCCCAACCTGCAGCAGCAGATTGCGCACGGCCTTGACGCCATCGGGAGCCTGTTCACGCTGTCGCACCCTTCGGCCGAAGATCACCACCTGCTTGAACTGCGTCTCCACCGCTCGGTAGATGCGCAGGTCCGTGTAGTGGCGTGTCAGCCAGCCGACCAGCTCCGCATCGAGCACGTAGGCGGGGACGATGAAGACCAGCACGCCGCCGTACTGCAACAGCGACAGCGAACGCTGATAGAACAGCTTTTCGAGGCGGGCACGGCCCTGGCCCTGATAGCCGATGTTGCCGTTGACGTCCTTGGACAAGTCGCCATACGGCGGGTTGAGCCAGAGCAGCCCGAACGACTGCTTGGAGACCATCGTGTCCATCAGGTCCGCGTGCAGGCAGTGATCGACCAGGCCGCGGGCATGGCGTGCCCGCTCCGCGTCGAACTCGACCGCGAACGCCTTGGCCTGCTCGCGCCCGAGGGCATGGGCGGCTTCGGCGATCGCCACGCCTTCGCCGGCGCAGGGATCGAGGATGCACATGGGCCCGTCGCTGGGCATCAGTGCGTTGAGGGCTCTTTCGAGCGTGGGTTCGTCAGTCGGGTAGTAACCGTTCTTAGCGAAATTGCGGGCGAGCCGCGGGAACATGAGGGCCATGGAAGTCTCCTGGTTGGCGGGGAGGAAACACGGAAGCACGCCAAGGCGTGCCTCCGTGGGTGGGTCAGGCCGCTACCACTTCCGGCGTCCAGATCTTGGCCGGGTATGGATAGGCGGTGAGCACATCACTGCGGATCAGCGAACCCAGCGCCAAGGTCAGCGCCGGCACGTCGATGGCTAGCCGATGGCCTTCCAGCGGCCCGAGGGCGAACGGAAGGCGGGCCAGCATCTCGCGGCTTTGCAGCAGTTCCAGCACGGTCTCGCGCCAGTGGTCGAGCAGCGGCAATGGGCAGGTGTCCCGCACCAGCATCCACAGGCGGTCGAGCCGGTGGGCGCTGTCGCGCGGCAGCAGTGCCAGTGCGCTGGCGTTGGCCTTGTCGGGCTTGACGCAGCGGCGGTCGAACAGCCACACGTTGGACAGCGAACCGAACAGCGTTCGCCGATAGGCGCGCGTGACGCGCTTTTCCAGGCGATCGACGTTGCCGATGAACACCGGGACGCTGCCGCCCTGGTCGGTGATGATGTGGAACTGGTCCAGTCCCTGCTCGTCGCGCCCGAGGGTCAGGCGAGCCAGGAACTGCTGGACGGCGGTGTCGCGCGCCCAGATGGACAGGAAGATCAGGTTGCCCTGGTCATCGCCGACGCAAGCGTCGGCCATCACGTCCGGGCATTCGTCGATGCGGTACAGCGTGGTGGAAGAAGTGTTTGCGAGCATGGTGGTGTCCTCGGATTAACGGGAACAGCACCGCCCGCTGGGGCAAGTACTGCCCCAGGGGGTGGAAGAAAATCGCTCAGTCCGGCTCGAACTGCCGGGTGTGCGGGTTGAAGTGAAGCGCCTCGTCCACCGCGGTGATCGGCGTGAAGCCGTCCAGGTAGATGTTGTTGAGGTACTGGTCGCGGTAGGTCAGTGCCTGCCGTGCCTGTTCCTCGGTGAGGCCGTTGCTGATGAAGTACTCCAGCATCTCCTCGTCGGAGGACACTTCGTCGTTGGACAAACTTCCTTCAACGAGTGCCAGCAGCGAGGGTGAGAGCGCAGCCAGGATCGGGTCCATGTTGGTTCCTCCTGGCTCAGGCCATCAGCGTCGCGGCGGGAGCCGTGACAGCCGTGGGTGTGCGCCGCCGTGCGTGGTAGGCGCGAACGCCTGCACGCCAGTCGGCGGACTGCTCCGGTGCGAGGTCCAGATAGGACAGCGGGCACGAGTAGTAGTACGGGTGCATGGACTCTTCCAACGGCTTGTAGCCCCACTGGTTGCCGCTGCGTTCCAGCAGATCGCAGCGGATGTAGCGCAAGGACTGGCCCGGCGCGAGATCACGATGCACACCTTCGACCTTGGCGGTCAGTTCGACCACTGACCACAGCACGTTGCCGCGCAATGCGTGAGCGATAACCTTCGCGCTGACGCGCTCGGTCTGCTGTGGTGCGATCAGTTCCGCGATCAGTTCAGACCGCGATTGGGGAGAGAAATACCAGCCCATGAGAGGCCTCCTCGAAAAGTTGAGCTGGAGGCCTCCCCGTGGGGAAGAACCCCCAGTGGGTGATGGAATGCCGCAGGTGCAGCGAAGGAAAACCTATGCCTTACCCTTAGTCCCAGTCGTCATCGTCGCGATCACAACCGGCCGGACAGCAGCCGAACTCGATCCCATGCGAGCAATAGCCATGCTCCGCATTCCAGTCCTGGGTTTCCTGCCGTTCGGCCGGTGTTGCGTAGTCCCATTCCTGTGCGATCTTCAGCGCCTGTGCGCGCTGTTCTTCCGGCAATCGACCGAGTTGCGCGTCGATCGCCGAACTGAAGCGTTCGACGTAGTAGTCGTGAGACAGTCCGCAACCCTTGGTGGCTTGTGCGGCTGCCGTCTCGCAGAGAGCCCGCCACGCGGGTTCATCCAGCGCGGAGCGGGGGATATCGCAAGCGATGGTGGACATGATGAAGACCTCCAGAAGATGGCCAGGGCCTCCCCCGCATGGGGAAGGAACCCCGGCGGGTGGATGAAGAACACCGCGCATGCGGCGTCTACGATCACGCAGGTTGCAGTTCGGCCTGGCGGCTCCACTCCTGCGTCTTGAAGTCCAGCGCGTAGCCCAGCTCGCCCAGGCGGGCGATCTGTGCACGCAAAGCGCGGCGGTCGATGGTCGAATCCAGTTTCACGGACTCGCCCAGCGGCCACAGCAGGCCGAAGAGCGCGGGGTCACCGTCTTGGGTGCTGCCGGGGGCAGCAGCCTCAGCAGGTGGCGGCGCATCCACGCCAAAGGGCGTGGTATCGACCATCGGGTCCGCGGACGCCTGCACGGGTGCGGGCTTGGCGGGCCTGGACGCTTTGGTCGGCTTGGCCGGCGTTGTCGCAGGCTGCGCCCCTTGCTCTTCATCGAGCGGATCGACGTCCTGGGTGGCGAAGCTGCGGGCTTCGTCGCGGCTGAGTTTGTCGATGCCGTTGAGCGTCATGCCGTCGAGGCTGGCACGGATCTCGAACCGCATGCCGCCGCCGACCGGATAGGACTTCGGGAAGATGTACCTGATGATGAATTCCCCGTCGTACTTGCCTTCGGGGTACTGCTCCAGCTCCGGGTCTTTGACCTCGAAAGTACCGAGGTGCGTGGCGAGGCGGCCAACCGTGAACGGGCCGTTCTTGCCGCGGATGGTACGCAGCGTGAGCTGGCCGGGGACGACGATGGGCGCAACCGATTTCTCGGAAGCCGATGGGGTTGCCATGATGGTTCTCCTGATGATGAATGACGGGCCGCCGACGGCACCCGGTGGATGAGAGGAAATGGCCTCGCCCGAGGTGGGCGAGGTCCGCGTGGCATCACGCCTTGAGCTGGCGCATGCCTTCGGCCAGCAGCCACAACGCCCGGTTCAGGCGCAGGTTCTGGTCGATGCCTTGCACCGGACGGGTGCGCTGATTGCGGCCGTTGGCCGTGCGTCCGTTCAGGCCCCCTTTGACGAGGTTCTCCTGGACGCGGTTGAAGACGGCCCACAAGTCGTTCTTGCGGTCGTCCCATCGCCGGGGTGCCAGCAGTTGGCTCTCCGTGACAGGCGTGGACTTGGCTGGATCGTCGTACTTGAGTGCGAGCGCGGAGTTTGCAAAGACCTCCGCTTCGCCCTCATCGAGGGTGATGGTGCGCATCGCATCGCGCGCGTTCTGCACGCGCTCGAAGCCTTCGAGGACTCCGTAGGCACCTTCGATCACCTGGCTGGCCACGTCGCCCTTGTGGGGAACGCGGATGTCGGCGGTGGTGTCACCGCAAACCAGGCCGTTGTGGCAGACGAACCGGAACATGCCGGCGAGCATCTGATAGCTGCTCGTGCCGTCGTGGCTGTTGAGCAGGATGATCTCGTTCGCCTCGTCGCCGTTGATCTGGCTCGCATGGCGAAGTCGGATGAGGTGCTTCGTGTACTCGCGCCGGTCTTCGTTGCGCACGCGTGTCTGGCACACCATGAAGGGCTCGAAGCCCTCCTGGCGCAGCTTGGTCAGCACGGTCGAGGTCGGTATGTAGGCATACCGATCGGACCGGCTCCCATGCGGAGCGTCGGCGAAGATCGACGGAACGACGGCACGAATGCGGTCGTCCGAGAGTGGACGATCGGAGCGCAGGATCGGGGATTGCGGAGCAAAACGGGATGCCAGAGACATGGCTGATCTCCTTTGAGAAATGCGGTAACCGCGCGGCGGTGAGACCACGCGGAACTCGGGGGATGAAATGCGCAAGCGCGCGTCATGGGGACGCGGCGGATGCGGGAAGAGAAGCGACAAGGCCCCGTGAGGGGCCATGCCGTATCAGAACGAAGCAGCCAATGCCGGCTCCTGCTCCTCGACTTGCGCCTCGGGCTCGCGCTCGGCGGGCTCGGTGGCCGTGTCGATGGCGTCGTCGGCTTCGGACGCGGATGCGTCTTCGGCCGGCGGCGCCTCGGGTTGCGCCTGGCTCGTCGGATAGACCTGGGTGCCGTCGATCTTGATCAGACCGATGTGGACCAGCGTCGATTCCAGGCTTGCGGCCGGTTCCCCGGCGTGCTCGCCCTTGGTGCGGATGTACGGATCGATCTTCATGTCGTTCAGACGGAAGGCGATCAGCACCTTGCGGTCACCCTCGATGGCCTGAACGCACCGGCGAACCAGATGCTCGGCTTCCGGGGTGGCGACGATGGTGTCGAAGTACCGATACTCCGGTTCATCGACAGGCCCGGCCAGTGCTGCGACGGTGCAAGAGAGGAACGAGTCGCCAGCCTTTGGGGTGACGTCCTTCACACGATTGAGATAGCCGATGCCGCGGGTGATCAGCTCGTGCTGCTCGATCGAAGCCAGTTCGGCCCGGTCGATCAGTTCGGCCTTGAGCAGTCGCGCCTTGAGGGACGCGGCGGCCTGACCCTTCTGCTCACCCTTGTCGCGGATGTACGCATCGCCCCACAGGTCACCGAGGCGAAATCGCACCAGCGGGCGCTGCTTGGGATCGTCAACGCCGATGTAGCGCTGAACGAGCTTCTTGGCCTCGGCACCCGAGACCTTGACGTCGAAGTAGCGGTAGCTGGGGTCCCGGGCGGGGCCGACCAGCGCGGCGATGGTGCAAGCAAGGAAAGGCTGCGCACGGCGGCCGCCCCGGACGGGCACTTCACGGACACGCTGGACGTAGCCGATGCCCGAGGTGTGGAGGTCGAAATACGATTTCTCGTTGGACGTGGTGTTCATGGTGAATCTCCATTGGGATGAAGCGGAGACACACCGGCCCACGCATGCGGGGAAGGTGCGTAACCCCGCGGTGGGTTGATAAGGCGAAAGCATCCGCCACCAGAGGCTGGTGGCCGCTCGCGGATGGATGCGGTGCGAGCTGGCTCGGTCACGCAGTGGGAACTGCGCCGCAACCTCGAAGACCGATGGTTGCCTGGCATGTCGCTGACAACGTCAGCAGGCATGGGGTCAGCATGGCCGGGCCTCGCGCGCGCGGCAGCAATCAATCGGCATCCGGGTGCTTCCCTTTGTCCGCGCCGCCCGGCGCCTGCCACAGGCATTTGGGGCGGCGCAGGTGCTCGGGGTATCGGCGAGGGGGCGGCTGGGACGGCTCCAGGCGCCGCCGCCGCGCGCGCCAATCAGCCGCCAGCCGGCGGCGCGCGGGCTGGCGCCGCCTTCGTCGGGTAAGGTGTAGGTGATCAGGCGGATGTAGCCCAGCGACTTTGCCGCCTGCCAGGCCGCGCCGTATAGCTTGCTGCAGGCGTTGGGTGTGCTGTCGGTGCACAGCCGTGTGACTTCCCGCGTCCAGCCATCGTCCAGGTGCCGCGCGACCGGCCGGCCGACGATGGCCACGCCGCGGATCAGGTCGCTGTCGACCAGCGTGACGGCCAGGGCGAACTTCGCAGCCTGGACCGGACGGTGATGGTGTGCCAGCACGAAGACGTTGGCCGTGCGCAGCGACACCGGCAGCAGGTGCAGCCTCGGCGAGGTCGATGATGTGTTCATGCGGTCGTCTCCGGTGGCATGCCGGCGCTGTGGCCCGCGGGGCGTGCCTTGGCGGCTGGAGACGAACGCGCATGCGCGGCGATGGCCGCGGTGCGAACAAAAGAAAGCCCCCGGTGCGGGGGCTGCGAGGGCTGCGCGGCGGTTGCCGCTTCAGGCGGGAGGCACCACGGCCAAGGACAGGTGCGTGGCGGTGGCGGACAGCACGAGATCGTCCGCCGAGTGCAGGAGGCGCGTGAACAGGCCGTCCTTCGGGTCGAAATACTCCGCAAAATCGTCGCCACCCAGCTCGCGGCCGGCGAGGTGCCACCAGTCATCGAACGGGTCGGTGTCCGGGTTGCAGCCGACGGCGTAGGCGAGCAGTTGCTGGCGTCCATCCGGGCGACGCTCCCCACGCTCGGCGAGGAAGTACACGCCCTGGTCCTTGACCAGGACGATGCGGCACTGATTGGCGATGGCTTCGGTCAGCACGGGGCGCAGGTCGGCGCCTTTGAATCGCAGTGACATGGATGAAATCTCCTGTGTTAAAAAAAGAGAAAGGCCCTCCACCCGATGGGATGAAGGGCCTGTAGGTCACGCGGCCGGAATGGCTGGAACGCCGTGGCGGGTGCCTCGGGTCAGCCGAGGGGCGTCATGCCGGGACGGCTTGGCGCTTACGGGCCGCCTTCGCGTCGAGGATGCTCACGTCGATCTGGCGCCAGCGCCCGTCGTCGATGAGCCGCTCCAGCACTTCGCCGAGCATGTCGAAATACACCTCGTCGTGCCGATCGACCAGTTCGACCGATTCACCGTTCTGACGGTGCAGTTCCACCACGTAGGTGTCTCCGCCGCGGTCGTAGAGGATCGTCACCCGGCCCTCGAACTTCGCGGTCGAGACCGTGAAGCTGATCGCCGGCGGGGTCTCGATGATCTTGGAGGGCGTGGGATCGACCCAGGTGAAGTCGCGGGCACCGGCATCCACCAGCATGTGGGTGATGCGCCGGAAGCGATCGGGGGCCGGCATCTCTTCCAACTGCTCGATGAGCTGGCCCAACTCCATGCACTGCGGCGTGGGAATGGGCAGCTTGGCCGGCGCCGAGCCGAGGATGTGCCTCGTGATGGTGTACGGCGTGCCGTCCGAAGTCTTCTCGGTGATGACCTCCGGCGTGTCCGCGCGCAGTCCGTCGAAGCGACGACGGGCATAGGGTTGGACATGCACCTTGGCGCCTTCGGCAGGAACCGTGGTCACCAGGCTGGGATCGAGCACCGCGAACTCGGAAGGCTTGAGCTTGACGACGATGGCATCGTCGGTCGCAGCGACCACCTTGCCGTCGAAGGGTTGGGGGTCGATGGCAAAGCCCAGCGTTGAGGACAGCGGCTGATCATCGAACACGCGGTACTTGAACGATCGCACGTTACGGGGCACATGGCCTGCGACCAGCGAAGGCATCATGGATTTGATGAGGGAACGGTCCATGGGGAAACTCCTTGAGAAATAACAAGGGATTCCCCGCCCGCAAGGGAGAGGTCCCTTGTGGGTGGCGTGGATGGACGCGGTAGGTCCGTAGGAAGAAACGACCAGCACGGTTTCCCGTGCTTGCAGCCTCGAAGGTCTCGACTGCCTGGGCATGTGTCGGCAGCGCCGACGGACATGGGGTAAGCATGGCCCCGGGGTGGTCGGCCTGCCCGCAGGAAACGGCACCGCAACATGCCCGCATTCCTGTGCTGCGTACAAGAAAAAGCCCCTCGAAAGGGGCCGGAGGGGTCAGGCTTGGTACACGAAGTAGTGCTCGCGCTGACGCGGAAAGAACACGTGCTTCCACGTGTCCCCGCTTGTGTTGCCACCGTCGAAGATGACCATTTCGTAGTCGTCCACGTCGGTGTCCATCAGGTCGGCGCTGGCGATATGGCGCATGTGCAGCATGCCGCTCATGCGCTCGACTACCAGGATCTGGCCGATGGCATCGTCCTGGCTCATGGCATTGAAGCAGGCTCCAAGCTGGTGCTCGAAGTCCGATACGGGCGAGATGAGATCGGGGAACATGGGATCGCTCCTATGAAAGTGAACCGGCCCGGCTCCCTGGCGGGAGACGGGCCGGCATGCGGTGAGGAAAAGGTAGGCTGGGGATGTGTCTGGCAGTTATTCGCCGGCCAACGGCAGGCCCGGCAACACGGGTGCGTCGGCATCGAGAATGAGGATGCGCACATCGGCCTGGCCGGCCAGTGCAAGGATCTGTGCCAGGTCGTCCGGCATGCCCTTGCTGCAGTGCTCCTGCCGAAGCTGCTCGGCGGAGATCTCCTCGACGTCCTGCAGGTGCTGGCCCGTCCAGGGCGTGGAAATCAGCTTGACGCCGATCGCCGGGCTGTAGGGAACCCGGAACGCAATGAACAAAAAGGCTTCCGGCGTCGCGAGGTCAGCCAGGTTGGCCAGGTACTGGCCGGTTTCGTGGCTGATGTGCGCGCTGCTGATTTCCCAGCACCGGCTGTAGTAGCCGGTCTCGAAGCTCAACCGCTGCACGACTTCCCGTGCGGCCTCGGCCGAATAAGTGTCGCCAATGTGGACGGGGAGGCCGTCGAAGTCGTCGCCGTGGATCGCGTACACCACGGCACCCACCACGCCGTAGGCGCCTTCACCGGCATCGCGTTCGGCCAGCACCTCGGCACTCACGGAGTCTGGGCCATTGCTGACTACGGCGAAATCGCTGGTGACGATGCAGGATGCTGAAACCAGCTCCTCATCGGAGAGGTGTTCTTGGCTCTGGTGGATGTTTCGCCAGACATGCGGGCTTCCGTCCTCGTGGCTGATGGACAGCGTGCGGACGATTTTCAGATTCCAGTAGCCGCGTAGAAAGGGATTGGGATTCTGGGACATGGGATTTCTCCAACAGAATAATGATGGAGCCAATCCCCGCCACCGGGAATTGACCCCGGTGGGTGGAAAGAAAGGAAACAGCGTCAGGTGACGCTGATCGTTGGCGTTTGGGCCAATCGCTCGGCGACGCGTCGGCGCAAATTCATGCGGAATGGCTCGTCGCTGACGCCCGCCAGCAGATTGATGGTCTCCAGCGCAATCAGGGCCGAGGCCTCTTCGATGTCGGCGGCCACAATGGCCTTGCGCAGTTGGTCGCCGAGCTGGAGGGCCTGCGAGGAGGAACTGATGACGCGGACCTCGCGGCTCAGGTAGCAGCCGTTGCCGCCGAACTCGAACAGCCGCGGCTTGCTGCAATACCAGCATCCCTCGAACTGGATGGCGGTCAGGTGGTGGCCGTCATCGAATCGGGTGGCGATCAGAAACAATGCGTCGAGATCGGCGGTGTCCTCGAACGAATGACGCTCGATCAAGTTCCCCAGCTCTTCGTCCTCATCGGCACCGAAGTGCACGGCGAGCAGTTCGAGCAGCGGCGGGATCGAAAGCCCTTCGTCGTCCGGCATCGGAATGCCGAGTTGCGTGGCCAGGTCTTCCAGGCCATCGAGCACGTCCGGCCATTGCGGATTGGTGGTCTCGGCGATCTGGGCGATGTAGGCCTGCCCGTTGCCGGGATGGCTCTCGTCCAGCGCGAAGGCGCCGAACAGCGCCTGGATGACGGGCGTCACACGGTCGAGCACGAGAACGCCGGTGGCTTCGTAGTAATTGTTGGCCATGAAGGCTCCTTTCGATGAATGAACGGAGCCAGCCCTTGCGGACGATGGCATCCGCAGGGGAACCGCCTGATGCCGGATGGCACTGGGCGGGGAGAAACGCGAGGGACATGGCCTCGGGCGAGGCGCATGTCCCTCATGGGGTCGCGTGAACGCAGTGATGAAGGTGTGCCGGGGACCGGCTCACCAACCGCTGTAGTTCAGCAGGAGGTCGGCGATCACCTGGCGACGAGGCAGATCGAGGCCGTCGAAGTCCGACAACCCGTTGAAGTGGCAGCGCTTGAGCATGGCACCGCCCTCGCGCGCGTTGTAGAAGCTGACCATCGCGGACAGGAACATGCGTTCCCCGCTGCTCAGGACGCCGAGGGCGTCGTTGAGGCGCAGCATGTCGGGGCGCAGATCCCACTTGCTCTTGGCCTGGTTCAGACCTTCACGGGTGCCATCGCCAAACCATTGCGGGCCGGCGATCTCGACACCACGCTTCCATGCCTCGAAAAAGGCTTGGGGCGCGGCGCTGAAATGCCGTTCTTCCCGAACGATCTGATCGACGACTTCCTGCGGCAGTAGCTGGTTCATGACGTGATTCCTCCAGTTGGATCAGGGAACGGCGAGCTGGGACCAGCCGCCTCTTTCGAGGGCACGTTGAGCCGCGGCATGGCTGCGGAAGTACTCACGAGATTCCCGCGAAACGGGACCTTCGGTATCGCGCGTGCCGATGTAGTGGCCGGCGGCGCTGTGCAGGACTTCGAGCGGCAGGAACTTGCCGCAGTAGGTCAAGGCCAATTGACCGAATCGGCCGAAAGAGGCTTGCTGGGACATGGATGGGCTCCTTGGAAAAGCGGGGCCCTGTCCCTCACGGGATGGCAGCTCCCGCACGCGGTTGAAAAAAAGCATCAGCGTCTTGGCGACGCGCGTCCGCGCAATGGATGCGATGCGGACTGGTGGGTTGCGCGGGGAGAACCCCGCGGCAGCCTGAAACCCTGGCTGCTGGCATGTGCTGACGAATCAGCGAGCATGCGGGCAGCTTCGTGGGGGGGGCGCGCCACGTCAGTTGGAAATCGGCATCTGGTCCAGCCCCGATTGATGTACGCAGAGACAAAGAAAAGCCCCGCAGCAAGTGCGGGGCGGTCATGACGGTGCGGTGAGGCTGGATCAGCGGGGCTTGTCGCCCAGGACATGCTGCTTCCAGATGGCGAATGCCTCGTCCGCTGGCAGCTCGGCCAGGATGACGATGGGCTGGTCCTGTCGGCTGCGCAGCTTTGCGAAATACGCTGCGCGGTCGGCAATGGCCTTGAGCTTGATGCCCTTGAGGAACAGCAGCCTGCCGTCCTTGATGAACAGCACCTTGTTGCCGATGTCGCGGTTGAACGCGGTGCGCAGCTTGCGCTCCGCGTGCATGGCATCGGCCAATTGGTCCACTAGGAAGTCGAGCGTCATGTCGATGAGAAGCGGCTCGTCGTCTTCGCGTTCGACGTCGAGCGATGCCGGCGGCAGGCTCTTGGCGAATTCCTCGGCCTGGGCCAGCAGCGCGGCCTGGCCTTGCAACGCGCGCACGAACGTCGAGCCGCCGTGTCCGTCGTTGCGGGCTTCGGCGATGGGCCTGCCGTCGAACATGACGGTGGCGGTGAAGCACAGCGTTTCCTCGCTCGCGAAATCCGCGACCTTGAGGTTCTTGAGGGTGATGCGGTCTTGTCGGGTGATGGTGTCCATGGGAAGTCCTGATATCGACCGGGTTGACGACACGCCCCTGACGGGACGCGGCATACATCCCGTGGGTTGGAGGAAGGTGGCATCGATGCCCGGTGGGCAGCGTTCGCCGGAGAGATGCCGGGGCGAACTGGCGGGTGGCGTGGGCGGAACCCACGGCAGTCTGGACACCCTGGCTGCTGGCTGTTGCCGATGCGTCGGCAATGCAGGAGGGAGGATCGCGCGACCCGCCGGCCGCGTCTTGCATCAATCCGAAGCGATCGATCCCGTCTTGTGCAGGTACTGCACCAGCCGGCGTCCCCAGCCACGCGACGCACAGCACGGCCATGGAATTGCCGATCGCCTTGCAGTTCGGTGCATCGGCGGTGCGTAGTGAGGCGGATTGCAATGTTGGCGGTCATGTGGGTCTCCCGTTCGTGTGGCGCAGGGCCATCGCCCTGGCCGGGGCGTTGAAAGGCAGGAGAAAGGCGCCGAAGGCCCCAGGGGCCTTCGGCTCGGGAGGAAAGAAGAACCACCCGTGGGCTGATTGGCAGGCCCGGTCGTCGCTAGAACCGTCTGCTCATCCAGCAATCACACCCGGCCCATGTCGTGGCTGGGGCCGGCATCGTCTGGCGCACATCCGCGCACAAAGGGAGCCCGTTTTTGCGCCGGCGGGCACCGGCACCGAATACCGCTGACCGCGAAGGGTCTCCGGATGGCTCGCACAGGCAAGCCATCGGGGGACCCTTCGCAGCGGCGGAAGGAATGCAGACGAGGAGAACGCGCGGGGTGCGGTTCGCGGAGAAGCCACCTTCAGGTCCCGCGGCCGGGGCCGGCCGGACGGGACGCGCACACGGAGCAAGAAGGCGTTGCGCGCTGGGGCGTCCCGCAGGGCATGCGGGACACGGGCCACGCCGCCGATGGCGGGCATGGCTCACGGGGAACGGGGGCGGTCAGGCGCCTTTGCGGCCACCGCCACTGGTACGGCGTGGACGCGAGGCACCACGCCTGGACGTGCCGGTTGCCACCGGCAGCGTGCCTTTGCAGTCGGGGTAGCGACTGCACGACCAGAACGGGCCGCTCTTGCCGGTTCGCTGGCGCGTGGGTGCGCCGCACTGCGGACAAGCCGGTCCTTGGGGAACCTTGATGGACAGGGACGTGCTGCCGTATTGCGCGATCAACTGCGAAATCCAGGCGGCCTGCTTGCCGATGAACACATCCAGGGTGAGTTGTCCGCCCTCGATCATGTCCAGCGCCTGTTCCCAGACGGCGGTGGTGCCGGGGTCGGCAATCGCCGCGGGCACGGCGTCGATCAGCGTGAACGCCGCATCCGATGCGCGGATGGAGCGCCCCTTCTTCACGATATAGCCGCGGGCGATCAGCCCGCTGATGATGTTGGCCCGCGTCGCCTCGGTGCCGATGCCCGTCGTGTCCTTGAGCTTCTGCTTCAGGCGCGGGTCGGTCACGAAACGCGCAACGCCCTTCATCGCCTTGACCAGTTCGCCCTGGGTATAGGGCTTGGGCGGCATCGTCTTGAGGGCCTTGATGTCGGCCCCGGCGACCTGGCATGCCATCCCGTCACGCAGCGCAGGCAGCACCTGGGTGCGCACGGGGGCGTCGCCATCCTCATCGGCGCTGCCTTCACGTTCGGACTCGGCCAGCACCAGGCGCCAGCCGCGGGCGACGACCTGCTTGCCCGTAGCCACCAGCTTCTGCTGGCCGCAGGAGAGATCCGCCACGGTGCGGTCGAACTCGTGGTGCGGGAGGAACTGGGCCAGGTAATGTGCCCGGATCAGCCGGTACAACGCCCGTTCCTTCTCGCTCATGGCGGAGAGATTCGCGGGTTCGAGCGTCGGGATGATGCCGTGGTGCGCCGTCACCTTGCCGTCGTTCCAGGCGCGCGAGCGCTGGGTGCGGTCGAGCTGGCCCATGATCTGGGCCAGCGTGGGATCGGTCTTGAGCAGGCTGTCCAGGACCGTGGGCACTTCGGCGAACATGCTTTCGGGCAGGTAGCCCGAATCCGAGCGCGGGTACGTCGTGGCCTTGTGCGTCTCGTACAGGGCCTGGGCGATCTCCAAGGTTTCCTGCACGTCCAGCCCAAGCTGCTTGGAACAGACTTCCTGCAAGGTGCCCAGGTCGAACAGCAGCGGCGGGCCTTCGCGCACGCGCTCGGTCTCGACCGACACCACCTGGGCACTGCCCGCGGCGCGGATCTGCTGCGCGGCCTGCTGTGCGACGGGCTGCCGCAGGCAGCGGCCGGCGTCGTCGGTGCTGGCATCGGGTGCCACCCACTGCGCGGTGAACGTCTGACCGCCTGCGGACAGCGACACGTCGATGGCCCAGTACGGCACGGACACGAAGGCCGCGATCTCTCGGTCGCGGTCCACCACGAGTTTGAGCGTCGGGGTCTGTACACGCCCGACCGACAGCACGCCATCGTAGCCGGCCTGCCGCCCGAGCACGGTGAACAGCCGGCTGAGGTTCATGCCCACGAGCCAGTCGGCGCGCGAGCGCGCCAGCGCCGAGTAATACATCGGCAGCGTCTCGGCCGAGGGCCGCAGCTTGGCGAGCGCGGTGCGGATGGACGCATCGTTGAGCGCCGACAGCCACAGGCGTTCGATGGGACCGCGGTAGCCGCACAGGTCGATGATCTCGCGTGCGATCAGTTCGCCTTCGCGGTCGGCGTCAGTGGCGATGACAAGCTGGGTCGCCTTCGCCAGAAGCGCTTTGACGACCTTGAATTGCGTGGCGGTCTTCGGCTTGACCTCGACCCGCCACTGCTGGGGAATGATGGGCAGCTGTTCCAGCGACCAGCGCTTGAGCGCCGCGTCATAGACCTCGGGTGCTGCCGCTTCGACGAGATGGCCGATGCACCAGGTGACCGTGACACCGGAGGCGTTGAGGCAGCCTTCACCGCGCTGCGTGGCGCCGAGAATCCGGCCGATGTCTTTGCCCTGGGAGGGCTTCTCGCACAGAAACAGCCGCATGTCCGTCCATCCGCTTCCCGTTGTTCATGGAGTTGCTGGGATCGAGGATGCCGAGCGCCTGTTGGGGCAGCAGCAAACAAGCTGCATGCGGCAGCGACCGCTTTCACGCCGATGGAACGGCTTGGGCGGGATGGCGTGCGGCCGGCGGTGTGCGAGCCGGGAGCCGCGATGTTCGGGAGCGCGCGGAAGCCGGTGGACGCTGATGGAGCTATCCCCTGGGGATAGCTCGCGAGGACATGGGGGGCGGCAACGTACTGCGGCCGCCCCCACGCCGGATCACTTCCTGCGCTTGGGCTCCTTCGACGCTGCCGGTTCCTGGGCGGCCTGGGGCTTGGGCTGCGCGTCCTGTGCGGTCTCCTGCGATTTGGGGCTCAGAACGACGGACTCGATGCGGAACGGCAGGATGCCGACGCTGCGCGCGTTGATCTGCCAGGTCTCGCGCGGCTGATCCTCGTTGTCGGTCCAGGGTTCGCGCTCCATGCGGCCGACGACCAGCACGCGCATGCCCTTCTGGTAAAGGTCCTTCCAGTGTGCGGCGTCGCGGTGCCAGATTTCCACCGGCGCCCAGAAGCCGCCGCGGTCCTCGAAGTCACCGCCCTTGGTGGGAACGGGGTTGTCGAAATACACGTTCAGCCGCAACAAGCGCCGCGGTTCGTCGTTGCCGTTGGGGAACTCCCGGTACTCGGGGGGCGAGCCGATGTTGCCTTCGCCCGAAAAATGCGTGCTCATGGTGCAATCTCCTTGGTGGTTGAAATACCCGTGCCATGTCGGCGTCGGGCGCGTGCTGGGGTGCCCGACGCGATCACCGATCGCGCACTCCGGGGGGTATGGACGCGAGCCGGCGCAGGTAGGCGTCTTCCGCCTCGGCGGCCTTGCTGGCGCACTCCTGGGCCTGCCTACCCAGGGTGTGCAACAGGCTGATCTGCATGTTCAGCGTGATGCGCTGCAGCTCGATCGCGTGCAGGTCGGCCAGCAGGTTGACCGGCGTGCTGGTGCTCGCCATCAGCTCCTGCCACAGGGCCACGCCCATGGCCGAGCGGTCGTTCCTGCGCCAGCGCAGGAACGTCGTTCCCGCGCCAGTGGTCTGCTGGGCCAGTTCCACGGGCAGCAGATGGAAGGGATGCCCACCGGCCTGTTGCAGCACTTGTCGCTGCGCCAGGCCGATCAACTCGTCGCGCATGGCGAAGCACTGGCTGGCCCAGGCCTCCAAGTCCCCTTTACCTTTAAAAGGCTTTAAAAGGCCTTTTAGAGAGGCCGCGTGTTCCAGGCGCATGAAGGCTCCCTGTTGCAGGCCCCGGAAGTAGCGGGTCGGCTGGTTCAGATCGCTCATGCGGATTCGTCCTCGCCGGCAGTGGCTGCGCCTTCGGACGGGTCGGCAGCAGCGGCCGCATCACCATCGACGCTGGTAGCGGCTGCGGCAGGATTCTCACCGCGCTGTTGCAGACCACGGCGCACCATGGGTGGCGCAAACGTCGAGCGGCGCGTGCCTTCGAGGACGTCCTGCGGCAACTCGCCGAACTTCTCCAGCGCGACCCGCGCTGCGGCATTCTTCGCCGCGAAATCGTCGCGGGTGCAGCCCGAGTAGCGGTACTGCTGGGCCAGCGAGAACAGGCTGCGCAGCGCGTGCGCGCCCTCGTTGAGCCAGCGCTCCAAAGTGCTGCGGTCGATCAGCGCGGTGTGGTGGGCGAGGATCAGCTTGCGCGCGATGTCGTCGTAGTCGGCCAGGAGATAGACGGCGGCAAAGCCCAACTGCGCATTGACGAACAGCGGCAGCTTGACGGGCTGCACGTTGAGGTTCTCGCCCAGGCTCAATGCCGCAGGCACGCCCGCCAGTGCCTGGTCCACTTGTTTGCGCAAGGTCTGCAGCGTGGTCCTGGTCTGGTCGAGCTTGTCCTCGATGCGCAGCATCCACCAGTCGCTGTAGGGGTCGTCCTGCTCCGAGCCGCGCTTCATCTTATTCATCACCGCGATGTAGCCGTTCAGGCCGACGATGCCGGGTCGCCCTTCGGCGGCGGCGCGGCCGTGCCAGATGCGGGAAGCGTGATGCGTGTGCAGCGTCAGCGACATCGCGCTGCGCAGGGAGCCGAGGTTGAGTTGCAATGGTTCGTTGCTGGTTGCCATGGTGAGCGCTCGCAGTTGGACAGGGAGCCGCCAGCATCCGCATGCAGCGGAAGGCAGTCAGTCAACAAACCGAAATGAGCCGGCCCCCGGTTCTATGCGCGCTGGCGGCGCAGCGCGCAACGGTCCCTTGGAGGCCGGAGCATTCACGTTGGCGCTCCGTGCCTCGGTCGTTGACGGTATGCGTACTGCACCGCACGTCGCGCTGCCGTTCGACACGATCCTTCGCCGCGCAGCCGTCCCCAGTGGACCGTTCCGTTGAGCGCCATGGAGGTCTGCTTCATGGTCTTGCAGGCGCTCTACTCAGGTTTTGCGCAGCATGTCGCGCCGTCGTCCGGCGTTTCACCACACAGCCGTCCCCTGGGGACCGTTTCTGCCGACCGCCAAGGAGGTCTGCTTCATGGCCTTGCCAGGCCCTGCGCTCAGGATTTGCGCAGCAGATCGCGCAGGCGCTCGATGTGCTGCCGGGCCACCGCGGGCGGCACGACGTTGCGCGGCGGCTCGGGCGGTGGCGCTCGCGCCGCCGATGGTGTTGGCGCTGCCGGGCTGGTCTGCTTGGCCCACGCATTGAACTCGCCGCGCATGGCGCGCTGGATGATGCCGAACAGGTACCCGGCGGGGTTGCGGATGCCATGCTTGCCGCACCGTGCGGCCCACTCGTCCAGCACAGCCTGCCGCAGGGCAGCGTCCACTTGCTGCAACGCCATCCTGGCGCCGGCTTGCTGTTCCGCCTTCAGTTCCGCGAAACGCTTGGGCCATTGCAGGTCGCCCAGCGCGCGCGCCTGCGCGGTAGTACGTACTTCATCAATACGACTACTACGTACTGTACGGTCCTGCTTCGGATTCCGAAGAGCGCCGTCTGGCGCGGGTTTCGGCCCTGCTTCGGATTCCGAAGAAGGGCGTTCGCCATTCCGAAGAAGGCTGGCGGGCCCTTCTTCGGAATCGTGGATCGCATCCTCCTGTGGATAACTTGCGGTGGCGGTGATGCCCTGGTCGGCCAGGCGCTCGGCGAGCACTTGCAGCCGCGACGGCAAGGTGCGTCCGGACAACATCGGGTCGTCCGCGATCTCCTGGAGGGTGTTGAGTCCCACCACCTGGACGGCCTTGGCGGAATGCCCCAGCGACTGGCTGACCAGGGCCAGGTAGTCGGCGTCGAGCTGCATGGCCTCGAACAGTGTCAGGGGTTCGTCGTGCAGGACGTAGAGGTTTCCGAGGATGCGGCCGGTCTTGGGGTCGCGCCGTCGTCGCACGAGGCTCAGCCAGCGCGTCAGGCGCAGCAGCGTCAGCGCCCGCGCGACGGTCTCGTGGGAGGCTTGTCCCGCGCAGGGCATGGACGCCAGCCATGGGCGCAACTGCTCATAGGTCGGGAACGTCGTGACGCCGTCGTCGTTGAGCATCAGCCGGAACACCTGCCAGGCGTTGCGCTCCAGCGGTGTCAGGCGGCGGTCGACGAACAGCCGCCGCGGCACGCTCTCGTGCCGATTGCCACTGAATAGGAAGGCGTCGCCGGACGCCGCAGGCGTGGGCACTGCCATGGGCGCTGGCGCGCGGGGATTTGGATTGGGCGTGAGGTCCTTCAGCGCAGCGTCGAACAGGTCGGCGAGTGCGATGGGGCCTTGACGCGGGGCTCGTGGGGCGGTGTCGTCCACGGCCATGGCCTAGTCCAATCCCTGATCGACCCAGTTCCTGATCGCGGCCCAGACCACCGAGAGCGGCAGTGACATGCCCTCGGCCAGGTCCATGGCCGCATCGAGAATCGAGGTCTCATCCTCCAGATCGACGTTCCTGCTGCTGGTCACGGCTTTCCATTGCCGCCAAAGTTCGGTGTCCTGGGTCTCGTCCAGGACGGGGTGGCGCCCCTTGCGCTTGGGCAGGCCGAGGATCTCCCGCCGCAGGGCGACTTCCTGATGGGTCAGGCCATAGAAGCGGCTGACCATCTCCGTGCTGGCCCCCAGCCGCAGCATGCGATCGACCGTGGCGATTTCCTTCTCCACGTCCTGTGCCTGGTTGAGCAGGCGCTGCAGCACTTCGCGGTTGACCGTGACCGAGCACCACGAGACGCTGGCGTTGGCCAGCACGCTGATCAGCGCGGGGTGCTTGAGCGCATCCAGCTCGGCCTCGCCGAAGCCCATGGCCTTGCAGCGGCGCAGTTGGCCGTTGCGAAGGTCATACAGCGCCTGGGCAATCACGGCCTGGTTGAGCGGATGCGATGTGGACATGCGGCCTCCCTCGCTCACGTCCCGGGCGCCGTGGTGCCGGCTTCCAGGTCCAGCAGACGCCGGGCCAGGCGGAGCAGCCGAAATAGCTTGACCAACGCCGTGTCGCTCAAGCGCCTTGTGCAGTCGCCGTGGTGTTGACCCTGGCCGTGCAGCAGTGCTGGCAAGTCGGCGGCGAGCTGCGCGCCATCCACGCCCGCTTCAGCAGTGGGCTGACCCGTCAGAGTGATGAGCAGCGCCAGCACCGCCCGGCCGAGCGGCGATGGTGCATGGGCGGGCGCGCAGCAAACGAAGCCGATGCCATCGGAGCGATCCTCGATGCACTCGTCCAGGGCTGCCTCCCCGGCGATCTCGCGCGCGAACTGCGCGATGTGGATGCGCAGCCGATCGGGCGTGTCCAGGCCGGCGTCGATGTACCAGACGTCGGAGATCGGATAGAGCCCGCCGGCTTGCACCGGGATGGACTGCAGCACGCTCGCCGAGAAGTCGGGCGGCAGCGCATCGCCCAACTGGTCGGCAACCATGCGCTGGATCGACTGCAGCCGTTCGGTCGTCGGTGCCGGCGAGACGATGTGCTCGAGAAGCAGATCGCCTGGTGCGGCCGTGGGGCTTTCCGTTGTCGTCTCTCGGGCCGTATCCTCGCGCAAGGTGGGCTCGGACGCCGGAGGGCTGGCGGGTGGAGGACTGGCCGCCGCTGCAGGCTTGGCGATGGACGATGCTACGCCCGGGGGAGGCGGCGTGCCGGCGGTGGGCGAAGGCAACGCCGGCGGCGCCGCAGGTGGCGTCGGGTCACTGACCAGCGCCCGGTGGCGGCTTTCCGATTCGGTCAGGTCCAGCGCCAACACGTCGTAGCCGATGCCCAGCAGCTCGGACATCTGGCCGATCAGCTCGTCCTGCACGCGCTGCGGCGCGAACTCGTCGCCCTGCGTGTCGAACTGCGCCAGCACCTCCTGAAAGAAGCTGTCGAAGTCCAGCGGCAGCGTGCGGTCCTTGGCATAGTGCTCCCAGGTGCGCTTGCAGGCCGTCCGCATGACCGACAGCCGCTCGACCTGGTGGCGCCCCAGGCCGCCATAGAGCACAGTGGGAATGGCGGGCAGCAGGTAGCGCACCGCGTCGGCCATGCGGGTGATGTGCGACCGCTGGACGGGGAACCCATCGGCCGCCAGGCGGCGGGCCAGTTCCGACTGGCTCAGGGCGGCGCTACTCTCCTGCTCGTAGAACTCGCGTGCTTTCTCGACGCCGAGCGCGCGCTCGATGAACGTGAGGCCACCGCGCAGTTCGTTCTCGGCAAGATGCCCGGTCAGCGCGACGATTTCACCGCGCTCCGGCCATGGCCGAAACAGGCACGATATGCGGAAGAAGCGTTCGTCCTTGGTCTCCGACCAGAGTTCGCGCAGGATCGCCAGCCGCGTGTTGCCGCCGTTGCGGATGATGTAGTGGTCCTCGCCGGGCCGGCGGGTGATGGCTGGCGCCGCGTCCAGGCCGCGCTCGCGGATGGACGCCTTGATTTCCTCGTAGGCGGGGTTGCGCTTCATGCGCGGGTCATGGTCGTAGGGCCGCAGCTGGTCCAGCGTCACGACCATGGGCGTGTCCGCGATCGGGTCGCTCAAGGCCGTAGCCGCTGGGCCGCTGCGCTCGAAGCCGGCCGCGAGCAGCTTGCCGGCCATGTCCTGCGAGGTCATGTCAGCCATGGCCGCACCCCTCGCAGTCCCCACGACCGCCGGCCGGCGCCATGCGGGCCTCTCGCTCGGCGCGGCGGATCTGCGCACGGGCGTTCAATTCGGCCCGGTGGTCGCTCGCGGTCGAACTGGTGTAGATCGCCGCGCAGCCGGCCTTGGTGAACTTGAGGTGCCCGCCCGGCGTGCGCTTGACGTGCCAGCCTTCACCGACCGCGAACTCGATCAGCGCGCGCAGCCGCTTGTGGCCGCGGGCCAGTTCATGTGCGTTCGCCATGGGACCTCCCGGCATCAAGAGGACGTGGCGGGCGACCGGACATTGCGGCAAATCTGTCCTGCCATTGCGGGAACAGCTCGCTTGCGAGCGCGCGCATCGTGTCGAGCGAGGCCGGCGCGACCCTGCCGGGCGGCTGGCGGTGCTCGACCCGATGCACCGGCAGGCCGCGCGTCGCGGCGCGCGGATAGGCTTCGATGGCTGGCACGTCGGTGGCGAGCACGCGGATGCCGGCATGGTCTTGGAACAGGTCGCGCAGGGCCTGCTGGATCAGTCGGGCGTTCGCCGACACCGGGTGGACGCGGTTGATGAGCAGGTGCAGCGGCGGCGGTTCGATGCCCAGGTGCCGGTACGGCGCGATGTCTTCGAGCAACTGCATGGTGCCGCGTCGAAGCTCCCGGGCCGCGAGGATTTCCGGCGTGACGGGCGACAGCGCAAGGTCGGAGGCGAGCACCGCCATCTCCAGCAGCACGGAACGCGCGCCCTGGGTGTCGATCAGCACCAGGTCGTAGAGGGGAGCAAGTGCTGGCAGCAGATGCCGCAGCCGCAGGCGGCCATCCGGCGCATGCAGCAATAAGGTGTTCAGCTCGCCCCGGTGGTCGTTGGACAGCACCAGGTCCAGGCCCGCGATGATCGTGCGGGACACGAGCTGGCCAAGGTCGCGCTCGTTGAAGGCCAACAGCTCATAGATGCCGCCCGGCGCGCGCTGGGTCAGTTCGTAGTAGGAGGACAAGGTGGGCTGCACGTCGAGATCGAGCAGCAGCACGCGCAGGCCCGCGTCCGCGGCGAGCCCGCCCAGGTTGGCGGCCGTCGTGGTCTTGCCGACGCCGCCCTTCGTTGAAATGATGGATACGACCTGCATGGCGCTCTCCGGCTGGGAATGGGAAGTCCGCGGGAGAACGGGTCAGGTCCGGTGGTTGAGGCGCTCGGCGATCCACTGGTCGATTTCGATCGAATCCCAGCCGACGGCGCGCACGCCCAGGCGCAGCGCCTGGGGAAACTGGCGCTTCTTCATCAGGTTGTAAATGTGGGCGCGTTTGAAGCCGGACTTGGCTTCGACTTCATCGAGCCGCAGGATGCGGCGCTCGTTCGGCGGGAGTACAGGGGGCTGCGACATGGCGGTCACTCCTGAACGCTCGGTGGCGTTTGTTGGCGTGACCTTTATTCAATAGACCTGGCTGCGGAAAGACATTGCAAATGCAATCTCCGCGGTTGCACATACAAGCTGGAAAAACCTCATGCGCTTGCGCTACGGACGTACTTCCTGGCGTTGGCGAACTTGCCGTTCAAGGTTCGCTCCGTGATGCCCATGGTGCCGCCGAAGTGGGCGACCAATGCCGAGACGAGTGCCTCCTGTGTTTTGAAGCTGGAATAGGGCACACCCGAAGGGGACTGGCCCAGCATCAGCGTCAGCATCCCGCCGATGATGTTGAGATACGTCGTCTCCGCTCGCTCGCTGATCTCGCATTGCTTGGAAGCCAGCAGCGCGGTGGACTGCTTGAGCAAGGTGTCGCGCTGCTCCTGCAATTCCTGCATCTGGCGACGCGCATGCTCCAGGGCCGCCTGAAGGGCCAGTCGCTCGATCAGGATCGCCTGTCCTGTTTCCAAGGTGATAAAAGGATGCGCCATGCGTTCGCCACGGCTGAACAGGAATCCTGGCCGGTGCTCGGGATAGTGGTTGCGCATCCAGCGCTTCAGATCGACATGGCGAACGGTCAGATCCGGCGACTGCAGCAGCTTCGGATCATTGAGCGTGATGCCGTTCTGGCCGTAGGGCAGCTCCCCGTTGAGGATGCCGTCATAGATACGCTCCGAGTACAGCCGGCACTCATTCCATCGCGGGCAATTCAACGATGGAGGCAGGAAGCGCGGTGACGCGATCGCAGCCAGGATCATCGGCAGGTACCGCAGCAACCCGGCCCACCGTATGGCAGCCTCGATGGGACGATAGAACACCTTCGATGTTGGAATGTCCTTGTGCATGTCTTCGTCTCCTTTCGGAAGCGCTACATCACCGGCTCCTTTCTTGCCCTGCCAAGGGCTGCTGTGTCGTTATGACCTTCCGCGGGTGCCTGGGAAGATGCCCTGAACGTAGACGGGCGAGGTGATTGGTTTGGCGTCCGCTGTAGGTGGCCTCGTCTTGCTCGTTGTGCAAGAATCGATCGGTTGCCGGCCCATCGAGCGATGAGGACGAAAGCTCGATATTGGCGCTCACGGTACCAGCGTCATGCGCTGCGCTGTTCCCCGCAAAACCGATTTGGTATGGTCTGATACGGCGATGGTTTCAGAAGCTGCGATCAACGGCTTCTGTTCTCCGGGACCTAGGGTCGGCAGAGAAAATCCGGCGGTGTCATATCTGCCCCGGATGCTGATATAGCGATATAGCATCACCCGCGCAGGTCCAGATGACTGCCAACCTGAGATTCGATGCTCACAAGTCCGTAGCAGTTGGTCTACTTGCTCTCTGGTTTCGAGACTGGAAGTGTTGTCGTCCGGTCCGAGGTAGATGGGCGGGGTGATGAATGCCCTGGCATTCCAGGAAGTGGCTTTGCCTAACATGCTCATGGTAAAATTCCCCAGGCTTACTTTGGAATTCCGTTCGGGTGTACTCGGGCCGAGTTCTGGCTTTTAAATTCAACACTTTGGTCTGTCCATGACCCGTACCGCTTCGACCAACATCGCTCTGTGGTGGCGCTTCCAATAGGAAGCGGCATGTCGTTGCGGTCTTGACCGCACCTTGCCGCCGTACCGGCAGGCAAGGTTTCAAGAAGGCTCCCCGGCACGGCGGCTCCAAGATTTGAGGAGATTGCCCGATGCCCTTGGCACCCCAGCCCCGTCGTAGAACTGATGCCCCGCGCGCTGTGTCGCCGCGAGGGGTAGGTCTGTCCGCCCAGTCTCAGCACTTGGCCCTGGCATGCGGGCGCCGTCGCTGCGTCAGTACACCGCACTGGCGCACGCCAAGACATCTCTCAGGAGCCCTTGCTACCTTGAGCCAGCACATGCTCGCGCTTCGTCCATCGCAATCAACTGTCGATGTGTGTAATAAAGTGGGTAATGGAGGTTGTGTGTAATGGAAAACATTAATGAAATCAAGGACTTAGAATCATGAGACTCCTGATGGTCGACAACTACGACAGCTTCACCTACAACATCGTCCAGTATTTCGGCGAACTCGGCGCGCAGGTGGAGGTGTTCCGCAACGACGAAATCACCGTGGCCGAGATCGAAGCGCGCCTGAACGCCGGCCAGCTCGATCGCCTCGTGATCTCGCCCGGCCCCTGCTCGCCCGCAGAGGCCGGTATCTCGGTGGCTGCCATCCAGCACTTTGCCGGCAAGCTGCCCATTTTGGGCGTGTGCCTGGGCCACCAGGCCATTGGCGCGGCGTTTGGCGGCAGCATCGTGCGGGCCCAAGAGCTCATGCACGGCAAGACCAGCGTCATCACCACCACGCAAAAAGGCGTGTTTGCCGGGTTGCCCGCGCAGTTCACGGTGAACCGCTACCACTCGCTGGCCATCGAGCGCGCCACCTGCCCCGAGGTGCTGGAAATCACCGCCTGGACGGAGGACGGCGAGATCATGGGCGTGCGCCACAAGACGCTGCCGATTGAAGGCGTGCAGTTCCACCCCGAGAGCATCCTCACCGAGCACGGCCACGCCATGCTGCGCAATTTTCTGGAGCAGGCGGCTTGATTGCTATTTTTTAGATAGCTGTTGCCGCTTGCCTGTATTGGGCTTTCGGCCAATTTCATTGAAAACGCACACCGGAAAGAACACCATGCCCATCACCCCCCAGGAAGCGCTGCAGCGCACCATCGAACACCGCGAAATTTTCCACGACGAGATGCTGCACCTGATGCGCCTGATCATGCGCGGCGAGCTCTCGCCCGTCATGACGGCCGCCATCGTGACCGGCCTGCGCGTGAAAAAGGAAACCATCGGCGAGATCACCGCCGCCGCGCAGGTGATGCGCGAGTTTTCCACCCAGGTGCATGTGCCCGACACCACGCACATGGTCGATATCGTGGGCACGGGCGGCGACGGCGCCAACACCTTCAACATCTCCACCTGCGCCACCTTTGTCATCGCGGCGGCGGGCGGCAAGGTCAGCAAGCATGGCGGGCGCAGCGTCAGCAGCAAAAGCGGCAGCGCCGACGCCATGGAAGCCCTGGGCGTGCACATCAACCTGTCGCCCGAAGCCATTGCCCAGTGCATTGCCGAGGTGGGCATCGGCTTCATGTTCGCGCCCAACCACCACCCGGCCATGAAGAACGTGGCGCCCGTGCGCAAGGAACTGGGCGTGCGCACCCTCTTCAACATCCTGGGGCCGCTGACCAACCCGGCGGGCGCCCCCAATATCCTCATGGGCGTGTTCCACGAAGACCTGGTCGGCATCCAGGTGCGCGCCCTGCAGCGCCTCGGTGCGCAGCACGCCCTGGTGATCTATGGGCGCGACGGTCTGGACGAAATCAGCCTGGGTGCCTCCACCCTGGTGGGCGAGCTCAAGGACGGCGCCATCCGCGAATACGAAGTGCACCCCGAAGACTTTGGCCTGGCCATGACCAGCACCCGCCAGCTGCGCGTCGAAAACCCCGAGCAGTCGCGCGCCATCGTGCTGGATGTGCTGGACGGCAAGCCCGGCCCCGCCCGCGACGTGGTCTGCCTGAACGCAGGCGCCGCGCTGTATGCGGCCAACGTGGTGGACAGCATCGCCGCGGGCCTCTCGCGTGCGCAGCAGGCCATCGACAGCGGCGCCGCCAAGGCCAAGCTGGGCGAGCTGGTCACCCGCACCCATGCGCTGGCCGCTTAAACCGTTGCGAGGTTCGAACCATGAGTGACATCCTGAACAAAATCGTCGCGGTCAAGCACGAAGAAGTTGCCGCCGCACAAAAGCGCATGCCCCTGGCCGCCATGCGCGCCGACGCCGAGAGCCGCGTGCTCACCCGCGACTTCGAAGGCGCGCTGCGCGCCAAAATCGCCAAGGGCCAGGCCGCGGTGATTGCCGAGGTCAAGAAAGCCAGCCCGAGCAAGGGCGTGATCCGCGCCAATTTCATCCCCGCCGACATCGCCCAAAGCTACGCCGATGGCGATGGCACCGTCAGTGCGGCCTGCCTGTCGGTGCTGACCGACAAGCAGTTCTTTCAGGGCAGCGTGGACTACCTCAAGCAGGCGCGGGCCAGCTGCCAGCTGCCGGTGCTGCGCAAGGATTTTTTGGTGGACGCCTACCAGGTGTACGAAGCGCGCGCCATGGGCGCCGACGCGATTTTGCTGATCGCCGCCTGCCTCGATGATGCGCAGATGGCCGACTTCGAAGTCATTGCCCGCAGCCTCGACATGGCCGTGCTGGTGGAAGTGCATGACCGCCCCGAGCTGGAGCGCGCCTTGAAGCTCAAGACCCCGCTGGTCGGCATTAACAACCGCAACCTGCGCACCTTCGAGGTGACGCTGCAGACCACGCTGGGCATGCTCAAGGATGTGCCGGCCGACCGCTTGCTGGTCACCGAGTCGGGCATCCTCACGCCTGTGGACGTGAAGACGATGCGCGACGCCGGCGTGCACGCCTTTCTCGTGGGCGAGGCGTTCATGCGTGCGGAAGATCCGGGTCTGGCGCTGGCCAAGCTGTTTGCCTGAATATCAAAATTGATAGCTGCTTGCGCTTTCTGTATAAGCGCTGGAGGCCATTTTGACTATGAATGACCTGTTTGCCGACCCAGCGACCGCCCCTGCGCAATTGCAGGGTGCCGACCCCGCCGACTGGCCTGTGGCACCGGGCTGGCAGCCGCTGGTGGATGGGTTTTTTGCCAGCGCGTCCGGCCAGAAGCTGCGGTCATTTCTGCAAGCGCGGCTGGACGCCGGCGCCACCATCTTTCCCCCGCGCCCGCTGCGCGCACTGGAGTTGACGCCGCCCGAAGCGGTGCGCGTGGTCATCCTGGGCCAGGACCCCTACCACGGCCGGGGTCAGGCCGAGGGGTTGGCGTTTTCAGTGGCGCCGGGCGTGCCGCTGCCCCCGTCGCTGCGCAACATTTTCAAGGAGTTGCAGCGCGACCTGGGCACGCCACCGCCTGCGTTTCCGCAGCCTGGCGGCAGCCTGGTGCGGTGGGCGCGTAATGGCGTGCTGCTGCTCAATACCTGCCTTACCGTGGAAGAGGGCCAGCCCGCCAGCCACGCGGGCAAGGGCTGGGAGGTGCTGACCGATGCCGTCATCCGCCAGGTGGCCGAAGGGCCGCGCCCGGTGGTGTTCATGCTGTGGGGCGCGCATGCGCAAACCAAGCGGGTGGTCATTCCTGGTGATCGCGGGCACCGGGTGTTGTGTGCCAACCATCCCTCGCCGCTGTCGGCGTTGCGTCCGCCGGTGCCGTTCATCGGGTGTGGGCATTTTGGGCGGGCGGGGGTGTTTCGGGAGTGGTTGGCTCAGGGGTGAATTCGTGGTTTTTGCTTGGTAGATAAGCACCAGCAGCCAATTCCTCGCAAAAACGGCGCCACCCTCAAAACCTCGGCAACTCCGGATGGCTGATCTGCCCGCCGCGCACCAGCATCTTCCCGTATTCCGCACAGCGGTTCAGCGTAGGAATCACCTTGCCGGGGTTCAACAGCCCCGCTGGATCGAACGCATGCTTGAGCCCCAACATCTGCGCGTTCTCTTCCGCCGAGAACTGCACGCACATGCTGTTGAGCTTCTCCACCCCCACCCCGTGCTCGCCCGTCACCGTGCCCCCCATGGCCACGCTGGTCTCCAGGATGTCCGCGCCAAACAGCTCGCAGCGGTGCAGCTGGTCGGCATCGTTGGCGTCGAACAAGATCAGCGGATGCAGGTTGCCATCGCCCGCGTGGAAGACGTTGGCGCAGCGCAGCTGGTACTTTTTCTCCATCGCCTGGATGGCCAGCAGGATGTCGGCCAGGCGCTTGCGCGGGATGGTCGAGTCCATGCACATGTAGTCGGGGCTGATGCGGCCGCTGGCCGGGAAGGCGTTTTTGCGGCCGCTCCAAAAGCGCAGGCGTTCGGCCTCATCGCGGCTGACCGAGATGGCGGTGGCGCCGGCGGCGCGCAGCACGTCGCTCATGCGGCCAATTTCTTCTTCCACCTCTTCGGGCGTGCCGTCGCTTTCGCACAGCAGGATGGCCTCGGCCGACAGGTCGTAGCCCGCGTGGACAAAATCTTCCACGGCGGCGGTCATGGGTTTGTCCATCATCTCCAGGCCAGCGGGGATGATGCCGGCGGCGATCACGGCGGCCACCGCGTCGCCGGCTTTGCGCACGTCGTCAAAGCTGGCCATGATGCAGCGCGCGAGCTGGGGCTTGGGGATCAGCTTGACGGTGACCTCGGTGGTGACGGCCAGCATGCCCTCGCTGCCGATCACGGCGGCCAGCAGGTCGTAGCCGGGGGCGTCCAGTGCTTCGCTGCCGAATTCGACGGGTTCGCCCTCCACCGTGAAGCCGCGCACCTTGAGCACGTTGTGCACCGTGAGGCCGTATTTGAGGCAGTGCACGCCGCCCGAGTTCTCGGCCACGTTGCCGCCGATGGTGCAGGCGATCTGGCTGCTGGGGTCCGGCGCGTAGTACAGGCCATACGGCGCTGCCGCCTCGCTGATGGCCAGGTTGCGCACACCACACTGCACCACGGCCGTGCGGCTTTCGGGGTTGATGTCGAGGATGCGGTTGAACTTGGCCAGTGACATCGTCACACCCATGGCGTGGGGCATGGCGCCGCCGGACAGGCCTGTGCCCGCGCCGCGTGCCACCACGGGCACCTGCAGCTGGTGGCACACCTGCAGCACGGCCTGGACTTGCGTCTCGGTCTCGGGCAGGCACACCACCAGCGGGCGCTGGCGGTAGGCGGTGAGGCCGTCGCATTCGTAGGGCGTGGTGTCTTCGGTGTGCCAGAGCAGTGCGTGTGCGGGCAGCACACGGCCCAGGGACTGGACAACTTCGGCCTGGCGTGCGGCGCGCTCGGACAGGGCTGCGGTGGGGGCGGCGGCAGTATTCATGGCTGTCACTGTAGGGGATGGCCATGCGCCCAGGCTTGAGCTTTTTTGCGCGTGGCCGTGAAAAATAACGATGGAATGGCTTGAATGCTATCTTAATAATAGCTGTCGGCGATTGCCCAGAAAGCGCCAGAGATGTATTTTGCTTGGAAAATCTTATGCCATGGTTTTGCGCAGCCATTCCGCAAACGCCGCGCACTCCCACCGATCCATGGTGCCGGTGCGCCAGCACAGGTAGTGCGCGTGCGGGCTGGCGGTGTCGGTGGCAAACAGGCGCACCAGGGTGCCGTTTTCCAGCCAGGGCGCGCCGAGCTTGAGGCGCACCAGCGCCACGCCCATGCCGGCGGCGGCGCCGTCGCACATCAGGCCGATGTCGTTGAACTGCGAGCCCTCGCTGGGCTCGGCCCAGTTCAGGCCCGTGGCGGCAAACCAGGTGCGCCAGGGCTCCAGCGGGCTGCGCAGCAGGGGCACGCCTTCGAGGTCTTCGGGGCGCTCGAAAGGCCCGTGCTCGCGCACGAAGGCGGGGGATGCCAGGGGCGTGACCACATCGCGGGCAATTTCCACATGCTCCACGTCGGCATAGTGACCGGGGCCAAAGCGCACCATCAGGTCGGCGTCTTCGGCCACCACGTCCAGCAGCGGAATGGACACCTGCAGCGCCAGGTCGATCTCGGGGTAGGCCGCGGTGAACTGGCGCAGGCGCGGGATCAGGATGGCGCGCGCAAATGTGGGCGTGACGGCCAGCTTGAGCCGCCGCCGGCCCGGTGCCGAGGCAGCGCCCGGAAAGCGCTGCAGCGCGCCCAGGCCCTCGCGCACATGGGCCAGGTAGGCGCTGCCCTCGGTGGTCAGCGAAAAATCGGCCCGGCCAAACAGCCGCACGCCCAGGATCTGTTCGAGCTGCTTGACGCGGTGGCTCACGGCGCTGGGTGTCACACAAAGTTCGTCGGCCGTCTGCGTCACGCTGCGCAGCCGGGCCAGCGCTTCAAACGTCAGCAGGCACTGGATGGGTGGAATGCGCTTTGCGGCGCTGCTGAGGAAGAAGGACGGGGCTGCAGTGGCCATGGGTGGCCGGCTAACGGAAGACAACCGTCTTGTGGCCGTTGAGCAGCACCCGGTGCTCGCTGTGCCACTTCACGGCGCGGGCCAGCACCTGGCTTTCGGTGTCGCGGCCGCGGGCGGTGAGGTCTTCCACCGTGTCGGTGTGGTCGGCACGGGCCACGTCTTGCTCGATGATGGGGCCTTCGTCCAGGTCGGCCGTCACATAGTGGGCGGTGGCGCCAATCAGCTTCACGCCCCGGTCATGCGCCTGGTAATAAGGCTTGGCGCCCTTGAAGCTCGGCAGGAAGCTGTGGTGGATGTTGATGGCCCGTCCGGCCAGTTTTTGACATAAGTCAAGAGAAAGTATCTGCATGTAACGTGCCAGCACCACCAGCTCGGCTTCTTCGGCCTCGATAATCTCGTACTGTTTTGCCTCGGCTTGCGCCTTGGTGCTGCCGGTGAGCGGAATGTGGTGAAACGGCACGTTGTAGCTGGCCGCCAGCTGATAAAAATCGCGGTGGTTGCTGATGATGGCGCGGATGTCGATGGGCAGCAGGCCGCTTTTCCAGCGAAACAGCAGGTCGTTCAGGCAATGGCCTTCCTTGCTGACCATGAGCACGGTTTTGACGGGCTGGGCCGTGGCATGCAGGCTCCAGCGCATCTGGTGTGGCTCTGCAAAGCTGGTCAGGCGGGCCTGAAGGGTGGCGTGGTCGTGCTGGTCGCACGCAAACTGCACGCGCATGAAGAACAGGCCCGTGGCGTGGTCGTTGTACTGCGCGGCTTCTTCGATGTTGCCGCCGTGCTCCAGTAAAAAGCCCGAGACGGCGTGCACCAGCCCCAGGCGGTCGGGGCAGGACAGGGTAAGGATGTAGGCGTTGGTCATAGCTGCGCCATTGTCGCAGCAAGGGCCGTAGGTGTTGGAATAAGGAGCTTTATGCGAATCACGGGTTGCATCCCGAAACTGGCGCCTTGGTGGGGTGTGGTGCTTTACCTCGTTTTTGGCGTGGCATGGGTGTTTGCGGGCGACGCATTGTTGGCCCGGTGGGCCGGCACGCCCGAGCAGATCACGCATTTGCAGACCTGGAAGGGCTGGCTGTATGTGCTCGTCACCAGTGCGATGGCCGGCTGGCTGCTGGGGCGCATGCGCAAGGTGGAGCGGCAGCGCTCGGCGGTGGCGCGCGAGCTGGCGCAGATCGTGCACCACGCGCCGGTGGGCATGGCGCGGGTGGCACTCGACGGGCGCATCCTGTGGGCCAACGGCTGCCTGTGCAGGATGCTGGGCGAGGACCTGCAGGCCTTGCAGGCCCTGAATTTTCGTGACGTTGTCCAGGCCTCAGACCTTGCCCACGCCATGCAGCAGATCAAGCGTCTGCTGGCCGGCGAGATCGACCATTACCTGGGCACGCGGCAGTGCCACCGGCCGTCCGACGGGCGCATCGTGCATGTGCTCAACACCGTGACCTTTGTGCCCGCAGAAGGCGACGAACCGGCCCATCTGGATTGTGTGCTCCAGGATATGGGCGAGATCCAGGCCGCGCGCACCGCGCTCGAGCGCAGCGAGACGCGCCTTCGCCTGGCGGTGGAGGGCAGTGGGGGCGGCATGTGGGACCGCGATTTGCAGAGCGCCCACACCACTTTTTCGCCCAGCGTGGCGCGCATGCTGCGCTACCAGGGCGATGATTTCGCGCGGGATTTCCGCATGCGCGAGCGCCTCCATCCCGACGACAGCGAGCGCGTGCGACTGGCCGTGCGCTACGCCCTGGCCTCGGGTGAGCCCTTTGTCGAGAAGGCCCGCCTGCGCTGCTTTGACGGAAACTACCGCTGGTTCATGGCCCGTGGTGTGCGCCACCTGAACGAGGCGGGGCAGCCCGAGCGCTTTTCGGGCATCCTGACCGACCTGACCCGCGAGCGCCAGGTCGATGAGCGCCAGCGCCTGGCGTCCACCGTGATGGACCACATGAGCGAAGGCGTGATCGTGACCGATACGCACAACCGCATTCTCTCGGTGAACGCTTCGGTCACGCGGATGCTGGGCTACACCGAGGACGAATTGCTGGGCAAGACCCCGCGCGTTTTCAAGTCGGGCCGGCACGACCGGGCGTTTTACGAGGCGATGTGGGAGTCGATGAGGCGCACCGGGCGCTGGCAGGGCGAAATCTGGAATCGGCGCAAGAGCGGCGATGTGTTTCCAGAGCACATGTCGCTGAGCGTGGTGCGCGATGCCGCTGGCACGGCCACGCACTATGTGTGCATGTTCACCGACATCTCCGACGAGAAGGCGCAGCACCAGCGCATGGAGTTTCTGGCGCACAACGACGCGCTCACCGGCCTGTCCAACCGCCTGTGGTTCTGCGGGCAGCTGGAAGACGCCGTGGTGCAGGCACGCGGCAGCGGCGAGCGCATGGCCGTGCTGCACCTCAACCTGGACCGGTTCAAGGACGTGAACGACAGTTATGGCCATGCCATGGGCGACCAGGTGCTCAAGGACATCGCCCGCCGGGTGCAGGCGGCCATGCGGCCGGGCGACCTGCTGGGCCGCATGGCCGGGGATGAGCTGGCTGTGGTGGTGCGCCATCTGCACCACGCCGATGGCGCGGCGGCGGTGGCACAGCAGCTGATCGCCGTGGTGGCGCAGCCCTGGCACTCGCCCGACGGGTTCGAGGTGGTGGCCGGCGCGAGTGTGGGTATTTGCATGTTTCCGGAGCATGCCGCCACGGCTCAGACCCTGTTGCAGGGCGCCCATACTGCCGTCTATGGGGTCAAGGCGCTGGGGCGCGGGGCCTGGTGTTTTTACACCGAGGAAATGACCCAGTCCGCGCGCGACCGGTTAGCGCTGGAGTCGCGCCTGCGCCTGGCGCTGGCGCACGGCCACATGGTGCTGCATTACCAGCCGCAGATCGACATTGCCACGGGGCGCATCGTGGGCGCCGAGGCGCTGGTGCGCTGGAATGACCCCGAGGAAGGCCTGATTTCGCCAGCCCGCTTCATCCCCGTGGCCGAGGTGTCGGGCATCATCGGCCCCCTGGGGGAATGGATCATCGGCGAGGCCTGCCGCCAGGGGCAGCGCTGGCGCGACGAGGGGCTGCCTGCGCTGACGCTGGCGGTGAACGTGTCGCCGCGCCAGTTTCAGCTGACCGACCTGGTGGGTTGCACCGCGTCGGCGCTAAAGGAAACCGGATTCCCGGCCGCGCTGCTGGAGCTGGAAATCACCGAGAGTGCGCTCGCCGAGCGCGAAGACGAGGCACGGCTGACCATGCGGCGCCTGCGCGAACTGGGCCTACGGCTGGCGGTGGATGATTTCGGCACCGGCTATTCGTCGCTGGCGCAGCTCAAGCGCTTTCCCATCGATGTGCTCAAGATCGACCAGGGCTTCATCCGCGACATTCCGCGCAGCGCCGACGACATGGCCATCAGTGCGGCCATCATCGCCATGGGCCACAGCATGGGCCTTCAGGTGCTGGCCGAGGGGGTTGAGACGGCGGAGCAGCTGGTGTTTTTGCGCGAGCGCGGCTGCGACAGCTATCAGGGGTATCACTGCAGCCGTCCCCTTGCGGCCGAGGCGTTTGCCGCGCTGGTGCGGGCCCGGCAGGCCGTGTAGGCGCGGGCCGCCGGGGTCTGGGCGTTGTCGGCGGCAGGGGGGCATGCTGCGCGCCCTGGTCTTGATTCAAGTCAAGGCATGGGGCGCGCGACCTTCCTACACTGCGCCCATGCGCACCAAGTCCCCGCTGACCTTCAAGCTGCTGGCCATGGGCGGGGGCTTTCTGTTGGTGGCCCTGGCATCCATCGGCTTGACGCTGTGGGTGGCCTGGAAACTCGAAGGGGGCGCCGCAGCCGTCAACGAGGCCGGGCGCCTGCGCATGAACATGCTGCGCATGGTTCTGGTGCAGCAGACTGAGTCGCCCGAAGCGGTGCAAAGGCATGCGCGGCAGTTCGACGCCAGCCTGGAGTTGCTGCGCACGGGAGATCCCTCGCGACCCCTGTTTGTGCCCTGGGGGGCAGATACGCGGGCGCGCTTTGAAGAAGTCCGCACCACCTGGGCGGCATTGCGCAAGGAGTGGGCTGCTGGCTTGCCGCCAGACCGCGCCCGCTCGCTGGCCCAGGCCGACAGCTTGGTGCAGAAGGTGGACGGCTTTGTCGAGGCCATAGAAATCCAGATCGCCGGTTGGACGGCCGTGTTGCATGTGTTTCAGCTGATCATGATGGCGGTGGCCATTGCGGCTGCGGTGACCTTCATGGCGGTGAGTTATCTGCTGGTGCTCAATCCGGTGTCGCAACTGCAGCAGGCGCTGGCACGGCTGCGCCAGGGCGAATGGGGGGCGCGGCTGCCGGTGGAGACTGACGACGAATTCGGCCAGCTCTCGGCGGGCTTCAACCAGATGGCCCATGCATTGCAGGCCTCGCACGACGATCTGGAGCAAAAGGTGCGCGAGAAGACCGCCAGCATCGCCGTGCAGAACCAGCGCTTGGCGGCGCTGTATGAAGTGAGCGCGCTGGCCTCCACGGCGACCGGGCTGGACGCCCTGGCGCAAGGCTTTGTCAAGCAGATCCGCCGTGTGGCGGGTGCCGATGCCGTTGCGGCGCGCTGGTCCGACGAGGCCAATGAGCGCTATGTGCTGCTGGCTGGCGACGGTATGCCGCGCGCCATGACCGAAGAGGAGCATTGCCTGCACACGGGCACTTGCATGTGTGGCCAGCCGCAGAGCCAGGCACACACCCGCGTCATACCGATCATGGCGTCCACTACGCTGGCGTATCCGCATTGCCGCGATGCTGGCTATCAGACCCTGGTGGCTATTCCCGTGCAGATGCAGCAGCGGATGCTCGGCGAGGTCAATCTGTTCTTTCGCTCCTCGGTAGAGCTGACCGATGAGGTGCGTGAACTTCTGGAAGCCATGACGCGCCACCTGGCCAGCGCCATGGAAGGCTTGCGCGCCACCGCCCTGGAGCGTGAGGCCGCCGTGGCGCAAGAGCGCAGCTTGCTGGCGCGCGAGCTGCACGACTCGATTGCCCAGTCGCTGGCTTTCCTCAAGATCCAGACGCAGCTGCTGCGCGATGCCGTGGCCAAGGGCGACATCGCGGCGCGGGACCGCAGCATGGGCGAGCTCGATGTGGGCGTGCGCGAGTGCTATAGCGATGTGCGCGAACTGTTGCTGCACTTTCGCACGCGCACCAGCGAAGAAGACATTGAGGCGGCGCTGCGCACCACCCTGTCCAAATTCGAGCACCAGACCGGCATCGCCACCACGCTCACGATGGTGGGCCATGGCCTGCCCCTGCCGCCAGATGTGCAGATTCAGGTCCTGCACATGGTGCAGGAAGCATTGACGAACGTGCGCAAGCATTCGGGTGCCACCCGGGTGGAACTGCGCGTGCACCGGCATCCCCGCTGGCGCTTTGAAGTGCAGGACAATGGGACGGGGTTTGAAGTTCGGGCCGTGCCGCCCGACTCCGTGCATGTCGGCCTGGGCATCATGCGCGAGCGTGCACAACGCATCGGTGCGGTGGTGCAGGTGGAGTCGGCGCCGGGCGCTGGCACCCGCGTGTGCATCGAGCTTCCCACCCTGTCCACCGCGCAGGAACCCCGCGAGCCGCCCCTGCCCGTCATTGCCGATCCTGCCCATTCCGTCCATTGATGCCCATGCCTACTTTTGCGCCTGTCAGCTTGCTCGTGGTGGACGATCACAACCTGTTTCGCCGGGGCCTGGTGGCCTTGCTGGGGCAGGACCCGGGCCTGCAGGTGGTGGGCGAGGCGGGCGACGCCGCGCAGGCGCTGCGCCTAGCCCCCGCGCTGCGGCCCGACGTGATCCTGCTCGACAACCATTTGCCCGGGGTGACGGGGGTGGATGCGATCCGGGGGCTGCGCGAGGCCTCGCCGGCTTCCCGCGTGCTCATGCTCACAGTGAGCGAAGACGCACAGGACTTGGCCACGGCGCTGCGCAACGGCGCGCAAGGCTATCTGCTCAAGACCATTGACGGGGATCTGCTGGCGCAGGCCATTCGCCGCGCTGCTGCCGGCGAGCCCGTGGTCAGCCCCGAGCTGATGGGCAAACTGGTGGCAGCCTTCCAGTCGCAGGGCGCGCCGGAGGCGGACGACGCACTGGCCTCGGCCCTGCCCGGCAAGGCGCCTGCGCCGGCAGAGCCGAGCACACCCCTGTCGCCGCGCGAGGAAGACGTGCTGCGCGAGATTGCACGCGGCGCCAGCAACAAGGAAATCGCGCGGGCGCTGGACATTGCCGAGACCACCGTGAAGATCCATGTGCAGCACATCCTGCGCAAGCTGGGGTTGAGTTCGCGCGTGCAGGCCGCCGTGTACGCCTCTGATCGCCAGCGCTAGCGCGCATCCCCCGCTTCCTGCTTCCCCATAGTTCTTTCGAACGATGGCGGCGTAACCCCCTCGTTCTTTTTGCCACGCTGACCCCTCCTGAAGAGGGATGGGCAAACCCCTGCCCATGCGGGACGATGCATGCCATACAGGAAAGAGGGAACAACCCATGGCAAACGCATCGCTTTCGGTGGGCGACAGTCCGCAACGCAGCCGACAGGCCTGGTCGGTGCTTTTGGTGAGCACGCTGGCCTTCACCGTCTGCTTCATGGTGTGGATGATGTTCGGGGTGATCGGCATTCCCATCAAGAAAATGCTGAACCTGAGCTCCACGCAATTCGGCCTGCTCACGGCCATGCCGGTGCTCACCGGTTCGCTGGTGCGCGTGCCGCTGGGCATCTGGACCGACCGGTTTGGTGGGCGGATCGTGATGGCGGTGCTCATGGCCATTACGGTGCCGGCGATCTGGCTCATGAGCTATGCCACCGAGTACTGGCATTTCCTCACGATCGGCCTGTTTGTCGGGCTGGCGGGTGGCTCGTTCTCGGTGGGCACGCCCTATGTGGCGCGCTGGTTCCCCAAGAACCGGCAGGGCATGGCGATGGGTGTTTATGGGGCGGGCAATTCGGGCGCGGCCGTGAACAAGTTTGTCGCGCCGGTGCTGCTGGTGGCCTTTGGTTGGGCCATGGTGCCGCAGGTGTATGCCGCCATCATGCTCGGCACCCTGGTGCTGTTCTGGCTGTTCAGCTACAGCGACCCGGCCCATCGGGTGCCCAGCAACGTCAAGTTCACCGACCAGCTCAAGGCGCTCAAGGACCCCAAGGTCATCAAGTATTGCCAGTACTACAGCATTGTGTTCGGTGGCTATGTGGCGCTGTCGCTGTGGATGGTGCAGTACTACGTGGGCGAGTATGGCCTGGACATCCGCGTGGCGGCGCTGCTGGCAGCCTGCTTCTCGCTGCCGGGCGGTGTGCTGCGCGCCATTGGTGGTGTGCTCAGTGACAAGTATGGCGCCCACAGTGTCACCTGGTGGGTGATGTGGGTGAGCTGGATCTGCCTGTTCCTGCTGAGCTATCCGCAGACCGATTTCACCATCCTCACGGTCAACGGCCCCACCACGTTCCACATCGGTTTGAACGTCTATGCCTTCACCGCGCTGATGGGGGCGCTGGGCGTGGCGTTTGCCTTCGGCAAGGCCAGCGTCTTCAAGTACATCAGTGACGACTATCCGGAAAACATTGGCGCCATCAGCGGCATTGTCGGCCTGGCCGGTGGTTTGGGGGGCTTTGTGCTGCCCATCCTGTTTGGCGCCTTGATGGACCTCACTGGCATCCGTTCCAGCGCCTTCATGCTGATGTATGGCGTGGTCTGGGTCTCGCTGATCTGGATGTATTTCACCGAAGTCCGTCGCACCGATGTGATGGATCCGACCGGTGCTTCGGCGCACCAGGCCGCCCACTAAATTTTTAAGGGAACACCATGTCTGCCAACCCACACAGCAGCGGCCGCCAGGGGCGTCTGCTCACCATCTGGTCACCCGAGGACAAGTCGTTCTGGGAGCGTGAAGGCGAAGCCGTCGCCAAGCTCAACCTGTGGATCTCGGTGCCTGCATTGTTCCTGGCCTTTGCCATCTGGCAGGTCTGGAGCGTCGTGGCCGTCAGCCTGCCAGGGCTGGGGTTCAAGTATTCGACCAACCAGCTGTTCTGGCTGGCTGCGGCGCCTGCGCTCAGCGGTGCCACGTTGCGCATTTTTTACTCGTTCATGGTGCCGTTGGTGGGCGGTCGCCGCTGGACGGCCATCTCCACTGCAACCTTGCTCATCCCCGCCATCGGCATCGGCTACGCGGTGCAGGACAACACCACCAGCTATCCGACGATGCTGGTGCTGGCGCTGCTGTGTGGCCTGGGGGGCGGCAATTTCAGCTCCAGCATGGCCAACATCAGTTTCTTTTTCCCGAAGGAGCGCAAGGGTTCGGCCCTGGGGGTGAATGCGGGCCTGGGCAACCTGGGCGTGTCGGTGGTGCAGTTTCTGAGCCCGCTGGTGGTGACGGCAGGCATCTTCGGCATCTTTGGCGGTGACCCGCAGACGATCGTGAAGAGCGGCCAGTCGGTCGAGGTGTGGACGCAGAACGCGGCCTTCATCTGGGTGCCATGGATCGCGCTGGCCTCGCTGGCCGCATGGTTCGGCATGAACGACATTGCCGACGCCAAGGCGTCGTTTTCCACCCAGGCCGTCATTTTTCGGCGCAAGCACAACTGGCTGATGTGCGTGCTGTACCTGGGCACGTTCGGTTCGTTCATCGGCTATGCCGCCGGTTTCCCCTTGCTGATCAAGAGCCAGTTTCCCGGCATCAACCCCCTGGCCTACGCCTGGCTGGGGCCGCTGGTCGGTGCCGTGGTGCGCCCCTTTGGCGGCTGGCTGGCGGACAAGCTCGGGGGCGCGCGCGTCACGCTGTGGAACTTCATTGTCATGGCGCTGGCCGTGGTGGGCGTCACGTTCTTCCTACCCTCGGGTGGCAACGAGGGGCAGTTCACCGGGTTCTTCCTGTGCTTCCTGGTGCTGTTCCTGACCACCGGCATCGGCAATGGCTCCACCTTCCGCATGATTCCCGTGATTTTTCTGACCGAAGCCATGCGCGGTGTGGACCGCAACAACACCGCCGCGGTGGCGCAGGCCAACAAGGAGGGCAACACGCTGGGCGCTGCCACCCTGGGTT
The DNA here is from genome assembly GCF_002176815.1 of Acidovorax sp. T1. Taxonomy (NCBI): domain Bacteria; kingdom Pseudomonadati; phylum Pseudomonadota; class Betaproteobacteria; order Burkholderiales; family Comamonadaceae; genus Acidovorax; species Acidovorax sp. T1. The sequence continues at coordinate 3,566,865 of NZ_CP021648.1, read as the reverse complement.
TCACGGCCGCCATGGCCGCCTACGGTGGGTTCTTCATCCCCAAGAGCTATGGCAGCTCCATTGCGCTGACCGGTGGCCCCGACGCCGCACTGTGGACCTTCGTCGCCTTCTACGTCATCTGCATCGTGATCACCTGGTGGTACTACGCCCGCAAGCACGCCGAGATGCCTTGCTGAAAAAAATGGAACACCCCCTGAGCCACTTCGTGTCTTCCCCCTCCAGGGGGACGCCGCCAGCGGCCTGGCAAAGCCAGTTCCGCGGCGACTGCTGGCTTGGAGCGTGCCGGTTTCACACGCGGTGCGCTGCGTATAAGAACCATGGACAACTGAAAAATTAAGGAGCCCCCGATGAGCCATTTCCTCGATCGCCTCTCGTACTTCTCGCAACCGCGCGAAACCTTTGCCCAAGGCCACGGCCAGACCAACGGTGAAGACCGCACCTGGGAAGACGCCTACCGCGACCGCTGGGCGCACGACAAGATCGTGCGCAGCACCCACGGTGTGAACTGCACGGGTTCGTGCTCGTGGAAGATCTACGTCAAGGGCGGCATCGTCACCTGGGAAACCCAGCAGACCGACTACCCCCGCACCCGGCCCGACCTGCCCAACCACGAGCCCCGTGGCTGCGCACGCGGTGCCAGCTACAGCTGGTACCTGTACAGCGCCAACCGCGTGAAGTACCCCATGGTGCGTGGCCGCCTGCTCAAGCACTGGCGCGCCGCCATCGCACTGGCCAAGAGCCCGGTGGACGCCTGGGCCAGCATCGTCGAAAACGATGCCTCCAAGCGCGAATGGCAAAAGCAGCGCGGCCTGGGCGGCTTCGTGCGCAGCACCTGGGACGAAGTCAACCAGATGATCGCCGCCGCCAACGTGTACACCATCAAGAAACACGGGCCCGACCGCATCATCGGCTTCTCGCCCATTCCGGCCATGTCGATGATTTCGTACGCTGCAGGCAGCCGCTACCTCAGCCTGATCGGCGGCGTGTGCATGAGCTTTTACGACTGGTACTGCGACCTGCCTCCCAGCAGCCCGCAGACCTGGGGCGAGCAGACCGACGTGCCCGAGTCGGCCGACTGGTACAACAGCTCGTACATCATTGCCTGGGGCTCCAACGTGCCCCAGACACGCACGCCTGACGCTCACTTCTTGACCGAAGTGCGCTACAAGGGCACCAAGGTCGTGTCCATCACGCCCGACTATTCCGAAGTCGCCAAGCTGGGCGATTTGTGGATACACCCCAAGCAGGGCACCGACGCTGCCGTGGCCATGGCCATGGGCCATGTGATCCTGAAGGAGTTCTACTTCAAGGACGGTGGCAAGGGCCGCAGTGCGTACTTTGACGATTACGCCCGCCGCTACACCGACCTGCCGCTCTTGGTGGTGCTGAAGGAAAAGACGCTGCCCGATGGCCGCACGGTGATGGTGCCCGACCGCTATGTGCGCGCCAGCGACTTCCCCGGCCAGCTCGACCAGTCGAACAACCCCGACTGGAAGACCGTGGGCTACGACGAGCTGGGCCAGGTCACGCTGCCCAATGGCTCCATCGGCTTTCGCTGGGGGGCGGACGGCCGCCCCGACCAGGGCCTGTGGAACCTGGAGAACAAGGAAGCACGCACCGGCAACACCGCCCGGCTCAAGCTGTCGGTGATCGAAGACGGCGCGCAGGCCCATGACATTGCCGATGTCGCCTTCCCGTACTTTGGCGGCGTGGCAACGCCCAACTTCACGGCCAACGAGCAAGGTGGCGACGTGATGGTGCGCCGCGTGCCGGTGTCCCATCTGGAGCTGGCCGGGCACGAAGCCCAGGGCCGGGTCATGGTGGCCACCGTGTTCGACCTGCTGGCCGGCAACTACGGCATTGACCGGGGTCTGCCTGGCGAAGAGCAGGGTGTTACTTACGACAGCGACCGCCCGTACACCCCCGCTTGGCAGGAAAAGATCACCGGCGTGCCGCGCGAGCAGATCATCACCGTGGCGCGCCAGTTCGCCGACAACGCGAACAAGACGCATGGCAAGTCCATGGTCATCATCGGCGCGGCCATGAACCACTGGTACCACAGTGACATGAACTACCGCGGCATCATCAACATGCTGATGCTGTGCGGCTGCATTGGCCAGAGCGGTGGCGGCTGGGCGCACTATGTGGGCCAGGAAAAGCTGCGCCCACAGACGGGCTGGACGGCGCTGGCCTTTGCGCTGGACTGGATCCGCCCGCCCCGTCAGATGAACAGCACCAGCTTCTTCTACGCTCACACCGACCAGTGGCGCTACGAGAAGCTGGGCGTGGAGGAAATCCTCTCGCCCCTGGCCGACAAGAAGGCCTACCACGGTGCGCAGATCGACTACAACGTGCGCGCCGAGCGCATGGGCTGGTTGCCATCGGCCCCCCAGCTCAAGACCAGCCCGCTGCAGGTGGCCAAAGACGCCGCAGCCAAGGGCATGGACGCCAAGGACTACGTGGTTCAGTCACTGAAAGACGGCAGCCTGCAGATGAGCTGCGAAGACCCGGACCATCCGTCCAACTGGCCGCGCAACATGTTCGTGTGGCGCTCCAACATCCTGGGCTCGTCGGGCAAGGGGCATGAATACTTCCTCAAGCACCTGCTGGGCACCACCCACGGCGTGCAGGGCAAGGATTTGGGCAAGGACGAAGCCAAGCCCGAAGAAGTGCAATGGCACGCCAATGCGCCAGAAGGCAAGCTGGACCTGCTGGTCACGCTCGACTTCCGCATGAGCACGACCTGCCTGTACTCCGACATCGTGCTGCCGACAGCCACCTGGTACGAGAAGAACGACCTCAACACCAGCGATATGCACCCCTTCATCCACCCGCTGTCCACGGCGGTGGACCCTGCCTGGCAGGCCAAGAGCGACTGGGAGATCTACAAGGGTTTTGCCAAGGCCGTGAGCGAGGTCAGCGTGGGCCACCTGGGCGTGGAAAAGGACGTGGTGCTCACACCCATCATGCACGACACGGCGGGCGAAATGGCCCAGCCCTATGGTGTGCACGACTGGAAGCGAGGCGAGTGCGAACTCATCCCCGGCAAGACAGCACCGCAGGTCACGGTGGTCGAGCGCGATTACCCCAACCTCTACAAACGCTTTACCGCGCTGGGCCCGTTGATGGAGAAGGTGGGCAACGGCGGCAAGGGCATTGGCTGGAACACGCAAACTGAGGTGGGCCAGCTGGGTGACCTGAACGGCCGCGTGAAGGAAGAGGGCGTGACGCAGGGCATGCCCCGCATCGTGACCGACATTGACGCCACCGAAGTGGTGATGATGCTGGCACCCGAAACCAATGGCCACGTAGCCTGCAAGGCCTGGGAAGCCCTGGGCAAGCAGACCGGACGCGACCACGTGCACCTGGCGCTGCACCGCGAGGACGAGAAGATCCGCTTCCGTGACATCCAGGCGCAACCGCGCAAGATCATCAGCTCACCCACCTGGTCAGGTCTGGAAAGCGAGAAGGTCAGCTACAACGCGGGCTACACCAATGTGCACGAGTACATCCCATGGCGCACCCTCACGGGCCGCCAGCAGTTTTACCAGGACCACCCGTGGATGCGTGACTTTGGCGAAGGCTTTGTGAGCTACCGCCCACCCGTGCACCTCAAGACGCTGGAAGAAGTGGAAGGCAAGAAGCCCAACGGTAACCGCGAGATTGCGCTGAACTTCATCACGCCGCACCAGAAGTGGGGCATCCACAGCACGTACAGCGACAACCTGATGATGCTCACGCTGAACCGGGGCGGCTCGGTGGTGTGGCTGAGCGAAGACGACGCCAAGGTCGCCGGCATCGTGGACAACGACTGGGTCGAACTCTTCAACGCCAATGGCGCCATTGCGGCCCGCGCGGTGGTGAGCCAGCGCGTGAAACCCGGCATGGTGATGATGTACCACTCGCAAGAGAAGATCATCAACACCCCCGGCTCCGAGATCACCGGCACCCGTGGCGGTATCCACAACTCGGTCACCCGCATCGTGCTCAAGCCCACCCACATGATTGGTGGCTACGCACAGTACAGCTACGGCTTCAACTACTACGGAACCATTGGCACCAACCGCGACGAGTTCGTGCTGGTGCGCAAGATGGACCGCGTGGACTGGCTCGACGACGAGCCCGTGTCCAGCACCGCAGCCCACGCCTGAAGCCAAGGAGAAACACGATGAAAATTCGCGCACAAATCGGCATGGTGCTGAATCTGGACAAGTGCATCGGTTGCCACACCTGTTCCGTCACCTGCAAGAACGTCTGGACCAGCCGCCCCGGGGTGGAATACGCCTGGTTCAACAACGTCGAGACCAAGCCCGGCATTGGCTACCCCAAGGAATGGGAAAACCAGGACAAGTGGAATGGTGGCTGGGTGCGCAACCCCGACGGCTCCATCGCTCCCCGCCAGGGCGGCAAGTGGAAGCTGCTTATGCGCATCTTCGCCAACCCCAACCTGCCGCAGATCGACGACTACTACGAGCCCTTCACGTTCGACTACGACCACCTGCAGTCGGCCCCTGAAAGCAAAGCCGCACCCACGGCCCGCCCGCGCAGCCTGATCACCGGTAAGCGCATGGAGAAGATCGAATGGGGCCCGAACTGGGAAGAAATCCTGGGCGGCGAGTTCATCAAGCGCAGCAAGGACAAGAACTTCGACGATGTGCAAAAAGACATCTACGGCCAGTTCGAAAACACCTTCATGATGTACCTGCCGCGCCTGTGCGAGCACTGCCTGAACCCGGCGTGCGTGGCATCGTGTCCCAGCGGCTCGATCTACAAGCGCGAGGAAGACGGCATCGTGCTGATCGACCAGGACAAGTGCCGTGGCTGGCGCATGTGCGTGAGCGGCTGCCCCTACAAGAAGATTTACTACAACTGGCAATCGGGCAAGGCCGAGAAGTGCATCTTCTGCTACCCGCGCATCGAAGCGGGCCAGCCGACCGTGTGCTCCGAAACCTGCGTGGGCCGTATCCGCTACCTGGGCGTGCTGCTGTATGACGCAGACCGCATCCAGGAAGCCGCCAGCGTGGAGCGCGACCGCGACCTGTACCAGGCTCAGCTCGACATCTTCCTGGACCCGAACGACCCGGACGTGATCAAGCAGGCCCGCATCGACGGCATCCCGGACAGCTGGATGGACGCTGCCCGCAACAGCCCCGTCTACAAGATGGCTGTGCAATGGAAGGTGGCTCTGCCGCTGCACCCCGAATACCGCACGCTGCCCATGGTCTGGTATGTGCCACCGCTGTCGCCCATCACGGCCGCTGCCAACGCAGGCCATGTGGGTGTGAATGGCGACATCCCCGATGTTTCGCAACTGCGCATCCCCGTGCAGTACCTGGCCAACCTGCTGACCGCTGGCGACACCGGCCCCGTGGTGCGGGCGCTGGAACGCATGCTGGCCATGCGCACCTACCAGCGCGACAAGCATGTGGAGCAGCGCCAGAACCTGTCGGTGCTCAAGCAGGCCGGCCTGTCGATGGCCGAGGTGGAGGAGATGTACCACGTGATGGCGATTGCCAACTACGAGGACCGCTTCGTCATCCCGACGGCCCACCGCGAGTACGCCGAGAACGCGTTTGACATCCGTGGCGGCTGCGGCTTTTCGTTCGGCAACGGTTGCTCCGATGGCGCCACCGAGGTCAGCATGTTCGGCGGCAAGAAGCCCCGCACGATCCCGATCAAAGCCACGGTCTGAAGCACAGGCAAAGGAATCACCATGTTCAAGAAGAACCCGACCTCCGTGCGCCTGACCCTGCGCGCCCTGGGCTACCTGCTGAGTTATCCCGATGCGCAGCTGCGCAGCGTGATGCCGCAGCTCATCGATGCGCTGCAGGCGGAGCAAGCCCTGACGGCCGAACGCATGGATGAATTGAAGGCGGTGTGCGAGCACCTGGCGGCACTCGACCCGCTCGAAGCCGAAGCCCGCTACGTGGACAACTTCGATCGCGGCCGCCAGACCTCGCTGCACCTGTTCGAGCATGTGCACGGCGACTCGCGCGACCGGGGCCCGGCGCTCATCGATTTGCTGCAGACCTACGAAAAGGCTGGCCTGCAGTTCCAGGCCGACGAGCTGCCCGACCACCTGCCCGTGGTGCTGGAGTTCGCCTCCACCCAGCCGCCCGAAGTGGCCAAGGAATTCCTGGGCGAAATGGCCCACATCCTCAACGCCCTGTTCAGCGCGCTGGTGGCCAGAAGCAGCCCCTATGCCAGCGTGATTGCCGCGGTGCTCGAAGTGTCGGGCCAGCGTGTGCAGTCGGTGGCGCTCACCCCCGAGCCGCCCATGGACGAGGTCTGGGCCGAGCCCGAAGCGTTTGGCGGCTGCAGCACCCAGGGCCAGGCCAAGCCTGACCAGCCGCAACCCATGCATTTTGTTCGTACCCCCCGCGCCGAGCGGGCACCCGAAGGAGTCTCAGCATGACCGCCTGGCTTGACACCCTGTTGTTTGGCATCTATCCCTATATTTGCCTGGCCGTTTTCTTCATTGGCAGCTGGGCGCGGTTTGACCGTGACCAGTACACCTGGAAGAGCGATTCGTCGCAGCTGCTGCGCACCGGCCGCCTGCGCTGGGGCAGCAACCTGTTCCACATTGGCGTGCTGTTCCTGTTCTTTGGCCACACCGTGGGCATGCTCACGCCGCACTTCTTGTACGAGGGTTTCATCAGCGCGGGCAACAAGCAGCTGATGGCCATGGTGACGGGGGGGATCGCCGGGCTGCTGGGTTTTGTGGGCGTTTCCATCCTGCTGCACCGCCGCCTGTCGGACCCGCGCATCCGCGCCACGTCCAAGACCAGCGACATCGTTTTGCTGGTGCTGCTGTGGCTGCAACTGGCCCTGGGCCTGGCCACGATTCCGTTGTCGGCCCAGCACCTGGACGGCTCCATGATGATGTTGCTCGCCGAGTGGGCGCAGCGCATCGTGACCTTCCGTTCTGGCGGGGTGGAACTGCTGGCCGGTGCCGGCTGGATCTTCAAGGCGCACATGGTGCTGGGCATGAGCATCTTCCTGATCTTTCCGTTCACGCGCCTGGTGCATGTGTGGAGCGGCTTTGGCACGCTGGCCTATGTGCTGCGCCCCTACCAGGTGGTGCGTGCGCGCCGCCTGAACCTGCCGCCCGGACACATGCAATCGCAAGACCGTCGCGCCTGAAGCGAAACAACCCAAGGAGCACAGCATGAGCGGATGCGGAACCGGGAGCTGCGGATGCAGTTCCACCGAAACAAGCAGCAAGAGCGCAGGCCACAGCGTGCTCTCCCCCGAGCAGGCGGCTGCGTACGAGGCCCTGGCCGCCACGGTGGGCGTGCCCTCGCTGACCGATGGGCCCGTGCCGCCAACCCGGCAACCCATCGGGCAAGCGCCGGTGGCGCGCATCAATGGCGTTGCCCTGAATGCGCCCCATGAACTGCTGGACGAAGAAGCCTTGCGCCAGCGCGCCTGCACCGAGCTGCTGCGCCAGGCGGCCCAGCAAGGTGGTTTGCTGGCGCAGGACGATGTGCCGGGCGTCGAAGGCGCCATCAGCGCCGCGGCCTCGAACGCCATCGAGCAACTGCTCGAGCGCGAGCTGCCGATTCCCGATCCGTCGGAAGAAGCCTGCCGCCGTTACCACGAGGCCCACCCGGCGGCCCATGCCCAGGGCGAGCGTGCCCAACTGCGCCATGTGCTGTTTGCCGTGACGCCGGGCGTCGATGTGAAACAGTTGCGCCTGCGTGCCGAGGCTTTGCTGATCGAGCTGCGCTGCGCGGACGACGGCGGTGCCCAGTTTGCCAAGGCCGCCGCCCAGTGGTCCAACTGCCCCAGCGGCCAACAGGGTGGTGACCTGGGCTGGCTGACCCGCGCCGACTGCGCCCCCGAGTTTGCCCGCGAGGTGTTTGGCAGCGCAGAGATCGGCGTGCTGGCGCGCCTGGTGCACAGCCGCTTTGGCCTGCATGTGGTGGAAGTGGTGGCGCGCGAGCAGGGGCAGGAGCCCGCGTTCGAGCAAGTGCGCCAGGCCATCGCGCTCACGCTGCGCCAGCAGGCCTGGGTGAATGCATTGCGCCAGTATCTGCAATTGCTGGCAGGCGTGGCCGTGGTGGACGGCGTGGCGCTGGACGCGGCCGAATCTCCGCTGGTCCAGTAGCGCCCACGGAGCACGGACGCATCCCATGCCAGATGAACTGCTGGATCGCCTGCGCCGTTTCCACGACGACGCCTTTCCCCAGTACCGCGAGCAGTTCCAGACGCTGGTGGACGAGGGGCAGCACCCCACCACCCTGTTCATCGGCTGCTCCGACTCGCGCCTGGTGCCCTACCTGCTGACCGGGGCGGGGCCGGGCGAGCTTTTTCTGGTGCGCAACGTGGGCGCGTTCATTCCGCCTTACGACGGATCGCACGGCCACCATGGCACCACGGCGGCCATCGAGTTCGCGGTGCTCAATCTGCAGGTGCGCCGCATCGTGGTGTGTGGCCACAGCCACTGTGGGGCTATCAAGGCGATGTATGGTGAGGTTTCGCCCGAGGCGCCCAACCTGAACCGCTGGCTGGACCTGGGCCGCGAGGCCTTGCTGCCCATGCAGCCCGTCCCCGAGGTGCTCCGTCGCACCGAGCAGCGGGCCGTGGTGCTGCAGCTGGAGCGGCTGATGGAATATCCTATGGTCCGTAGCCGAGTGCAGACGGGCCAGATCAGTCTGCACGGCTGGCACTACGTGATCGAGGAGGGGGAAGTGCATGTGTTCGATGTCAAGACGGGGGGCTTTGTGCCCGCGTCGCTGGCTGACAACAGTGGTACGGGGCCGTACCACCCCTATGTGGAACATGACGGGCAGGTTCTTTTGGACGGGCTTTGACTCCTTCTTGACAGTGCGCAATGCCACGCGAAGGCGAACATCCAATCATCCGAACCCATGAAGCGCGAACCCCATCCCACCATGAACTCCACCTCTGCGTCGCAGCCCATCAGCCTGGATGTGCTGCGTGAAAAATACCTCAAACCCGGCGAAACCAGCGCCGAAGACCTCTACCGCCGCGTGGCCCGCGCCCTGGCCTCGGTAGAAGCCCCCGACCTGCGCGAAAAGTACGAAACCCTGTTCCTGGACAACCTGCATGCGGGCGCCATTGGCGCGGGCCGCATCATGAGCGCAGCGGGCACCGACATCCAGGCCACGCTCATCAACTGCTTCGTGCAGCCCGTGGGCGATTGCATCCAGGGCGTGGACGACGAGGGCTTTCCCGGCATCTACGAAGCCCTGCGCGAAGCCGCCGAAACCATGCGCCGGGGCGGCGGCGTGGGCTATGACTTTTCGCGCATCCGGCCCAAGGGCGCGCAGGTCAAGGCCACGGCTTCCATGGCGTCGGGGCCTTGCAGCTATATGAACGTGTTTGACCAGTCCTGCTCCACCGTGGAGAGCGCGGGCGCGCGCCGGGGCGCGCAAATGGGTGTGCTGCGCATCGACCACCCCGATGTGCACGAGTTCATCACCGCCAAGCGCACACCGGGGCGCTGGAACAATTTCAACGTGTCGGTGGGGGTGTCGGACGAGTTCATTGCCGCCGTGCAGGCCAACGCCCCCTGGGAGCTGGTGCACAAGGCCAAGCCCGGGGCCCACCTGCTGGCCCAGGGCGCCCGCCAGCGCGCGGACGGCCTGTGGGTCTATGCCACCGTGCCCGCGCGCGAGCTGTGGGACACCATCATGAAGTCGGCCTACGACTTCGCCGAGCCGGGCATCCTGTTCCTGGGGCGCATCAACGAGGACAACAACCTCAATTACTGCGAAGACATCGCTGCGACCAACCCGTGCGTGACCGCCGACACCTGGGTGATGACTGCCGAGGGACCCGCGCAGGTGGCCGACCTGGTGGGGCGCCCGTTTGCCGCCGTGGTGGATGGGCGCTCCTACCGGGTGGAGAGCCAGGGCTTTTTCAAGACCGGCACCAAGCCCGTACTGCAGTTGCAAACCCGTGAAGGGCATGCACTGCGCCTCACGGCAGACCACCGCGTGCGCCGCGTGGCGCGCAAGACCCGCTACTGCCTGGAAGTGGAGTGGACCGAGGCCGCGCAGCTGCAGCCCGGCGATGAGGTGGTGCTGCACGACCACCGCGCATTTGCCGGCTGGGCTGGCGCGGGCACGCAGGCGGAGGGCTATCTGCTCGGCCTGCTGATCGGCGATGGCACCCTCAAGGCCGACAAGGCCGTGATTTCGGTGTGGGCGCCCGAACTCAAAGCCGTGGGACAGGGCGCGGTGGCCTATGCGGCGTCAGGCGCTGACGGCATCATGCAAGCCGCCATGGCCGCCGCCGCCACCTTGCCGCACCGTGCCGATTTCAAAGGCTTCCAGCGTCCGGTGGCCGGGCGTGGCGAGGCGCGCATGGCCAGTGCCGCGCTGTGGCGGCTGGCGCACGATCTGGGCATGGCGCCGGGGGCCAAAACCATCACGCCCGCGATGGAGCGGCAGTCGTCCGCGTTCGCACAAGGCCTTTTGTGCGGGCTGTTTGACGCCGATGGCTCGGTGCAAGGCGCGCAAGACAAGGGCCTGAGCGTGCGCCTGGCGCAAAGCGATGAGGCGCTGCTGCAAACCGTGCAACGCATGCTGCTGCGCATGGGCATTGCGTCCACGCTGTACCGCAACCGCCGCCCGGCCTCGGTCAGCCAGCTGCCCAATGGCCAAGGTGGCACCCAGCCCTATGCCACCCGTGCCCAGCACGAGCTGGTCATCAGCGGCGACAACCTGCTGGTGTTTGCCGAGCGCGTGGGCTTTTGCGATACCGAAAAATCGGCGCGCCTGGAAGAGGGCCTGGCGCAGTACCGGCGCGCGCTCAACCGTGAACGCTTTACCGCCACGGTGCAGGCGCTGGTCGATGCGGGCGTGGAGGATGTCTATGACGTGACCGTGGCCGATGTCCATGCTTTTGACGCCAACGGCCTGGTGGTGCACAACTGCGGCGAGCAGCCGCTGCCGTCCTATGGCTGCTGCGACCTCGGCCCCGTCATCCTGACCCGGTTTGTGCGCCATCCGTTTGGATTTGACGGCCTGCCGTCGTTTGACTTTGAAGCTTTCGAGAAGGTGGTGGCCCTGCAGGTGCGCGCGCTCGACAACGTGCTGGACGTGACCTTCTGGCCCCTGCAGCAGCAGCGCGACGAGGCCATGGCCAAGCGCCGCATTGGTGTGGGCTTTACCGGCATGGGCAACACGCTGGCCATGCTGTGCCTGCGCTACGACATGCAGGAAGGGCGCGCCATGGCGGCGCGCATTGCGCAATCGATGCGCGACGCGGCTTATCTCGCGTCGGTGGAGCTGGCCCGCGAAAAGGGGGCCTTCCCCAAGTTCGAGGCCGAGCCCTATCTGGCCGCCGGCACCTTCGCCAGCCGCCTGCCCGAGCCGATCAAGGACGCCATTCGCACGCACGGCATCCGCAACAGCCACCTGCTGTCGATCGCCCCGACAGGCACCGTGAGCCTGGCCTTTGCCGACAACGCCTCCAACGGCATCGAGCCGCCGTTCTCGTGGATGTACAAGCGCAAGAAGCGCGAGGCCGACGGCAGCACCAGCGAATATTCGGTGGAAGACCACGCCTGGCGGCTGTACCGCGATCTGGGCGGTGACGTGAATGCGCTGCCCGACTATTTCATCTCGGCGCTGGCCATGCCTGCCGAAGGGCATATCGCGATGATGGAAGCGGTGCAACCCTATGTGGACACGGCCATCTCCAAGACCGTGAACATCCCGGCCGATTACCCCTACGACGATTTCAAGGACCTGTACCTGCAGGCCTGGCGCGCCCGCCTCAAGGGCCTGGCCACCTACCGGCCCAACGCCATCCTGGGTTCGGTGCTCGAAACCCATGCCGCACCGGTGGTCGCACAGGTGGCCGCACCTGCGCCATCGTCCGTGGACCCCATGCGCACGGTGATCGAGAGCCGGCCCCAGGGCGGTCTCTCGGCGGTGGCCGAAAAGCTGGAGTACTGGACGCAGGAAGGCCACAAGACGCTGTACCTCATCGTCTCGTTCCTGCCGGTGCCCACGGGCATCGGCAATGGCACGGTCGATCGCGCCATCGAGTTCTTCATGCCCGTGGGCCAGAGCGGCGAGTCGCAGCAGTGGATCACCGCCAGCATGCGCCTGCTGTCGCTGGCGGCCCGTGGCGGCTTTCTGGAGCGGGCGCTTTCTGACATGCGCAAGGTGGCGTGGGACCGTGGCCCCGTGCGCCTGGGCACGCACCAGAAGGACGACGGCACCCGCGTGCCCATGTGGCACGACTCCGAGGTGGCGGCCATGGCCTATGCCATCCAGAACATCCTGGCGCGGCGCGTGACCGATCCGGTGCAGCAGCAGCTGCCGCTGGAAGAGCCTGCAGCGCAGCCCAGCGGCATGCCCCCCGCCATGGCCGGCAAGAAATGCACCGAATGCGGCGCGCACGCCGTGATCCGCAAGGACGGCTGCGACTACTGCACGCAGTGCGGCCACCTGGGAACCTGCGGGTGAGCTCCCGGCCTGTTCTGGATGTTGTGCCGGATGCGCAAGGGCGGTCCGGCTGAGCCAAGGACCTGCACATGGCGGCCATTCCCTCTACCTTGAACCACGCGCCCGGCGCAGCGCCCTTTGCCGCCCCGGACGATGGCGCCGTGGCCGCCATGGCCGCAGCGCTGATCCAGTCGCGCCAGACCATCCTGCCCAAGCGCCTGGGTGCACCCGGGCCGGATGCCGCCGAGCTGGCCGCCATCCTGAATGCCGCGGCCCATGCGCCCGACCATGGCCAGTTGCTGCCCTGGCGCTTTGTGCTGGTGCCCGAGGCCGCGCGCCCCCCGTTGGCCGAGGTGTTTGCCCAGGCGCTGCTGGAGCGCGACCCTTGCGCCACGCCCGAGCAGTGCGGGCAGGCGCGCGAAAAAGCCTACCGTGCCCCGGTGCTGACGCTGGTGGTGGTAGATGGCGAGCGCGGCGACCCCGACATCGATCTGGCCGAGCGGCTGCTGTCCGCCGGCTGCGCCGTGCAAAACATGCTGCTGGTGGCCACCGCGCAGGGCTATGGCTCGGCGCTGACCAGCGGCAAGGCCCTCAAGGCGGCCAGCCTGCGCGCGTTGTTCCAGCTGACGGCCTCCGAGCAGGCCCTGTGCTTCATCAGCATCGGCACCGTGCTGTCGCGCAAACCGGCGCGGGCGCGGCCCGTGGCAAGCGCTTATGTCAGCACGCTGGACCCGGACCGGGGCGTGGTGCCCGGGATCTGACGCTGGCCAACTTCTTTCACAACGAGAATTTTTATGGACATTTCCAGCTTCGACGATCTGCTGCAAGCCGCGCGCCTGCAACCCGAACCCCAGCGCCTGTTGTTTGTGTTTGCTGCTATTGAGCTGCCCGACGACGCCACGCCCGCGCAGCGCGAGCGCTTTGCCGCCGGGCAGGGCGGCGCCCTGGTGCCGCTGATGTGTGTGGACAAGACGCCGCAAGAGCTGCCCTCGTTCAACGCGCTGGTGGAAGAGGCCCGCCAGTTCACTGCCCCGGGCCACGACTGGGCCATGGTGTTTGCGGCGGCCCTGTCGGGCAGGCTGAACCAGGCACCCAGCAGCGCCGATGCCCAGGCGCCCCTGCAGCGCATGGTCGATGCCATCAAGGGCGGCGCGCATGGCGCCTACATTCCTTTTGACCGGCAGGGGCAGCCGGTCCGGTTCGGGTAGTCGCGGCCATGGGCACTTCCTCGGCCCTGCCCGGTTTCAACGCGCCTGCCGTGGGGTTCGAGCAGCCCTTTGCCATGCTCGAAGCCTGCCACGAGCGCGTGCAGCGCACGCTCACCCTGCTGCAGCGGCTGCGCGCCCATGTGCTGGAGCACGGCGCAGACGTTGCCGCGCAGCAGGCGGCGCGCGACGTGCTGCGCTACTTCGACATCGCGGCGCCACTGCACCATGAAGACGAGGAGCTGCATGTGTTTCCGCTGCTTTTGGCGCAAGGCACCGCCGACGTGGCTGCGCTGGTGGCGCGCCTGCAGCACGACCACCTCTGCATGACCGCCGACTGGGCGGCCGCACGCCTGCCGCTGCAGGCCCTGGCCGATGGCCGGCAGGCCGGGTTCAGCGAGGCCGATGGCGCGGCGTTCGACCGCTTCATCGCCCGTTACGACCGCCACATCGCCGACGAAGAGGCCGTGGCCTATCCTGCAGCGCAAGCTTTGCTGGCCGCCCCGGCGCTGCAGGCAATGGGCAGCGAGATGGCGATACGCCGCAAGGGATGACCTGCATAGCCCGTGTGCGTGGGAGACGGTGCTTCAAAAAGCATAGCTGCTCGCGCTTGCTGCATAAGCGCTTCGGCCTGATTTGACTAAAAACCCCACGCAAAGTGCGACACCCACCATGCCCCACCAGCATGGGCCCGACCGGCGCTTACGGCGGTGCGGGCGGAGAGCCGCACGATACTGGCAGGCTTGTATGCGTAGTCACCTGCTTTTTATCGCCCGTGTGGCCTTGACCTTGGCCCTGGCCTGGGCCGCCGCAGCCGCCTGTGTGGCGCTGCACACCCCGTTGCCCTGGATGATTGGCCCGCTGCTGGCCACCTCGCTGCTGTCCATCGGTGGTGCGCCCACCGAAAGCTGGGCCCCGCTGCGCAATGCCGGGCAGTGGTCGATCGGCGCCTCGCTGGGGCTTTATTTCACGCCGCAGGTGGTGGCGCTGGTGGCCAGCCTGTGGTGGGCCATTGCGCTGGGCATTGTGTGGGCGCTGGTGCTGGGCTGGCTGTTTGGCGCCTGGCTGTACCGGCTGCACGCGCCGCGCATGCATGGCGTGCCGGCGCCGATGATGCGGGCCACCAGCTATTTTTCGGGCGCCATTGGCGCGGCGTCCGAGATGACGCTGCTGGCCGAGCGCGAAAACGCCCGCACCGATCTCGTGGCCGCCAGCCACAGCCTGCGCCTGTTGATCGTCACGGTGACCATTCCCTTTGCGCTGCAGTGGAGCGGGCTGCATGGCCTCGATATCCTGCCGCCCACCGTGCGCGCAGTGAACGGGCCGGGACTGGCGCTGCTGGCGCTCCTGACCGGGGCCGGAGCGCTGGCCATGGACCGGCTGGGCCGCGCCAACCCCTGGTTCATGGGCGCGCTGGTGGTCTCGATGGGGCTGGCCATGGCGGGCCTTACGTTGACGGCGGTGCCCCAGGGGCTGGTGAACGCGGCGCAGTTGGTGATCGGCGTGAGCCTGGGCGTGCGGTTCCGGGCCGATTTTCTGCGCGCTGCGCCGCGCTGGCTGGCGTCGGTGGCGGTGGGCACCTTCGTCCTGATGGTTTTGTGCGCCCTGTTTTCGGCGTTGCTGGCCTGGGCCACCGGGCTGCCCTGGGTGACCCTGCTGCTGGGCACCTCACCGGGCGGTATCACCGAAATGGCCATCACGGCCAAGGTGCTGCAATTGGGCGTGCCGGTGGTGACGGCGTTCCAGGTGTGCCGGCTGATGGCGGTGCTGGTGCTGGTGGAGCCCTTGTTTCGGCGCATTTACCCGCGAGCGGCTTGAGCGACCCTGCAACACATCGGTCCCTTATCGTGGTCCGGCGGGCAGTTCCCGGCAGAAAAAAAAGGGGCAATGCCCCTTTTCCTCAGTGTTCGCCTCAGCACTCTCAGTGCACTATCACCGGGTTTTGCGCTAGACCGGCATAGCGGTCGAGTGCGTCTTCCACTTCTTCCTGGGTCGGGGTGTCGCGCTGCCAAGCCAGGATCTGCTGCTGGAACATCTCGGCCCAGGAGCCATCCAGATAGACCTCTTTGCCCGAGCGTTTGTCCACGATTTCAAAGCCGTGGCGGGCCAGTTGGGGTGCGGGCGGCGCAGTGTCGTGCAGCCGGGTGCCTTTTTGCTCCACGGCGTCGGGCAGCATGTGGACGACCACAAAGGAGTCAGAGTCGTAGAGCATTTGCATGGTGTTCCCCCAGTCGATATGTGAATCAGATGACAGCGGGTGGCCAGAGTTCAAGTCCCACAGCTTCCTGGCACCTGATGCTTTGCAGTATTTCACGAAAAAGGGCCTGTTTTGGGTTGGCGCGGGCTTTTCGCCGTTATGGCGCACGCAAGCAACACTGGAATGCCGCCCTCGGGTGATCAGGGCGGGCTGCTGCTGCGCAGGCGCAGGTCGGCAAAGTCACCGTTGGCCTGGGTCAGGCGGATGCGCACGGGCATGTAGCCCAGTTCGGGGGCCAGCCACAGTTCGGCTTTCTGGTCGTAGTCGCGGCGCGGCAGGCGCTGCAGTTTCCAGGCAAGCAGGGGGCCTGCGGGCAGGTCCAGGTTTTCTTGCCCTTCGATCGAGAAGGTCCAGCGGTCGGCGCTGCGGGCGCTGACGGTGGTCAGCGTGACCTGGGTGCCCGGCACAAACCGCCCAGGGTCGGCCGCCAGCATCGCGCCGAGCTGGATGAACACGCTCAGGCGGTCTTGCGCGCCAGGCCCGGCCGCTGCCGGCGGGGTGTTGGCGCTGAAGGTGACGCGGCCCTGGGCGTGGTCAAAGTGCGCGGCCCGCTCGCTGCGCGAGCGGTCGGCAAAGCGCTCGGGCTGCAGCCCCTGCGCGGTGATCTGGCCCACGCTGCTCTGGGAGCGGCTGCCCACCAAAAAGGCGCTGATCTCCTGCCGCGCTTCATAGCGGCTGCCGTCGTGCTGCCACAGCAGTTCGGCGTTGGCGCTGTAGTTGAACTTTTTCGCCTGCCCGCTCACGTCAAACGCCAGCCGCACCGGCGCGGGCAGGCGCACTGCCGGCGCTGCCGTGCTGGCCGCAGGGCCCGCAGCCCCCCCGGGGGGGCGGATGTCCACGCCCGCACCCATGTCGTTGTCGGGCGCCGTGGCGGGGCTTTCGGGGCTGGACGATGGCGGTGTCGCCTCGCTGGCGTGGGGCTGTGGGGCAGCAGCAGCCACCTCGGCTGTCTCCGTGGCGACTGTGGATTCGGTGGTTTCGGGTGGTGCCGGAGGGGCTGTCTCCGAAGCCTCCGCCGCCGGGGTGGCTGGGACGGCTGGGGTGGGTGCCTCGGGATCGGCAACCCCTGCGGTCGGTGCTGCCGGCGGCTCTGCGGGCGGAGGCGTATGGGCTGCCTGGGCTGCAGTTTGCGACGCCGGGGCCGCAGCGGGTTTCTTGCGCGCGACTTGGGGGCGCGGGGGCGCGGGGGGGGTTGGGGGCGCCACTGCCGCTGCCGGTGGTGGCGGCGGGGCAGGGGCAATGCTGCGCGTGCTGAAAACCTGTGCTGCGGGGGCCGTGGACGGGTGGCCGTCCCAGGCCATGGGTATCCCTTGCAGCACCAGCCAGTGCAGTGCCAGCACCATGGCGGTCAGGGCCAGCAGTGGCCAGCGAGCGCGAGCCAGCCCGTCCGGCCGCGCAATACCGCCGTCCACCAACGGGGATCCTGCCCGTTTTTTATCCATGTGCACTAAAGTTCGCGAGTTTTAAGTTCAACCAGATTTACCCAGCGCAGTGGGCGCACGGTGCGCACCATTTCCACCCAAGACAAAAATCCCTGCCCCCATGAAACTTGCCACCTATAAAGACGGTTCGCGCGACGGCCAACTGCTTGTTGTCTCCCGCGACCTGGCCACGGCCCATTATGCGACCGGCATTGCCAGCAAGCTCCAGCAAGTGCTGGACGACTGGAACTTCCTCTCGCCCCAGCTGCAGGACCTGTACGACCAACTCAACGCCGGCCGCGCACGCCACGCTTTTCCCTTTGATCCGCAGCAGTGCATGGCGCCGCTGCCCCGGGCCTACCAGTGGGCCGATGGCTCGGCGTACATCAACCATGTTGAACTGGTGCGAAAAGCGCGCAACGCCGAAGTGCCGGCGAGTTTTTACACCGACCCGCTGATGTACCAGGGCGGCAGCGACGACTTCATCGGCCCCTGCGACGACGTGGTGGTGCCCAGCGAGGCCATGGGCATCGACTTCGAGGCCGAGATCGCCGTCATCACCGGCGACGTGAAGATGGGCGCCAGCCCCGAGCAGGCGCTCGACGGCATCCGCCTCGTCATGCTGGCCAACGACGTGAGCCTGCGCCACCTCATCCCGGCTGAACTGGCCAAGGGCTTCGGCTTTTTTCAGAGCAAACCCGCCACCGCCTTCAGCCCCGTGGCCGTGACGCTCGATGAGCTGGGCGACGCCTGGAGCCATGGCCGCCTGAACCTGGTGGTGCAATCCACCTGGAACGGCCGCAAGGTGGGCATGTGCGATGCCGGCCCGGAGATGACCTTCCACTTCGGCCAGCTCATCGCCCATGTGGCCAAGACGCGCAACGTGCGCGCCGGCTCCATCGTGGGCAGCGGCACCGTCAGCAACCAGGGCGTGGAGCAGAACGGCCGCATGGAATGGCCCAAGGGCTACAGCTGCATCGCCGAAAAGCGCTGCATCGAAACCATCCAGGACGGCAAGCCCAGCACCGAGTTCATGCAGTTTGGCGACACCATCCGCATCGAGGCCAAGGGCCCGGACGGCGCCAGCATCTTCGGCGCCATCGACCAGGCCATCGCATCGCCTGCGGACGCATCGGTGGTGGCGAAGGGTGAATAAATGAGGCTGGCACGCGCGATCACGCGGACAATGAACCACCCGCACGACGGGCTTTTTACGCGCCTGTCGGCTGATCCAACGCTGTTCCGCCCACTACCCCACACATCGCCATGCTGAATTTCGACTTCCACAACCCCACCCACATCGTTTTCGGCAAGGGCCGCGTGGCCGACCTGGCCAAGCTGGTTCCCGCCGCAGCCAAGGTGCTGATCCTGATCGGCGGCGCCAGCGCCGAAAAAACCGGCACGCTGGCCGAGGTGCGCGCCGCGCTGGGCGAGCGCCAGCACGCCACCTTCAGCGGTATCGAGCCCAACCCGAGCTACGAGACCTCGATGAAAGCCGTGGCGCAGATCCGCGCAGGCGGGTTCGACTTTTTGCTCGCCGTGGGCGGTGGCTCGGTGATCGACGCGGTGAAGTTCATCGCCGCCGCCGTGCACTTTGAAGGCGACGACGCCTGGGCCATCCTCGAAAAGCGCGGCCGCAACATCACGCAGGTCGTGCCGTTTGGCGCGGTGCTTACCCTGCCCGCCACGGGCTCGGAAATGAACAACGGCGGCGTCATCACGCACCGCGGCAAGGGCGCCAAGCTGGCCTTCAGCAGTGTGCACAGCTTCCCCCGGTTCTCGGTGCTCGACCCCACCAAGACCTACACGCTGCCGCCCCAGCAGCTGGCCAACGGCGTGGTCGATGCCTTCGTGCACACGGTCGAGCAATACCTGACTTACCCCGTCAACGCCCCGTTGCAGGACCGCTTTGCCGAAGGCATTTTGCAGACGCTGATCGAAGTCGGCCCGCGCCTGCTGGCCGCGCCCGAGCCCGTGTACGACGACCGCGCCAACCTGATGTGGGCGGCCACCATGGCGCTCAACGGGCTGATTGGCGCCGGTGTGCCGCAAGACTGGGCCACGCACATGATCGGCCATGAGCTGACGGCGCTGCACAACATCGACCACGCACGCACGCTGGCCATCGTGCTGCCTGCGCTGCTGCACGAGCGCCGGGGCCCCAAGCGCGCCAAGTTGCTGCAATACGGCGAGCGGGTGTGGGGCATCACCACCGGAACCGAGGACGAACGCATCACCGCCGCCATCGCGCGCACCCGCGACTTCTTTGAAAGCATGGGCGTCGCCACGCGCCTGTCGGGCTACGGCCTGGGCGCGGACACCATCGACACCGTGGTGGCGCAGCTCGAAGCGCACGGCATGGTGCAACTTGGCGAACAGCGCGAGGTGACGCCGGCCGTGAGCCGGCGCATCCTCGAAGCGGCGCTGTAAACCGCCGGAACACAAGGATGGCCAATCGGTGGTCAAGGGCAACAACGTGACCGGCTTCACCAACACCAAGGAAGCCGCCGTGGGGTTGACGGAGGTGGTTCCGTTTCTGAAGACGCTGGGCTGACGTCAGCAGTCGCCAGACGTGGGTGGCGAAAATTTGAATGAAAATGGCTGCTAGTGTAGTGTTTGATTCTTAATGAAACTTAATTGAGCAACCACGCTCCAATGCTCTACTACGGTTTGCATTGGAGTGAAAAATTGCGAGTTGCCCCGACGATTGTGTTGACGGATGAAGAGGAAAGCGAGCTGAGCCGGCTGGCGCGCTCCAAGCGCACCAGCGTCAGATTGGCCCAGCGCGCCCAGATCGTGCTGCTGGCCGCGCAGGGGCTGCAAAACAAGGATATTGCCGAGCAGCTTGGCATTGGGCGCGTGCAGGTGGCGCGCTGGCGTGAACGCTACCTGCAATTGGGGCTGCAAGGTATCGAGCGCGACTTGCCGCGCGGCGCACCGCCGGTGAAGGTGGATGTGGCCAAGCTTGTGAAGCTAACCACACAGACCAAGCCCGAGGCGGCCACGCACTGGAGCACGCGCACGATGGCCGCTGAGTTGGGCGTCAGCGCCAGCACCGTGATGCGCCATTGGCAGGCCCACGGTCTCAAGCCTCACATCGTGCGCGGCTTCAAGGTCTCGCGCGATCCGCAGTTCGTGCAAAAGCTCGAAGACATCGTGGGGCTTTACATGTCGCCGCCCGAGCATGCGCTGGTGCTGTGCTGCGACGAAAAGAGCCAGGTGCAGGCGCTGGACCGAACGCAGCCCGGGCTGCCGCTCAAGAAGGGGCGCGCGGCCACCATGACGCACGACTACAAGCGCAACGGCACAACCACCTTGTTCGCTGCGCTCAACGTGCTCAACGGTCAGGTCATCGGCCAGTGCCAGCAGCGCCACACCCACATCGAGTGGCTGAAGTTCCTGCGTCAAATCAATCGGGAGACGCCCAAGGACAAGACGCTGCATCTGATCGCCGACAACTACGCCACGCACAAGCATCCAGCTGTGCAGGAGTGGCTGGCCAAGCACCCCAGATTCAACATGCACTTCACGCCAACCTCGGCATCGTGGCTGAACATGGTCGAGCGCTTCTTTCGCGACATCTCCGAGAACCGGCTACGCCGCGGGGTGTTCACCAGCGTGCCCGAACTCGTCTCGGCCATCGATGAGTACATCGCGCATCACAACACCAACCCCAAGCCGTTCATCTGGACCAAGAACGCTCGCGACATCCTGCAAAAGGTCATCCGCGCCAATAGCCGATTAAGTTCCAAACAGAATGCAACACTACACTAGCGCTTATCCAGAAAGCGCTAGCAGCTATTGTTTTTGACGCGATGTCTGGGCGGTCCTGGCGCCTCAATTGGCCGCTTTATCCAGCTGCTTGCGGGGTGACCGCCGCCTCTGGGTGGGTGCAGGTCTCCACCTCCACCAGGCAGTCGTAAAACGTGGGTGCGCGGCCCAGGTCCGTGAGGGCCTGGCTGGTGACCTCGTTCACGTTGGTGCCGTTCAGCCCCAGCTTGCGCCACCAGATACCCAGGCCGTTGACCACGCCAGGGCGCGCACGGGGGGACACCACCGCATGGCACTCGTAGCTGCCCCGGTCGTTGAACACGCGCACGGTGCTGCCGTCGGCAATGCCGCGCGCCTCGGCGTCGTCGGGGTGGATCTCCAGCACCGGGCGGCCTTCGATGTCGCGCAGGCTTTTGACGTTGACGAAGGTCGAATTCAAAAAGTTGCGCGCAGGCGGCGAAATCATCGCCAGCGGGTAGCGGGCGTCGGTGCCCTGCAGCTCGTGGTTGGGTACATGGTCGGGCAGGCCGTCCAGGCCCTGCGCGGCCAGGCGGGCGCTGTAGAACTCGCAGCGGCCGGAAGGTGTGGGGAAGTGGCCCTCGGCAAACGGCGCATCGGGCAAAGCCAGCGTGGCAAAGCCCTGGGATTCGAGCAGCGCGTAGTCCACGCCGCTGCCAAAAGCCTGGCGGCACAGGGCTTCGTCGCTGTCGGCAAAGCAGGGGTCGGTCAGGCCCATGCGGGCGGCCAGGTCGCGGAAGATCTGGGCGTTGCTGCGGGCCTCGCCCACGGGGGCGATGGCGGGGCGGTTGAGCATCACGTCGGTGTGGCCGTAGGCCAGGTGCACATCCCAGTGCTCCAGCTGCGTGGTGGCGGGCAGGATGTAGTCAGCGTAGTCGGCCGTGTCTGTGCGAAAGTGTTCCAGCACCACGGTGAACAGGTCTTCGCGCGCAAAGCCCTGCACCACCTTGCTGGAATCCGGCGCCACGGCCACGGGGTTGCTGTTGTACACCACCAGTGCCTCGATGCGGGGACCAAAGTGGGGCGAGGCTTCGCGCAGCAGGTCGTCGCCGATGGTGGACATGTTGATGGTGCGCGGCACCCCGGCGGGCACCAGGTCGGGCCGCTGCAGCACGGCGCGCTGGGCCGGGAACTGGCCCGAGCTCGACAGCAGCATGCCGCCCGCGCGGTGACGCCAGGCGCCCGTCAGCGCGGGCAGGCAGGCCACGGCGCGCACGGCGTTGCCGCCGCCGCGCACGCGCTGCATGCCGTAGTTCAGTCGGATGGCGGCGGGCTTTGTGGTGCCGTAGTCGTGGGCCAGCTGGCGGATCTGCTCCACCGGAACGCCGCACACCTCGGCAGCGCGTTCGGGCGGCCATTGCAGGGCGCGTTCGCGCAGCGCCTCCCAGCCCAGTGTGTGGCGGGCGATGTAGTCGTGATCCAGCCAGTCGTTGGTGATCAGCTCGTGCATCAGAGCCAGGGCCAGCGCGGCATCGGTGCCGGGGCGCAGGGCTATGTGTTCATGGCACTTGTCGGCGGTTTCCGTCTTGCGAGGGTCGATGCACACCAGTCTGGCGCCATTGCGCTTGGCCTGCTGGGCGTAGCGCCAGAAATGCAGGTTGCTGCCAATCGCGTTGCTGCCCCAGATCAGGATGAGCCGTGATTCAGCGAAGAACTCCACCCGCATGCCGACCTTGCCGCCCAGCGTCTGCACCAGGGCTTCGGCGCCGGCCGATGCGCAGATGGTGCGGTCGAGTTGCGATGCGCCCAGGCGGTGAAAAAACCGCCGGTCCATGCTCTCGCCCTGCACCATGCCCATGGTGCCGGCGTAGCTGTAGGGCAGGATGGCCTCGGGGTTGCGCGCCACGATGGTGGCAAGGCGCTGCGCAATCTCGGCCAGGGCTTCATCCCAGGAGACGGGTGCAAACTGGCCGCTGCCCTTGGACCCCGTGCGTCGGAGTGGCGTGAGGATGCGCTCGGGGTGGTAGCTGCGCTCGGTGTAGCGCGACACCTTGGCGCACAGCACGCCATCGGTGTGCGGGTGATCGGGGTTGCCCTGCACGCGGGTGGCTACGCCGTTGTCCACCGTGGTGAGCAGGGCGCAGGTGTCGGGGCAGTCGTGCGGGCATGCCCCGCGCACCTGCATCGGTGCAGACAGTGGCAATTCTGTGACAGAAGATGTGGTCATGCGTTGGGTTGGTCGCTAGACTGCAAACAGGGATGGAAGCAGTGTGCAGTCAACGCATCTCTTCCAGAGGGCAGCACAGAGGGATCGCCCTCTTTTTTTGACAAGGGCACAGATTTCACCATGAACCAAACGGCACTGGGGCGCAGACAATTTTCCGTGGGCCTGGGCGCGGCAGCGCTGGGTGGATTCAATCTGGCACGCGCGCAGGGCGAGGGCCGTATCGTGCTGGGGCAGTCGGCGCCCTTCACGGGCCCTGCTGCGCAGCTGGGTATCCAGTTCCATCAGGGCGCCAAGCTCTTTTTTGACCGGCTCAACGCCCAGGGCGGCGTGGGCAAGCGCATGGTGGAAATCCGCACCATGGACGACGGCTACGAGCCCGACCGCTGCGCCGAGAACACCCGAAAGCTCATCGCCGACGACGTGTTCGCGCTGTTTGGCTACATCGGCACCCCCACCAGCCTGGCTGCCCTGCCCGTCTTCACCAAAGAACGTGTGCCGTTTTTTGGGCCGTTCACCGGTGCCGAGGCCCTGCGCCAGCCGTTCAACCGCCTGATTTTTCATGTGCGCGCTTCGTATTACGACGAAACGGCGCTCATCGTGCGCCAGCTCACCAACCTGGGGCTCAAGAAGATCGCGGTGTTCTACCAGAACGACGCCTACGGCAAGGCGGGGCTGGACGGGGTGACGAAGGCGCTCGCCGGGCTCAAGCTGGCCCCGGTGGCCACGGCCACGGTGGAGCGCAACTCGACCGATGTGCAGGCGGCCGTGGATAAGCTGGTGCCCGCCATGCCCGACGCGGTGGTGCAGATCTCGGCCTATGCGGCCAGTGCCGCATTTGTGCGCGCTGCGCGCAAGGCGGGCTTTGGCGGCACCTTCTACAACGTATCGTTTGTGGGCACGCAGGCGCTGGCCGACGAACTGGGCAAGGACGGAGCGGGCGTGGTGGTCTCGCAGGTGGTGCCTTCGCCCTACCAGCCCTCGCGCCCCATCACGCGCGAGTTTCTGGAGGCCATCAAGAAGGGTGGCGACAAGGTGCAGGCCAACTATTCCAGCCTGGAAGGTTTTCTGGCGGCGCGCATTTTCACCGAGGGCCTGCGCCAGGCGCTGGCCGGTGGCAAGCTCACCCGCGATAGCTTCATCACAGGCCTCGAATCCCTGGGTTCGCAGGTGATTTCCGGGTTTCCTGTGTCGTTCAGCGCCAGCAGCCATGCGGCTTCGAAATTTGTGGAAATGTCCATGTTGACCGGCGACGGGCGCGTCAAAACTTGATGCAACCATTGATGCGCTTCGCGCCCGCCGAGCCGAGGCGTCGTGCCAGTGCAAAGGCGTGGACAGAAACCATGGCGTAGGGGTGCCATCGCTCGGGCTGCAGGCCTCGGGATACCGGGCTAGACTGTCAGATCGTAAGGATGCACACCATGAACGTTATCGATTCCATCGTCACCCAGGCCGCCAGTATTGCTGTTGTGCGCCGCGATATCCACGCCCATCCCGAGCTGTGCTTTGAAGAAGTGCGCACCGCTGACCTGGTGGCACAAAAGCTCACCGAATGGGGCATTCCCATCCACCGGGGGCTGGGCAAGACCGGCGTGGTCGGCATCGTGAAGGGGCGCGACGGCGGCGCCAGCGGCCGTGCCATCGGCCTGCGTGCCGATATGGACGCGTTGCCCATGCAGGAGTTCAACACCTTCGCGCACGCCAGTCAGCACCACGGCAAAATGCACGCCTGCGGTCACGATGGCCACACGGCCATGTTGCTGGCGGCGGCGCAGCACTTTGCCAAACACCGCAATTTCGATGGCACCGTGTACCTGATCTTTCAGCCAGCGGAAGAGGGCGGTGGCGGCGCGCGCGTGATGATCGAGGACGGCCTGTTCGAGCAGTTTCCCGTGCAGGCCGTGTTTGGCATGCACAACTGGCCGGGCATGAAGGCGGGGCAGTTCGCTGTGAGCCCGGGGCCGGTAATGGCGTCCAGCAACGAATTCAAGATCACCATCCGCGGCAAGGGCAGCCACGCAGCCATGCCGCACATGGGCATCGACCCCGTGCCCGTGGCCTGCCAGATGGTGCAGGCCTTCCAGAGCATCATCAGCCGCAACAAGAAGCCCGTGGATGCCGGCGTGATCTCGGTCACCATGGTCCACGCGGGCGAGGCCACCAACGTGGTGCCCGACAGTTGCGAGCTGCAGGGCACGGTACGCACCTTCACCATCGAGGTGCTCGACATGATCGAGCGACGCATGAGGCAGGTGGCCGAGCACACCTGCGCCGCGCACGAGGCCACCTGCGAGTTCCAGTTTGTGCGCAACTACCCGCCCACCGTGAACTCGGCCGCCGAGGCCGACTTTGCGCGCCAGGTGATGGCGGGCATCGTGGGCGAGGCCAATGTGGTGGTGCAAGAGCCCACCATGGGCGCCGAGGATTTCGCCTTCATGCTGCAGGCCAAGCCGGGCGCCTATTGCTTCATTGCCAATGGTGATGGCACGCACCGCGACATGGGCCATGGCGGTGGTCCCTGCACGCTGCACAACCCGAGCTACGACTTCAATGACGACCTGATTCCGCTGGGTGCCACCTACTGGGTGCGGCTGGCCGAGGAGTGGTTGGCCGCGGCCCACGCCTGACCGGCGCAATGCCAGTGGCGCCTTGGCTTTTTCACGGCCTGGGCGCTCGTGTCTTGCGTCGGCATCCCCGCGCACGCTCCATCCGTCAGCTGTTCAGGAAATTCCATGATCGGTATCGTCCAGGCGTTTGCTTCCACCTACGCGCGTGCGCGCACGCAGTTTTTGGAGGCTGCCGCCATGGCCAGCCTGCCGATCGAGTCGCACCGCCATCCGCTCCTGGGGCGCGATGGCGAAGACTTGGCCATGGATGTGGTGCGGGATGGCCCGCCAGACGCTGACAAGTTGCTCATCGTGAGCAGCGGCTGCCATGGCGTGGAGGGCTATTGCGGCAGTGGCGTGCAGGTGTTTGTGCTGCATGACCAGGAGTGGCGCGACCTCGCGCATGCGCAGGGCGTGGCCGTGCTCTACATCCATGCGCTCAACCCCTATGGGTTCTCGCATATCCGCCGCACCACGCACGAGAACGTGGACCTGAACCGCAATTTCCACGACTTCAGCCAGCCCCTGCCCGTCAACGCCGCCTACCGCGAGGTAGCGCCGCTGCTGTTGCCCGATGCATGGCCACCGCAGGCGGACAACGTGCAGGCCGTACAGGCCTACATCGCCACGCACGGCGCAGCTGCCTGGCAGGCGGCCATCACGCGCGGGCAGCATGAGTTTGCCCAGGGCCTGTACTTTGGCGGCACGGCGCCGACCTGGAGCAACCAGACGCTGCGCGCGGTGCTGCGCCAGCATGGTGGCCGTGCAGCGCGCGTGGGTTGGATTGATCTGCACACGGGCCTGGGGCCCAGCGGCTTGGGCGAGCGCA
This sequence comes from Acidovorax sp. T1, assembly GCF_002176815.1. Classification (NCBI taxonomy): domain Bacteria; kingdom Pseudomonadati; phylum Pseudomonadota; class Betaproteobacteria; order Burkholderiales; family Comamonadaceae; genus Acidovorax; species Acidovorax sp. T1. The sequence goes on along the minus strand of NZ_CP021648.1, from coordinate 3,540,166 downwards.
TCTACTGCGGGCCAGACGAAGCCGCAGCCGTGCAGCGCGCGCGCAACTGGTGGGCGGGCGATGGCGCCACGCCCGTTACGTCCATCTACGACGGCTCGTCCACCTCGGCCTTCCTCACGGGGCTGATGTGGACCGCGATCCGGGACGAATGCCCCCAGGCCGAATTCACCGGCATGACCATGGAATACGGCACGGAGCCCTTGGAGGATGTGCTGCAGGCCCTGCGTGCCGAGCACTGGCTCTATCTCCATCCCGAGGCTCCCGCCGCACAGGCCGCGCAGATCAAGGCGCAGATGCTGGCCGCGTTTTACACCGACACCGATGCATGGAAAGGCCAGGTCATCAGCCAGGCGCGGCAGTCGATGTTCCAGGCGGTGCAGGGGTTGGGCAGGCCGTAAGATCGTGAACCCGTATCTCAGATACTGCGCAGTAAGCTCGTACCGACACCGTTCTCTTCCCAACTTTTCCAACAAGGACAACCGACATGGCCGACTTGAACGCCACTTTCGAAGCCGCTGTGGCCCATTCCAAGAACCTCAGCGAGCGTCCCGACAACGTCACGCTGCTCAAAATCTATGCGCTGTACAAGCAGGCCACGGCGGGCGACAACACCGACAAGAAGCCCAGTTTCTCCGACGTGGTGGCCCGCGCCAAATGGGACGCATGGGAAAAGCTCAAGGGCACCGATCTCGACGCTGCCAAGCAGCAGTACATCGACCTGATTGAATCGCTGAGCTGAGGGGGTAAGGACTGGCTTAGGAAACCAAGCGGCTTCACGGCCGCTTTTTTCATGGGAGCCGGTGCGTCAATCAGTGCCTCAGTCGCGCCAGGTCACGCTGTCGCCCGGAGCTGCGCGTTGCGTGCGAAACCGGTTGGCCGGGCGGCCTGCTTCGGCCAGGCCGAACGAGATGCCGCAGACGATGCTGCGGTCGGCGCCAATGCCCAGCACCTCGCGCAGCACGCCGGGGTAGGCGGCCAACGCGGCCTGCGCGATGGCCGCCACGCCCAGGCTGTGGGCGGCCAGCAAAAAGTTGCCCACGTAGGCGCCGCAGTCCACCGCGCCATACACGCCCAGGGCTTCGTCGCTGCTGACGATGGCCACATGCGGTGCTCCAAACATGGTGAAGTTTTCGGCCGCCTGCCGGGCGGAGGCCTCGCGGTCGCCTTTGGCAATGCCCAGGGCTTCGTAAAGGCCCCAGCCGCATTCGCGCCGCCGTTCCTGGTAAACACCCCGGTATTCGCGCGGCCAGGGCAGATCAGGCGCGGGGGGCTCGGCGGCCGCATGGGCCTGCAGGGCGCTGCGCAGGCGCTCCAACGTGGCGCCGCTGGCGATGGTGAGTTGCCACGGCTGCGCATTGCACCACGAGGCCGTGCGCTGGGCGGCCGCCAGGATGCGGTCGATGGTGGCGCGGTCCAGTGCCTGGGGCCGGAAAGCGCGGCAGCTGTAGCGGGTGTGCAGCAGGGTGGACAGGGTTTCGTAGGCGGGCGTTGTCCCGGCGGGTGCGGTGGGCGGCGGTGTGTGTGGTGATGTCATCTCAGGCTTTCTGGGCCGCTGCCTTGGCGGGTGCGCGGGCGGCAGTCTTGTGCTCCGCGCCATCGTTGGCGGGCGCCTTCCTTTTGGCTGGCGCGGCTTTGCGCGCAGCGGGGCGGGGAGTGTTGAGCAGCGCATCGAGCTGCTCGCCGATTTCGGCTTCGATGCGTGCCTTGAAAGCGCCAAACAAAAAGCCCAGCTCGGCCTTCATTTCAAACTGGCGGGCATCCACCAGCAGGGTGCCTTTCACGCCGGCGCGGCTGAAATACAGGGTGTCCTGCGCATCGCCTTCTTCGTAGGTGCATTCCATGTCAAATTTTCTTTGGGCCTTCTCGGCCCAGGAATAACCGACGTTGCGGGCTTCGGTGAAGCCCAGGCGGTGTTGGCGGTGGATGTGGATGTCAGGCACCGGAGGGCTCCTTGGGAGTGGTGAGTGCGCGCAGGCGCTGGTGGCGTTGCGCTTCGGGCTGCTGCGCCAGTTGTCTGACGGCATCATAAAACCGGGGCCACTGGCGGCCCTCGCGCTCGAACAGTGCTTGGAAAGCGGGCACCAGTTCGTCGTAGGCGGCCTGGGCGGCAAAGCTGGCATTGTTGGCCTGGGCCACCCAGCGGTCGTAGCCCGCCAGTTGCGCGGCATTCACGGCGGCGGGGCGGTCGCGCCCGGCCTGCAGCCAGCCGGCGCGCAGCGTGGCGTAGTCGGTGCGAAACACTTGCATTGCTTCGTTTTTCATAGCTGCTAGCGCTTTCTCATCAAGCGCTAGAGCCTATTTTTGTTCATAAATTGCCGCCAGCCGTGCCCTGGTGGCACGCGCCAGGGCGCGGAAGGCGCTGCGCCGTTCGCTGCTTTCGGCAAAGGCCTCGCGGGCCTGCGGGCTGGCTTCGGTGGCCAGCCACTGCGCGCTGCCCAGCCGGTCCACCGCCGTGGCAAACGATTCGTTGAACAGCGTGTCGCCCTGGGCGTAGACCACCTGGTGCGCCAGCTCGTGGAACAGCAGGCGCACAAATTCGCCCTCGGGCCAGGCGATGAAGGTGGAGAGCAGCGGGTCGCCGCCGGCCCAGTTCATGTAGCCCAGCGTGGAATAGGCGGGCACGCCATACACCTCGACTTCCAGGCCTTGCCCGGCCAGCTGCGCGGCCTCGGCCCGCGCGTCGGCTTCGGCAAAGTAGCCGCGGTAACCAATGCAGCCCGTGACCGGAAAGCACCAGCGGTGCAGTGTGAGCGCATACGGCGGCGCGGCCACCACGTTCCACACGGCATAGGGGCGCTGCAGGTCGGCATAGCGGCGGTAGCTGGCGTTGTCGGGCAGCCTCAGTGTGGTCACGGCAAAGGCGCGGGCGCGCTGCGCCAGTTGCAGGCGCTCGCGCAATGCAGACGGGATGTCGGGGCGGGCGATCCAGTGGTCAATCGGCTCGGCCGCCTGTATGAGTTGCAGGTGCCCCTGCACGGATTGCCAGTAATAGCCCAGCGTGCTGCCCTGGCTGGCGCAGCCCGGTAGCGCCAGCGCCAGGAGGCTCAGCCGTGCAAGGCGTTGCAGAAACGAGAATTGCATGTCGGCAAGGAAAACGGGGGTGGTCTGCAGTGTAGATACAAAGCCCGGCCAGGGTTCACGGCGGGCCTTGCCTGTGGCGTCCGGTGCGGACAGTTTCTAGAATGTGCCATGCCCCATGTTGTTCTTGAGCCGACCGCTGATCTGCCCACTGGCCTGTTTGTGGATGAGGGCGGGTGCCCACGCTGCAACTGGTGCCGGGCAACACCCGCCTATCGCCACTACCACGACCATGAATGGGGTTTCCCCGTGGCAGACGACGGACGCCTGTTCGAAAAGCTGTGCCTGGAGGGCTTTCAGGCGGGCCTGAGCTGGCTCACCATTCTGAACAAGCGCGAGGGCTTTCGTGCCGCGTTCGCCAACTTCGATGCCGAGCAAGTGGCCGCGTTCGACGAGCGCGATGTGGTCCGCCTGGTGCAGGACGCCGCCATCGTGCGCCACCGGGGCAAGATCGAATCCACCATCAACAACGCGCGCCGCGTGCTGCAGTTGCGGCGCGAGTTTGGCTCGCTGGCGCACTACGTGTGGCGCTACGAGCCCGCAGCCACCGACCGGCCCGAACGCATCACCCGCGAAGTGGCGCGCACCCTGTCCACATCGCCCGCGTCGATCGCCATGTCCAAGGACCTGAAAAAACGGGGCTGGAGCTTTGTGGGGCCCACCACGGTGTACGCCTTCATGCAGGCGATGGGGCTGGTGAACGACCATCTGCAAGGCTGCCATGCGCGCACCATGGCTTTGCAGGCCAGGGCGCAGTTTGTGGTGCCGTGAAGGACTTGCCGTCTTGCGGGCCTGTCATGGCGCGCCGACGATCCACCTTGCTCGATGAAGCACATTGCTGGTCAATCGTGCGGCCCGCTGGCCGTTCGCGTCGACGACCACCTCGCCGTCTTCCTTGGTGAACGCGCCTTGTTGGGGCTGGGGCAGGATGTCCAGCACGGCCTCGGACGGGCGGCACAGCCGCGTGCCCAGCGGCGTGACCACGATGGGTCGGTTGATGAGGATGGGATGCTGGACCATGGCGTCGATGAGCTGCTCATCCGTCACCCCGGGGGCGCCCAGGTTCAGCGCGGTGAACAAGGCCTCCTTGCTGCGCACTGCATCGATCGCCGGCCTGCCCGTGGCGGCGATCAGCGCCACCAGGGTTTCGCGCTGCGGCGGGGTCTTGAGGTATTCAATGATCTCGGGCTCCATGCCGCTGTTGCGGATCATGGCCAGGGTGTTGCGGGAGGTGCCGCATCGCGGGTTGTGATAGATGGTGATAGAGGTCATGCGTCGGCAGTGTGTCAGGGCGATGGTGCCATGGCAAGGGCGTGGTTCACAGGGGCCAGCCGGGCAGCTGCTGGCGCCGGAGGCCGCTGAGCGCCCTGGCTCCAGTCCTGGTGTGTCGGACTTCCGTGATGGGCTTGCCGACATGCGCAGGGAGTGTGGCGTGCCTGGTCGCGAAGAAACCGAAGGTAAGAGGGGCGAACTCTTGCTCCAATGCCGCGAGATAGCCGCCGCGTTGGCGGCCCGAGCGTGCACCACCGGGCTGAGGGGCGGTTGACGTATCAACGAGCCCATTCAAGAATGCGCCACCATGAAGAACTTGCTGCACATCCTGGAGGGGCGGCTGCAGGCACTGCCGGTCCGCATGGCGGTTCAGTTGCCTGCGGGGCCGTGGCTGGGCGCGCGCAACGCGGCTGTCACGCTGCGGTTTCGGGATCGCATGGCGCTGCTGGCCCTGGCTTCGGGGGAAATTGGCAGCGTTGGCGCGGCGATCGTTGAGGGCAGGGTGACGCTGGAGGGCAGCATGCGCGAGCTGATGGCTGCTGCCGCCGGGCTGCTGACCGGGAACCCCGCGCAGGAGCCAGACCATCTTGGGTGGCGCCGCGTGCTTGCGCGCGCCAGATCGATGGCGGTGCACACGCTGCAGAACGACGCGCGCCATGTGCGGTTCCACTACGACCTGTCGGACGATTTTTATACGCTGTGGCTGGACCCGCGCAGGGTGTATTCATGTGCCTATTTTTGCGACCCCGGCATGACGCTGGCGCACGCCCAGGAGGCCAAGCTGGATCTGATCTGCCGCAAGCTGCGGCTGCAGCCGGGTGAGCGCTTTTTGGACATCGGCGCCGGCTGGGGTGCATTGCTGCTGTGGGCGGCAGAGCACTATGGCGTGGACGCGACGGGTATCACCCTGTCGCGCAACCAGCACGCGCATGTCCAGCAACTTATTGCGGAGCGCGGTTTGAGGGGGCGGGTGCGCATCGAACTGCGCGACTACCGCGAACTGCAGGTCCAGGAGCCCTTCGACAAGGTGGCATCGGTCGGCATGTTCGAACATGTCGGGCGGGCGAAGATGAACGCCTACTTTGCCACCGTGCGCAACCTTCTGCGCCCCGGCGGCCTGCTGCTCAACCATGGCATCACGGCCGGTGGCGTGGACAACGCGCAACTGGGCGCCGGCATGGGCGATTTCATCGAGCGGTACATCTTTCCGGGCGGTGAACTGCTGCACGCCAGTGCCGTGCTGCACGACATGGCGCAGGCCGGGCTGGAGATGGTGGACACCGAGAACCTGCGCCCCCACTACGCCCGCACGCTGTGGGCCTGGTCGGACGCGCTGGAAGCCGCACAGGAACCTGCCCGCCAGGTGCTGCTGGCGCAGGCTGGGCCGGAGCGCGCGGACAAGGCGCTGCGAGCCTATCGCCTGTATCTGGCAGGCAGCGCCCTGGGCTTTGAGCACGGCTGGATGGCCTTGCACCAGATACTGGCGGTGCGCCCTGATGGCGACATGGGCTCGGGCACGATGACCGGCGCACAATCGGTCTATCCGTTCACGCGCGATTACATGTACACCACCAAGGACCGCACGCCATGCTTTACAAGTTCAAGTCCCGATCCGCGCCCGACCTGATCATGCTCGAACCCCACGGGCGCCAGATCCTTCAAATCGTTGGCAAGACGCCCGGCCCCAGCGGCATCATCACGGCAGCCCAGATCCCCGGTGCCATGGCCGCGCTGGAGGCGGCCGTTGCCGCCGACGAGGCGCTTGCCGCCGATGCACAGGAACAGGCGGACGAAGATGGCGCGGAGCGGCCCGACTCCGTGCGCCTTCGCCAACGCGCGGCGCCGTTTCTCGAAATGCTGCGCCGCTCCGTCGCCGAGGCGCACGACGTGGTGTGGGGCGTCTGAGGCGGTGCCCGTTTTATAGCGCCCGCAAGCCCCACCAGGAACTGGTTGCATTGCCCCCCTGCGGGTGCCATTGCCGCACCGGTAACCCATAAAAAAAGCCGCCTGGCCTCCAAGAGGCAGGCGGCTGGTCGCGCATGGGCAAAAAGCCCAGCTTAGTCGGCGTAGGTGCCGGCGGCCTTGATGACGGCGCCCCATTTGTCGATTTCAGCCTGCACGAACTTCTTGTGCTCGGCGGGCTCGATGCGCTTGTCGGTCACCACCACGGCGCCCAGGGCCTCTTGCTTTTTGATGAATTCGGGGTCCTTCAGGGCCACCTTCAGGGCGTCGTTGATCTTGGTCACGATGGCGGCGGGCGTGCCCTTGGGCGCATACAGGCCGTGCCAGATGGACACTTCAAAGTTCTTCAGACCCGACTCGGCCAGGGTGGGAAGGTCCTTGAGCGCCGGGGTGGTCAGGCGCTTGGTGGTTGTCACGGCATAGGCCTTGACCTTCTTTGCCTCGATCTGCTGCGTTGTGTTGGTGGTCTGGTCGCACAGCAGGTCGATCTGCCCGCCCATCAGATCGGTGATGGCGGGGGCTGCACCCTTGTAGGAAACCGAGGTCATATCGACCTGCATGGCGTTTTGGAACATCAGGCCGCACAGGTGCGAAGCGGAGCCCACACCGGCATTGCCCAGGTTGATCTTGCCCTTGTTCTGCTGAATCCAGGCGCTCAACTCCTTGACATTGTTGGCAGGCATGGTGGGCCGCGCGACCAGCGTCATCGGCACTTCATTGAGCAGGCCCAGGTATTCGAAATCGTTGGGCACGCTGAACGGCAGCTTGCGGTACAGCGCGGGCATGGTGGACATGCCGATGTGGTTGAGCAGCAAGGTGTAGCCATTGGGGGCGGCGCGGGCCACACGGGCTGCGCCGATCGAGCTGCCGGCACCGGCCGTGTTGTCCACGACCACGTTGGCGCCCAGTGGCTTGCGCAAGGCTTCCGCGAGGTCACGCGCGACGCGGTCCGTTGGGCCGCCTGCGGTGAAGGGCACGACCAGGGTGACGGTCTTGTCCTTGGCCGGATAGTCCTCGGCGTGTGCGCCCAATGCTGCGATGGCTGCGGTGGCGACCAGCGCAAGTTTCAGTATCTTTTTCACGGAATGCTCCTGTAATCAGAGGCGCGATGATAGCGAGTCTCCATCCAGCGGGTATGCAGGAAAGCACTGAACGCTTGTCAAGGATGAATTTTATTAATATTGGCCTCTAGCGCATATCTGGCAAGCGCAAGTAGCTATCAATAAAAGAGCAAAATAAGGGTAAACCCCAGTCGGATTGTGGGGGTGGGTTGCCATCCCGCACGGTTGTTGCGCTGGCTCCAGCGCGCCGGGGGCGCTTTTTTAGCGATAGCTGCGCGCGTCCTCAATCACGCGGCCATCGTTGGGCAGGGTGCCTGGGGCCACCATCTGCACCTCGCTGCGCAGCTTCGTCACTTCGCGCACGACCTCGGCGAGCTGGCGCGCAAAGCCCTCGGCGGTTTCATGGGTCTCGACCTGCAGCACCATCTGGTCGCTGGCCATTTCGCCGCTGACCACCAGCCGGGCCCGCAGCACCTGCGGAAACCGGCGTGCGATGGTGGCAATCTGGGCGGGATGCACGAACATGCCGCGCACCTTGGTGGTCTGGTCGGCGCGGCCCATCCAGCCCTTGATGCGGGTGTTGGTGCGGCCCGTGGGGCAGGGGCCTGGCAGCACCGCCGAGAGGTCGCCGGTGCCGAAACGGATCAGCGGGTAGTCGGGGTTGAGCGTGGTCACCACGAGTTCGCCCACTTCGCCTTCGGGCACCGGGTCGCCGGTGCCGGGGCGCACGATCTCGACGATCACGCCTTCATCGAGCACCAAGCCTTCACGGGCCGAGGTTTCATAAGCAATCAGGCCCAGGTCGGCTGTGGCGTAGCACTGGTAGCCCGCAATGCCGCGCTCGGCAAACCAGTCGCGTAGCGATGGCGGAAAGGCCTCGCCCGACACCAGCGCCTTGGTCACTGTGGGCAGCGCCACGCCCATCTCGGCAGCCTTTTCGACGATGATTTTCAGAAAACTGGGCGTGCCGATGTAGCCCGCAGGCTGCAGCTCGGCCATGGCCTGCACTTGCTGCTCGGTCTGCCCGGTGCCGCCGGGGAAAACAGTGCAGCCCAGCGCGTGTGCGCCGGTTTCCATCATCGAGCCCGCGGGCACGAAGTGGTAGCTGAAGCTGTTGTGGATCAGCTCGCCGCTGCGAAACCCCGCCGCGTAAATGGCCCGCGCCATGCGCCAGTAGTCGCGCCGCGTGCCCTCGGGCTCATAGATGGTGCCGGGGCTGGCGAACACGCGGGTCATGCCAGGCCCAAAGCCCAGCGCGCTGAACCCACCGAATACGCTGGCTGCGCGGCCCGCCTGCTGGCGCTCCAGCAGCTCGTACTTGCGGGTGACGGGCAGCTGCGCCAGGGCTGCGCGGCCGGTGATGGTGGTTGCATCCACACCAGCCAGGATGCCGGCAAAAGCGGGCGATGCCTTTTGGGCATGGGCGATCTGCTGCGGCAGCGCCGCCATCAAGGCCGCTTCGCGCTCGGCGGGGCTGCGCGTTTCCAGGGCGTCATAGAACGTGCTCATGCCTGGGTTTCCTTGTGAGGTGGTTGAAGTGAAATTGGCCTCTAGCGCTTATCCATCAAGCGCAAGCAGCTATGAAATTGAGAGTGAAATCGTCCGAAGCCTGAAAAAGAACATGGCCCTCGTAGCCCGCGCTGCCCCACCAGCGCGCCCGTGGAACTGGCTCTGCCAGGTCACTGGGTGCGTCCCCCTGAGGGGGAAGGCGCGCAGCGCCACAGGGGGCTCCTCAAGCCAACCAGCGCTTGCGGCGCTTGTAGCTCTTGACGTCCTTGAAGCTCTTGCGCTCACCGCCGCCCACGCCCAGGTAGAACTCTTTCACGTCTTCGTTGTTGGCCAGATCGCTGGCGGCGCCATCCATCACCACGCGGCCGCTTTCCATGATGTAGCCGTAGTCGGCATATTTGAGGGCCATGTTGGTGTTCTGCTCGGCCAGCAGGAAGGTGACCTTCTCCTTGGCGTTCAGGTCTTTGACGATGTTGAACACCTCTTCCACGATCTGGGGCGCCAGCCCCATGGACGGCTCGTCGAGCAGCACCACGCTGGGGTTGGCCATGAGCGCGCGGCCAATGGCACACATCTGCTGCTCGCCGCCCGAGGTATAGGCCGCCTGCGAGGTGCGGCGCGTTTTCAGGCGCGGAAAATAGTTGTAGACCTTCTCCAGGTTGGCCGCGATCTCGGCCTTGCTGGTGCGGGTGTAGGAGCCCGTCATCAGGTTCTCTTCGATGGTCAGGTGGGCAAAGCAGTGGCGCCCCTCCATCACCTGCACCACGCCGCGCTGCACCAGGTCGGCCGGCGAGAGGTTTTCGATGCGCTCGCCGCGCAGCTCGATGGTGCCTTTGGTCACCTCGCCCCGCTCGCCCTTGAGCAGGTTGGAGATGGCGCGCAACGTGGTCGTCTTGCCTGCCCCGTTGCCGCCCAGGATTGCCACAATCGCGCCCTGCGGCACCTGCAGCGAGACGCCCTTGAGCACCAGGATCACATGGTTGTAGATGACCTCGATGCCGTTGACGTTGAGAACGATATTGCTGTTGGAGTCCATGGTGTTGCCTTCCTGTACCAATCCAAAGAGCTGTTGCACAACCCTTTGGATTGGCGGCTGCCAAAAAAGCAACCGCTGTTCACTGGCCACAAAAACTGTCGCGGCCCAGGCGAGGAACGCCGCGCAAGGGCCGCCCCGCCGCGCTGGCGTTGTCCCCCTTCCCGCAGCGTGAAGCGCTAAGAGAGAAGGGGGAAGGCGCGTCAGCGCCTCAGGGGGATGTACTTAGCTCTGGCAGTCCGCCGCATCCCTGCGCGTCATCTTCTTGTCGGCCAGGTACTTGTCGGCGCCGGCCTTGATCATGGGCTTGAGGATCTGCTCATCGGCCTGGTACCAGTCGGACGAGAAGTTGAACTTCTTGCCATCCCAGGTGTGCACCCGTGCCCAGGTCGATCCCATGTGGTCGGCGCAGCTGGTGGACAGCGGACGCATCAGGTCCTTGAAACCCGGCGCATCCAGTTTCTTCTGGTCGAGGGCCAGGTTTTCCATGCCCCAGCGCACCTGCTCGCCGGTCATGACCTTGCCCTTGCCAAAGCGCTCCTGCGCACGGCGCACGGCTTCGACGGCCAGCATCTGGATGATTACGCCGCGCGTGTAGAGCACGGAGCCCACTTCATCCTTGGGGCCCGTGCCCTGGCCCTTGTCGTGCACGTTCTTGAGGATGTCCTGGATGACCTTCGATTGCGTGCCGTAGCCGTTGAGCGCCAGGGCGTGGTAGCCCTTGGCGCCTTCGCCCACATCGCGCACATCAGGCTCGGCGCCGGCCCACCACACGCCATACAGCTTGTCGCGCGGGAAGCCCGTGGCCTGCGCTTCCTTCAAGGCGGTGGAGTTCATCACGCCCCAGCCCCACAGCAGAACATAGTCCGGGCGGCTCTGGCGCACCTGCAGCCAGGTGGCCTTTTGCTCCACGCCGGGCGCGGTCACGGGCAGCATCTGCAGCTCAAAGCCGTGCATCTTGGCGCGTTCCTGCAGCAGTGGGATGGGCTCTTTGCCGAACGGGCTGTCGTGGTAGACCAGTGCGATCTTCTTGCCCTTGAGCTTGTCCAGGCCGCCAGCGGTCTTGCCGATATGCTGGATCAGGATGTCAGCACCGGTCCAGTAGCTGCCCATATAGGGGAAATTCCACTTGAACGCCTGGCCGTCCTGCGCCACCGACAGGCCGTAGCCCAGCGTCATCAGCGGGATCTTGTCCACGGGGGCTTTTTCGGTCAGTGCAAACGTGATGCCGGTGGCCTGGGGGTCGAACAGCGACACGCCGGGGCGGCTCTTGAGGCGCTCGTAGCATTCCACGCCACGGTCGGTGGCATAGCCGGTTTCACATTCTTCAAAGGTGAGCTTCACGCCGTTGATGCCGCCGTCGCGGGCGTTGATCATCTTGATGTAGTCCTGCTTGCCGTTGGCCCATGGCACACCGTTGGGTGCATAGGGGCCGGTGCGGTACGACAGCAGCGGGAAGAACTGCTCCTTGGCTTGCGCGAAGGCGCTCGTCGCAATGGACGAGGCGCCGGCAGCAACCACCGCAGCGGCGATCACGATTTTCGAAAGCTTCATGGATGTCTCCTTTGGATGAATGTGTTGAAGCACGGGGGGAAATCAATCAATGCGGGAAGGGCCACAGGCGCAGCTTTTGCTTGGCGGTGGACCACAGCTTGGCCAGGCCATGGGGCTCCACGATCAGGAACCACACGATCAGCGCGCCGAAAATCATCAGCTCGGCATGCGACACCCCGGCGGTGGATATCTCGATGCCAAACATGCCAACCAGGGCGGGCAAAAACTGGTTGAGCACGATGGGCAGCACCACGATGAATGCCGCGCCAAAGAAGCCGCCCATGATGGAACCGAGGCCGCCAATGATCACCATGAACAGCAGCCGGAACGAAATTTCCACCGAAAATGCGGCCGGCTCCCAGGCGCCCAGGTGCACAAAGGCCCACAGGGCGCCAGCCATGCCGATGATGAAGGAACTCACGGCAAACGCACTGAGCTTGGCGTACATGGGGCGAATGCCGATCACGGCGGCGGCCACGTCCATGTCGCGGATTGCCATCCATTCGCGGCCAATCGCGCCACGCACCAGGTTTTTGGCCAGCAGGGCGACGACCACCAGCAGCGCCAGGCAGAAGATGTATTTGCTGGTGGCGCTTTCGATGGGCATGCCCAGCACCTGCAGGTTGTTGACCGACACCGAACCTGAGTCGGAGTTGTTGGTGAACCACTTGATGCGCAGGAACATCCAGTCGCTGAAGAACTGCGCCGCCAGCGTGGCCACGGCCAGATACAGGCCCTTCACCCGCAGGCTGGGCAGCCCGAACAGGATGCCGAAGAACGTGGCGCACAGCCCGCCCAGGATCAATGCCGGAATGAGCGGCATGCCCGGAAAGCGCACGAAGAAGTTGTAGGCGCCATAGGCCCCCACGGCCATGAAGGCGCCCGAGCCCAGCGAGATCTGGCCGCAGTAGCCCACCAGGATGTTCACCCCCAGGGCCGCCAGCGCCATGATGACGAAGGGGATCAGGATGGCGCGGAAGATGTAGTCGCTGGCCAGCATGGGCACGGCGATGAAGGCAATGGCCAGGATGATGCCGATGGCGATGCGGTCCTGCGCGATCGGAAAGATCTGCTGGTCGGCGCGGTAGCTGGTCTTGAACTGGCCGTTTTCGCGGTAGAGCATGGTGTGTCCCCTGTGTTCTTGTTGTTATGGCTTACACGCGGTCGATGATCTTCTCCCCGAACAGACCCTGAGGCCTGAACAAGAGAAACACCAGCGCCAGCACATACGCAAACCAGATCTCGATGCCCCCGCCCACGAACGGGCCCAGGTACACCTCCGAGAGCTTCTCGCCCACGCCGATGATCAGCCCGCCGATGATGGCGCCGGGCACCGAGGTCAGGCCGCCCAGGATCACCACCGGCAAGGCGCGTAGCGCCACCGTGGTCAGCGAGAACTGCACACCGAGCTTGCTGCCCCAGATCATTCCGGCCACCAGGGCCACCACGCCCGCCACGCACCACACGATCACCCAGATGCGGTTGAGCGGAATGCCGATGGATTGCGCCGCCTGGTGGTCGTCTGCCACGGCGCGCAGCGCGCGGCCGGTGGAGGTCTTCTGAAAGAAAACGCTGAGCAGCGCCACCAGCGCAGCGGCAATGGCGGCGGCAATGATGTCTTCCTTGTTCACCAAAATGCCGCCTTCAAAGATTCCATCGAAAACGAAGATGGGTTCCTTGGGCATGCCGATGTCGATCTTGTAGATGTCGCTGCCAAACAGGGTCTGCCCCAGGCCTTCGAGAAAGTAGGTGATGCCCAGCGTGGCCATCAGCAGGGTGGCACCCTCCTGGTTCACCAGGTGGCGCAGCACCAGTTTCTCGATCAGCCAGGCCACCAGAAACATGCAGGTGCCCGCGATCACGAAGGCGATCAGGGTGGTTGCTATTGCGTTGTCGATGCCGGTCCAGGCGGGGACCAATTCGGCAAAGCGGGCCATGGCCAGGGCTGCGAACAGCACCATCGCGCCCTGCGCAAAGTTGAAGACGCCCGAGGCCTTGTAGATCAGCACGAAGCCCAGCGCCACCAGCGAATACAGCATGCCGGCCATCAGGCCGCCAATGAGGGTTTCAAGAAAGAATGCCATGTGTTTTCTCCGACCCTTAGTGGCTGGTGCCCAGATAGGCACTGATCACGTCTTCGTTGTTGCGCACTTCATCGGGCGTGCCGTCGCCGATCTTCTTGCCGTAGTCGAGCACCACCACGCGGTCCGAGATGTCCATCACCACGCCCATGTCGTGTTCGATCAGGACGATGGTGGTGCCGAACTCGGCGCTCACGTCCAGGATGAAGCGGCACATGTCCTGCTTTTCCTCGACGTTCATGCCCGCCATGGGCTCGTCGAGCAGCAGCACCTGCGGCTCCATGGCCAGGGCCCGGCCCAGGTCCACGCGCTTTTGCAGGCCGTAGGGCAACTGGCCCACGGGCGTCTTGCGATAGGCCTGGATTTCAAGGAAGTCGATGATGTGCTCGACAAATTCGCGGTGGCGGATTTCCTCGCGCTCGGCAGGGCCGATGCGCAGCGCCTGCAGCAGCAGGTTGCTTTTGATCTTGAGGTTGCGGCCGGTCATGATGTTGTCGATCACGCTCATGCCCTTGAACAGCGCCAGGTTCTGGAAGGTGCGCGCCACGCCCATCTCGGCCACTTGGCGGCTGTTCATGTGATCAAAAGTCTTGCCGCGAAAGGTGATGGAACCTTCGGACGGCGAATACACCCCGTTGATGCAGTTGAGCATGGAGCTCTTGCCGGCACCGTTGGGGCCGATGATGGCGCGGACCTCGTGCTCGCGCACGTTGAACGAAATGTCGGTCAACGCCTTCACGCCGCCAAAGCGCAGGCTGATGTTCTTGACGTCCAGGATGACGTCGCCAATCTTTTTTTGGGTCATGGGCTGCTTCCGGTGGGTCAGGCGGCGGCCTTGGCGGGCGCATGGGTCTTGGCGTTCAGGATCTTGAGCGTGGCGCTCACGCTGCCGGTGCGGCCATCCTCGAACTTGACCTGGGTTTCAATGAACTGCTCGGCTTTGCCGGTGTAGAGCGCTTGCACCAGCACGGCGTATTTCTCGGCAATGAAGTTGCGGCGCACCTTGCGGGTGCGGGTGAGCTCGTCGTCGTCCGGGTCCAGTTCCTTGTGCAGCACCAGAAAGCGCGCCACCTGGGTGTCGGCCATGCCGGCCTCGGCGGCCAGGTCGGCGTTGACCTGGGCAATGCAGTCGGCAATCAGCTGCAGCACCGGCGGCTTGGAGGCCAGGTCCACATAGCCGCCGTAGGGCAGTCCCTGGCGCTCGGCCCAGTTGCCCACCGCTTCGTAGTCGATGTTGATGAAGGCGCACACCTGATCGCGCCCATGGCCAAAGCACACCACTTCCTTGATCTGCGGGAAAAATTTGAGCTTGTTCTCGATGTAGTTGGGCGCGAACATCGCGCCGCCAGTGAGCTTGCCCACGTCCTTGGCGCGGTCGATGATGCGCAGATGCCCGTCTTCATCGAGCACGCCCGCATCGCCGGTGTGAAAGTAGCCCTCGGCATCGATCACCTCGGCGGTGGCGTCGGGTCGCTTGTAGTATTCCTTGAGCACCGATACGCCCTTGACCAGAACCTCGCCGTTGTCGGCAATCTTGAGCTCGATGCCCGGCGCGGCCTGGCCCACGGTGTTGAGCTTGACCTGGCGGTTCTTCTGGATGCACACATAGGCACAGGTCTCGGTCTGGCCATACAGCTGCTTGAGGTTGATGCCAATCGAGCGAAAGAAGCGGAACAGATCGGGGCCGATGGCGGCGCCGGCCGTGTAGGCCACCCGCAGCCGCGACAGGCCCAGCACATTGCGCAGCGGCCCGTAGATGGCGAAATCGCCCAGGCGGTACAGCACGCGGTCCCACAGGCCCACAGGCTTGCCGTCGAGGATGTCGGAGCCCACGCGCCGGGCCAGGGCCATGCACTTGGCATACAACCAGCGTTTGGTGGGCGCCGCGTCTTCCATGCGAATTGAGACCGATGTCAGCATGCCTTCGAACACCCGCGGGGGCGCGAAGTAATAGGTGGGGCCGATTTCACGCAGGTCGATGGTGACAGTGCTGGCCGACTCGGGGCAGTTGATGGTGAAGCCCGCCACCAGCCATTGCGCCAGCGAGAACAGGTGGTCGCCCACCCAGGCCGGGGGCAGGTAGGAAATCACGTTGTCGGCGGGGTTCAGTCCGTCGATCTCGACGCCGCCCTGGGCCGAGCCGATGAAGCTGGCGTGCGTCTGGCACACGCCCTTGGGCTTGCCGGTGGTGCCCGAGGTGTAGAGGATCACCGACACGTCGTCGGGCTGGTTCTGGGCCACCATGGCCTCCCACGCGCCGGGGTGGGCACGGTCCCATTCGGCGCCCATGGCCTTGAGCTTTTCGGTGCTGATCAGGCCGGGCTGGTCATAGTCGCGCAGCCCGCGTGGATCGTCGTAAATGATGTGCGCGATGCCGGGCAGGGCTTCGCGCACTTCGAGCAGCTTGTCCACCTGCTCCTGGTTTTCGGTGAACACGAACCGGACTTCAGCGTCCTCCATCACGAAGGCCATCTCGGACGCCACCGCATCCTGGTACAGCGGAATCGGCACGCCGCCGAGGCTTTGTGCCGCAATGAAGCCCATGTAGAGGTGGGGGCGGTTGTCGCCGACCAGCGCGAGGTTCTGGCCCCGCTGAAAGCCCAGCGCCGCCATGCCGCAGGCCATGAGGCGCACGGTCTGTGCGGCATCCATCCAGCTCCATGTTTGCCAGATGCCGTATTCTTTTTCGCGCAGCGCCGGGGCCGTGGGGCGCTCGGCGGCGTGCTTGAGCAGCAGTTGCGGGAACGTGGTCTTCATTCCGGTTCCTAATAATGGTGAGGTATCCACCCGGTGGGCGCCGGGCGCACCGCCCTGAGGCAGTGCATTGGGGTCCATGCTAGGACTGCCTTTGACGTTGTTATGTCTTTCGGACGACAATTTGCGGGAAAGTCCTCATGGGGTTGAACCCTCAGTGCCCCCGGCTATCGGGTAAGGCGGCGGTCTTGCGCCAGCCGCGCCAGTGGTCCCCGCTGGCCCGCGGTCGCCTCTTCATCGTTCATCTTTCCGCGTCCTGAAGCCAGCGCATGACCCACGATCTGTCTCTGCACCAGCGCCGCCGCCCGCCCACCGGGGAGGAGCTGGGCGGTATCCCGTGGCTCGCCCCGCTGCAGAGCGTCGAGCGCGAGCGCGCCGTGGCCTCGCTGCTGGTGGGCGACGCGATGGCGGGCGACTTTGTCTGCCGTGTCGGGCGGCCGGTGACCTACTGGTTTGGCGTGGTCGAGGGGCTGCTGAAGATGAGCAGCGACAACGCCCAGGGCCAGACCATGACCTTCACTGGGGTGCCACCTGGCGGCTGGTTTGGCGAGGGCACGGCGCTCAAGCGCGAGCCTTACCGCTACAACATCCAGGCCTTGCGCAAAAGCGTGGTGGCGGGGCTGCCGATCGACACCTTCCACTGGCTGCTGGACCATTCCATCGGGTTCAACCGCTTTGTGATGAACCAGCTCAACGAGCGCCTGGCCCAGTTCATTGCGGCGCGCGAGATCGACCGGTTGAACAACCCCGATGTGCGGGTGGCGCGCAGCCTGGCTTCGCTGTTCAACCCGGTGCTGTACCCCGGCGTGGGCGAGGTGCTGCGCATCACGCAGCAGGAGCTGGCGTATCTGGTGGGGCTGTCGCGCCAGCGGGTCAACGAGGCGCTGGCTGCGCTGGAGCGGCAGGGGGCCATTCGCATCGAGTATGGCGGGCTGAGGGTGCTGGATGTGTCGGCCCTGCGCTCCAGCATCTTTGCGCGCAATCTGGGTTGAGCGTAGCCGCCCTGCCGGTTGCGCCGGGCACGCTGGCGCCCGCGCACTGTTACAAATGAGAAGGCCTGTTGGTGGCCTGGGCGGCCGCCATGGTCGGGCCGTGGCGCGCCTTGATTTTGTGTCAAATAGTGCTGTAGCGCTTATGGGATAAGCGCTAGCAGCTATTGTTTTTGATTTTCTGGCGCGGACCGTGCGGCGCAGTGCATTGCCACGAAGGCCGGTGGCATCGGGTATAAACCCGTTACATCTGTGGGAGTGTTTGATGCCTTTGTTTCGTTGTCGCCAGCGCCTGCTGGCCTGGGTTGCTGCCGCAGTGCTGCTGGCGGGATGCGCCGGCGTTGCCGAGCCACAGACCGGTGCGGGGCAGGAGATGGTCTATGCCATCACCGACTCCCAGGAGCTGATCCGGTTCGTGGCCACGCAGCCGCGCCGGGTGATCGAGCGCAAGCCCGTCACCGGGCTGGCGCCGGGCGACACGCTGATTGGCATGGATTTCCGGGTGGCCCGTGGCGTGCTGTATGGGTTGTCCCGCTCGGGGCGCCTGTACACGGTGGACCGTGCCAATGGCGCGCTGAACCCGGTGGGGGCTGCGCCCGCCGTGCTGCCGCTGGACGGGGCGGTGATCGGTTTCGATTTCAACCCGACGGTCGACCGCATTCGTGTGGTAATGCCGTCCGGCCACAACCTGCGCCTGCACCCGGACACCGGAGCCCAGGTCGACGGTGACCCCGCCCGCGAGGGCGTGCAGCCCGATGGGGCGCTGCACTACGTGGCGGGCGACCCGCATTTCGGCCGCATGCCCAACATCGCCGGCGCCGCCTACACCTACAACACCCGCGATGAAAAAATCACCACCAATTACGCCATTGACCGCGCAATGGGCACCCTGGTCATGCAGGGCTCGCGCGAGGGGGCGACGCCCGTGGTCTCGCCCAACACCGGGCAGCTGCGCACCGTCGGGGCGCTGGGCCTGGGGCCCCTGACCGATGTGGCCTTCGATATTTCCGACGTGGCCAACACGCCCCTGATCGCGGTGCGCACGGTGGCCGAGCCACGCACCCGCCTGCACCGGGTGGATCTGGCCACGGGCCAGACCACCGACCTCGGCCAGGTGGGCGATGGCCGTGCGCTGATTGGCCTGGCCATCGAGCCATGAGCTGGCGCGCGACGGGACTAACGGGGCGCAGCGCCGCGCTGCGCGCGATGCGGCCCCTGGCGCTCGGCTTGTCGCTCTGTCTTGCGGCGGGCGCGCAGGCCACCACCGTGCAGATCGAGGTGCAGGACGCGGCCGGCAAGCCCCTGGGCGATGCCGCGGTGTTTCTGGAGTCGGCCCAGGCGCGCCGCCAGGTGCGGCCCTTGACCGGGCTGGAGATGGCGCAGCAGAAAAAGCAGTTCCTGCCCGATGTGCTGGTGCTGC
Source organism: Acidovorax sp. T1 (assembly GCF_002176815.1). Classification (NCBI taxonomy): domain Bacteria; kingdom Pseudomonadati; phylum Pseudomonadota; class Betaproteobacteria; order Burkholderiales; family Comamonadaceae; genus Acidovorax; species Acidovorax sp. T1. The sequence goes on along the minus strand of NZ_CP021648.1, from coordinate 3,521,453 downwards.
CGGTGGGGTCCGAGGTGCGCTTTCCCAACCACGACACGGTGCGCCACCATGTGTATTCGTTCTCGCCGGCCAAGAAGTTCGAGCTCAAGCTCTACACCGGCACCCCTGCCAACCCCGTGCTGTTCGACCAGCCCGGCGTGGTGGTGCTGGGCTGCAACATCCACGACCAGATGGTGGGCTGGATCCTCGTCGTGGACACCCCCTATTACGCCCAGACCCTCGCGACCACGGGCAAGGCGCAGATCGACAACGTGCCGGCGGGCAGCTACCGGCTGCGCACATGGCATGCCCGCCTGTCCGTGGGCGCGCCCGCGCTCGAGCAGGAGCTGAGCGTGCCGGCCACCGGTGCGGTCGCGGTGACGGTGCGCATGCCGGGGTTGCAGCCTTGAAACTGGCGGTGCTTCGGCGGAGCCTGATCGTGCGGCTGGTCGGCATGTCGCTGCTGCTGCTCTTGGTGGTGCAGGCCGCCGGGTTCGCCGTGGTGCGCGCCACCATCGACCGCAACGCCCGCGGCCAGATTGCACGGGCCCTGGACACCGACGAGAACGTCTGGCGGCGGTTGCTCGAGCAGAACGCCGACAGGCTGCGCCAGGGCTCGGCCTTGCTGGCGGCCGATTACGGGTTCCGGTCTGCCGTGAACTCCGGTGACGAGGAAACCATCCAGTCGGTGCTGGAGAACCATGGCAGCCGGATCGGTGCCGAGGTCACCGCGCTGCTCGACACCGGGCTGCGCCTGCGCTCGCTGAGCACACCCGCCGGTGCCGGCGATTTCCAGGCCGCCGTGCAGCAGGTGGCGCCGCTGCTGGCCAGCCAGCCGCAGGGCAGCCGCATCGCCGTGATCGGGGGCATGCCCTACCAGTTCGTCATGGTGCCCATGCGGGCGCCGGTGGTCATCGGCTGGGTGTTGATGGGGTTCCCCGTCAGCCAGAGCCTGGCCGACGAAATGCGCCAGCTGCTGTCGGTGCATGTGGCCTTGCTGGTGAAAGCATCGGATGGCAGGCTGTCCGTGCCGGTCAGCACCTTGCCCGCCGAGCCGCTGGCCCTGCTGCGCCGCAGCGGTAACCCCACGGGCGAACTCGATACGGGCCAGGGCGTTCTGCTGGCGCGCGTCAGCCCGCTGGACACAGTGGGGGGCGAGGTGCAGGCGCTGCTGCTGCGCTCTGTGGACGAGGTTGTGGCGCCGTATCGGCAGCTGCAGGTGTTGCTGGCCTTCATCACAGTGGCCGGTGTGCTGCTGTTCGCGATGGGCAACGGCGTGATGGCGCAGCGTGTGACGACCCCCCTGCGCTCGTTGCTGGCCGCCACGCGGCGGCTCTCGCGCGGGGAGTACGACGTGCCACTGGAACATTTGGACCGCGCCGATGAAATCGGCAACCTGGCGCGTTCCTTTGACAAGATGCGCGTGGATATCGGCGCGCAGCAAAGCGAGATCCGGCGGCTGGCTTATTGGGACCGCCTCACAGGGCTCCCCAACCGCGAGCGCTTTCGGGAAGCCGTGCTGACGGCCACCTCCGGCCATGCCGGGGCGGTCCAACCGCTGGCCGTGCTGACGCTGGACCTTGACCGTTTCAAGCATGTGAACGACGTGCTCGGCTATGCCTTTGGTGACCGGCTGTTGCAGGCGGTGGCCGCCCGCCTGCGCGAACAGGTGGGCGCGCCCCAGGACATGGTGGCCCGCATGGGCGGCAACGAGTTCGCCGTGCTGCTGCAAGGTGCCGATGCCCCGGCGGCCCACGAGCTGGCGCGCCGCATCCACCAGTCGTTCGAAGAACCGCTGGTGTTCGAGGACCAGAGCGTTGACCTGAGCGCCGGCATCGGCATTGCCTGCTGGCCTGGCGATGCCGACGATGCCGACACCCTGCTCAGCCGTTCCGAGATCGCCATGTATGCCGCCAAGCGCCAGCTCAGCGGGGCGCTGCGCTACGACCCCGCCCTTGATCTGGCGAGCGCCCAGACCCTGTCGTTGCTGACCGAGCTGCGCCGGGCGGTAGAGCACAACGAATTGCGCCTGTACCTGCAGCCTAAGCTGGCGCTGCACGGCCAACCAGGGCTGGCGGCCGAGGCGCTGGTGCGCTGGCAGCATCCGCAGCGGGGGCTGGTTGCGCCCATGCATTTCATTCCGTTTGCCGAGCAGACGGGGTTTGTGCGCCAGCTCACGCTGTGGATATTCGAGGAGGTGGCCCGCCTGCTGGCTTCGCAAGAGGCGCGGCACCTGCCGCTGCGCGTGTCGGTCAACCTGTCCACACGCGATTTGCTGGACCCCGAGCTCAGCACGCGGCTGGCGGCCATCCTGGCCCGCCACGGCGTGCAGGCCAGCGCCTTTTGCCTGGAGATCACCGAAAGCGCCATCATGGACGACCCCCAGCGCGCCGAGGCCATGCTCAACCGCCTGTCGCAGCAGGGGTTCAAGCTCTCCATCGACGATTTCGGCACGGGTTATTCGTCGCTGGCCTACCTCCGGCGCCTGCCGGTGGACGAGCTCAAGATCGACAAGTCGTTCGTGATGGGTATGCAGGCGGGCGAGGACGACGCCATGATCGTGCGCTCCACCATCGACCTGGCGCACAACCTGGGCCTCACGGTGGTGGCAGAAGGGGTGGAAACCGCCGCCATTCTGGAGCGCCTGCGCACCCTGGCGTGCGACGAGGCGCAGGGTTATCACATTGCGCGGCCCTTGCCGGTGGATGATTTTCTGGCCTGGCAGGCGCGCCAGGGGTAAGCTCTTTTTCTGTTCTTTTCGGGCCCTCGCGCCCCCCGATGCAGGGGCTTGTCGCCCCGCAGGCGAAAATACCCGCAATGACATCTTCCAGTTCCCGCCCGCCTTCCGGCCCTGCTGCGGCCCCTGCCTGCGCGCCCGGTGGCGCTGCGTCCCCAGTGCCCGCGCCCCGTCCGGTGCTGCGCCGCCCTGCCGTGACGTCCAAACCGGCACCTCCAGCCCCGTCTGCTGCCCGGCGCGGTGCGGCACCGGAGCGGCCCTCACGAACCCCTCCGCCCACGGGCTACCGTACGTCGTCGGGCGCGCCCTATGTCGTCCCGGTGCGTCAGGCGCCGCCCAAGCTGGTGCCCGCCACCGCAGCGGCGGGAACGGCGGGAAACTCAGGCACCTCCCGCCTGAACAAGCGCATGGCCGAGCTGGGCCTGTGCTCGCGCCGCGAGGCCGACGACTGGATCGCCCAGGGCTGGGTCAAGGTCAATGGCGAGGTCGCGCCCATGGGGCTGCAGGTCACGCCCCTGGACCGCATCGAGGTGGACAAGGTGGCGCAGGGCTTTCAGGAGCAGCGCGTCACCATCCTGCTGAACAAGCCCATCGGCTACGTGAGCGGCCAGGCCGAGGATGGCCACACGCCCGCCGTGGCGCTCATCAACCCCCGCACCCACTGGCGCGATGACCCCAGCCGCAATCGGTTTTCGCCGCCGCAACTGCGCGGGCTGGCGCCCGCGGGGCGGCTCGATATCGACTCGGTGGGCCTGCTGGTGCTCACCCAGGACGGCCGCGTGGCGCGCCAGCTGATTGGCGAGGACTCCACGGTCGACAAGGAATATCTGGTGCGTGTGGTCTACCAGGCACCGGGTCAGGCGGCGCCACGCCATCCCAGTGAGCGCTCCGCGCCGCTGCAGGAAATTGACGAGCGCGATCCTGTCAGTACCAATGTGCAGGCCGTGTTTCCGCCCGAGTTGCTGGAACGCCTGCGCCATGGCCTGAGCCTGGACGGTGAGCCGCTCAAGCCCGCCAAGGTCGATTGGCAAAACCCCGAGCAGCTGCGCTTTGTGCTGACCGAGGGCAAGAAACGCCAGATCCGCCGCATGTGCGAACTGGTGGGCCTCAAGGTGGTGGGACTCAAGCGTATCCGCATCGGCCGCGTGACCCTGGGCAATTTGCCGGTGGGCCAGTGGCGCTACCTGGCGCCGGGCGAGCGGTTCTGAGACCTCGCTGGCTCGCAGATCACCGTGGGGGCTTGAAACTCCCCAACCCGCCCACAACTGCCGGCAGCCGGTATCGGCAGCGGTGCATTTGTGCCCTGCCGCGCATATTTCATTGATTCCAACGCGAGAAACATTCCCATGAGCAAACAAACCCTGTCGTTTCAGGCCGAAGTTGCCCAACTGCTGCATCTGGTCACCCATTCGCTCTATTCCAACCAGGAAATCTTCCTGCGCGAACTGGTCTCCAATGCGTCGGACGCCTGCGACAAGCTGCGCTTCGAGGCGCTGAACAACAACGCGCTGTACGAGGACGCCCCCAACCTCGAAGTGCGCGTGACGTTTGACAAGGCCGCAAAGACGCTCACCATCACCGACAACGGCATTGGCATGAGCGAGCAGGAGGCCATCGACCACCTGGGCACCATTGCCAAGAGCGGCACCAAAGACTTCATGGGCAAGCTCTCGGGCGATCAGAAGCAGGACGCGCAGCTCATCGGCCAGTTTGGCGTGGGCTTTTACTCGGGCTTCATCGTGGCCGACAAGATCACCGTCGAGTCGCGCCGCGCGGGCCTGAAGGCTGAGGAAGGCGTGCGCTGGACCAGTGGCGGCAGCGGCGATTTCGAGGTCGAAACCATCACCCGCCCCGCGCGTGGCACCAGCGTCATCCTGCACCTGCGCGATGACGCCGAGGAATACCTCAACGCCTGGAAGCTCAAGCAGGTCATTGCCAAGTATTCCGACCACATCAGCCTGCCCATCCTGATGGAAAAGGAAGAGTGGAAAGACGGCGAGCTGATCACCCCCGGCGACGAAAACGGCGGCCGCCAGCCCGGCGGCATGGTCAAGACCGGCGAGTGGGAAACCATCAACAAGGCCAGCGCCCTGTGGACGCGCCCCAAGAAGGACATCACCGACGAGCAATACGCCGAGTTCTACAAGACCATCAGCCACGACCACGAGGCACCGCTGACCTGGGCGCACAACCGCGTCGAGGGCAACACCGAATACACGCAGCTCTTGTACATCCCCGCCAAGGCGCCGTTCGACCTGTGGAACCGCGACAAGAAGGCCGGTGTGAAGCTGTATGTCAAGCGCGTCTTCATCATGGACGACGCCGAGGCGCTGATGCCCAGCTACCTGCGCTTTGTGAAGGGCGTGATCGACTCGGCCGACCTGCCCCTGAACGTGAGCCGCGAGCTGCTGCAGGAAAGCCGCGATGTGCGCGCCATCCGCGAAGGCAGCACCAAGCGCGTGCTCAGCATGCTCGAAGACCTGGCCAAACACGACAAGCACGACACTGCTGCGGGCGCTGACGGTGTGACCGATGTGGTGGACGCCGACGACAAGGCCAAGGAAGGCAAGTACACCGCGTTCTACAGCGAGTTTGGCGCCGTGCTCAAGGAAGGCCTGGGCGAAGACTTTGGCAACCGCGAGCGCCTGGCCAAGCTGCTGCGTTTTGCATCCACCACCAGCGACGCTGTGACGGTGGGCTTTGCCGACTACAAGGCGCGCATGAAAGAAGGCCAGGAGGCGATTTACTACATCACCGCCGACACCCTGGCCGCTGCCAAGAACAGCCCGCAGCTTGAAGTCTTCAAGAAGAAGGGCATCGAAGTGCTGCTGATGACCGACCGCGTGGACGAGTGGGCGCTGAACTACCTGCACGAATTTGACGGCACCCCGCTGCAGAGCGTGGCCAAGGGCGCGGTGGACCTGGGCAAGCTGCAAGACGAGGCCGAAAAGAAGGCGGCGGAAGAAGCCGCCGAGGCCTTCAAGCCCGTGTTGGCCAAGCTGAAAGAAGCGCTGAAGGACAAGGCCGAGGACGTGCGCGTGACCACCCGCCTGGTCGATTCGCCCGCCTGTCTGGTGGTGCAGGACGACGGCATGAGCACCCAACTGGCCCGCATGCTCAAGCAGGCCGGCCAGCAGGCGCCCGAGACCAAGCCCGTGCTGGAGGTGAATGCCGAGCACCCGCTGGTGAAAAAGCTGGACGGCAGCGTGCACTTCCACGACCTGGCCCACATCCTGTTTGACCAGGCCCTGCTGGCCGAAGGCGGCCTGCCCGAAGACCCGGCCGCTTACGTCAAGCGGGTGAATGCGCTGCTGGCGTAAGCAGCACTGCGCAAAGCCTGGCCATGCTGACCGTGTCCCACGCAATGCCCCGTGTCGCAATGGCCCTGGCGCAGGCCGCCTTGCTGGCTGGCTGCGGGGCGGTGGGTGGGGGCGTTGGCATTGGCATCCCCGTCGGCCCGGTGTCTGTGGGCGTGGGGGTGGGTAGTGGCGGGGTCAGCGCCGGCGTGAGTGCGGGCGCAGGGCCGGTGGGCGTGGGTGTCGGAGTCAACCAGCGCGGGCAGGTGGTGGGCGGTGCGGGCGTAGGCGCATCCACCGGCGTGGGTGGCGCCCGCGTTGGGGCAAGCGTGGGCACATCGACCGTGCTGCATGACCCGCAGCGGCCTGCAGCGGCCCCCGATATGCCTGCCGAGGCACCCGCGCCAGCGCCCGATGTTGACCAGATCCAGTGGCGCGACTCCAGCGGCCGGATCGTCCCTGCCTGCCGGGTGCACGGGGGTTGCTGAAACGCTGCAAGTACACCCAGGCACATCGTCCTGCGGGTGGAGAAAGAAGCCGTGGAGATCATCCACTCCTCATTCAGGCCTTTTGCCATGCGCTGGTGCAGGCTCTCGTGCCGTTGCTTTCCTCCAGCCATCATGGTGAATTACCGGTTAGCAGCGGTTGCTGTCGGTCGCGGCCGTGACCTGAGTTCACGGTGCCTGGCACAAAGCTGTCATTGGCTCACCCAGCAGCGCGGCAGCATCGATGACCGGTATCGAGGGAGCTGCAGTCATGGTCTAGCACACGTCTCCCCATGAACGGGCACGACCCTACGCCTACCTGCGCGATGTCATGGCACGCCTGCCCATGCAGCCCGCCACCCAGATCGGCGAGCTGCTGCCATACCGCTGGCAGTCAGCCTGACAGCGCATATTCAGATACACGACCGCGCCCCGCAGTCAAGATGGGATCGCCGCGCGATTACGGGCGTCCTACAACCCTTAACTTAAGTCGGCCTACAGGCGAACAGTTGCCCCTCGGTCCCATGCCCCACGGCTGCATGGAATCCAAGTTCCATACCTAGGCAATTTTCTGACTTACGCTATGCGCCAAACCCAGGAAGGTCGAGATCAGAGGAGCTTGATGCCGCTCCTTTCTACAGATGAAGTGCACCTGTGTCGCCATGCTGGTGTCTGAAATAGTTAACTTAACAAGGCGAGGATCCGGCCTGTAGGCTGTTTCCGCCACGACGCCTAGGCCCAGCCCCTCCGCCACCGCCTCTCGAACGGACTCGCGGCTGCCCATCTCCAGAGCCACCTGCACCTCGACGCCTCGCTCCTTTAGTTCTTGTTCAAACACGCGTCTGGTCGTCGATCCTTCCTCTCGGATGACGAACCTCTGACCCTGCAGATCACGCAGTTTGAGAGTGGCCCGTTGCGCGAGTGGGTGTTGGGTGTTGCCGAATATCACCAATCGCTGGGTACGGTAAGCCGCGCCAAATAGATCTGGGTGAGCGACGTGATTGAGCACCATGCCCACGTCTCCCTGGTAGTCAAGAATCTTTTCGGTGATGGTTCGCGAGTCGCCTACGCCAACAGCCACGTTGACCTGGGGGAACTGTTTCATGAACAGCTTCAACACGGGCAGCACGTTGTGCGGCCCGATGGCATGGATGACCAGTCGCCCTACGTATTGATTTTTCGCAGCAGCGAGCAGTGCGTGCGCATCTTCCTCGCCACTGAAGGTACGCCGGGTGTAGTCCAACAGAGTGCGTCCAAAGGACGTGAGTTCAAGCCGCCGCCCGCGCCGATGAAAAAGCTCCACGCCGAAGTCGACCTCCAGGCGCTGTATGTGTGAAGAAACAGTCGGTTGTTGAATAGCGAGCACTCTCGCGGCAGCGGTCATGCTGCCGGCTCGGGCCGTTGCGTCAAAGGCCTTCAAGGCTGCGAGGAGGCTGAGTCCAGACATTGATGTGATCTATGGGTGCCCTCATTTTTAGGGATGAAAGTTTCATATTCATGACACCTTGGTCACCCAGACTTGAGCTGTGCTTCCACTGAAGCTGTTTCTTCCAGAACCTCCTCTTTCCCGAGAGATACCTCTGACCACTTGAGTCCTGGTGTGCGTCTAGCGCACCACAACAAATGAAACCGAGCTATGAAAACTGCAATTCGCGAGAGCCATCTGAGCTTGCGGGGTATCACGGTGACCTATGCCGATGGTCACACAGCGCTTGCGCCCACCTCGCTGGAGGTACAGCATGGCGGGTTCCTTGTGCTGCTGGGCGCGTCGGGCGCGGGAAAGTCAACGCTGCTGCGCAGCATCAATGGCTTGGTTAGCCCCACAGACGGAGAGGTGTCGGTGGCCGATCTGCCGGGCGGCACCGTCTCAAAACGCAACCTTCTTGAGCATCGGCGCCACTGCGGCATGGTGTTCCAGCAGCACCACCTGATCGGGCGGCAAAGCGTGCTGGCCAATGTGTTGATGGGCAAGCTCGCCACCCGCGGATCTCTGGCGTCGTTGTGGCCTTGGAGCAAGGCTGACAAGCTGGAGGCGCTGGCGGCCATTGACCGCGTAGGCCTGCTTGAGAAAGCCCTAGCACGGGCAGACACCTTGTCTGGTGGGCAACAACAACGCATTGGCATTGCGCGTGCCTTGGTGCAAAAGCCCCGCCTGCTGCTGGCCGATGAGCCGGTGGCCAGCCTCGACCCGGCGACCGCGCAGAGTGTGTTGACCCTGCTTCACGACATCTGCAAGAAAGACCGACTCACGGCCATCGTGAGTCTGCATCAAGTCAACCTCGCGCGCATGTTCGCCGACCGCATTGTGGGCCTTCGCCAGGGCCAGGTGGTGTTCGACGGGACAGCAGCGCAGTTGACGGAAGAAGCCCAGTCTGCCCTGTACGCGAAGTCGTCACCTGCCAACATGGGCAGTCAATTTGATTCCCCCTCTCAATCCAAGGAGTTTTTACCGTGCTGAATCGTCGCCGTTTCCAATTTATCGCTGCCGTCACTTTGGCCGCCCTGTTGCCACTTGGCGCCCATGCCGAGGGCAAAAATCCTTCCAAGCTTCGCGTTGCACTGTTGCCGGACGAAAACGCCGCCACCATCATTCAGAACGCACAGCCTCTGAAGCGGTATCTGGAGCAGACCCTGAAGAAGGAAATCGAGGTCATGGTGACCACGGACTACTCGTCGATGATTGAAGCCATGCGCTTCGGCCGCATCGAGGTCGCCTACTTTGGACCGTTCTCTTACGTGCTTGCCAAGTCCAAGGCGCCCAACATTGAGCCATTTGCCGTTGGCGTGGAGCGCGGCTCGCCGACCTACCAGTCGGTTCTCATCGCCACGGCAGGCGGCCCGGTCAAGACCCTGGCTGACGTTCGTGGAAAGCCTTTTGGCTTTGGCGATCAGGCTTCGACGTCCGGTCACCTTGTACCGCGCGCGCACTTGCTTAAAAACCACCAACTGAACGGCGAGACTGACTACCGCCCCGTTCACCTGGGCACGCACGATGCCGTGGCCCGAGCTGTTCAGGCAGGGCAGGTTCCCGCCGGCGCTCTGTCAAAAACCATTCTGGACAACCTCATCGCAAAGGGCATGGTGGATGCCAACAAGATTGTGCAACTTGAACTGTCGGCACCCATTCCGAACTATCCCATTGCGATGCAAGGTAATCTCACGCCGGAGCTCAAGGAAGCCATCCGAGCCGCCTTTCTTCAGATGAAGGACGCCGAGATTCTCAAATCATTCCGTATCGAGGCCTTTGCCGCGACCGATGACAAGGCCTACGACATTATTCGCGACACAGCACAGATTCTCAAGCTTGATCTGGGACGCATGAAATGACATCGGTAGCCTTGGAATCCATCATTGCCATTGACGGACAGCGGCGACTCAGACGGCTGGGCGCAGCCTGCGTAGTCCTGCTCGTTTGCACGCTGGCATTGTTTGTCACCGGTTTCTTTGACGCGCAGCGTTTCATCGAAGGGGCTCCTGCCATTCAGCAGTTGGCCTCTGAGATGGTGCCGCCGAATTTCGAGCGCTGGGAGCACTGGGTCATTCCATTGCGTGACACCTTAGCCATGTCGATCGCAGGCACGGCGCTGACCGTTCTGGCGTCGTTGCCGCTGGCCCTGGTGGCGGCGCCCAACACCGCGCCGAATGCGGTGGTTGGGCGAATCGTCAGAACCATCTTGGCTGCATTTCGGTCTGTGCCTGAAATCATCCTGGGCATTCTGTTCGTCGCGGCCGTGGGCTTTGGGGCATTGCCTGGTGTGCTGGCGTTGGCCCTGCATTCCACGGGCATGGTGGCCAAGTTCTACGCCGAAGCCATAGAGCACGTGGACCCGAAACCTCTGGAGGCCGCTAAGGCCGCGGGCGCAAGCCGGTTTCAGGTCATCACCCATGCTGTGTTACCGCAGGTTTTGCCCCAGTTGGCGGACATCACCATCTACCGATGGGAATATCACTTTCGCGCATCGGCAGTGATGGGCATCGTGGGTGCGGGCGGCATTGGCTTTGAACTCATGGCGGCTCTGCGCCTGACCAAGTACGACGAAGTCTCCGCCATTTTGCTGTCCATCCTCATATGCGTGCTCGTGGTCGACGGCATTGGGTCGGCGCTTCGCAAACATCTGAAATAGAAAGAGAGAGGAAGGTAATGATGCCGAAAATTGTGGTGACGCAGCCCATTCATGAAGAGGTACTGGCGCGTCTTATGCAGGTTGGTGAAGTGGTGATGAATCCCGGTCCTGAGCCGTGGAGCGAGGCCGAGCTCCACCGTCATCTGAAGGATGCCGACGCAATGATGGCTTTCATGCCTGACCGGGTAGATCAGCGAACCCTGTTGCACGCTCCCAGGCTCAAGACCATCGCTTGCGCCCTGAAGGGGTATGACAACTTTGACCTCAAGGCATGTGCGCAAGCCGGTGTCAGCGTGAGCTTCGTTCCTGACCTGCTCACAGAACCCACGGCAGAACTCGCCATTGGGCTGGCCATCGCCGCCGCGCGCCATGTGCTGGCAGGTGACGTCAGTGTTCGCAAGAGCTACGCAGGATGGCGTCCCCAGCTGTACGGAATGGGGTTGCACGGCTCGATCGTGGCGGTCGTCGGACTTGGCGCCGTTGGGCGGGCCATTGTGGACCGTCTCTGTGGCTTCGGGTGCGCTCAACTGCTGGGCGTGGACCCGCATGGTGATGACGAACGCCTGACCATGGTGAGCCTGGGTGAGGCCCTGTCGCAATCCGACTATGTCATTCTGGCCGTTCCGCTGCTGGACGTAACGCGTCACCTCGTCAATGACACCATGCTTGAAGGTGTTCGGCGGGGGCAGATCCTGGTCAACATTGGGCGAGGCTCGGTTGTGGACGAGGCTGCCGTGGCACGGGCGCTCAAGGACGAGCGCCTGGGTGCATACGCCGCCGATGTCTATGAGATGGAGGACTGGCTGCTTGCAGATCGCCCTCGCCAGATTCATCCGGAACTCTTGCAACACCCCTCCACGGTTTTCACACCCCACATTGGTTCGGCGGTGAAGAAGGTTCGCCGAGCCATCGAGTTGCAGGCTGCTGAAAATTTGCTCGTTGCGTTAAATGGTAATGAGCCGCTTGCACACTACGAGGCATCGCACTGAGCGGCTCATGTGGCAGCTTCGCACTGCTCGGTGCAGCCATGAGGTCACCACACCAGAGAATGCTTTTGGACGTTCTATGGTTCTGGCCGATCTAATTCTTTGAGAAGACCTTGGCTACGTGTTTCGGACCCGCGGGCCAACTGCGGATGCTCTTCGCAATGGTTCCGATAAGCCGTGCCGCCAAGTATCCGGGGTGGGATTCCCCCGGTTTCTCGGACGGTTTTCTGGGATCGTTGCCTACATCAACACCGACCGCAGCGGGTCGGGAGAACCAATTCATCCTTGGTGTGATCAGTTGCTCCTGCTACCTTGCCCGGCTCGCATCAATAGAGTGACCGGTCTGAGCAACAAAGCGGTCGCTTGAGACCCTGCTCGGCCAATGACCAGTTGCGCAACACGCGAACTTTCAGGCGTTAGGTTCGAGTGTCGGAGATCAGCCTGAAGCCGCCTTTGGCGCTGCTGCCTAGTGAGCCCGCTCCTGGCCGCGTCCCGCCACCCAACCCTCACCCCACCAGCGGCTCTTCCTGCATCGCCTCGATCTGCTCGTGCAGCATGTCCACCTGGCCGCGCCAGTAGTCGCTGGTGCCGAACCACGGGAAGTTGATGGGGAAGATCGGGTCTTGCCAGCGGCGGGCCAGCCAGGCGCTGTAGTGGATCAGGCGCAGGGTGCGCAGCGGCTCAATGAGGGCCAGCTCGCGCCGGTCGAACGTGCGGAACTGTTCGTAGCCGTCGAGCAGGGCGCCGAGCTGGTGGGTGCGCTGGCGCCGGTCGCCCGACAGCAGCATCCACAGGTCCTGCACGGCCGGGCCCATGCGGGCGTCGTCCAGGTCCACAAAGTGCGGGCCGCCGCGCCTCCATTCGTCGAGCGGCGTCCACAGGATGTTGCCGGGGTGGCAGTCGCCGTGCAGGCGCAGCAGGGTGGCGTCTTTCAAGAGAAATTGGCCTGTAGCGCTTGTGTGGTAAGCGCTATTAGCTATCAAATCAAGAGCAATCTTGCAGGCGTCGCGCCAGGCCGATTGCATGTCGAGCGGGATCAGTTCGTGCTGCAGAAGCCAGTCGCGTGGCTCTGCGCCAAAGCTTTGCCAATCGAGTGCGGGGCGGTGCGTGAACGGGCGCGCCGCGCCCACGGTGTGGATGCGCGCCAGAAAGCGGCCTATCCATTCGAGCACCTCGAAGTCGTCCAGTTCGGGCTGCCGGCCGCCGCGCCAGGGGCTCACCGAAAACTGGAAACCGCCGTGGGGGTGCAGTGTGCGGCCGCCCAGCACCAGGGGGCCTACGGCGGGCACCTCGGCGCCCATGAGTTCGGCGGCAAATGCGTGTTCTTCCAGGATCTGTGCTTCAGTCCACCGGCCGGGGCGGTAAAACTTGGCCACCACACGCTCGCCGTCTTCCAGTGTGACCTGGTAGACGCGGTTTTCATAGGACGACAGCGCCATCAGCCGCCCGTCACCGTGCAGCCCCACGCTGGCCAGTGCGTCCAGCACCACATCGGGCGTCAGGGTGGAAAAGGGGTGCAGGCCAGGCGCTTCGGGGGAAATGTTCATCGGCCCATTGTCTCCCGCCAGCGGGGCGCGCCCGACGCCGACGCGGCACGGCGCGGGGCGCGGTGCCAAATTTCGCATCAACCGCCCCTGGCGGCCCGCGGTATTGCGTGACCCGCTACGAAGTCAGGCACCCCCGGGAATGCCAGGGTGCCGCCTTGGAGCCTGTGGAACGCCACTGTGCGCCTCGGGGGCTGCGCGGGCGTGCTGCCCGGTGCCTTGGCTTATTCGCTGTATTCGCGCGCCAGCTGGGCAAACGGCAGCGCCTGCTTGACGAGGATGACGGTGCAAGGCGCGTCGCGCGCCACGCGCATGGGCACGGTGGCGATGAAGCGCTGCGTTTGCAGGCCGTGCGTGGCAGCCCCCAGGATCATCATGCTGACCTGGTTGCCCTCGGCGTAGCGCACCAGCGCTTGCGCCACGTCGCCTGATTCGAGCACGTGGTAGCTCACGCTGTGGCCCGCCAGGTCGAGCGGTTCGGCCCATTGCCTGAGCCGTGCGCGGTGCTGGCGGTGCAGCGCGGTTTCGCTGCGTTCGCTGTCGGTGCTGCTGCTGGCCGAGGGCGAGATCACGGTGACGCAGGCCAGCCGCGCCCCCGGGCGGATGCCCAGCGAGCGCCCCACGGCCTGGCGCAGCGAGTACATGGTGGCGTCGGTCACGTCGTCGTGCGGCACGGCCACCATGACGATGGGCACCTCTTCGATCTGGCGCGTGGGCAGCGGGCTGGGCCGGTAGTGCATGCCGGCGGCCTTGATCCAGCGCTTGAAGTGGGTGCGCAGGCGCGGGCCACGCATGCGCTGGCCGCGTGCGGTGATCTGCACCTGTTCGGGGTTGGCCAGGTCAAAGGCCAGGTGAGCGGCCGACGGGTGGCGCTTGGCGGCCTCGGGTTCCAGGCAGCGCAGGATGGTCTCTTGCAGCCACTCGGGCAGGTCGGGGCGGTGCTGGCGCGGCGGCGCGGGCGACATCCACAGGCGTTGGCGCAGGCCGCCCTGTGTGGTGGGCGCGCCAAAGGGCAACTCGCCCGTGGCCAGCTCATACAGCATGACGCCAATGGCAAAAATGTCGCTGCGCGGATCGCCGCGCACGCCCACCACCTGCTCTGGGGCGATCCAGGCCGGCGAGCCCACGGCGCGGCGCAACTCCTCGGCCAACAGGTCGGGGTAGTGCGCATGGCACGACAGGCCAAAGTCGAGCAGCACGGCATGGTCGTCGTGGGTGAACAGCACGTTGCCGGGTTTGAGGTCGAGGTGGCAGACGTTTTGCTGGTGCAGGCTGTGCGCGGCACGCCCCATGGCGGCGCCCAGGCGGGCTATTGTGGCAACGTCGGGGCGCTCGGCGGCATCCAGCCAGTGCTGCAGGGTGTGGCCGCTGCAATATTCCATGACCAGGTAGGGGATGCGCTCCAGGTCGCCCGCGGCGACAAAGCGCGGCACATGGGGCCCGGTGAGCGTGGGCAGGATCTGCAGCTCGACCTCGAAACTGACGATGTTCTCGGCGCCATCGCCCGCCGTCATGCGCGGGATCTTCATGGCCAGCGGAAACCCGGGGTTGGGCGGGCCCACGGCGTATTCCACGCGGTAGATATGGGCCATGCCGCCTGCATGGATGCATTCGAGCACGGTGAAGCCGTCCACCTCGGTGCCCGGTTCGAGCAGCTTCATCGGCCCACCTCCAGGCGCTGGGCAAAGTAGTCGGGCATGGCGCCGGTGGCGCGGATGGCGGCGGCAGCGGCGGCATGGTCGTAGGGCACGCGTTCAAAGCGCAGCAACCAGGCATCGGTGTCGAGCAGGGCATACATGGCACGCGGGTCGCCGTCGCGCGGCTGGCCCACCGATCCGATGGTGGCCACCCATTGCCGGCGTGGCGCCACCGGAATGGCCACGCCCGGCTGCGGCGCAAAGCGCATGAGCCCGCGCCCGGTGCCCCGGTAGTACAGCGTTTGCTGATGCACATGGCCGCAAAACACATGGCGGATGCCGGGGCGCTGGGTGGCGGCATCCAGGCATTGCTGCGCCACGGCCGCGTTGTCGACATAGCGCCAGCGCTCGGGCGCGTCGGCGCTGGCATGCACCAGCAAGACGCCGCCCACTTCGGCGACCAGGGGGCGTGCCGCGAGAAAGTCGCGCTCGTTGGGCGTGAGCTGCGCGTGGGTCCAGCCGGCCCCGTGTGCGGCCACGCTGCTGGCGGCCTTGTCGCCCGGTTGGGGCGGGTGTACGGCCAGGGCGTCATGGTTGCCGCCAATCACGCAGTGGCCGTCTGCCACCAGCGCCATGGCCTGCTGCACCACATAGCCCGGGTCGGCGCCATAGCCCACCAGATCGCCCAGCCAGGCAAAGCGCTGCGCGCCTTGCGCGCGGGCGTGGGCCATGCAGGCGTCGAGTGCCTGGCGATTGGAATGGATGTCTGACAGCAGCGCCAGCTTCATCAATGTCTCCTGGATGACGCCATCCTAGCCCAGACCCTGGTGAAGCCGGCCCGTGAATCCGCGCGATGGATTCGTCGGTTCGTCGCTAGAAGGGCCGGCAGGGCCCGCACCCTGTCGGCTCTGCCGGTGCTTCAGACCAGCGTGAGCGTCACGTCGATGTTGCCACGCGTGGCGTTCGAGTAGGGGCAGACCTGGTGGGCTGCATCCACCAGGGCTTGCGCTGCTGCGCGATCCATGCCGGGCAGGCTGATGGCCAGGCGCACGGCAATGCCGTAACCCGCACCGACCTTGCCCAGGTCCACGCTGGCGTCAATGGCCAGGTCCTGCGGCAGGGTGATTTTTTGCATGCCGGCCACGGCCTTCATGGCGCCGATGAAGCAGGCCGAATAGCCGGCGGCAAACAACTGTTCGGGGTTGGTTCCGGTGCCGGCCGTGCCGGGCGAAGACAGTTTGACGTCCAGGCGGCCATCATCGGTGCGCGAGGCGCCGTCGCGGCCACCAGTGGTATGGGCGTGGGCGGTGTAGAGAACTTTTTCGAGCGAGGCCATGGTGTCTTCCTTTGGAGGTGATGCCCGCAGCGCGGGACGGTGGTGGAAAGCAAACGGTTGGATAGCGTCAGGGCGCGTTGAGCCGGTCGCGCAGTGTCTTGAGCTGGCCGGTGAGTGCCGCCAGTTCGGGCAGCGTGCACTGGCTGCTTTGCAGCACGCAAGGCGGAATGCGTTCGGCGGCATCGCGCAGCGACTGCCCCACGGGCGTCAGGCTGATGCGCACGCGCCGCTCGTCCTCGGCGTCGCGCAGGCGGGCAATCAGCCCCGATGTTTCGAGCCGCTTGAGCAGCGGGGTGAGCGTGCCTGAATCCAGATAAAGGCGTTCGCCCAGGGCGCTCACCGTGATGCCATCGCCCTCCCACAGCACCAGCATCACCAGGTATTGCGGATAGGTCAGGCCAATGGCATCGAGCAGCGGCTTGTATAGCTTGGTCATCGCCAGCGAGGCGGAATACAGCGCAAAGCACACCTGGTTGTCCAGTTGCAGGGCTGCGGGGCTGGGCGAAAGGGGCGAAGGTTTGCGTGGCATGGGTTGAATTATTGTCGACAATTAAATTGTGCAAAATTTAATTGAGAGAAACCTTTTGGGGTAGGGGGTTTTTGCGTCTGGCCACGCCATCAAAAAAGGCGCCCTCGGGCGCCTCGTGTTGTACGTGGCGTTGCCGCCGTGCTCAGTAGCTGTAAACGCCACGGCCAGTCTTGCGGCCCAGGCGGCCGGCGGCCACCATTTCGCGCAGCAGCGGGCAAGCGCGGTATTTGCTGTCGCCAAACTCGGCCAGGTACACGTCCATCACGGCCAGGCACACGTCCAGGCCCACCATGTCGGCCAGGGCCAGCGGGCCGATGGGCTGGTTGCAGCCCAGCTTCATGCCCGCGTCGATGTCCTCGGCGGTGGCCAGGCCGTCGGCCAGCACAAAGAAGGCCTCGTTGATCATGGGCACCAGGATGCGGTTGACCACAAAGCCCGGGGCGTTCTTCACGGTGATGGGGCTCTTGCCCAGCGCGAGCGCCATGGCCTTCACGGCGTCGTGCGTGGCGTCGCTGGTTTGCAGGCCACGGATGATTTCCACCAGCGCCATCATCGGCACGGGGTTGAAGAAGTGCATGCCGATGAACTTGTCGGCGCGGCTGGTAGCGGCGGCCAGCTTGGTGATGGAGATGGACGAGGTGTTCGACGCAATGATCACGTCGGGGCCGACGATGCCGTCAACCTGCTTGAGGATCTTGAGCTTGAGTTCATAGTTCTCGGTGGCGGCTTCGATGACGAGCTGGGCGGCCTTGAGGTCGTCGTAGCTGGTGGACGTCTTGATGCGCGCCAGCGCCGTTTCCTTGTCGGCGGCCGTGATTTTTTCCTTCTTGATCAAGCGGTCCAGGCTGCCGGCCACCGTGGCCAGGCCCTTTTGCACTGCGGCGTCGGAGATGTCCACCATCACCACGTGGATGCCTGACACGGCGCACGCCTGCGCAATGCCATTGCCCATGGTGCCAGCGCCAATGATGCCAACGGTTTGAATCGTCATAGTGAGAGCTCTCTTGGAAGTGGAAAAAGTAACCGACATGGTAAAGGGATCGCATGTCCGGTCGGTTATCGTGCCTGCACACCGCTGCATCGCATGGCGGAAGAGACAAGGGCGACATGTTCGACTACATCGTGATTGGTGGGGGATCGGCCGGCTCGGTGCTGGCGGGGCGGCTGACCGAGGATCCCTCCGTACGCGTGTGCCTGCTGGAGGCGGGGCCCGCCGACCAAAGTGTTTTCATCCATTGCCCGGCCGGGCTGGCCGTGATGGCCAAGTTCGAGCTCAACGGCTGGGGGCAGAACACCACGCCGCAGCCAGGGCTCAATGGCCGCCAGGGCTACCAGCCGCGTGGCAAGGTGCTGGGCGGCTCCAGTTCCATCAACGCCATGGTGTATGTGCGCGGGCAGCATGCCGATTACGACCATTGGGCCGCGCAGGGCAACCCCGGCTGGGCATGGAACGATGTCAGGCCCTATTTCCTGCGCGCCGAGCACAACGAGCGCCTGCGGGATGAATGGCATGGCCAGGGCGGCCCCCTGAATGTGGCCGACCTGCGCGCCCCCAACCGCTTCAGCCAGCTGTTCACCGAGGCGGCGGTGCAGGCAGGTTTTCCGCACAACACCGATTTCAATGGCGCCACGCAAGAAGGCGTGGGCATTTACCAGGTCACGCACAAGAATGGCGAGCGCCATAGTGTGGCCAAGGGCTATCTCACCCCGCACCTGGGCCGCCCCAACCTGCAGGTCATTACCCAGGCGCATGCCACGCGGGTGCTGTTGCAAGGGCGGCGGGCCGTGGGTGTGGAATACAGCCAGGGCGGCCAGCTGCACCAGCTCAGGGCCGCGCGCGAGGTGCTGCTGAGCGCTGGAGCGCTGCTGTCACCGCAACTGCTCATGCTGTCGGGCATTGGCCCGGGGGCGCAACTGCAGCGCCACGGCATTGCGGTGCAGCACGAATTGTCCGGCGTGGGCGAGCATCTGCACGACCACCCGGATGTGGTGCAGGTGATGGATGCACCGGGGGTGACCGATCTGTTCGGACTGTCGCCGCGGGGCATGGTGAACGTGGCGCGCGGCATGCGGGAGTGGCGCCGCGCCCGCACCGGCATGCTCACCACCAATTTCGCCGAGGCGGGGGGCTTCATCAAGAGCGATCCATCCGAACCGGCGCCCGATCTGCAGCTGCATTTCGTGATCGGCAAGCTCTTGGACCATGGCCGCAAGACCGTGCTGGGCCATGGCTATTCCTCGCATGTCTGCCTGCTGCAGCCGCGCAGCCGCGGCACCGTATCGCTGGCCAGCAACGACCCCCTGCAACTGCCGCTGGTGGATCCGCAGTTTTTGCGCGATCCCGACGACATGGTCCGCATGGTGCGGGGCGTCAGGCGGATGCGCACTATCCTGAGTCAGCCGGCGCTGGCCCAGTTTGGCGCCAGGGAGCAGGCCGCATCCGCCCATGCCCAGACCGATGCGCAGATCGAGCAGTTCATCCGCCAATACGCCGACACCATCTACCACCCCGTGGGCACCTGCCGCATGGGGCCGGGGACGCTGGACGTGGTGGATGCCCAGCTGCGTGTGCATGGCATGCAGGGATTGCGGGTGGTGGATGCGTCCATCATGCCGCGCATCGTCAGCGGCAACACCAACGCGCCGGTTGTCATGATTGCCGAAAAGGCGGTGGATTTGCTCCGCGCAGCAGCATAAAGAAGGACACGCCAAGGCGTGCTGGGCGGGAACCCATGAAGGTGTTCAAGCCTGCCTCAACCGTTTGGGACGGCCGAGAGGTCAGCGCCTGGCGTTGAAAAGCCACCGGTCGTGTCCGTCCGCAATGCCAGCTTGTTGCGCCGCCTTCATGCCATCAAACATCGGGCAATAACGGTGTAAGCCTTGAGCCCTGCGCTCGCGGGGCATCCCACGATGCCGTCATTTCCCTACAATTGACGCGTGCCAAACGGTGCACAGTCGATCAGACGAACTCACTCTCTGCATGGAGGCGGCGATGTTCAGACCCATGATGATGCGTACCAGGGACGCCGCCATGGCGTTGCTCGCGGGTTTGGCGATGTGCGGCGGCGCAACCACCGCGAGCGCGCAGGCCGATTGGCTGGCGCTTTGCAGCAAGTGCGTCAACCCGACGGTCTTTTCAAAGTCGGGCATCGGCACCGCCAACGCAGTGGCCGAGGCGCGGATCACGAGCGCCGAGGTGCAGGGCTGGTGTGCCAACTGGCAGCCTGGTGACAAAAACTGTGTGAAGCAGCAGCTTGCGGCTGAAGACCTGAACAAGGTCTATCGGGCCACAGCCAATTGCCCGGCCGGCCGCATCACGCCGATTGACGGCAAAACCTACCGCCTGGCAGGCGTCTGGGACAACCGCGACATTGGTGCAGGGCGCAGCAAATGGCGCGATGCCGCGGGCAGGATTGTCGGGCGGGATAATGCCAGCGGTGGTCTGGGCATTTCGCAGCAGTGGGAGCTGTTGTGTCCGGGCAAGGGCCAAGGCGCGAAAAGCGCGCCTGCGGCGCCGCAGGTTGCCCGGAACCTGCCTGCCCCAGAGTTTGCGGTGGGCCAGATCGTCCAGGCCCGATACGGCCGTGAATGGGTTCGGGCGCGCGTGAATCAGGTCCGGAGGGTCAACGGCCCCGGGGGCCGGAGATTTCCTATGACGTCAGTCTGGAGAACGGCAAACGCGGCATCGTGTCGGCGCGGATGCTGCGGGCGCAATGGCCCGGCTAGCCCGGCGGCTGCGCTCCGGGGGGTGTCGTGCACCGTCACTGCAAGAGGTGTTTTGCTTTTAAAAATATAGCTATTTGCGCTTGTCCTGATTGGGCTGGAGCCTGTTTTTATGCAAAACCCGGTGTGGACGGCCGCTGTCCGTCTCAGCCGCGAAAGCGCCGCCGCGTAAGCGCCAGGGCCACCCAGAAAGCCACCACGGTGGTGACCACCAGCACCAGGCCATGCCGCCATGGGTGGGCGGGCCACTCGTCCATGAACAGCGGCCGCACCAGTTCGACCGCATTGGTCAGCGGCAGCCAGTCGGAGATGGCGCGCACGATGGGCGGCAACTGCTCGCGCGGAAAGAACACGCCCGACAAGAACATCATGGGCGTGAGCACCAGCGTGAAGTAGTAGGTGAAAAAATCGTAGCCCTTGGCCAGCGCGTTGAAGATGAGCGCAATGCTGGAAAACATGAGGCCCACGAACAGCAGCACCGGCCAGGCCACCAGCAGCTTGGGGCTGTGGCTGATGCCCAGCGCCAGCATCACGCCCAAAATGGCGGTCACGGTGAACAGCGCTTTGAATGCGGCCCACAGCATTTCGGCCAGCACCACATCGTCCAGGCTGATGGGGGCGTTCATGATGCCGTCCCAGGTTTTTTGCACATGCATGCGCGAAAACGCCGAGTACAGCGCCTCAAAGCTCGCCGCGTTCATGGCGCTCATGCAGATTGAGCCGCTGGCCAGGAACAGGATGTAGGGCACCGCCTGCCCGCCCACATGGATCTGCCCCACCAGCGCGCCCATGCCGTAGCCAAAGGCCACCAGCCACATCAGCGGCTCGGCGATATTGCCCACCAGGCTGGGAATGGCCAGCTTGCGCCACACCAGCAGGTTGCGCAAAAACACGGGCCACCAGCGCACAGACAGGCTGGGCGCGCGCCATACCGAGGGAGGGGGCGGGCCGGCAGTGGCCGAGGCGGATGGGACGGTGGTGGACATGCGCTTATTGTGCGATGTTGGCGGACGGGCGCACAGCTCCCGATACGCTGTTGCCCAGCCAGCTGGGCACGGCCATTGCTTGGGCATTGCCCATGTCCACCCATGTCCTGAACCTGCCCGCCGGTGCCAGTGCCCTCTGGCAAAACCGACTGGGGCTGTTGCTGGAGTCCACGGGCGAGGGGGTGTTTGGCATCGACCTGGCGGGAAACTGCGTGTTCATCAATCGGGCGGGTGCGCAGATGCTGGACTTTGCGGCCGATGAGGTGATGGGGCGCAATATGCACGCGCTCACCCACCACAGCCATCCTGACGGCAGTCCCTACCCAGATTGCGACTGCCCCATCTTCAACGCGTTTCGCCAAGGCCTGCCCTGCCGGGTGGATACCGAGGTGTTCTGGCGCCGCGATGGCTCGGCGTTTGCTGTGGAGTATTCGAGCCACCCTATTTTGGAAGGCAACCAGGTGCAGGGCGCCGTGATCGCTTTTGTCGACATCACCAGCCGCAAGCGTGCTGCCGACGAACTACAGCGTGCGCACGATGAACTGGCCCGCGCCAACGACGAGCTGGAGCGCCGCGTGGCTACCCGAACTCAAGAGCTGTCGCAGGCGCTGGCGCAGCTGCGCGAGCTGTCGGCCTACTCGGAGCAAGTGCGGGAGGACGAGCGCACCCGTATTGCCCGCGAAGTGCATGATGAACTGGGTAGCTTGCTGGTGGCTCTGAAGATGGATGTGAACTGGCTGCACAAGCGCCTGGGCGAGCAGGGTGAGCGCACGCCCGAGGCGGCGGGCGACATGCGCACCCAGATGCGCTGCAAGTGCCAGAACATGAGCCGCCTGATCGAAAGCGCCGTGGACAACGTGGGCCGCATCATTACCGACCTGCGCCCCAGCATCCTGGACCATCAGGGCTTGTGGGCCGCGCTGGAGTGGCAGGCGCAGGAGTTTGTGCAGTCGGCCGAGCTGGAACTGGAGTGGCAGATGGAGGTGCCTGCCACCTTGCTCCTGCCTGAGCCTGCGGCGATCGCGGTGTTTCGCATCTTCCAGGAGATGCTGAGCAATGTGGGCCGCCACGCGCAGGCCAGCGCCATCGACATTGCCATTGATGTGCAGGACGAGATGCTGCAACTGCGCGTGCGCGATAACGGGGTAGGCGCTACCCGCCAGGCCCTGGAGGCGCCCACCGCTTATGGGGTGATGGGCATGCGCGAGCGCGCGCGGCAGCTGGGTGGCCAGCTGAGCATCACCAGCGAGCCGGGGCAGGGCTTGTGCCTGCAATTGCTGATTCCTCTGGAGCTGTCGTGAATTCCGTGGTTCGTGTATTGATCGGGGATGACCACCGCATCGTGCGGGAGGGGCTAAAGCAGGTACTGGGCGACCCCTCCAACGGTGCACCCGAGATCGCCGTGGTGGCCGAAGCCACCCAGGGCAGCGAGGTGCTGGAGCAGGTCTCGGCACTGGAGGGGGTGACGGGCGCATCGGGGCTGGACCTGGTGCTGCTGGACATTGCCATGCCGGGCATGGATGGCCTCGAAGTGCTGCAGGAGCTGCGCAAGACGTGGCCCGCGCTGCCGGTGCTGATGCTCAGCACCTACCCCGAGCGGCAATACGCGGTGCGCTGCATCCAGATGGGCGCGGCGGGCTACCTGCACAAAAGCGCCGACCCCGACGACATGGTGGCCGCTGTGCGCAAGGTGGCGGCGGGCGAGCGCTATCTGACCGAGGCCACGGCGCAAGCTCTGGCGGGCGCGGTGGAACGCACCGGGGTGGTGCGCACAGTCCAGCAGGGCGCGCCCGCTGGGGTGGATGCGCTCTCCTACCGGGAGCACCAGGTGTTCCGCCTGCTCACTGCCGGGCAGAGCGTGAGCGAAATTGGTGCGCAGCTCAAGCTCGCGCCCAACACGGTGAGCACCTATCGCGCCCGCATCCTCGAAAAGACCGGCGCGCGCAACGACGTGGAGCTGGCGCTGCTGGCGCGTGGCGCGCCGACAGAGTGAATCCGGTGCGTTGCGTGACCGATTTGTAGTGCTGGCCCTACACGCTGTAGACACCACACCCACGAATTCATGACAGAGGGCCGGCACCGGCAAAAACTGGCCCGCGCTTTGCGTAACGCCTGGCACCAACTTCTTCGAGGTGTGCCATGTCCGAATTCTTCTCGCCCTACGATGCCGACCGCCCGTTGATGCTGAAATGCAGCTGTGGCCGCGACCACACGGTGGCAGACCACCACGCCGAGGTGTCGGCCGATGCCGCCGCAGCTACCCTGCGCCAGCGCAGCGAGACCCGCGAGTTCGAGCTCTACAGCAACGAGTTCATCGAAGCCACCCTTGTCAAGGCGCTGTTTCCGCAAGACGCAGTGCGCCGCCGCTTCATCAAGGCGGTGGGCAAGGGCACTGCCATGGCGGCCATCGCCAGCGTGCTGCCCGTGGCCAGCATGCAGGCCATGGCGCAAGAGAAACAGGGCGCACTGGAGAAGACCAACCTCAAGATCGGCTTCATTCCGATCACCTGCGCCACGCCGCTCATCATGGCCCACCCGCTGGGCTTCTACAGCAAGCAGGGCTTGAATGTCGAAGTCACCAAGACGGCCGGCTGGGCGCTGATCCGAGACAAGATGATCAACAAGGAGTACGACGCCACGCACTTCCTGAGCCCCATGCCGCTGGCCATCTCCATGGGCCTGGGTTCCAACGCCACGCCCATGAACGTGGCCACCATCCAGAACGTGAACGGCCAGGCCATCACGCTGAGCCTGAAGCACAAGAACAACCGTGACCCCAAGAACTGGAAGGGCTTCAAGTTCGCGATTCCCTTCGAGTACAGCATGCACAACTTCCTGCTGCGCTACTACCTGGCAGAAGCGGGCCTGCACCCCGACACCGACGTGCAGCTGCGCGTGGTGCCGCCGGCCGAAATGGTGGCCAACCTGCGCGCGGGCAACATCGACGGCTTCCTGGGCCCGGACCCCTTTAACCAGCGCGCTGTGTTCGAGGAGGTCGGCTTCATTCATCTGTTGACCAAGGACCTGTGGAACGGCCACCCTTGCTGTGCCTTTGGCACCAGCACCGAGTTCATCCAGAAGAACCCCAACACATTTGCCGCGCTCTACCGCGCGGTGCTCACCTCGGCCGCCATGGCGCGCGACCCGGCCAACCGCGAGCTCATCGCCAAGGTGATTGCGCCCCAGGCGTACCTGAACCAGCCCGAGGCAGTGCTCAACCAGGTGCTCACCGGAAAGTTCGCCGACGGCCTGGGCAAGATCCAGAGCGTGCCCGACCGCGTGGACTTTGACCCCATGCCGTGGCAGAGCATGGCCGTGTGGATGCTCACGCAGATGAAGCGCTGGGGCTACATCAAGGGCGATGTGGACTACAAGCAGATCGCCGAAAAGGTGTTCCTCATCACCGATGCGAAAAAACAGATGAAGGCGCTGGACCAGAAGGCGCCCGAAGGCGCATACCCCAAGTTCAAGATCATGGGGCGCGAGTTCGATGCCGCCAAGGCGAGCGAGTACGCAAAGAGCTTCCCTATCCGCAAGGCGGCATGACATGACTCCCGCCAAGAACCTCAACCTGCGCGCGGGCCTGTTGTCCGTGCTCATTTTCCTGGCTCTGCTGGGCATCTGGTACATCGCCACCGCTTCTTCGGGCGCGGGCACCAGCACGGCAGGCATGACCGCCGAGCAGATCGAGTACGCCAAGATGATGGGCAAGGACCCAGGCGCCAGCGCCAAGGGCAGCGGCTTCCCATCACTGGCAGAGATGGGCCGTACCGTGTGGGGGCATGTGTCCAACCCGTTCTATGACAACGGCCCCAACGACAAGGGCATCGCCATCCAGCTCGCGCATTCGCTGGGCCGCGTGGCGCTAGGGTTCGGCCTGGCCTGCTTGGTGGCGATACCGCTGGGCTTCGTCATAGGCATGTCGCCGCTGCTGCGGCGCGCGTTCGACCCGTTCATCCAGGTGCTCAAGCCCATCAGCCCGCTGGCGTGGATGCCGCTCGCGCTCTACACCATCAAGGACTCATCCATCTCGGGCATCTTCGTGATCTTCATCTGCTCGGTGTGGCCCATGCTGGTGAACACAGCGTTTGGTGTGGCATCGGTCAAGCGCGAGTGGCTCAATGTGTCGGCCACGCTGCAGGTCAACCCGCTGCGCAAGGCCTTTCTGGTGATCTTGCCCGCCGCAGCGCCCACCATCCTCACGGGCATGCGCATCAGCATGGGCATTGCGTGGCTTGTGATCGTGGCCGCCGAGATGCTGGTAGGCGGCACGGGGATTGGCTACTTCGTGTGGAACGAGTGGAACAACCTGTCGCTTACCAATGTGATTTTCGCCATCCTGGTGATCGGTGTGGTGGGCATGTTGCTCGACCTGGCGTTTGGCCAACTGCAGAAGGTGGTGACCTATGTGGAGTGATGTCGCCCAGCGTCCCGCTGTTTCCAGCTCCAATGCCCTGCAACGAAAGGCCTATGCCGTGACCCAAGGCTTCCTCCAGATCGACCGACTCAGCAAGGCCTTTGTGCCCGCCAAACCGGTGTTTGCCGACGTGTCGTTCACGCTCGACAAGGGCGAGTTCGTATGCATCATTGGCCACTCGGGCTGCGGCAAGACCACCATCCTGAATGTGCTGGCGGGGCTCGACACTGCCACCTCGGGCACCGTCATCATGGACGGTCGCGAAGTGGCCGGCCCCAGCCTGGACCGGGGCGTGGTATTCCAGAGCCATGCGCTCATGCCCTGGCTCACCGTGCGTCAGAACATCGCCTTCGCCGTCAAGTCGCGCTGGCCCGACTGGAAGAAGAGCCAGGTCGACGCGCATGTGGAGAAGTTCGTGGCGCTGGTGGGCCTGTTGCCAGCGATAGATAAGAAGCCCTCGCAGCTGTCGGGTGGTATGAAACAGCGCGTAGGCATTGCGCGCGCTTTCTCCATCCAGCCCAAGATGCTGCTGCTCGATGAGCCATTCGGCGCGCTCGATGCGCTTACGCGGGGCACCATCCAGGATGAGCTGATGACCATCGTGCGTCAGACCCAGCAGACGGTATTCATGATCACCCACGATGTGGACGAAGCCATCCTGTTGGCCGACCGCATCTTGCTCATGAGCAACGGCAACGAGACGCCCGACGGCTACCGCCCCGGTGGCATCGCCGAGGTGGTCGTCAACCCACTGCCGCGTGAACGCACGCGTACCAGTCTGCACCACCTGGATGGCTATTACGCGCTGCGCAACCACATCGTGGACTTTCTGGTGACGCGAGCGAAAGCGTGAAACACCCCCGAGTCACATCGCGCCTTTTCCCTTTCAGGGGGACGCCGCCAGTGCGGCGGGGCGGCCCTTGCACGGCGGCCCTGGCCTGGGTAGCGCCAGTTTCAGCCACTGCATCCAAAGCCCGGCCGAAATACGTCTCCCTTTTAACCCACTCTTTTTCAAGGAGCCATCACCATGAACCGCAACGACGTTACCGAAAAGATCATTGGCACCAAGGTCGCCAAGGGCCTGCAATGGGACGCCATTGCCAAGAAGGTCGGCCAGTCCAAGGAATGGACCACGGCCTTGTGTCTGGGCCAGATGACGGCCACGCCCGAGCAGGCAAAAATCTTGGGCAAGATATTTGGCCTTACCGTCGAGGAGCAGAAGTGGCTGCAAGTGGTGCCCTACAAGGGCTCGCTGCCCACGCCCGTGCCCACCGACCCGCTGATCTACCGCTGGTACGAAGTGGTGAGCGTGTACGGCACCACCATCAAGGAATTGATTCACGAGGAGTTTGGCGACGGCATCATGAGCGCCATCGACTTCAGCATGGACATCCAGCGGGAAGCCAACCCCAGCGGTGATCGCGTGAATGTGGTGCTGTCTGGCAAATTCCTGCCGTATAAATCGTATTGATCGACCCCTTGAGGCGCTTTGCGCCTTCCCCCGAGGGGGCACCGCCAGTGCGGCGGTTACTGGTTTGGGCGGTGCGAGTGTGTCGCCATAGCCCCTGCCGGGTTGCCCGGCAGGGGCGCATCCAGCTGTTACCAGGCGGGTTACAGCTGCAAGGCCTTTGAACAGGCGCTTACGCAGCCTTCCTAAAGATGCAATTGACCTGGTGCTTCACGATCTGGCGCTTGACCTTGTTGGCCGTGGTGCATGCGGTCGCGGGGCCACGCAGCCCTTCAAAACCTCATCGAGCAGCAGCTGGTCGAGCAATATGGCGGTGGCAATCGTGCTGGCCAGGGGATCAGGCCGGAAACGGTGGACGGGGTGATGTTCATGGCGTTTTGTCTGTGCCGGTGGGTTGAAAAGACAGCCGCATCTCGTGCTGCTGCCATGAGCACTCACCACAATGCCGTTTTGAAAGCCAGCCGGGCGCAAAAAAATTTCGCGCCCGGCACTTGGGAACGGAGTCCCTTTTTCAATGAAGCGTCAGCGGCCGGGTGGTGGTCTTCACTCGCACCACTGCAGCCCGGTGTTCATAAGGGCTGGCATCTTGGCCCAGCACAGCAGCAGCCAATGTGCGCGCCTGGCGGGCAATCGGTTCGATGAATCGGCTGCATTGCCCGTCGATGCTGATGCAATCGCCCAGCGCATGGATGCGGGGCACGCTGGTTTGCAGGGTTTCTGCGTTCACCGCAATGCCATTGGCCCAATCGAGTCCTGCACTCTGCGCCAGGCGATGGTGGGGCAGCAGGCCTGCGGCTACCACCACTTCGTCGGCAGCAAATCGTGACCCGCTGGTGGTGCTGACGCGGTATTGAGAGCCTATGCGTTCCACCTGCTGCACTTGTAGGCCGCCCTCAAAGCGGATGGAAAGGTCCTTCCAGGCGTCAAGCAGCTGAGGCCCCGCTTGCTGGCTCTGCCAGCGCGCCAGCGGTTCTGCGGCTGTGTCCAGCAGCGTGATGCGGTGGCCGCCCAGGGCCAGGTCGTTGGCCAGCTCGCTGCCTACCAGGCCCGCGCCAATGATGAGCACGTCCTTGGGCTGGTCGCCCAGCTGCTGGCGCAGGCGCTGGTAGGCGTCCAGGTGGTTGATGCGCCAGCACATCTGGGGTGACAGTCCAGGGGGCAGGGCCGCTTGCGCACCATGGGCCAGCACAAGGTGGCCGTAGTGCAGTGCGCCCCGGGTAGTGCGCAGCTGTTGCGTATCGGCACAGATGCGCACCGCATGGGTGTGGGCCAGCAATGTGATGCCCAGGCGCTGCGCCGCATCGCGTCCGGTTTCGGACACCAGCGCCTGCGGGTCCAGTTGGCGCGCCATGGCGACCGATAGCAAGGGCTTGTCGTACCGGTCGCCCGCACATGCGGTGACCATGGTGATGGGCAGCGTGGCGCTGTACAGGCGCAGGGTTTCGGCCAGTTGCCAGCCGGCGCGACCCGCGCCGACGATGACCACACCCGGTTCGCCACGCAGGCGGATGGTGGGTGGCGCCGCGCTGGCCAGCGCACGCAGCGCTTCCAGGGTGGGTGCTTCATACGGCGAAAAGTCCGCCTTGGTCACACCGCACAGCGGGCAGGCCCAGTCGTCGGGAATGTCTGCCAGCCGCGTGCCGGGTGGCAGGCCGCCATCGGGGTCGCCGTCGACTTCGTTGTAGATGTAGCCGCAGGCGTTGCAGATGTAGCTTTTCCAGGGCGCTGTAGCAGCTCCATCGG
This sequence comes from Acidovorax sp. T1, assembly GCF_002176815.1. NCBI lineage: Bacteria > Pseudomonadati > Pseudomonadota > Betaproteobacteria > Burkholderiales > Comamonadaceae > Acidovorax > Acidovorax sp. T1. Next base: position 3,492,463 of record NZ_CP021648.1, on the reverse strand, counting down.
CCACAGCGGCTGTATCGGCGAACGCTTCGCACAGCGCCAGTGACGCTGCGCTCAATTCAAACTTGGAAGTAGCCAGTGGCGTGGTGGTAGAGGGGGTCATGCGGGCATCTCCTCGGTGCTGAGCCGGGCAATTTCTTTGCGCAGGTGCTTGATGGCGGGCGTGACGATGGCCACAAAGTGTGATTCGCGCACGCGCCGCTGCACGTCCGAGCTCATGAGGTAGCCGCGCGCGCCCTGGTGCATCAGGGCCGACTGGGCAGCGCGCAGGCACAGCTCCGCGCCATGGGCGCGGGCGTCCAGCACGTCGATGAAGAAGTCAGTGTTGGTGTCGAAAGGGGTTTGAGCCAGTTGCATGACGCGTGCGGTCAGCGCGTCCAGCTCGGTCTGCAGCGCATCGGGCCGGTCTTCCAGGAATTGGTTGACGTGGCCCAACTGGGCTTCCACCGCCCACATCGAGTCGATGGCGCCCTGGGTGATGCCAACGGCCATGCCGCATTGCAGCATCACAAACGCAGCACGGATGCGCGCGATGAAGGGGCGGGTGGGGGCGGCCATGATGTCGGCCGTGCTGATGAAATGGTCCTTGAGCCGCAACGCATAGGTGCCCGTGCCTTCCATGGCCGAGAAGCTGGGGCATTCGCGCATCTCCACGCCAGGGGCATTGCAGCGCAGCAGGAACATCACCTCGCGCTGGCTGGCCGCGCCATCCGCCTCCACCACCGCCGCAATCGCACCGCAGTAGTGGTCAGGACCCAGGTTGCTCACCCAGGGCAGGGTGCCGTTGATGAGGTAGCCACCCTCCACGGGCGTGGCTTTGAGCAACAGGCTTTCGATTTGCGCGTAGCTCTTCATGGGGTTCGACAGCGCCGTGCCGCCCATGCCTGCGCCGCTGGCGTGGCGCTGCAGCACATCGCCCACCAGCGCGGGGTTGCCCGACTGCTGCAGGTACAGCCCGCACACCGCCTGGCACCACATCATGAAGCCGGTGGCGCCGCACACGCGCGAGGCCTCGGCCATGGCGCGGATGGCCAGGCCGTAGTCGGCCGGGCCGGCCGTGCTGTCCAGGTGCGCACTCATCGCGCCCACGGCGGCCAGCTGCTGTAGCTCGGCGCAGGGGTAGTAGCCGGTGCGGTCAATCGCCTCCACCTGCGCGGCCAGCGGGCCCTGGGCAATCTGGCGCACGGCGGCCAGCAGCGCATCGCCCCGCAGGGCGCCGTTCAGGTGGAGTTGAGGAGGGAGATCGGCGGGGTTCATGGGGCTCCTTGGGTGCGCGGGGAACGGTTGGTCAGGTATGGGGCGCCCTCAATCAGCCAGGCTGATCTCGAAGGGGATGGGGTTGCGCATGCTGTTGGCCACGGGCGAGTAGAAGTTGGCGTGCTGCACGATCTCGTCCAGCACCTCGCGCGGCGCATCGCCCTCCACCAGCACCTTCACGCGGATGGCCTGGAAGCCCATCTCGGGTGGCGTCTTCTGCAACGCACCACCCGCACCCCAGGCGGCCGGGTTGCCGATGTCGCCTTCCATGAAGACCTCGATCTTGCTGAGCTTGACCTGCTTCCAGGTGGCCACGGCCGTGATGCCTACGGCCAGGCAGCCGCCCAGGCCCGACAGCACGATTTCGCCAGGAGCCGGTGCCGTGTCCTGCCCGAACAAGTGCAGAGGCTCGTCCACCACCACTGGCGCATGGTTGCCCACATAGCTCAGCGAGCGGTACTGTCCTTCCATCACCGTGTGGACCTTGTTGGTGCCCCGGCTCGCAGGGTTGTTGCGGCCCTTGTCGGCAAAGGCCATGAGCCCGTCGCGGTCGATGGGGCGCAGGTGCGTGTGCACGGTGGTGACGGGGGCAGAGGGTTCCAGCAGATCGGTGGACATGGTATTCCTTAAAGAAAAAAGAGTGGAGGCAGAGAAAAATGAAATGGAGGGATCGCAGCGGGCCACGCCCGCTGCAAAGGCACACGGGGCTCAGGCTGCCAGTGCCAGCGCAGGCTTTCTGGGGAACTTGACCAGCGGCAGCCCGCTTTCAATTGGCAGCTTGTCGTCGCGCGACCATTCGTTCCACGAGCCGAAGTACATGCGCACATCGGCAAAACCTGCCTGCTTGAGCGCGAGGAAGGTGTTGGACGCACGCGCGCCTTTAAAACAGTACAGATACACCGTGTCCGCAGGGCTGATGCCCGCCGTGGCGCATTCAGCGCGCACTTCGTCGGGCGACTTGAAGACGGGGCCCTGGGCCGATGGCTTCATAAAGCGGTACCACTCCAGCCACTTGGCGCCCGGCAGGCGGCCCTTGCGCGGCGCAAAGTCCTTGCCATAGGGGCTGGAGCTGTCGCCAATCCACTCGTCCACATCGCGCACGTCCAGCAGCACGGTGTCGGTGCCCAGGGCCTCGATCACGTCCTCCTTGGTCAGCATCACATCGGTGGTGGCCAGGTCGGTGGGGAAGATGGCCGGTGTGGGCACCACGTCTTCGGTGGAGGTGGGCAGCTCTGCGGCCTTCCAGGCCGAGTAGCCGCCATTGAGCACCTTGACCTTGGGGTAGCCCAGCCAGGTCAGCAGGTAGTAGCCCCGGCACGACTGGCCATAGCCGCTGTTCAGTGCATCTTCATAAAACACCGCCGTTTCCGCACCCGACAGGCCGATGGCGCCTAGGTGTGCGGCAAAGGTGTCCTTGAGTTCTTGCAGCCCCTGGGGTGTGGAGGTGGCCAGGTAGGTGAAGGTCTCGCGCAAATTGACTGCGCCGGGGATGTGCCCCAGGGCATAGGTATCAGCGTCGCGGGTGTCGATCAGTACCACAGGCTCCGCGGCTTGCAGGGCCTGTAGCTGGGTGGGCGAGATGAGGATGGCGTCGGAGGCGGTAATGGTGCTCATGGGAAACCTTTCGATGCGGTGGTGGGCGGGATGCCTGCCCTCCTTATCGCAACAGGCGTGCCAGAGCGCTTTGTATGGGGGAATTTGAATAAAAATGGCCGGTAGCGCTAGTGGAATATGCGCTGAGAGCTATCAATTTAATAGTGAGTGGCGTGCTGCCATGTGTGGGAGGCCTGCATGGAGCAGGCCGCGCCAGACACTGTGTCTACAAATTGTCGACACAGTGTCTGGCGTCACTTCAATCCCGCTTTATGCAGCCGGTAGCTGAATTGCCGGAGCGTCAGCCCCAGGCTCTGCGCCGCGCGCGACTGGTTGCCGTGGTGTTCGGCCAGTGCGGTCTGCAGTACTTGGGCGCTGTGGGACTGGGCCGGGTGGTAGTCGCGCACCAGCGGCGCTGCAGGGGGAGCCGGGGTTACTGCCGCTTCGTACGGCGCTGCGGGCAACCCAGCGGGAGGCAAAGCCACAGACGTGGCAGCGGGCAGAAACCGGTCCAGCTCAGCCCGCGCCACCAGCGTGTCGTTGGCTAGCAGCACCAGGCGTTCAATCACGTTGCCCAGCTCGCGGATGTTGCCGGGCCAGGGGTGTTCTTCAAGCCGGGCAAGTGCGTCGGGTGACAGGTTTACGTTGCGCTGGTGTGCCTGGTTGGCGCGGCTAACAAAGTGCAGCGCCAGCGCACGGATGTCCTCGCGCCGCTCGGCCAGCGATGGCAGGCGGATGGGAATCACGTTGAGCCGGTAGTACAGGTCCTGCCGAAAGTTTCCGGCCTCCACCTCCTGCGCCAGATCGCGGTTGGTGGCCGCCACCAGGCGCACGTTCACCTTCACCTCGCGCTGCCCGCCCAGGCGTACCAGCGTGCCCTCCTGCAGCGTGCGCAGCAGCTTGGACTGCAGGGCCAGCGGCAGCTCGCCAATCTCGTCGAGAAAGATGGTGCCGCTGTCGGCCTGCTCGAACCAGCCCGCGCGGGCTGTGCTGGCGCCGGTGAACGCGCCTTTTTCGTAGCCAAACAGTTCGGATTCGAACAGCGCGTCCGGAATGGCCGAGCAGTTGACCTTGATGAAGGGCCGGTCGCGCCGCCCGCTGGCCAGGTGCACGGCGCGTGCGAACAGCTCCTTGCCCGTGCCCGACTGGCCCAGCAGCAGCACGGTGGCCTGGGTTTGCGACACGCGCTCCAGTTCGCTCAATGCCTGCAGCAGCGGCGGCGAGCTGCCGATGAGCCCGTAGCGCGCGCTTTTGGTGTTGAGCGCATTGGCCAGAACGGCGTTGCGTGCCTGGAGTTGCCGCGTCTGCTCGGCCACCAGGGCTTCCAGCTGCAGCAGCTGCCCCACCAGCGTGGCCAGCACACGCAGCACGGCCAGGTCGTCGTTCAGGTGGCGCTGGCGGCTGCGGATGCGGTGGCAGGCCAGCACGCCGATGGGCGCGTTGTTGACCTCGATGGGGAGGGCGATGAAGGCCACCGTCTCGGGTGGCAGCTGGCTGCGTGCCACTGCTCGTGCCAGGAACAAGGGCTCGGCATCGATATCCTGCACGATGGCAGGCTGCCCCGTGGCCAGCACGCGGCCTGTGATGCCCTCGCCCCAGGCGTAGTGTCCACGCTGCACCTCGGCCTGGGTGAGGCCGTAGGCGTGCTGGATGGAGGCGGTGCGCGGCGCACCAACGGCGGAAGGGGCTTCGTCCACCAGCACGATGCGCCCCCGGTTCAGGCCCAGCAGCTCGCTCATCAGGTGCAGCATCTCGCGCAGCACCAGGCCAGGCGCCAGGCTGCGACCGATGAGGCGCATCACCTCGCGCATCAGCAGCAGCTCCTGGGCGTGCCAGTCGGTGGGGCTGTGCGAGCGGGCCGTGCTGGGAGGGGAGGGCATGGGCGGTGGGGGCATGCCAGGGCGATTGCAAGTTCTGCGCCCGGGTGCATTAAAGTCGCCTGCGTCCAGCCACCTACCGACTTTTTCACCTTCTCGAAAGCCCCCACCATGACCACCCTCGGAACCCCCCTGTCCCCCCATGCCACCAAAGTCATGCTGCTGGGCTCGGGCGAGCTGGGCAAGGAGGTGCTGATCGCGCTGCAGCGCCTGGGCGTGGAAACCATCGCGGTGGACCGTTACGAGAACGCGCCCGGCCAGCAGGTGGCCCACCACGCGCGCACCATCACCATGAGCGACCCGTCCCAGCTCAAGGCCTTGATCGAGGCCGAGCGCCCTCACCTGGTGGTGCCCGAGATCGAAGCCATCGCCACCCCCATGCTCGAAGAGCTGGAAGCCGCTGTCACCGTGCGCGTGATCCCCACCGCCCGCGCCGCCCGCCTGACCATGGACCGCGAAGGCATCCGCGTGCTGGCCGCCGAAACCTTGGGCCTGCCCACCAGCCCCTACAAGTTTTGCAACTCGCTCGAAGAACTGCAGGTCGCCATTGATGCGGGCATCGGTTATCCCTGCATCGTCAAGCCGGTGATGAGCAGCTCCGGCAAGGGCCAAAGCAAGATCGACGGCCCGGCTGACGTGCAAAACGCCTGGGACTACGCCATGGCCGGCGGCCGCGTGAGCCACGGCCGCGTGATCGTCGAGGGCTTCATCGACTTCGATTACGAAATCACCCAGATCACCGTGCGTGCGGTGGGCGCGGACGGCCAGATCGAGACCCACTTCTGCGACCCCATCGGCCATGTGCAGGTGAGCGGCGACTATGTGGAAAGCTGGCAGCCCCACCCCATGCACCCTGCCGCGCTCGAAAAGTCGCGCCAGATCGCCAAGGCCGTGACCGACAACCTGGGCGGCCAGGGATTGTTTGGCGTGGAGCTGTTCGTCAAGGGCCAGGACGTCTGGTTCAGCGAAGTGAGCCCCCGCCCGCACGACACCGGTCTGGTCACGCTGTGCACCCAGCACCAGAGCGAGTTCGAGCTGCACGCCCGCGCCATCCTGGGCCTGCCGGTGGACACCAGCCTGCGCAATCCCGGCGCCAGCGCCGTGATCTATGGCGGTGTGGAAGCACAGGGCATCGTGTTCGACGGCGTGGAAGAAGCCCTGCGGGTGCCGGGCACCGACCTGCGCCTGTTCGGCAAGCCCGAGAGTTTTGTGAAGCGCCGTATGGGTGTGGCCCTGGCGCGAGCGGCCGATGTGGACACGGCGCGCACCAACGCCAAGCTGGCCGCCAGCAGGGTCAAGCCACGCAAGGTATGAGGCGAAATCTAAGTGAAATTGGCCTCTAGCACTTATTCCATAAGCGCTAGTAGCTATTGAATCAGGAGTGATTGAAGGCCCGATGAGCGGCGTTCCCCCAGTGCCAACGCATCACTCCCTCACTCCCGGATCTGCCGCCCGGTGAGCTTGAGGAACAGGTCTTCCAGGTTCGCCGGCCGGTGCAGCGTGCGCAGGTGGCCATGCTGCCCCAGCGCCTGCAGCAGCGGCTGCGCGTTCTGTGTGTAGAAAAACACCGTCTCGCCGCTGACCTCCACGCGGGCGGCCAGTACGCGCAGGGCGGCGTCTTCGGCCAGGGCCACGGCGCCCACGCCATAGACCTCGACCACGTCGGGCTCCAGGTGCTGGGCGATCAGCTCGCGCGGGCGGCCTTCCGCGATCTTGCGGCCGTGGTCCAGCACCAGCAGGCGCGAGCACAGGCGCTCGGCCTCGTCCATGAAATGCGTGGTGAGCAAGATGGATTTACCCTGCTGCAGCAGCAGCTGCAGCCGCTCCCACATCAGGTGGCGGGCCTGCGGGTCCAGGCCCGTGGTGGGCTCGTCCAGCAGCAGCAGGCGCGGGTCGTTGACCAGCGCGCGGGCCAGCGACAGGCGCCGTTTCATGCCGCCCGACAGTTCGCCGGGCTTGGCGTTGGCCTTGTGCGTGAGCGCGGCAAATTCGAGCAGGCGGGGCACACGTTCGTCCATCACCGCACCCTTCAGGCCGAAGTAGCGGCCGAACACGCGCAGGTTCTCGGCGCAGGTGAAGTCGGGGTCGAGCGTGTCAAACTGCGTGACCACACCGAGCTGCGCCTTGATCGCCAGCGCGTCGCGGGGCATGTGCAGCGGGGCCGCGCCGGCCCCGGGGAAGAACTGCACGCTGCCGCTGTCGGGGGCGGTGTGCCCCAGGCACATGCGGATGGTGGTGGTCTTGCCGGCGCCATTGGGGCCGATCACGCCCAGGCATTCGCCGGGGGCAATGGCAAAAGACACCTCGTTGACCACCGTGGTGTCGCCATAGCGTTTGCTCAGCTGCGAGGCTGCGAAGAGGGCCGTCATGGGTTGATTGTGTGCGATCTGGCGGGTGCCCGAGGGTTGTGGCCAAAGGCTGCACCCAGGTCGTGCCACGGCTTCGACAGGCTCCGCCCAAACGGATGGGTGGGGTATCTCCGCCCGAACGCATGGGGGGCCTGGGGTGTGTCGAAAATCAGGCGAAATTCGCTTCTAGCGCTTGCTGCATAAGCGCTAGTAGCTATCAAAAATGAAGTTTTTGACGATGGCGCCACCGCCCCGCGCGGCTTATTGGAACGCCACCTCGGCAAAGCTGCGCAGCTTGCGGCTGTGCAGGCGGTGCACGCCGCCTGTGCGCAGGATTTCAACGGCGCGCATGCCGATGCGCAAATGCTGATCGACGCGTTCGCGGTAGAAGTGGTTGGCCATGCCGGGCAGCTTGATTTCGCCGTGCAGGGGCTTGTCGCTCACGCACAGCAGGGTGCCGTAGGGTACGCGAAAGCGAAAGCCGTTGGCGGCGATGGTGGCGCTTTCCATGTCCAGCGCCACGGCGCGGCTTTGGCTGAAGCGGCGCTGGGGCGTGTTGTCGGGCAGCAGCTCCCAGTTGCGGTTGTCGGTGCTGGCCACGGTGCCGGTGCGCATCACGCGCTTCAAGTCTGCGCCGCTGATCTGCGTGACGTCGGCCACGGCCTGCTCCAGCGCCACCTGGATTTCCGAAAGCGCCGGGATGGGCACCCACAGCGGCAGGTCTTCGTCGAGCACATGGTCCTCGCGCACATAGGCGTGGGCCAGCACGTAGTCGCCCAGTTGCTGCGTGTTGCGCAGGCCGGCGCAGTGGCCCAGCATCATCCAGGCGTGCGGGCGCAGCACGGCGATGTGGTCGGTTATGGTCTTGGCGTTGGCCGGGCCCACGCCGATGTTGACCATGGTGATGCCGCTGCGGTCGGCACGCACCAGGTGGTAGGCCGGCATCTGCGGCAGGCGCGGTGGCGGCGCGCCCAACTCGTCGCCCGGCTCGGCGCTCAGGCCCGCACGGCGCGTGACCGCGTTGCCGGGCTCGATGAAGGCGATGTATTCGCTGTCGGGTTTGGCCATTTCGGCATGGCCCAGGCGCACGAACTCGTCGATGTAGAACTGGTAGTTGGTGAACAGCACGAAGTTCTGGAACCACTCGGGCGCCGTGCCCGTGTAGTGGCGCAGGCGGTGCAGCGAGTAGTCCACGCGCGGCGCGGTGAACAGCGACAGCGGCAGTGCCTCGCCCGGCTGCTGTCGGTGCGTGCCGTTGGCGATGCCGTCGTCCATGGCGGCCAGGTCGGGCAGGTCGAACAGGTCGCGCATCAGCATGCGGCGCTCGGGCGTCAGGGTGCCTTCCACATGGTCGTGCTCGGCAAACGAGAAGTGGATGGGAATGGGGTGCGCGCTGGTGCCCACTTCCAGCTCGACGTTGTGGCTGTGGCGCAGCAGGCGGAATTGTTCGGCGTAGTAGTCGGCAAACAGGTCGGGGCGTGTGAGCGTGGTTTCGTAGCGTCCAGGGCCTTCGACAAAGCCATAGGCCAGTTTGCTGTCGGCGCGCGCCACGGTGGTGGTGTGCACGCGCACGAACGGGTAAAACGCCCGCACGGCGCCATCCGGCGTTTCGCCGGCCACAAAGCGCTGCATGGCGGTGCGCAGGTGGCCAATCTGTTGCTGGTAGATGCGCTGCACCTGGGCCAGTGCGTCGGCCGGGTCGGTGTGGCGGGTGGGGGCGATGAAGTCGGGAATCTGGGGCATGGGGCTATTGTCCACATGCGCACGGCGCAGCGTGTGACGGCGCGGTGTAGACGCCCTTTCTCTTTCTGTCACCATGCGGCAAGGGGCTGACAAGAAAGGCACAAAACCACTATGCAGCATGGGGCAGATTTTTTGACAGCGCTGGCCGTGCTGGCCAGCGCGGCGGGGTGCGGATTGCTGATGGGTATCGAGCGCGAGCGTCGCAAGGGTGCAGGGCCTTACCGGTCGTTGGCCGGGGTCCGGTCCTTCACTCTGGTGTCCATCGCCGGTGCCGCTGCCGCGCTGATCGCCATTCCAGCCCTGGTGGTGGTAGGGGCTGCCTTGGTGGCAGTCCTGACCGTGGTGGCCTATGCACGGGACCGCTCGGGCGACCCGGGGGTGACCACCGAGGTCGCCTTTTTGCTGGCCTACCTGATCGGGGTGACCTGCGCGCGTGACCAGTTGCTGGCCGCCGCCCTGGCCGTGGTGGTAACGGGGCTGCTGGCGCTGCGCGAAGTCTTGCACCAGTTTGCCAATCAGTGGCTGCAGCCTGGCGAGGTGCGCAGCGGGCTCATTCTGGCCGCGTTGGCCTTGCTGGTGTATCCGCTGGCCCCCAACGCGCCCCTGTGGCTAGGGGTGTTGAACCCGCAGGTGGTGGTGCGCCTGGTCATCGTCTTGCTGGTAATCCAGTCGCTGGCGCATGTGGGCCGGCGCCTGATGCAGGCGCGCCATGCCGTGGCGCTGTCGGCGCTGGCGTCGGGGTTTGTGTCGAGCACCGCCACCATTGCCAGTCTGGGGATGGAGGTACGCGCCGGGCAGGCCACGCCACGCGTCCATGCGGGGGCGGCTTTGCTGTCGTGTGTGGCCACCATGGTCCAGATGGTGGTGGTTGCCGCCACGGTGCAGCCGCAGTGGCTGGCGCGGCTGTGGCTGCCGGCCCTGGCAGGAGGGGGTGTAGCGGCGGCCCTGGGGTGGTGGGGCGGTCGGGGCGGCGCAGCACAGCGGAGGGCGCCCGCGCCTGGCACCGAGGCGGTTTCCGGCATGCTGCCCGACACGCCCATGTTCAAGTTGCGCCACGCGTTGATCATCGCCGCCTTGCTCACGGGCATTCAGGTGGGGGTGCATCTGCTGACGGCCTGGCAAGGCGATGCGGGCATGCTGGCCGGCGCCCTGCTGGCGGCCCTGGCCGATGTGCACGCCGCCACGGCCGCGGTGCTGGTGCGGGGCGGCCCGGACAGCGCAGCGGGGCCGGCCATCGCATCGGCCCTGATGGCCGCGCTGCTGGTGCATGCTGGCAGCAAGTGCGTGGTGGCGCTGGCCAGTGGTGGCTGGCGCTATGCGCTGGCCGTGGCGCCGGGCATCGTGGCGCACACGCTGGCTTTTGTGGGTGTGTTGGCGTTGCAGTAGCCATCTGGCGGGTGCCGGCATCGCATGACCGTTGGGGTGCACCGGATAATCGGGCCATGACCTCCAAAGAAAACGCCGCCAGCACTGATTTCAGCGCGCTGGCCTTGAGCCCCGCCCAGCTTTCCAATTTGCAGCAGCTGGGTTATGCGCAGATGACGCCCATCCAGGCGGCCAGCCTGCCGCCCGCCTTGCTGGGCAAGGATTTGATCGCTCAGGCCAGCACTGGCAGCGGCAAGACGGCCGCCTTTGCGCTGGCCCTGCTGGCCAACCTCAACCCGCGCCGCTTTGCGGTGCAGTCGCTGGTGCTGTGCCCCACGCGCGAGCTGGCCGACCAGGTGACCACCGAAATCCGCCGCCTGGCGCGGGCCGAAGAAAACATCAAGGTCGTGACCCTGTGCGGCGGCGTGCCCTTGCGCGCGCAGACACTGAGCCTGGAGCACGGCGCGCACATCGTGGTGGGCACGCCCGGCCGCGTGATGGACCACCTGGAGCGCCAGCACCTTTCGCTGGAAGCCCTCAACACCCTGGTGCTCGACGAAGCCGACCGCATGCTCGACATGGGCTTCTTTGACGACATCGCCACCGTGGCGCGCCAGTGCCCCAAAGAGCGCCAGACCCTGCTGTTCTCGGCCACCTACCCCGAGGGCATCGCCAAGCTCAGCGCCCAGTTCATGAAGACCCCCGTGCAGATCACGGTGCAAGCCCAGCATGCCGAGGGCAAGATCGAGCAACGCTGGTACGAAGTGAAGAACAGCGAGCGCCTGCATGTGGTGTCGCAACTGCTCAACCATTTCCGACCCGAATCGTCGATTGCCTTTTGCAACACCAAGCAGCAATGCCGCGACCTGGTGGGCGTGCTGCAGGCCCATGGCTTCAGCGCCCTGGCGCTGTATGGCGAGCTGGAGCAGCGCGAACGTGACCAGGTGCTGGTGCAGTTTGCCAACAGGAGCTGCTCGGTGCTGGTGGCCACCGACGTGGCTGCGCGCGGGCTCGACATTGCCAACCTGGCCGCCGTCATCAATGTGGACGTGACGCCCGACCCCGAGGTGCACATCCACCGCATCGGCCGCACCGGCCGGGGCGACGCCGAGGGCTTGGCGCTCAACCTCGCCAGCATGGACGAAATGGGCAGCGTGGGCAAGATCGAAGTGCTGCAGGGCCGCGAGTCGCGCTGGTTTCCGGTGGCCGAGCTCACGCCCACGGGCAGCGGCCCGCTGGTGCCGCCCATGGTCACCATCCAGATCATCGGCGGCCGCAAGGAAAAAATCCGCGCGGGCGACGTGCTGGGCGCGCTGACGGGCGAGATGGGCTACACCCGCGAGCAGATCGGCAAGATCAATGTGAACGATTTTTCCACCTATGTGGCGGTGGACCGCGCCATTGGTGCGCAGGCTGCACAGCGGCTGAATCAGGGCCGGGTCAAGGGCAAGGCCGTGAAGGCGCGGCTGGTGACTGGCGACGAATGATCAGCCTGTTGCAGCGCGTGCGACAGGCGCGCGTGGAGGTGGACGGGCAGGTCGTGGGCGCCATTGGCACCGGCCTGCTGGTGCTGGTGTGCGCCGAGCGCGGCGACACCGAGGCCGAGGCCGACAAGCTGCTGGCCAAGATCCTGAAGCTGCGCATCTTCTCAGACGACGCCGGCAAGATGAACAAGAGCGTGCAGGACCTGGACGGCCACGGCGGGGCCGGCGGCCTGCTGCTGGTCAGCCAGTTCACTTTGGCGGCCGACACCACCGGCGGCAACCGCCCGAGCTTTACGCAGGCGGCGGCCCCGGATGAAGGGCGCAGGCTCTATGACTACCTGGTGGAACGGGCCCGCGCTGCCCATCCCGAGGTGGCCACCGGTCAATTTGCAGCCGACATGCAGGTGCACCTGGTGAACGACGGACCCGTGACGATTCCACTGCGCGTGGCGCCTGCCGCCGGTTAGTGGCTCTCGTTGTTCTCGGCGCCCGTGACAATGCTATTCCTGTCATCGTGATGGGGAAGGACGGGGCTACCATGCGTTTTTTCGGAGGAGTTTTCCATGTACGAAAAGATTCTGGTTCCTGTGGATGGCAGCGCCACCTCGCTCGCAGGCTTGCAAGAGGCGATTGCACTGGCGCGGGTGATGGGCTCGACCATCAAGGTGCTGCATGTGGTCGATGAAATCTCGTTCATGACGAGCTTCGAGTCCAGCATGGCACTGACGGCGGAGGTGTTCGAGACGCTCAAGAAGGCCGGCCAGGAGGTGCTGCAGGATGCCCAGAACCGGGTGCGTGCCGCCGGGGTGCCGGTGGAAGCCGAGCTGTATGAAAGCTACTCCGGGCGCGTCAGCGATTTGGTCATCACCAAGGCCAGGGAATGGGGCGTGCAGCTCATCGTGCTGGGCACCCATGGCCGGCGAGGCGTGGGCCGGATGCTGCTCGGCAGCGATGCCGAGCAGGTGCTGCGCCAGTCGCCGGTGCCGGTGTTGCTGGTGCGTGGCGCCTGAGCGCCGTATGCGCCGGCCGTTGGACAAGCGTTCCGTGGGCTGTCCCTGGCCTGCAGTGAAAGCGGGGCCATGACGCATCCGTCAGGCGTCGCTCCGCACAGTTTCTGGAATCTGTCTGCGCAGGCACTGTGTACCCAGTTGCAGTGCAGTGCCGAGGGCCTGACAGACACCGAGGCGCAGGCCCGGCTGGCGCAATACGGGCCCAATGCCGATGCCCCGCCGCAGGCCAAGGGGCTGCTGGCGGCAGTCGGCCGGCGGCTGCGCGAGCCGTTGTCGCTGATCCTGCTGGGCGCTGGTGCGGTCTCGGTGGCCACGGGCGACGGCGTGGGTGGCGGCATCATCGTGACTATTCTGGGTCTGTCGATCGGGCTTGACACCGTGCAGGAAGGGCGGGCCAACCGCGCGGCCGAGATGCTGCGCCGTTCGGTGGCGCTGCGTGCCGAGGTGCTGCGGGGCGGCGTGTTTCGCCAGGTGCCCGTGGAAGAGGTGGTGCCCGGCGACGTCATGCGCGTGCGCGCGGGTGACATCATCGCCGCCGATGCCCTGGTGCTGGAAGGCGATGCCTTCACGGCGGGTGAGGCCGCCCTGACTGGCGAGCCCTATCCCGTGGAGAAGCGCCCCGGCGTGGTGACTGCCTCCGCGGCGGGCGAGGCCAGCAATGCCTTGTTTCGCGGCGCGGTCGCGCAGACGGGCGAGGCGCGGGCGCTGGTGGTGGGCACCGGCCGCAACACGTTGTTTGGCGCCGCCGCCGCTGTGCTGGGCGAGGGACAGGAGGTGTCGGCCTTCCAGCGCGACATGCATGCCTTTGGCCTGATCACCGCCCGCCTCACGCTGGCTCTGGTGGTAGTGGTGCTGGCCACGCACATGCTGTTTGGCCGCCAGGTGCTCGAATCGCTGATGTTTGCGGTGGCGCTGGCGGTGGGCCTCACGCCCGAGCTGCTGCCCATGATCACCACCGTGACGTTGTCGCGTGGCGCCTTGCGCATGGCGGGGCGCAGGGTCATCGTCAAGCGGCTGGCGGCCATTCACGACCTGGGTGCCATGACGGTGCTGTGCACCGACAAGACGGGCACGCTGACCAGTGCCGAGATTGCCCTGTCACGCAGCCTGGATGCGGCGGGGCAGGACGACCCGCAGGCCGCCTGGTTGGGCGCCATTGCCGCCAGCCTGGGCGGCGACCGGGGGGCGCTGGATGCGGCGCTGCTGGCCAGCCACCCCGAAGCGGCGCAGGGCTGGAAGATGCTGCAGCGCCATGCGTTCGATTTCACCCGCCGCGTCGGAAGTGTCTGGGCCGAGGGGCCAGACGGGCGCCTGCTGATCGTCAAGGGCGCGCCCGAGGCGGTGCTGGCCTTGTGCACGGCCCACCGCGTGGGCGGCGCGGTGCAATCCTTCGGCGACGTCGAGCAGGCCCAAGTCCGTCAGCGCTTGCAGGCGCTGGCCCAGCAGGGGCTGCGCGTGGTGGCCGTGGCCTCGCGCAACCAGCTCGACATCGCCAGTGCTGCACAGGCATTGACCGCAGCCAACGAGAAGGACCTGGTCTTGGAGGGGCTGTGTGCCTTTGCCGACCCGGCCAAGCCCACGGCGGCTGCGGCCATTGCCCGGCTGTCGGGGGCTGGCGTGCGCCTGAAGATCCTGTCGGGCGACGACCCCGTCGTGGTGCAGCGGCTGGCGCAGCAGGTGGGCTTGCCCGCCGACCGGGTGCTGACCGGCGCCGACGTGGCCGCCCTCACGGACGATGCCCTGGCGGTGCAGGTGCAATCGGTGGACATCTACGCCCGGCTGGCGCCCGACCAGAAGGCGCGCCTGGTGCGGGCGCTGCAGTCGCATGGCGCGGTGGTGGGGTTTCTGGGCGACGGCATCAACGACGCCCCCGCGCTCAAGGTGGCCGACATCGGGCTGTCGGTGGAAGGCGCCAGCGGCGTGGCCCAGGCGGCGGCTGACATGATTTTGATGGCGTCGGACCTGGAGGTGGTGGCTGATGGCGTGGAGGAGGGGCGACGCACTTTTGTCAACATCCTCAAATATGTGCGCATGGGCGCCAGCTCCAACTTCGGCAACATGTTGTCGATGGCGGTGGCATCGTTGTTCCTGCCGTTTTTGCCTATGCTGCCCACGCAGATTCTGTTGAACAACCTGCTGTACGACTTTTCGGAAATCGGTATTCCGCTCGACACGGTGCGCCCCGAGGCCATCGCGCAGCCCCAAGTGTGGGACATGCAGGGCCTGCTGCGCTTTGCCGGCACCATGGGGCCGCTGTCGTCGCTGTTCGATCTGGCCACGTTCGGTGGGCTGCTGTGGCTGTTTCAGGCCACGCCTGAGGAATTTCGCACGCTGTGGTTCATGGAGTCGATGGCCACGCAGATCCTGGTGATCTTCATCATCCGCACCCGTGCCCAGCCGTGGCGCGATCTTGCGCACCCGGCGCTGGTGGCGTCGTCGCTGATCGCCTTGCTGGTGGCCATGGTGTTGCCGTTCACGCCGCTGGGGGGCTGGTTCGGTTTTGTGGCGCCCCCCGCCGACATGTTGGTGGGCATGGGCGCGCTGGTGCTGGGCTATCTGGTCTGTGCGCAGTGGCTCAAAGCCTACACGCTGGCGGGTCGCTCCAGCTCCCTGGCGCCGGGGCGTTAGCCTGGCAACCGTCCGAGCCTATTGACGCCAGAAAAACAGCCCCGCCATCACCAGCCCTGTGGCCACGATGCCCCAGCGCAGCCTGGGCGCCGGAATGCGCCGCGCGACGCGTGCACCGCCATAGCCGCCGGCCGTGGCGGCCAGCATCATCAGCAGTGCCTCGCGCCACAGCACCACGCCACCTGCGGCATAGATGAGCACGGCAATGGCGGTGAGCAGGGCCGAAACCCAGTTCTTGAGGCCGTTCATGGCATTCAGGTTCGTCTGGCCCAAAAGGCCGAACAGGGCCAGCAGCAAGATGCCCAGCCCGCCGTTGAAGTAGCCGCCATACGCCGCCACCGCCAGCACGCCCACGGTGGCTTTGGCGGTGGACGGTTTGCCGCCTGCCAGCAGCCGGCGCAATTGCGGCCCGAACGCAAACAGCGCCGTGGCCGCCAGCAGCAGCCAGGGCACCACGCGGCGGAAGGTGGCGTCGGGCGTGACCAGCAGCAGCGCCGCACCTGCCGCACCGCCGATGAGCGCAAGCACCACCAGTCGCCGCATCGACAGCCCGGGCGGCGGGGCCGTGTCTTCGCGAAAGCCCCAGGCGCCGGCCATGTAGCCGGGCAGCAGCGCCACGGTGCCGGTGGCATTGGCCACCACGGGCGGTACGCCGGTAAAGACCAGGGCGGGCAGCGTTAGAAAGCTGCCGCCTCCTGCAACGGCATTGAGGGTGCCGGCCGCAAAGGCGGCGGTGAGCAGCAGGGCAATCTCGAACATGTCTCTCCTGATGGTTTGGGGCAAAAAACTCAACGTGTTCAGGGCGGCTTGCACCGAAGGGAGGATAGTAGGGGCTGGCGCCGTTCGCGCCCCCACTGTTCTGTGAATCTGCTGTGCGCAAACGTGGCGCAATCGCGGCGCGGCCCTGGCTGGGGCAAGAGTCAGGGTCAGACGCGCTGCTTGCCCAGTTTGCGGCTGAGCGTGCGGCGGTGCATGCCCAGCCGGCGTGCGGCTTCGGAGATGTTGAAGTCGGTTTCTGCCAGCACCTCGTGGATGCGCTCCCATTCCAGGGTTTTGATGGAGCTGGAGCGGTTGCTCAGTTCGACGTCGGCATTGCCTTCGTGCAGGCCGAAGGCGGCTTCGATGTCGTCGGTGTTGGACGGCTTGGCCAGGTAATGCGCAGCGCCCAGTTTGATGGCCTCCACCGCCGTGGCAATGCTGGCGAAGCCGGTCAGCACCACGATGCGCATGGGAGCGTGGTGCGCATGGAGCTTGCGCACGCAGGCCAGGCCCGATGCCTCGCCCTTGAGTTTGAGGTCCACCACCGCATAGTCGGGGCGGTGTTCGGTCAGCAGGTCTTCCATGCGCGCCACGCTGTCGGCCTGCAGCACCCGGTAGCCGCGCCGCTCGAACGAGCGTGCCAGGGTGCGGGCAAAGGCTTCGTCATCTTCCACGATGAGCAGCAAGCGTTCAGTGTCCATGGGTGCCTTGTCCGGTGTCCTGCAGTGCGATGGTGGCCAGTGCCATTGTGATGGTGACCTCCGCGCCGCCCTCGGGGCGGTTGCGCGCCACCAGGCTGCCGCCCAGGGTGCGGGCCACGTTCATCGACAGGAACAGGCCCAGCCCGCCGCCAGGGCGCCCCTTGGTCGATTGGTAGGGTGTGCCGATCTGCGCCAGCACCTCGGGCGAAAACCCTGGTCCCCGGTCGGTCACCACGATGCGCAGCGTGTCGTCATCGCGCTGTGCCCGCACGGCCACCCAGTGGGGGGATGCGTCCCGGGCATTGTCCAGCACATTGAAAACCATTTGCTGGAGCGCGGTATCCGCCACCATGGGGCTGTCGTGCTGGATGCGGTTGTCATAGACCAAGGTGTCGATCGAGCGCGTGGCGCGCCAGTCGGTGACCAGGGTGTCCAGAAACTGGCAGACCGTGGTCTGGCTGGAGTCTTCGCCGCGCGTTTCGCCCGCGGTCAGCAGGATGCCGCTCACGATGGCCTTGCAGCGCTGCACCTGGGTTTGCATCTCGGCGATCTCTTCCTGCAGCACCGGGTCTGTGGTCAGGGCCGGGATGCGCCGCCAGTCGCCCAGGATGACGGCCATGGTGGCCAGCGGGGTGCCCAGCTCGTGCGCCGCCCCCGAGGCCAGCAGGCCCATGCGCACGATGTGCTCTTCCTCGGCGGCCCGCTGGCGGGCCGCCGCCAGCCGTGCATCGCGCCGGCGCAGGTCGTGGCTGATGCGCGTGATGAAGATGACCACCAAAATGGCGTTGATCATGAAGCACACCAGCAGGCCCAGCACATACGGGCTGGCCCAGCCTTCGTGCAGGTTGGTGGCCAGGGGCAGTGGCTGGCTGTGCTGCGCCAGCAGCACCACGCACGACGAGGCAACCAGCACGATGAACCACATGGTGCCGCCTTGCAGCAGCATGGCGCTCACGGCAATCTGCAGCAGGTACAAAAATACAAAAGGGTTGCCGATGCCGCCGCTCAGATACAGCTGGGCGGTCAGTGCGGCCACATCCACCAGCAGCCCGAGGAAGATTTCGAAGTCGGGAACGTTTCGCCGGGTGCGCCAGCGCAGCAGGCTGGCCAGGTTGAACAGCACCATGCCCGCCACGATGGAGCGCATGGCCTGCAGCGGCAAGGGCATGCCCAGGCCGTAGTGGGTGGCCTCGATGGTGAGCAGCTGGCCCACCACGGCGATCCAGCGCAGCTGGATCAGCTGGTGCAGGTTTCTGAGCCCTGCGGAGGCATTGGCCGGCGTGGCGGGGTTCCGGGTGGTGTGGAAGGGTTCAGGGCTGCGGTTCATGGGCGGGGTGTTGGCGGTGGGCTGCACGCAGCTTCGCCTCGTAGCGTGCCACAAGCACCGCAGCCCCTGCCACCATGAGTGCCAATCCAAACCAGGTGATCGCATAGACCAGGTGGCTGTTGGCAAAGCGCACCACCGTCAGGCCCTGGCGCGGCCACGGGCCCTGCGCTGCAGGGGGCCGTTCTGCCGTGGCGGCGCTTTGCCGATCGGGGATGCCAGCATCCACAAAGAACGGGGCGGCGCGCGGCAGTTGCCGGGCCTGGGCCATGGCGGCCACGTCGCGCGAATACCAGCGTTGCTGCGCCGGGTCATTGCGGCGCAGAAAGCCGCCGCCAGGCTCGCTCATGCGCAACAGGCCTTCCACCGTGACGGGTTCTGTGGCCGTGCCGGGTGGGGTGGCGGGGCGCGCTTTCCACTGCGCGCGCTGGCCTTGCGGCACGAACCCGCGGTTGACCAGCACCTGTGTTCCGTCAGCCTGCTGCAACGGGGTCATCACCCAATAGCCCGCACCGAGCGCGGTGCTGGCCTGGGCCAGCACGGTTTTGTCGGCCAGCCACTGCCCCTGCAGGCGCACGGGCTGGTAGGCGTACCCGGTGGCGTCCACCTGCGGCCACTGTGCTGGCGGCGGCAGTGCGCCGGGCGGGGCCTGGATGCGCTGCGTGACGCGCTCGATGAGGTCGAGCTTCCAGGCGCGGCGCTGCACCTGCCATACGCCCAGCGCGATGAACCCCACGAAAAGCGCGATGCCCACCAAGGTGAGCATCGCCAGGGTTGCAGGGGAGTGCGGGCGCTTGCGGCCCACCTGCGGTGTTGGCACGGTGCGGTGGTGCCGGTCAGGGGGTGGCGCTGTGGGCTGTGCCTTGCCCGGGCGCGTGCTGCTGCGCCGCAGCCGGCGCCTGGGGGTGCTCGGGCATCATGTTGGTGTTCATGTGGAACATCACCCACAGCGTGCCAGCGATGGCAATGGCCACGAACACCACCGTGAAGATGGTGGACAGAAGGGTCCAGCCGCCTTCGACCTTGCCGTTCATGTGCAGGAAGCACACCATGTGCACCAGGATCTGGGCCACGGCAAAGCCACCCAGCACCAGCACTGCAGTGTTACGGTCGGCAATCACCTTGGCCATGACCAGCCAGAAGGGAATGGCGGTGAGGATGATTGACAGCACGAAACCGGTCATGTAGCCCGACAAGCTGCTGTGCGGGCCTGCGTCGTGGTGGTGATCGTCATGCCCATGCGCATCGTGCGCGTGTGTTGCGTGTTGTGCGCTCATTTACAGCACCCCCATCAGGTACACAAAGGTGAAAACGCCGATCCAGACCACGTCCAGAAAGTGCCAGAACATGGACAGGCACATCAGCCGGCGCGTGTTCGCCGGAATCAGGCCATGCTTGCCAATCTGCACCATCAACACCACCAGCCAGATCAGGCCGAAGGTGACGTGCAGGCCGTGGGTGCCCACCAGCGTGAAGAAGGCCGACAGGAACGCGCTGCGCTGCGGGCCTGCGCCCTGGTGGATCAGATGCTGGAACTCGTACAGCTCCAGCCCCAGGAAGCACAGGCCAAACAGGCCCGTGATGCCCAGCCACAGCAGCGTGCCTTTGACGTCGCCCAGTTGCTTGCGCAGCATGGCAAAGCCGAAGGTGATGGATGACAGCAGCAGAAAGGCCGTGTTGATGGCCACCAGGGGCAGGTCGAACAGCTGCGCGCCCGTGGGGCCGGCCGCATAGCTGCGGCCCAGCACGCCGTAGGTGGCGAACAGGGCAGCAAAGATGAGGCAGTCGCTCATCAGGTACAGCCAGAAACCCAGGGAGGTACCGTTTTCGGGGTGGGGCTCGTGCGCGAGGTGGTACTCGCGCGGGGCCAGGGCGCCTGCTGCGGCGCCAGCGTGGATGCGGATATCAGACATGGCGGGCCAGTTGGAGTGTGCGGGCTTCTTCGGTGGCGACCACTTCGGCCGCCGGGATGTAAAAGTCACGCTTGTAGTTGAAGGTGTGGACGATGGCGGCCAGCAGCAGCGCGGCAAACGACACGCCTGCCAGCAGCCACATGTGCCAGATCAGCGCAAAACCGAAGACCAGCGACAGGGCCGATATCACCGCGCCCGAGCCCGTGTTGGCGGGCATGTGGATGGGTGCAAAGCCAGTGAGCGGACGCTGGTAGCCGTGCTTCTTCATGTCCCACCAGGCGTCGATCTCGTGCACCACGGGCGTGAAGGCGAAGTTGTAGTCGGGCGGGGGCGAAGAGGTGGCCCATTCCAGCGTGCGTGCATCCCAGGGGTCGCCCGTGTGGTCGCGCAGCTGCTCGCGCTTCAAGTAGCTCACCACCAGCTGGATCAGGAAGCAGGCGATGCCCAGTGCAATCAGGAAGGCGCCGAACGCCGCGATCTGGAACCAGATCTGCAACGACTGGTCTTCAAAGTGGTTGGCGCGGCGCGTGACGCCCATCAGGCCCAGCACATACAGCGGGCCGAACGCCACCCAGAAGCCCACTACCCACAGCCAGAAGGAGCGCACGCCCCAGGTGCGGTCGAGCTTGTAGCCAAAGGCCTTGGGGTACCAGTAGTTGATGCCGGCAAACAGGCCGAACAGCACGCCGCCGATGATCACGTTGTGAAAGTGCGCGATCAGGAACAGGCTGTTGTGCAGCACGAAGTCGGCCGGGGGCACCGCCAGCAGCACGCCGGTCATGCCGCCGATGGCAAACGTCACCATGAAGGCCACGGTCCACATCATGGGCAGCTCAAAGCGGATGCGGCCCTTGTACATGGTGAACAGCCAGTTGAAGATCTTCGCGCCCGTGGGGATCGAGATGATCATCGTCGTGATGCCAAAGAAGGTGTTTACGCTGGCACCCGAGCCCATGGTGAAGAAGTGGTGCAGCCACACCAGGTACGACAGGATGGTGATCACCACCGTGGCATAGACCATGGAGGTGTACCCAAACAGGCGTTTGCGGCAGAACGTGGCCACCACCTCGGAGAAGATGCCAAAGCACGGCAGGATCAGGATGTACACCTCGGGGTGGCCCCAGATCCAGATCAGGTTCACATACAGCATGGGGTTGCCGCCCAGCTCGTTGGTGAAGAAGTTCGTGCCCACGAAGCGGTCCAGCGACATCAGCACCAGCGCGGCCGTCAGCACGGGGAAGGACGCGACGATCAGCGCGTTGGTGCACAGCGCGGTCCAGGTGAATACGGGCATCTTCATCAGGTTCATGCCCGGCGCGCGCATCTTGATGATGGTGACGATCAGGTTGATGCCCGACAGCGTGGTGCCCACCCCGGCAATCTGCAGCGCCCAGATGTAGTAATCCAGCCCGGTGCTCGGGCTCTGCGCCCCCAGGTTCGACAACGCCAGCCAGCCCGAGGTGGAGAACTCGCCCAGGAACAGCGACACCATCACCAGGATGGCGCCGGCGGTGGTCATCCAGAAGCTGAAGTTGTTGAGGAACGGGAACGACACATCGCGCGCACCGATTTGCAGCGGCACCAGGTAGTTCATCAGGCCTGTGACCAGCGGCATCGCCACGAAGAAGATCATGATCACGCCGTGGGCGGTGAAGATCTGGTCGTAGTGGTGCGGCGGCAGGTAGCCCATGTTGTCGCCAAAGGCCATGGCCTGCTGCAGGCGCATCATCACGGCGTCGGCAAAGCCGCGCAGCAGCATCACCAGGCCCAGGATCATGTACATGATGCCGATCCGTTTGTGGTCGATGCTGCAGATCCAGTCGCGCCACAGGGGGCCCCACAGGCGGAACTTGGTGATGCCGGCCATGACGGCAATGCCGCCCAGGACCACGGCAATGAAGGTCCACAGCACGATGGGCTCGTGCGCCATGGGAACGGCGTCCCAGCTCAGGCGGCCCAGCGCCCAGTGGGATGGAGAAAGGGTTTCGGAGGTCATAGGGAGACTTATTGGCGGATGCTGGCGCCGGATG
Source organism: Acidovorax sp. T1 (assembly GCF_002176815.1). Classification (NCBI taxonomy): domain Bacteria; kingdom Pseudomonadati; phylum Pseudomonadota; class Betaproteobacteria; order Burkholderiales; family Comamonadaceae; genus Acidovorax; species Acidovorax sp. T1. The sequence continues at coordinate 3,470,434 of NZ_CP021648.1, read as the reverse complement.
TGGATGCCGGTGCGTTGCGGGTTTCAAGTGCTGCTACCACCTGTGCGGCGTTTTGCACGGTGCAGACGTCCTGGGGCAGGTTCAGGCCCGCGGCGCGCATGTAGGCGTCGCCACCCTGGGCGTCAATGGCCATCATGTGGTGCATGCACATCTTTCCGTCTTCCACGCAGCGGTTGAGCACCTTGTCGTACAGGCCTTCTTCCACCGTGGCAAAGCGCTGCACGGGGTCGCGCTCGCTGGGCTTGACCAGGTTCAGGTAGGTGCTCTTGTCCAGGGGCTTGCCTTCGGTCTTGGCCTTTTGCACCCACTGGGCAAAGTCGCCATCGCTCAGGCCGTGGAACTTGAACGTCATGCCCGAAAAGCCCGCGCCGCTGTAGTGCGACGACATGCCCTTGTACACGCCGGGCTGGTTGATCACGGCGTTCAGCTCGGTCTGCATGCCGGGCATGGCGTAGATCATGCCGGCCAGGTCGGGCACGTAGAACGCGTTCATGGTTGATGTCGCGGTCAGCTTGAACAGGATGGGGCGGTCCACCGGTGCAGCCAGCTCGTTCACCGTGGCAATGCCCTGCTCTGGGTAGAAGAACAGCCATTTCCAGTCCATGGCCACCACTTGCACTTCCAGCGGCTTGACATTGGCCGCCAGCGGCCGCTGGGCGTCGATGCGGTCCAGTGGGCGGTAGGGGTCGAGCTTGTGCGTGCCGATCCAGGTCAGTGCCCCCAGGGCAATGATGATGAGCAGCGGCACGGTCCAGATCACCAGCTCCAGCGTGGTGGAGTGGTGCCACTCGGGGTCGTAGTCGGACTCGGTGTTGGCTGCGTTGGACTGGCGGTATTTCCAGGCAAACCACAGGGTGAGCGCAATCACCGGCACGATGATGAGGAGCATCAGCAGCGTGGCGGTGATGACCATCTGGCCCTGTTGGGCGGCAATATCGCCGGCCGGGTTGAGAACGACCGCCTTGCTGCAGCCGGCCAAGCCGGCGGTCATGGCGATCGCTGCAAGCCAGGTGGGCCTGCGGAGTTCCTTGTTGTTGAGCATGCTAGGGGTGCGACCAAAAGGCGCTTAGGTGTAAACGCGAATGACTGAGGTTTCGGAATGTAGTACAGCCAGTGAAATTGTCGATTGGACATTTTGTCCAAGATCAATGGCGACCCGGTGGTTTTGTGTTTGTCTGGGTGGATTTTTGGCTGTCTGCTCCCGGAAATTTGCCCGCTTTGGGGGTGGCTATCAGGGTTTTCCTGTGCGCCCCGCCTGCAAAAACGCAGCGGCGGGGCGGTTTTCGGGTGTAAAAAAGAGCCGTCGCATCCGTTGCTTGAGGAGTCTTTATGGTTAATCAAAGTGCTGCCGCACTGCCCGTGCCCAGTTTTGAGAGTTCGATGTCTCTGGCGCGCGCCCATACCGATGAGGATGTGACACCCGGCGAGATCGCGGTGGGGGTGATCATTGGGCGGTCCTCCGAATACTTTGACTTTTTTGTCTTCGGCATTGCCTGCGTGCTGGTTTTTCCCTCGCTGCTGTTCCCGTTCCTGTCGCGGCTGGACGGCACCTTGATGGCTTTTGCCATCTTTGCACTGGCTTTTGTCGCCCGGCCGGTGGGCACGGCGATTTCCATGGCGGTGCAGCGGCGCTGGGGGCGCGGCACCAAGCTGACGCTGGCGTTGTTTTTGCTGGGCGCCTGCACCGCAGGCATGGCTTTTTTGCCCAGCTATGCCTCGGTGGGGAGCAAGGCCATCACCGCGTTGGTCATCTTGCGCATCGGTCAGGGGCTGGCGCTGGGCGGCACCTGGGATGGCCTGCCGTCGCTGCTGGCCATGAGCGCCCCCCCGGCGCGGCGCGGCTGGTTTGCCATGATCGGGCAGCTGGGCGCCCCGGTGGGCTTCATTCTGGCGGCCAGCCTGTTTGCCTATTTGTATAGCAGCCTGAGCGTGGCGGAGTTTCTTGACTGGGGTTGGCGCTTCCCCTTCTTCGTGGCCTTTGCCATCAACGTGGTGGCCCTGTTTGCCCGGTTGCGCCTGGTGGTGGGGCAGTCGTATGCCGAATTGCTGCAGCAGCTTGAATTGCAGCCGGTGAGCGCGACCCAGGTGGTGCGCCACGAAGGCGGCAATGTGCTGCTGGGTGCCTTTGCCGCCCTGGCCAGCTTTGCGCTGTTCCACCTGGCCACGGTGTTCCCCTTGTCGTGGATTGCCATGTATTCCGAGCAGTCCATCACCGAAGTGTTGGGCGTGCAGATTGTCGGGGCTTTCCTGGCCGCCGCTGCCATCGTGTTGTCCGGGTGGCTGGCCGACCGGGTGGGGCGGCGCAACCTGCTCGGGTCCATGGCGGTGTTGATCGGGCTGTTCAGCTTCGCGGCGCCCTGGCTGCTGGGCGCAGGCTCTGTGGGCAACAACGTGTTTTTGCTGGTGGGGTTTGTGCTGCTGGGGCTGTCGTATGGGCAGGCATCGGGCACCGTGACCGCCAATTTCTCGCCCCGATACCGTTACACCGGGGCGGCGCTGTCGGCCGACCTGGCGTGGCTGCTGGGGGCCGGGTTTGCGCCCCTGGTGGCTTTGGGGCTCTCGGCCCGGTTTGGCCTGGGGGCTGTATCGCTGTACTTGCTGTCGGGGGTGGTGTGCACCTTGGCGGCGCTGCGCATCAACCGGTTGATAGAGCGCAAGGAGTAATGCCGCCGCTGGTGCCGCCGCTGGTGCGGTCCCGGTGGGGCCCCATCAGCGGATGCGCTGAGAAGCCGCCTTCACTTGGCGTAAGGGTCGGCAAACCCCAGCGCCTGCAGGATGGCGGTTTCGTAGGCCTCCATCTCGTCGGCGTCGGCGGCGCTGGTCTCGTGGTCCCAGCCCTGGGCGTGCAGCGTGCCGTGCACCAGCAGGTGGGCGTAGTGTTCTTCCAGACTTTTGTTCTGCTCGCGCGCTTCGCGCTCCACCACAGGGGCGCAGAGCACCAGGTCGGCGGTTACCACCGGCTCTTGGGTGTAGTCGAAGGTGAGCACGTTGGTGGCGTAGTCTTTCTGGCGATAGTCGCGGTTCAGCTGCTGGCCCTCGTCGGCACCGACGATGCGCACGGTGATCTCGGCATCGGTTGCCAGGGCGTGGCGAATCCAGCGCGTGACCTTGTGGCGCGGCAGCACGGCGCGGTGGGTGGCAGCGCCGTCAAAACGGCCAAACTGCAGCGACAGGGAGAGTTGATTCAAGGTCATTTATGCCTCTGGCGCTTATGTGGTAAGCGCTGATAGCTATTAAAAAGGGAGCGTTCAGGTGGTGCGGCCACGCGGGGCCGGCGCGCGGCGTGGCGCGTCATAGGCGTCCACGATGCGCGCCACCAGCGGATGGCGCACCACGTCGGCACTGGTGAAGCGCGTCACGGCGATGCCTTTCACGCGCTTCAAGACGCGCTCGGCGTCGATCAAGCCGCTCATCGCGCCCTTGGGCAGGTCGATCTGGCTCACGTCGCCCGTCACCACCGCTTTGGCGCCAAAGCCGATGCGCGTCAAAAACATTTTCATCTGCTCGGGCGTGGTGTTCTGCGCTTCATCGAGGATGACGAAGGCGTTGTTCAGCGTGCGCCCGCGCATGAAGGCCAGCGGGGCGATTTCGATGGCGTTGCGCTCGAACGCCTTTTGCACCTTGTCGTAGCCCATCAGCTCATACAGCGCGTCGTACAGCGGGCGCAGATACGGGTCCACCTTCTGCGCCAGGTCGCCCGGCAGAAAGCCCAGGCGCTCGCCCGCCTCCACCGCGGGGCGCGTCAGCACGATGCGCTGCACGGCGCTGCGCTCCAGCGCATCCACGGCGCAGGCCACGGCCAGATAGGTCTTGCCCGTGCCGGCAGGGCCGATGCCGAAGGTGATGTCGTGCGTGGCGATGTTTTCGAGGTACAGGTTCTGCGTGGGCGTGCGCCCGCGCAGGTCGGCCCGGCGGGTGTTGAGCACGATGGCCCCTTCGGGCGCTTCCACCAGAGAGCTGTCGCCCGCCAGCATGAGCTGCAGATAGTCTTCGGTGATGGGGCGCTCGGCCATCTCGTACAGGGCCTGCAGCAACTCCATGGCCTGCGTGGCCTTGGCCTTGGGGCCATCGACCTTGAACTGCTCGTGCCGGTGCGCAATGCCCACTTGCAGGGCCACCTCGATGGTGCGCAGGTGCACGTCGGCCGGGCCGCACAGGTGCGTGAGCCGGGTGTTGTTGTGGGGGGTGAAGGTGTGGCGCAGGATCACGCGGATAATTCCAGTCAGGCAACGGAAAACACGGCAAAAAGACGGCGCTGCAATTGGTGCGTTCGCCGGCAAAGGACATCCATGATAGGCAAATTGACCGGCACCCTGCTGGAGAAGAACCCACCCGAGGTGCTGCTGGACTGCCACGGCGTGGGCTACGAGGTGCATGTGCCCATGAGCACCTTCTACAACCTGCCCGCCGTGGGCGAGCGCGTGAGCCTGCTCACACAGTTCATCGTGCGCGAGGATGCGCAGCTGCTGTATGGCTTTGCCACCGCGCCCGAGCGCCAAGCGTTTCGCGAGCTCATCAAGATATCGGGCGTGGGGCCGCGCACGGCGCTGTCCATCCTGAGTGGCATGGGGGTGGCTGATCTGGCACAGGCCATCACGCTGCAGGAGGCGGGCCGCCTGGTCAAGGTGCCGGGCATCGGCAAGAAGACCGCCGAGCGCCTGCTGCTGGAGCTCAAGGGCAAGCTGGGCGCCGACATGGGCGCGCACGCACAGGTGACCAGCGATGCCCAGGTGGACATTTTGCAGGCGCTGCTGGCACTCGGTTACAACGACAAGGAAGCGGCGGCAGCGCTCAAGGCCTTGCCGCCGGATGTGGGCGTGAGTGACGGCATCAAGCTGGCGCTCAAGGCGCTGGCGAAATAGCCCCCAAGCAAACGAATCCAGGACGAAGTTGCCATGAAGTTTCGACAATCCATGCAGTGGGTGTGCGTCGCCGGTGCGGCGTTGTTTGTGATCGCCTGCGGCGGTGGTGGCGGTGGCGGCTCGCCCGCGCCAGACACATCCGCGGCCGACCGGATCGAACCGTTTGACCCGAGCTTGGGCAAGGCACTCAAGGCAACCCCCTCGTTGCCGCGTGCCGCCGGCCGTGCACCAAAGGCCACGCCGGTGCAACTGGGGCCGCTGGCGGCGCCGGCGCTGCAATCGCAGCAAAAAAAGGCAGCGCTCACCCCGGGCAACGGCATGCGCCAGCAAATCGGCCTGTCCCGGGATGTGCCTGCCACGGCCACTTCGTCGGGCCTGCGGGCGCAGTTGCAGTGGTCCGCCACAGAGCGGGGCACGCAGCGGGCCGCCATCAGCTTCACGGCGCAAGGTGCGCTGGGTGTGCGCCTGGGGCTGCTGGTGCGCGCGCTGCCGGCGGGCAGCACGCTGCGCTTTTATGCGCAGGCCGATGAGGCCGTGTTCGAGGTGTCGGGCGAAGATGTGCTGGGCGCCATTGCGCGCAATCTGCAGGCGGGCGACACCGGCGACGCGGCGCGCACCTACTGGAGCCCCGATTTCGGCGGCGCTGAGACCACGCTGGAGGTGGAGCTGCCGGCCAATGCCGACCTGACCCTGCTCGACATTGCCGTGCCCACGCTGTCGCACTTTTTTGTTTCACCCAAAATTGCGGCGCAAAGCAGGCTGCCTGAGAAGGGCAATGCTGACACCTGCAACATCGATGTGTCGTGCCGGCCCGAGTACAGCAGTGAAAGCCGCTCGGTTGCGCTCATGACTTTCGAGGAGAACGGCGCGGGCTACCTGTGTACGGGCACGCTGCTCAACGATGCACAGTCCAGCACCACCCCGTATTTCCTGACCGCCAGCCACTGCGTTTCCACGCAGACGGCGGCATCTTCTGTGGAGACATATTGGTTTTACCGCTCGGCTGCGTGCAATAGCAGCCTGCCGAACCCTGGAACGCAGCAGTTGAGTGGTGGCGCCACCTTGCTGTCCGCACAGCCGGCTACCGACACATCCTTCATGCAGCTCAACGCTGCGCCGCCGGCCGGTATTGTGTTTGCCGGCTCCTATTTCGGCGCCGTGGCCGAAGGCGCCGTCACTGCTGGCCTCCACCATCCTCAGGGCGACATGCAAAAGCTTTTTGAGGGCGCAGTCAAGCAGTTTGCCAACTGCACTTTTGGCACAGCCGTGAACACAGACATGTTCACCTGCCTGGTGAGCGCGCCGCAGGACTCGCGTTTTCTGACCGTGGGGTTGACTGTTGGCACGACGGAGTTTGGTAGCAGCGGCTCAGGCCTTTTCCTGCCCATTGGCAGCAAGCGCTACGTTGTCGGACAGCTGGCGGGCGGTGCCGCAAGTTGCCAGAACCCCACCGACTACGACTACTATGGCCGTTTTGACTTGGCCTTCCAGACTGCCCTCAAAAACTGGCTGAAACCGGCGCCATGAGTCCGCACGCACATCGCCCCCAGGGGCCGCACATGGCATGAGCATTCAAACCGACGACTTCGCCCCCGCGCCCGCAAAGCGCGTCATCTCTGCTGTCCCGGCATCGCCCCAAGAGGAGGCCATTGAGCGCGCCCTGCGCCCCAAGCTGCTGCAGGAATACGTGGGCCAGGCCAAGGCGCGCGAGCAGCTCGAGATCTTCATCGGCGCCGCCAAGAAGCGTGGCGAGGCGCTCGACCATGTGCTGCTGTTTGGTCCGCCCGGCCTGGGCAAGACCACGCTGTCACACATCATCGCGGCCGAACTGGGCGTGAACCTGCGCCAGACCAGCGGCCCGGTGCTCGAAAAACCCAAGGACCTGGCGGCGCTGCTGACCAACCTGGAGAAGAACGACGTTCTGTTCATCGACGAGATCCACCGCCTCTCGCCCGTGGTCGAGGAAATCCTCTACCCCGCGCTGGAGGACTACCAGATCGACATCATGATCGGCGAAGGGCCGGCGGCGCGCAGCATCAAGCTCGATCTGCAGCCCTTCACGCTGGTGGGCGCCACCACGCGCGCGGGCATGCTCACCAACCCGCTGCGCGACCGTTTTGGCATCGTGGCGCGGCTGGAGTTTTATACGCCCGAAGAGCTGGCGCGCATCGTCACCCGCAGCGCGGGGCTGCTGGGTACGCCCATGGACGACGAGGGTGGCTTCGAGCTGGCACGGCGCTCGCGCGGCACGCCGCGCATCGCCAACCGGCTGCTGCGCCGCGTGCGCGACTACGCCGAGGTCAAGGGCGATGGCCGCATCACCAAAGCCATCGCCGACAAGGCGCTGGCCATGCTCGACGTGGACCCGCAGGGCTTTGACGTGATGGACCGTAAGCTGCTCGAAGCCCTGATCCATCGCTTTGACGGTGGCCCTGTGGGCCTCGATAACATCGCCGCCAGCATTGGCGAGGAAAGCGGCACCATCGAGGACGTGATCGAGCCGTATCTCATCCAGCAAGGCTACCTGCAGCGCACGCCGCGCGGGCGCATTGCCACACTGGCGGCGTATCGCCACTTGGGGGTTACGCCGCCGAAGGCGAGCGGGCAAGATCTGTTTGGGGTGTAAGGGTGGCGGCGGGGGCTGGCTCTGCGAGGGCTGCACCCCGCAGTAATCCCGCCACGATCAGTGCTTGCGCTGCGTAATACGTTGCCAGCACCCAGACCTGCGCCATGGGCAAGGGGTGCACAAACCGGTTGGTGGCCAGCAGCGAGTCACTGAGCATGAAAAACCCGGCGCCGATGGCGACCAGCAGCGAAGGCGTGTCGCGCAACATTTTCGCCCGGCCGATGGCCTGGGCCGCCATCAGCGCGATCACCAGCACATAGGCCGCGACCGGTACGCGCAGCGCAGACGGCAGGCCGCCCGCCCACAGAAAGGCATACATGGCCACGCCAATGCCCAGCGTAGCGGCCAGTGCGCCCCGGTGCGGAAACCACGCCTGTCCACGTTTGAACAGCGCCACATAAAACAGATGCGCCACCAGAAAGCTCACCAGGCCGGGAATGAAGAAGCCCGGGAACATCAGGAACACATCCCCGGCCAGCGATCCGGCCAGTGCAGCAGCAAGAAGAATCAGGGATTTAGAGCCAAATTGGCCTCTAGCGCTTGATGGGTAAGCGCTGATAGCTACCAAAAAAATAGCGAATACCATCGTCAGCGGCTTGAACAGCCAATGCCATTGCGTGAACCCCAGCGCACTGGTGGCCGTGGCCAGCGCAGCGCTTTGCAGCATCAGCGCCATCAGCATGCCAATGCGCCCCTGCATCACCGCGCCCAGCGACCATTGCACCGTCAGCAGCACCGCAAACCAGATGGCGTTGTGCGCCAGCGGCGTCGCATCGGCCTGCCACAAAAAGGCCGCCACGCCCGCGAGCAGCAGCACGAACTGCACCAGCGCAAACCATTGCACGGCGCGCGACATCGGCGGGTGGTAGAGCGCCATCCGCGCCATGCTGAAGGCGGGCTTGGGAAAGCGCGCGGCCACATCGGCCGGCCGCCAGCCCGGGGGCTTGAGCCACACGCGCAGCTTGTCGCCCCAGCGCCGGGTGTGCCAGCTGTCGTGCGCCAGCCCGGAATACACCTGCGCGTTGGCCCACAGCGGGTCCCAACTGTTGAGCAGGCCGCGCGTGCCGTACACACATTTCTCCTGCGCGTCTTCGTCCTTGAAGGTGCCGAACATCCGGTCCCAAAGGATCAGGATACCGCCGTAGTTCTTGTCCAGATACGCATCGTTGACGGCATGGTGCACGCGGTGGTTGCTGGGGCTGCAGAACCAGCGGTCAAACCAGCCGAGCTTGCCCACCTGCTCGGTGTGCACCCAGAACTGGTAGAGCAGGTCGATGAGCGCCACCACGCCAAACACCAGCGGCGGCACGCCCGCCAGCGCCATGGGCACATAAAAAACCCAGCCCAGCAGCGCGCCCGAACTGGTCTGGCGCAGCGCGGTGGACAGGTTGTAGTCCTGGCTCTGGTGGTGCACCGCATGCGCCGCCCACAGCACCGCCGACTCGTGCCCCATGCGGTGCAGCCAGTAGTAGCAGAAGTCGTAGAACACCAGCGCCAGCAGCCAGCCAGGCAGGCTGGTCCAGAACGCATCGTTGCGCCACAGCGCCACCTGCTCGAACAAGGCGGTGTAGATGCCGATGCGCAGCAGCCGCGTGAACACGGCGCTGGTCTGGCTCAGAGCCCCAAGGCTGATGCTGCTGACTGCATCGGCCAGCCGGTAGGTGTTGCGCTGGCGCCGGATGCCGATGGCCAGCTCGATGGCGATCAGCACGAGAAAGACCGGGGTGGCAAGAACAATGATCTGGCTGGGGCTCATGGGATGACACCAAAATGTCCACCGATTCTTGCCCCAATCAGGTCAGCGCGCCTCTGGCATCAACCCTGATGATGCGTTCCACCACGCCCAGGGCCAGCCCGCCGCGCACGCCGATCAGGAAATCGTGCAGGTTCACCGTGGGGTCGCAGTGCCCCGGCACCAGCCACAGCATGAGGCCCAGCGCGGGCAGGCGGGCCTTGGGGCCGTCGGCATAAAGCACGCCATGCTCGTCGCCGCCGTTGGCATAGCGCAGCGCGCGCTCGGGCGGCAGCAGGGCCACGGTGGGCAGGCCCGAGTCGATGGCGTGGCTTTTGTGGCCCGCGTCACACACCGCATGGCTGTCGCTCACCGAGATGACTTGGGTCTTGACGAACAGCGCCTGCTCGAACGCGGGCTGGGCGGGCTCGCGCTCGTTGCGGGCGTAGTCGGCATCCATGAACAGGAACGAACCGGCCTGCAGCTCGCCATACACGCCGCTGGCGGCTTCGTGCACCAGCGTGCCGGTGCCTGATCCGGTCACCAGTGGCACGGGCAGGCCCGCCGCCACGATCAGCGCGCGGGTGTGCTCGGCCGCGCGCACGGCGGCGGCGATGGCCTCGCGCCGCTCGGTCGCGCTAACGAAGTGCTGGGCGCGGCCATGGTAGGCCTGCAGCCCGGCAAAGCGCAGTCGCGCATGGTGGGCCACGGCCAGCGCCAGGGCCACCGCCGGCGCGCCGGGCGGCACGCCGCAGCGGCCCTGGCCCACATCGATTTCCACCAACACGTCGATGCCGTGCGTGCTGCCGGCCAAGGCCATGGCCTCTGCAAGGCGCTCGATGCCTTCCGCGCTGTCCACCGCGATGGCCAGGCGCCCGCCGCGTGCGGCCAGCTGCGCAGCCAGGCGCGCCACCCGCAGCAGCTTGGGTGCGGCCACCACCTCGTTGCTGATGAAGATGTCGTTCACCCCGCCAGCGGCCAGTGTTTCGGCCTCGGCCACTTTCTGCACGCAGGCGCCGGTGGCTCCGGCGCGCTGCAGCAGCAGCGCGATTTCGGCGCTCTTGTGCATCTTGGCGTGGGGGCGCCAGCGCACGCCGTGCTTGCGGGCGAAGTCGGCCATGCGCTGGATGTTGCGCTCCATGGCGTCCAGGTCCACCACCAGCGAAGGCGTGTCGATCCGGTCCACACGTTGGCCGATGCTGGCCAGCAGCGCGCCAGGCAGATCAGTCAGATCAGGCAGTGGTTTCATCGCGGGCGGCGTTGTCCAGATGCTGGGTGTCGGCCCAGCCCACCAGGCTGAGGCCTTGCGGCGTCCACAGCAGCCGGTTGATGGCCGCGTTGGCCAGCTGCCAGGTGCGCGGCGCCTGGATCTCCTGGCCGGTGGCCAGGCGGTACAGCACATCCAGCACGCCGCCGTGCGCCACCAGCACCACCAGCTCGCCGGGGTGGCGGGCCGCCAGGCGGTGCACGGTGTTGTCGATGCGGGTGCGCAGCGCTGTCAGCGATTCGCCGCCCTCGGGCGCATAGTGCGGGTCGCGCTTGCGCCAGCGCAGGGCGTCTTCGGGCAGCTCGGCCTCGATTTGCGCGAAGGTGCGGCCCTGAAAGTGGCCAAAACTGCGTTCACGCAGAGCGGGCTCGGGCGTGAGCGGTGCGCCCGTGGCGTCCGCCACCGCCTGGGCCGTGGTCCGGGCGCGCTGCAGATCGCTGGTGTAGATGGCGGCCACGGGCTCGTCGGCCAAGGCCCGCGCCAGCTGCCGCGCTTGCCACAGGCCGGTGTCGTTGAGCGGAATGTCGAGATGCCCCTGGATGCGGGTGTCCACGTTCCAGGCGGTTTCGCCGTGGCGAATGGCAATGATGCGGGTGGCGTTCATGGGGCAGGGTGCACGCCTTAGCGCGGAATTTCGAGGACGATGCGGCGTAGCCCTGTGGGTGGCGTGGGAAAACCGTTCAGGGCGGCGTCGAACATGGCGGCAAACACGGCCGGGTTGTCGGTCCACACCCCCTCGTGCACGGCGCGGGTCTCGTACACCACGGTGCCGCTGGCCGCCTCGCGCAGGACCAGGCCGACTTCGCGCCGGTACAGCGTGGGGGGCGGAAAACGCATCGACAGGCCGCCATGAAAACCCCGGCCACCGCCCCAGCCACCCCAGCCCCAGCCGGGGCCATCCCAGTAGTCCGGATAGGCCTGAAGGTCGGTGCGGGCATGCACCTGCACGCGGTAAAACGGCGCCGCGCTGTCCTGGCGCAGGTCCACCTTGGCCAGCGCCTGCCGGGCCTGTTCTTCCGCGGCCGACTGCTGGGCGCCCAGGGCTTGCTGCGACGGCAGGCGTTCAAAACGGTAGGTGGGATGCGCGGGCGCGCCGGCGAGCTGGGAGAACGATTGCACATCGCTGTCCACCAGGCGGGTGCTGGCGCAGCCGGTCAGCCACAGCGCCGCGCACAGCAGGGGCCAAGTGATCCATCGCATGGCAGTCATGGCAGCTCCTTGAAAAAAAGCGCCGGTGGCGGCGCTGTCAGCCGATGCGCACCACCTGCACGCCGGGCAGCGCAGAGGGCGCGGGGAAATCCTCGGTGTCAAAGGCCTTGTCGCCGTTGTCGTCGGCCACGCCGGTGGCGCGCGCTCCCTTGAAATCGTACAGCGCGCCATCGAGCAGGTGGCTGGGCACCACGTTTTGCAGCGCGTTGAACATGTTCTCCACGCGGCCGGGGTATTTTTTCTCGCACTCGCGCAGCATCTCGCCCACCTGCTTGCGCTGCAGGTTTTCCTGGCTGCCGCACAGGTTGCACGGAATGATGGGGAAGTTGCGGTGCTGCGCCCAGCGCGCGGTGTCTTTTTCGGCCACGAAGGCCAGCGGGCGGATCACCACATGGCGGCCGTCGTCGCTGACCAGCTTCGGCGGCATGCTCTTCATCTTGCCGCCAAAGAACATGTTGAGCAGCAGCGTCTGCAAAATGTCGTCGCGGTGGTGGCCCAGGGCGATCTTGGTGGCGCCAAGCTCGTCGGCCACGCGGTACAGAATGCCCCGTCGCAGGCGGCTGCACAGGCTGCAGGTGGTCTTACCCTCGGGAATCAGGCGCTTGACGATGCTGTAGGTGTCCTCGTTCTCGATGTGGAACGGCACGCCGGTGGTTTTGAGGTAATCGGGCAGCACATGCTCGGGGAAGCCGGGCTGCTTCTGGTCGAGGTTGACGGCAATCAGATCAAAGTGAATCGGCGCGCGGCGTTTCAGCTTGAGCAGGATGTCCAGCAGCGCATAGCTGTCCTTGCCGCCCGACATGCAGACCATGACCTTGTCGCCCTCTTCGATCATGTTGTAGTGCACGATGGCCTTGCCCACCTCGCGGCACAGGCGCTTTTCGAGCTTGTGGGTCTCGCGCTCGATCTTGAAGTCGGCCGGTGCGCGCTCGGGGGCCGCCGCTGCTGCGGTGTCTTCGCCCGTCCAGGCGCTGCTGTCCATTGCATTCATCGCGTTCACCACTGTCCTGTCTCCATGCGGATCGCCACTTCGCAGTCGTCAAAAATTTCGAGCTTGGCGATTTTCACGCGCACGCCCAGCACGCCGGGCAGCTGCATCAGCCGCTGCGCCAGCTTGCCGATCAGGCTTTCGAGCAGGTTCACATGCTCTGCCGTGCACTCGTCGATGATGATCTGGCGCACCTTGCGGTAGTCGAGCACATGCGCGATGTCGTCGTCGTGCGGCGCCAGCGGCTGCGCGCCCAGGCTCAGCTCGGCATCGACCTGGATCGGCTGGGGGGCTTTTTTCTCGTGCGCCAGGATGCCCAGGTTGGCATCAAAGCGCAGCCCGGTGAGGGTCAGGGTCTGGAGACCGGTGGCTTGGTTCATGGTGTGGGGGTGAGCATGGGCTCACATCAGGGAAAAGTCGCGCTCGAACTTCATCAGGTGCTGGCCGCCATCGACGAGCAGCGTGGTGCCGGTGATCGACCGGTTCTCCAGCGCAAAGCGCACGGTGGCCGCCACGTCGTCGGCGGTGGACGAGCGGCCCAGCGGGCTCAGGGCGTGCAGTTGCTGGAATTTTTCGTCGCTCAGCAGATGGCTGGTGAGCGTGAGGCCGGGCGCCACGCCCACCACCCGCACGCGCGGCGCCAGCGCCAGCGCCAGCATGGTGCCAGCGGCTTCGAGCGCGGCCTTGGAAAGCGTGTAGCTCAGAAAATCGGGGTTCTGGTTCCAGAGCTTCTGGTCCAGCAGGTTGACCACGGCGCCGTGCGCGTCGGCATCGCCGGCGGCGGCGCGCTCCTGCAGATGCTGGTGCAGGGCCTGGGCCAGCACGATGGGGGCGCCGGTGTTGCTGCGCAGGTGCTTTTCGAGCGCGGCAAACCCGAACGACTGGGCGTTGTCGTGCTCGAACAGCGAGGCGCTGTTGACCACAGCATCCACGCTGCCAAAGTGGGCGATCACCCGGGGCAGCAGGGCGCGCACCGACGCCTCGTCGTCAAAATCTGCATAAAAATGGGCGCTGGCGCTTGTCAGCTGTGCGCAGGCAGCTACTGTATCGATAGCGTCTTGCTGCGATGAGCGGTAATGCACTGCCACCTGCCAGCCGCCTGCCGCCAGCGCCAGCGCAATGCTGCGGCCCAGGCGCCGGGCGGCGCCGGTGACCAGGACGGTACGCGGACGGGGGGTGGTGGACATTCGGGGACAATGCAGGCCGTGACGACAGAACCCACAAGTTTAACGACCGCCCTCCAAACCCACATCGCCCAGGCCATTGCCGAAGCCGGCGGCTGGATCGGGTTTGACCGCTTCATGGCGCTCGCCCTGTACACCCCGGGCCTGGGCTATTACGCCAACGATTCCACCAAATTCGGCGCCATGCCCGAGTCGGGCAGCGACTTCGTGACCGCGCCCGAGCTCACGCCGTTGTTCGGCCAGACCCTGGCCCTGCAGGTGGACGAGGCGCTGGTGCAAACCGGCACGCACGAGGTGTGGGAGTTTGGCGCCGGCTCGGGCGCCCTGGCTTTGCAACTGCTCGATGCGCTGGGCGACCGCGTGCAGCGCTACACCATCGTCGACCTGTCGGGCAGCCTGCGCGCGCGCCAGCAGAACTTGCTGGCCAGGCATGCGCACAAGCTGCAGTGGGTGGATGCGCTGCCCGCGCAGTTCGAAGGTGTGGTGGTGGGCAACGAGGTGCTTGATGCCATGCCCGTGCAACTGCTGGCCCGCCATGGCGGCCAAGAGGGTGGCGTGTGGCATGAACGCGGCGTGGTCGTGCATGAAGGCGCATTCGTCTGGGCCGACCGGCCCACCGAGCTGCGCCCGCCCGTCGAGATCGAAGGCCCGCACGACTATCTGACGGAAATCCATGCCCAGGGCGAAGGTTTCATCCGCACCCTGGCCGACCGCTTGGTGCGCGGTGCCATCTTCTTGCTGGACTATGGTTTTGGCGAGAGTGAGTACTATCACCCGCAGCGCCATATGGGCACGGTGATGTGCCACCAGGGCCACCTGGCCGACGGCGACCCGCTGGTGGCGGTGGGCCTGAAAGACATCACCGCCCATGTCAACTTCACCGCCATGGCGCTGGCCGCGCAGGAGGCCGGGCTGGAAGTGCTGGGCTACACCACGCAGGCGCACTTTCTGATCAACTGCGGGCTGCTTCCAAAAATGGAGCAGCTTCCGCAGGCGCAACGGGCAACAGCGGCCAAATTGATCATGGAGCACGAGATGGGCGAGTTGTTCAAGGTACTGGCGCTGGCCAAGGGCGAACCGTGGGATGCGCTGGGTTTTGTGCGCGGCGACCGCTCGCACCGGTTGTGAGTGCATGAACAAGGCCTTGCCATGATCCGCTGGCTTGTCGTCGTATTTTTGGCGCTGGTGCTCATCAACGGCCTGTCGCCCTGGCTGCAGCGCATGGGGCTGGGGCGCTTGCCGGGGGATTTCCGCTTTCGGCTGTTCGGGCGCGAATGGTTCATTCCGCTGGCCAGCACGGTGCTGCTGAGCTTTGTGCTCAGCCTGGCCGTGAAATGGCTTTGAAGCGCCACTTCTCGGCGCCTTGAATTTCGCGGCCCACGGCCCGATGTCCAAAGCCATTGCCCTGAAAGCCCGCCATGACCGAAGCCCTGCACATCGTCTGCCCGCACTGCCACACCACCAACCGCGTCCAGCCGGCCCAGCTGGCCAGCGCGCCCGATTGCGGCAGCTGCCACCAGCCGCTGTTCACGGGCGCGCCGCTGGCGCTGGACGCCACCAGCTTTGGCAAACATGTGCAGCGCAGCCAGATCCTGGTGCTGGTCGATTTCTGGGCCCCCTGGTGCGGCCCCTGCCGCCAGATGGCCCCCGCGTTTGCACAGGCCGCGCGCGAGCTGGAGCCCGGCGTGCGCCTGGCCAAGCTCGACACCGAGGCCAACCCGCAGGTGGCCGCGCCCTACAACATTCGCAGCATTCCGACCATGGTGCTGTTCAAAGGCGGGCGCGAGCTGTCGCGCATTTCGGGCGCCATGGGCGCGGCTGACATCGTGCGCTGGGTGCGCTCGGTGCAGGCTGCTTGATTGCTTGATCAGGCGCCGGGCGCGGGCGCCAGCCCTGGCCAGGCGGCCACGGCCTGCACCCGCGCTGCGTGGATCATTTCACCCACTTTTTGGCCTGTAACGCCCGCCTGTGCTGCGCGTGCAGCTATCACACTGGTAGCAACCGACTGCACCGCGGCGAGTGCTTCGCGCAGCCGCTGGCGCTGCGGGTAGGGCGCTTCCTCAAAGCCCAGGCGCCCGCGCGCGTCGCACTCGCAGGCCAGCAAGATTTCGTCAAAGCGCGCCGGCTTGCGAATGCCGTCGCAGCGCTCGATCAGGCGCACCAGGGCCGCTGCGCCCAGCTCGCCGCTGCGGTGGATGTTGCCGTGCTCGCGCGCCACCACGTCGGCGGTTTCGCGGCATTCGGTGGGCACGCGCAGGCGCTCGCACAGGGCCTGGAGCCGTTTGGCGCTGCGCTGCCCGTGGCCGATAGGGAAATTGGGGTCAGAGGAGAAATTGGGGTCAGACTCCAATTTGTTTAAATTGGAGTCTGACCCCAATTTCTCCTCCAATTTCTCACCCAGCTCGTGCGTAAGGCAGGCAAAGCGCACGGCCAGTGGCGCCTGCAGCCGCGCCGCCATGTCCAGCACCCGCATCAGGTGCACGCCGGTGTCTGCTTCGGGGTGGTATTCGGCGCGCTGGGGCACGCCCCACAGGCGGTCCACCTCGGGCAGCACCACGGCGAGGGCGCCGCATGCGCGCAGCACCTCGAACATGCGCGAGGGGCGCTCCTCCATCAGCCCGCGCGCCAGCTCTTGCCACACGCGCTCGGCCACCAGGTGGTCGGCCTCGCCGTGCGCCACCATCTCGCGCATGAGCTGCATCGTCTCGGGCGCCACCGTGAAGTCGGTGAAACGCGCGGCAAACCGCGCCACGCGCAGGATGCGCACCGGGTCTTCGCGAAACGAGTCGGTGACGTGGCGCAGCACGCGGTCGTGCAGGTCGCGTTCGCCGCCATAAGGGTCAAAATGGCCTGTAGCGCTTGATGGGTCTGCGCTAGTAGCTATCGCATTGATAGTAAGGTCGCGCCGCGCCAGGTCTTCTTCCAGCGTCACATCGGGTGAGCTTTGCACCACGAAACCCCGGTAGCCGCGCCCGCTTTTGCGCTCGGTGCGCGCCAGCGCGTATTCCTCGCGCGTTTCGGGGTGCAGAAAAACCGGAAAGTCGCGCCCCACCGGCAGATAGCCCAGCGCCCGCATCTGCTCGGGCGTGGCACCCACCACCACCCAGTCGTGGTCATTCACGGGGCGGCCCAGTAGCTTGTCGCGGACGGCGCCGCCTACCATGTAGATTTGCATCGGCGTAGTTTAGGCCGGGCCCCCCGGCCGTATATTCCAGCCCACCATGTCCCTATCGTCTGACCTCACCATTGCCCAGCTCAACCCCGACGGCAGCGTGCCCGTGCCCACCGCACCCGACGCCGCAGCCAACGCCGCCGCGGCCGCCCTGCAGCGCGAGGCGCAGTTCGAGGCCTTGCAATCCAGGGTGGACGACCTGCAGGAGATCCTGGCCAAGCCGCTCAGCAGCATCCTGGCCGAGCACGACAAGTTCAAGGAAGCCGCCGCAGCCTGGGACGCCTTTGGCGCCATGTGGATGCTGTCGCAGCGCGCCATGAAGCGCGTGGCGCTGGATCTGGCCGCGCAGCAGGGCGTGGGCGACGAAGAGGTGGTGGCGCGCGCGCTGGCCTATGCCAACGAGGTGCTCAACGGCGATGGCGTGGACCTGGGCGGCACCATTGCCCCCGCGCAGATGGCGCACATTGCGCGGCACAAGCCGTTTTTGCGCAAGCAGTTTCGGCCGGGCTGAGGCGTTTCTGGCTCAGCGCTGGAGCCGGTAAGGCTCCTCGAATGCGCGGAAATCCTGCTCGGCCAGGGCGTCATCGATCCAGGCCTTCACGCCCGGCAGTTCGCGCACGCGGTCCACATAGGCGGCGATGTGCGCGGGCACCGGCAGGCCGTAGGTGGCAAGGCGCATGCACACGGGGGCGTAGAAGGCGTCGGCGATGGTGAACGCGCCAAACAGCATCGGCCCGCCGTATTGCGCGAGCAGGCCGCTCCACATGTCCACCAGGCGCTGCACGTCGGCGCGCACGGCGCTCTGGTCGCGCCAGATCAGGGCCCCGGTGTCGGCAAGATTTGCTTCGATGTTCATGGGGCAGTGGCCGCGCAGCGCGGTGAAGCCGCTGTGCATTTCGGCGCAGACGCTGCGGGCGCGCGCGCGGGCCGCCTTGTCCTGGGGCCAGAGCTGTTTCTCGGGGTAATTCTCGGCCAGGTATTCGGCAATCGCCAGGGTGTCCCACACCACCAGGTCGCCATCGACCAGCACCGGCACCTTGCCCGTGGGGCTGACAGCGCCGAGGGTGCGCTTGAACTCCGAGCCGGCCTCGAAGCTGTCAAAGCGCACGCGCACTTCGTCGAATGCAATACCTGCCTGGCGCAGCAGCACCCAGGGGCGCATGGACCACGAGGAATAGTTCTTGTTGCCGATGTAGAGCTGGGGCATGGGGCACCTGTGATGGGAAAATACACGGCCACCATGCTAGCGCCGACACCCCGGTGGGCGCGAGCCTTCTCGGGATCGGCCACCCTTTTCCGGGGCGCCTGCGCTGGGTTGCGGTGCTTTCCCCTGGCATCGGACGCATGGCTCTTGAAGGTTGCACGAACGATGAACACCACCCCCTCTCTCGATCTGTTTGGCGAAGTGCCAGCCGCTGAGCCCGCCCCGGTCACCGACAGTGTGGCGCGCCTGAAAGTGAAAAAAACCGCGCAGGGCAAACTCAGCCCCGCACAGCAGCGCTTTAACAAGCTGCTGGCACGGGTGGACAACCTGGGCCGCCAGATGCAGGACATCGAACAGTTGGCGGCCAGCGTGCGCGGGCCGCATCTGGCGCAGCTTTCGGAGCTTGAGCGCCGCATTGCGCAGACACAGGCGCAGATGCTGCTTTATCTGCACGAGCGGCTGCAGCGCAAGGGCTTGTCGGCGGCCCAGCAAAAATCGGTGCGCGGCCTGGTGCAGAGCCTGTTGCTGGTCGTGCAGCAGGAAATGGACGAGGCGCAGTGGACGGCGTTGCATGCGCAGTACTTTCCGCCCGAGGCCCAGGCGCAGCAGGCGCAGGAACTTCAGGACGCCAAGCAGCAGGTGCTGAATGCAATGGAGCAGTTTCTGGGGCGACCGCTGGATCTGGATGGCGTTGACGACCTGGATTCGCCCCAAGACTTGCTCGAAGCCGTGATGCGCCAGGTGCAGGCCGACCGGGAGGCCGAGCAAGCGCGCCAGGCCGAGCGCAAAGCCAAGCGCCCGCCCACTGAAAAGCAGCGCAAGGCCGAGCAGCACGCGCTGGATGCCAAGGCCGCCATGCGCGCCATTTACCGGCAACTGGCCAGCGCCTTGCACCCGGACCGCGAGACCGACCCCGCAGAGCGCCAGCGCAAGAGCGCGCTGATGGCCCAGGCCAACGCCGCCAACGAGCGTGGCGACCTGGTCACGCTGCTGCGCCTGCAACTGCAGGCCGAGCAGGTGGACGAGGCCCACATTGCCCGCATGGCCGACGAAAAGCTGGCGGCGCTGTCGCTGCTCTTGAAGGAGCAAGTGGCGGTGCTGGAGTACGAGGTGGCCGAGGCGGAAATGCGGCTCAGCGATGAATTGGGCGTGATGGTGACCGCCACCACGAAGGCGCCTGTGCTGGCAGCGCATCTGCAACAGCTGCAGCATGAGATGGCCCACACCGCACAGACCATGCAGCAGGATCTGGAGCGCGTGCGCGACGACGCCGAACTCAAGCGCTGGTTGCGCGAACAGGCGGCCCTGGCCCGACAGCAAGAGCGCGAAGAGGCCATGCTCATGCGTTTTGGCGGGTTGTATTGAACCTGGGTTTGAACCGGCTTGCGCCGCGCCCGCGTGCTGCGGCGCCGGCTACACCGGCCAGACCACGCCGTTGTCGTTCAGGATGGCGTCGAGCGGCAGGTCGAACGCTTCGGGCTCGAAGTCGTCCAGGTAGCCGTGCGTGTACCCCAGGCCCACGGTGAAGGGCCTGGGTTGCAGCGTGGCCAGCGTGCGGTCGTAAAAGCCGCCGCCATAGCCCAGGCGGTAGCCGCCGGGGGCATAGCCCACGCAGGGCACAAACAGCAGCGTGGGCACGATGACCTCGGTGTCCTTGGGCTTGGGGATGCCATAGGCGTCTTCTTCCATGGGGCAGCCGGGGTGCCAGGCATGAAAGGTGAGTGTTTTGTGCTGCTTGTTCACCACCGGCAGGCCGATGCTCCGGCGCAGGGGCTCGTCCAGCAGTTCGCCGTCTTCCTTCCAGCGGTGCAGGGCGGGCAGGGGGTCGAACTCGCCCTTGATGGGCCAGTAGGCGCCGATCACGGTGTCGGGCCGGTTCACCAGCCAGATGCGCATCACCTGCTGTAACAGGTCGGCGCGCTGTAGGCGATCGGGCAGGTTGAGGCGTTCTTCTATCAATGCGCGCCGAAGGGCTGCTTTGTCCATCAGATAATTCCCCCATGCAATTACTCAGAGCCATTCTGACACCCCTTGTCGCCGCCGCCGTGCTGGCCACTGCTGCGCCCCTTGTCCAGGCGCAAAACCGGGGCGACGACACCCTGCTGGAGATGCAACAGGCGTTCCGCAAGGGCGACCGCAACAAGCTCGCGCAGCTGCTGCCCGCCGCACGCGGCCACGCGCTCGAGCCCTGGGCCGCCTATTGGGAGCTGAAACTGCGCCTGGACGAGGCCCCGCCGCAGGAAGTGCAGGCGTTTTTGCAACGCTACGCCGGCAGCTACCAGGAAGACCGCCTGCGCAACGACTGGCTGCTGCTGCTGGGCCAGCGGCGCGACTGGGCGCAGTTTGCCGAGCAGCACCCCAGCTACCGCATGTCGGACGACCGCGAGGTGCACTGCTACGCCCTGCTGATCGACCAGATCAAGGGCGCGGCCCCCGCCAGCGCCGCCGGCGATGTGCGCCGCAACTGGTATGCGCAGCGCGATGCGGACGACGGCTGCACCCACGCGGCCAGCGAGTTCTACAGCGACAAGAAGCTCTCGGCCCTGGACGTCTGGCGCAAGGCCCGCCTGGGCGCCGAGGCCAACCGCCCGCGCGCGGTGCGGGCGGCGGTGGAGATCGTTGCGCCCGAGGCGCTGGGGCAGCTCAAGGAGGTGCTGGATTCGCCCACCAAATACCTGTTGGCGCGCAACACGGCCGGTGGCAGGGTGCGCCAGGAACTGGTGCTGCTCGCGCTGATCAAGCTGGCCGCAGGCGACCCCGACAACGCTGCGCACCAGCTCGACAGCAAATGGAGCGAGTACCTGTCGGCCGAGGAGCGCAACTGGGCCTGGGGTGTCATTGGTAAAGCCGCTGCGCAGAAGCTCTCGGGCAGCGCACACGGCTATTTCTCCAACGTGACGCGCAACAGCCATCTGAACGACGACCTGCTGGGCTGGAAGGTGCGCGCCGCGTTGCGCGCCGGCCAGTGGAAAGCTGTGGGCAACACCGTGGACGCCATGAGCGACGAGGCCCGCCAGGAAAGCACCTGGGTGTACTGGAAAGCCCGCGCCCTGCTGGCCGCCAAGCCCAGCGAGGCCGAGCGCGCCCAAGCGCGGCAATGGCTGGAGGGCATTGCCGGAACGCGCGGCTTTTATGAACAGCTGGCCCTGGAAGAGCTGGGCCAGCGCATCACCACGCCCCCCGCGCCCGCGCCGCTCACGGCCGAGGAAAAGGCCGCCGCCCGCGCCAACCCGGGCCTCAACCGCGGCCTGTATGCCATCGAGCTGGGCCTGCGCAGTGAAGGCGTGCGCGAGTGGAACTACACCACCAACCTGCACACCCCCGGCGGCATGGCCGACCGCGAGCTGCTGGCCGCCGCCGACCTGGCCTGCCAGCGCGAGGTGTGGGACCGCTGCATCAACACCAGCGAGCGCACCAAGGCCGTCACCGACACCGCGCAGCGCTTTCCCACGCCGTTTCGCAACGCCGTGGTCGAGCGCGCCCAGGGCATCGGGCTCGACCCGGCCTACGTCTATGGCCTGATCCGCCAGGAAAGCCGCTTCGTGATGGATGCGCGCTCGGGCGTGGGCGCTTCGGGCCTCATGCAGGTGATGCCGGCCACGGCCCGCTGGACGGCCCGCAAGATCGGGCTGACCGGCTTCACGCCCGACCAGATCACCGACCGCGACACCAACATCACCATCGGCACGGCCTACCTCAAGCTGGCGCTCGATGATTTCGCCGGCTCCATGCCCATGGCCGCCGCGGCCTACAACGCCGGCCCCGGCCGCCCGCGCAGCTGGCGCAACGGCCCGGTGCTCGATGCGGCCATCTGGGCCGAAAACGTGCCCTTTGCCGAAACGCGCGACTACGTGAAAAAGGTGCTGGCCAACACCACCAATTACGCAGCCATGCTGACGGGCCAGCCGCAGTCGCTCAAAAGCCGCCTGGGCACGGTGGGCCCGCGCGAAGCCGCTGCACCTGAAGTCAACAAGGATCTGCCGTGATGCCCCGCGCGCTGGCATGTGGCGGCTGTTTGCTATTGATTAAATAGCTGCTGGCGCTTTCTGTATAAGCGCTAGCGCCTGTTTTGGCGTGCAAAGCGGATATGGATGAAAGACTTTCAGTCTCTCAGGCGTTGTGCAGCCACTCGCCCTGGCGCACGGCAGCACCAGACCGCACCAGATCGTCGGCCAGGCTGTGCAGCCACGGGGCCTCGGCCTGGTCGGCAAAGTAGCGGGCGTGCAACATGCCGAAATATGGCGTGGTCTGCGCCCAGGCGAGCAAGTCTGCCAGGGCAATTTTCTGCCACTCCAGCAGCTTGTATTTGAGCAGCACCTTGGCGGCGTAGAGCGCATGTTTGGCTGGGTTGCGGGCGAAGCCGTCCAGGCGGCGGCGGGCGCCTTCCAGGGCGTGGTCCGCGTCGGTAAACACCGGCCCGTGGCCCGGGATCACCACCTTGGGCGCGAGCTTCTTGATCACATCCAGCGTGGCGGCCACGTCGGCAAAGGCGCTTTCGCCCTCCAGCTCGGGGAACACCACGCCAAAGCCGTTTTCCCACAGCGCATCGGCCGAGATCAGGATGCCGTTGTGCGGCTCGAACAGCACCACCGAGTGCGGGTCGTGCCCCGGCGCGGCGTGCACCTGCCAGGCCCTGTCGCCCAGTAGCGTGGTGGTGCCGGGCTGCAGCAGGGTGTCGCAGCGAAAGGGCGGGCATTGCTGGCCGGTGGGGGTGTAGCTCAGCGCGTAGGCATCCCAGTGGCGCACCTGCGCGGCCTGCCCTGGCGGGATGGCGGTTTCTGCGCCCGGCCAGGCCTGCTGCAGCGCGGCGTTGCCGCCGCAGTGGTCGCTGTGCAGGTGGGTGTTGAGGATGCGGTCGAGCGCGCGGCCCGCCAGCGCGCCGTGCACCAGCGCCACCGTCTGGTCGGCGTGGCTGCAGTAACCCGTGTCCACCACCGCCGTGCCGTGCCGGCCGCTGAAAACAATGTTGTTGGCCGACAGCCAGCCGCGCTCCAGCACTGTGATATCTGGCGGTAGCGCAGGCTGGGTGTGCGGCATCTGCTATGGATAAATGAGTGAGCGAATTATTTGGCCGTGCGCAGCTCGCGCCGCAGGATTTTGCCCACATTGGTCTTGGGCAGGTCGTCGCGGAACTCGATGTACTTCGGCCGTTTGTAGCCGGTGAGGTTGGCGTGGCAGTAGTTGGCCACCTCGTCCTCGGTCAGTGCCGGGTCGCTCCTCACGACGAAGACCTTGATCGCCTCGCCCTGCTTCTCGTCGGCCACGCCCACGGCCGCGCATTCCACCACGCCGGGGCACAGCGAGATGACTTGCTCCAGTTCGTTGGGGAACACGTTGAAGCCGCTCACCAGGATCATGTCCTTCTTGCGGTCGATGATGCGCGTGTAGCCCTGCGCATCCATGATGCCGATGTCGCCCGTGCGCATGAAGCCGTCGGCCGTGAAGGCCAGGGCGTTTTCGGCGGGCTGGTTGTAGTAGCCCGTCATCACGTTGGGGCCGCGGATGCAGATCTCGCCCGATTCGCCGAGCGGCAGATTGCAGCCCGCGTCGTCCTTGATGGCGATGTCGATGCCCGGCAGCGGCAGGCCGATGGTGCCGCTGAACCCGGTGTTGGTCACGGGGTTGTTGGTGCCGATGGCGCAGGTCTCGCTCATGCCCCAGCCCTCGATCATGGTGCTGCCCGTGACCTTTTGCCATTGCTTGGCCGTGCCTTCGCTGGCGGCCATGCCCCCGGCCTGCGATACGCACAGGTGAGAGCAGTCGATCGACTTGAACTGCGGGTTTTGCAGCAGCGCGTTGAACAGCGTGTTGACGGCCGGCAGCATGTGAAAGGGGCGCTTCTTGAGCACCTCGATGAATTTCGGAATGTCGCGCGGGTTGGGAATCAGCGTGAGGCTGGAGCCCTGGCGTATGGCCAGCAGACACAGCGTGAGCGCGAAGATGTGATACAGCGGCAGCGCGGCAATGCTGTTCGCCTTACTCAGGTCGCCCACCTTCGACAAAGCGGGTGTGAACCAGGCCTCGGCCTGCAGCGTGGCGGCCACGATATTGCGGTGGGTCAGCACTGCGCCTTTGGACAGGCCCGTGGTGCCGCCGGTGTATTGCAAGAAGGCGGTGGAATCGAGCGTGGCCTGGCTGGGCGCCAGCGTGCGGCGCTCGCCCAGCGCCAGCGCCTTCTTGAAAGAGACGACCTTGCGCCCGTTGGACAGGGGCAGCTCGTAGGTGGGCACCATCTTGGCCAGATGGCGCACGGCAAAGGTGATCCACGGGCCATACACCGCGCCCAGCAGGTCGCCCATGGACGCCATCACCACCTGCTGTACGGCGGTGTGCTCGATGATCTCGCTCAGGGTGTGGGCAAAGTTCTCCAGGATCACGATGGCCGTGGCGCCCGAGTCCTTGAGCTGGTGCTCCAGCTCGCGGGCGGTGTAGAGCGGGTTCACGTTGACGCAGGTGTAGCCGGCGCGCAGCACGGCGGCCATGGTCACGCCAAACTGGGGCACGTTGGGCAGCATGATCGCCACGCGCGCGCCAGGCTCCAGCCCCAGGCCCTGCAGGTAGGCGCCCAGGGCCGCCGACAGGCGATCGAGTTCGCCGTAGGACATCCACTGGTCCATGCAGACCGAAAACGGGCTCGAGGCGTGCTTGCGAAAGGATTCTTCCAGCAGGTGCGCCACCGAGCGGTATTGCTCGGGCTGCACATCGTGGGGAACCCCCGGGGGGTAGCTTTTGAGCCAAATCTTTTCCATGCGGTGTCCTCGGGTGTTCCGGTGGGCAGGTTCTCGGAACGTGTTCACGATCTAAGGTGTGTGGGCCCAGATTGTCGGAGCAGGGGCGCGGGCTCGGCTACCGGGCTTGTCCTAGGGTGCGCGCCAGTTCCGTCTCGCAGGCGACAGCGCTGGCGCAGGGCGTTCACAGCGGCAATGCAGCCGCGAATGGTGTGGGCCACGTCCATCGCAAGTCCTCCTGGGGCTGGCCGCACAATGCGGACTGTTTCATTGCTACACCCCCTGAATCCATGAACGCACGCTGGCAGCAAGCCGTGGTCCTCTTCAACCTATTGGCCACGATCGCCTGGCTGGCATGGCAATGGCCCCGCTCGCCGCTGATGGCGCTGGCGGGCGTGGCCGTCGCGCTGGCATTGTTCGGGCTGGTGCTGGGGCTGCAGTTCGTGACCATGCTGCGTGTGAACCGCGCTGACCCCGCGCCACGGCCGTCATGGCGGCAGCTGGCATCGGCCTGGTGGGCCGAGGCACGGTTGGCGCTGGCGGTGTTCGGCTGGCGCCAGCCCTTTCGCCACAGCGCCGTGCCCGACTGGTTGCCGCCCCTGGCGCCCGGCCAGCGGGCCACGCGCCGGGGCGTGGTGCTGGTGCATGGCTTTCTGTGCAACCGGGGGTTCTGGTTGCCGTGGCTGGCTGCGCTGCGCGAGCGCGGCCATGCCTATGTGGCGGTCACGCTGGAGCCCGCCTTTGGCTCGATGGACGACTACGCGGCCACCATCGACGCCGCAGTGCAGCGCGTGACCGAGGTCACCGGCATGGCGCCGGTGGTGGTGGGCCACAGCATGGGCGGGCTGGTGGCCCGCGCCTGGCTGCGCTCCTTGCCTGCGGACCGCGCTGCGGCGCGCGTGCACCGGGTCATTACGCTGGGCACACCGCATGGCGGCACCTGGGCCGGGCGCTTCAGTCGCTCGGTCAATGGCCAGCAGATGGCGTTGGGGAGTGACTGGGTGCAGCAGCTACAGCAGGACGAGCCCGCTGCCCGAGCGGCCCGGTTTATTTGCTGGTATTCGAACTGCGACAACATCGTTTTTCCTGCGGGTACGGCGATGTTGATGGGCGCGGATAACCGGTTGGTGGAGGGGGTGGCGCATATGCAGATGGCGTTTGATCCTGCGGTGATGCGGGCGTGTCTGAAGGAGATGGCGCGGGGGTGAGGGTGGTTTTTGGTGTTTTTAGGCTCTAGCGCTTGATGGATATGCGCTCGCAGTCAATTTCATTCAAAATTCAACCCGCAACCACCTCCCGCTCATCCGCCGCAAACTCCGGCAACCCCCGCAGCCGCTCATAGATCGGCGCAAAGTCCGCCGCTGTCATGTCAAACAGCTGCTCAAAACTGTCGATCACAAAATACGTCTGCTGGTAGGTATCGATCTTGTAGCGCGTGCGCATCGTGCGCTCCAGTTGCAAGGGCCGGCGTTGCGGTTCCGGGCTTTGCACCGAATACGCCAACTCCCCCGACGAACTCAAAATCCCCGCGCCATACGCCCGCAACCCGCCCGCCTCGCGGATCAAGCCAAACTCGATGGTGTACCAATACAATCGCGAGAGCATCTCGCACGCGCCCAGGCCCTGCGCCTTCAGGCCGCCCTGGCCGTAGCGCTGCACATAGTCTGCAAACACCGGGTTGAACAGCAGCGGCACATGGCCGAACAGGTCGTGAAAGATGTCGGGCTCGACGATGTAGTCAAACTCGGCGGGCGTGCGGATCCAGTCCGTTACCGGAAACTTGCGGTTGGCCAGCAGGGTGAAAAAAGGCACTTCGGGGATCAGGCCCGGCACGCCCACGATCTCCCAGCCTGTGGCCTTGACCAGGCGCTCGTTGATCTCTTCAAAACGCGGAATGTGGTCCTGAATGCCCAGTGCGGGCAGTGCTGCGATGAACGCCTCGCTCGCGAGGCCCGGCAACAGGGCCAACTGGCGTTCGTACAGGCGCCGATAGGTGTCGTGGTCGGCGGCGGTGTAGGCGGCAATGTTCTGCGGACAGGTGTAGTCGGCGCCCGCGCGGCTGTAGTCGCCGCGCGGCGGGCGGGTGCTGGCGCCATACACAACAGGTGTGACAACGGATTCGACGGCCATGGCCTTCTACCGCTCAGGGCTTTTTGGCTTCGAGCACGCCGCGCTCGATCTGGTCACGCTCCAGCGACTCGAACAGCGCCTTGAAGTTTCCTTCGCCAAAGCCGTCGCGGTAATCGCCCTTGCGCTGGATGAACTCGAAGAACACCGGGCCCAGCATGGGCGTGGAAAAGATTTGCAGCAGCAGGCGTGGCGTGCCGTCGGCCGTGGTGCCGTCCAGCAGGATGCCGCGCGCCTGCAGTTCACTGACCCGCTGGCCGTGGCCGGGCAGGCGGGTGTCGAGCATCTGGTAGTAAATGTCGTTGGGGGCGGGCGCCATGGGCACGCCGGCCAGCCCGAGCTTGTCCACCGTGGCCAGGATGTCGTCGCAGATCAGCGCGATGTGCTGGATGCCCTCGCCGTTGAACTGCATCAAAAATTCTTCGATCTGTCCGCCGCCCTGCTTGGATTCTTCGTTGAGCGGGATGCGGATCTTGCCGTCGGGCGCGGTCATGGCCTTGGAGGTCAGGCCGGTGTATTCGCCCTGGATGTCGAAGTAGCGGATCTCGCGGAAGCCAAACAGCTTTTCGTAGAAATTGGCCCAGAAGCCCATCCGGCCGCGGTACACGTTGTGCGTGAGGTGATCGATCTCGTTGAGGCCATGGCCCACGGGGCGGCGGTCCACGCCGTCGATGAATTCAAAGTCGATGTCGTAGATCGACTTGCCGTCTTCAAAGCGGTCGATCAGGTACAGCGGCGCGCCGCCGATGCCCTTGATGGCGGGCAGGCGCAGCTCCATCGGGCCGGTGGGAATCTCGATAGGCTGGGCGCCCAGTTCCAGCGCGCGGTTGTAGGCCTTGTGCGCATCCTTGACGCGAAACGCCAGGCCGCAGGCCGAGGGGCCGTGCTCGGCGCCGAAGTAGGCCGCCTGGCTCTGGGGCTCGCGGTTGAGGATGAAGTTGATGCCGTTCTGGCGGTACAGCACCACGTCCTTGGAGCGGTGTTTGGCCACCAGCGCGAAGCCGAGCTTTTCAAACACCGCCTCCAGCACGCCCGGGGTGGGCGAGGTGAACTCGACGAACTCGAACCCCATCAGGCCCATGGGGTTGTCCCAGGCTTCGATTTGGGCGGCTGTTGGTTGCGGCAGGGCGGCGTTCATGGGGTGTCTCCGGCATTCGTTGTGGATGAATGTCATGGACTTTAGGTGCGGACTGGCTCATGTTTCTGGCGAAATCAAGAGGCTTTTGCCTTTGGTTTGCAGAAATTGTGCGAATGATCAAATGGTGGTGCAGGTTGCCAGCGTTGGGTGGCCTGGCTGTCCACTAGCAGCCGGGGCGTCCAATTCAGGGCATGCCTGGTACCCCGCGCCCTGGGGCGCCGGGCGCAAGCCTTGTTCGTAGAATCCTGCGCAATGAACGACGCCAATGCCCTCGACAAGCTGGACAAGGCCATCCTGCGCCGCTTGCAGGACAACGGGCGCGAAACCTACGACGTGATTGGCGAGCAGGTCGGGTTGTCCCCGAGTGCGGTGCTGCGGCGCGTGAAACGCCTGGAAGACAGCGGCGTGATCGCCCGCTATGTGGCCCTGGTGAAGCCCGAGGCCGTGGGGCTGGGGCTGACGGCCTACCTCAATGTGCGGCTCGAAAAACACACCGAAAGCCATAAGCGCAATCCCATGGACCTGTTTCGTGCCAGCGTGCAGACCTGGCCAGAAGTGGTGGAGTGCGCCGCGCTCACGGGCGAGATGGACTATCTGTTGCGCGTGGTGGTGGCAGACATGGCGCACTACAGCCGCTTCATCATGGACACACTGCTCAAACATCCCAGCGTGCAGGACTGCAAGACGAGCTTTGTGTTGGACCGGGTGAAAGCCACCACCGCAGTGCCGGTGTGAGGGCTGTGGGCGACTGGCTAGACACAATTTTGTAACAAACACTATTGAAAAAATAGCATCAAGCGCTTTGTTTAAAAGGGCTAGAGCCTGTTTTGTTTGTTTTTGGTGGGCGCACCCAATTTTGTTGCAGCGCAGCAAATTCGCGGGAAAATATAAGGGATAACCCTTAAGGTGACTTCCATGATCGCAACCAAAGACTGGCTCAAAGCTTCGTGGGACGCAGGCAAGGACATGCTGACGCCCTTTGCCGGCCATTCGCCGGACGATGCCACCGCGCCCACGCCACTGATGGTGCCCATCCGTGCCTTGGGCCCCTCTTACCGTGAGCGCATCACGCAGCACCTGCTGCAGCTCGATCCGGCAGACCGGTATCTGCGTTTTGGCTATTCGGCCACGGATGAGCAGATTCGGCGCTACACCGAGCAGCTCGATTTTGATCGCGACGAGATCTTCGGCATCTACAACCGCCGCCTGGAGCTGATTGCCATGGCCCACCTGGCGTTTGCCGAGCAAACCGAACACAAGCAATGTGCCGAGTTTGGCGTGTCGGTGCTCAAGAAAGCCCGGGGGCGTGGCTTTGGTGCGCGTCTGTTTGACCGGGCCATCATGCATGCCCGCAATGAGGGGGTGAACATGGTGTTCATCCATGCGCTGTCGGAAAACGCGGCCATGCTCAAGATCGCGCGCAAGGCCGGCGCCACGGTGCAGCGCGACGGCTCGGAATCGGAAGCCTATCTACAGATTCCGCCGGCCAGCTTTGACACCCGCATGGCCGAGATCGTCGAGCAGCAATTTGCCGAAATGGACTACCGCCTCAAGCGCCAGGCCAAGCAGTTCTGGGACTTTCTGGCCGGCGTGCAGGAAGTGCGCCAGGGCGTGCGGCACGCCCGCCACCAGTCAGCCGAATAGCGCCAGCATCGCGGTCACGGGCCTGCAATGCAAGCGTTGTCACGACAATCCGCTATCCTAGAGGGCTGTTTCACTACCGCACGTCCTGCACTCCAAGACAGTGTCTGACCCGCACCCCCAGCGCTTGCCCGAAAAGGAAGACAAGCGCACCTTCCTGCAAAAAGTGGCCGAGTTCATCCACCCCGGACCGGATTCCACCGAAGAGCTCATCGAAACCCTGGCCGAGGCCGAAGACAACCAGGTCATCGGCGCCGACTCCCGCGTGATGCTTGAACGCGTCATCCGCATGGCCGACATGACCGCCGGCGATGTGATGGTGGCCGCTCCGCGCATGGACCTCGTCAACATCGAAGCGCCCTTTGACGAGTTGCTGCGCCAGGTGATCAGCACCGCGCACTCGCGCTTTCCGGTGTACCAGGGCGAGCGCGAGAACATCATTGGCATCCTCATGGCCAAAGACCTGCTCAAGCTGCAGCGGGCACCCGAGCTGAACATCCGCGCCTTGCTGCGCCCGGCCGCCTTTGTGCCGGAAACCAAGGGCCTGAACGATCTGCTGCGCGAGTTTCGCGGCAACCGCAACCACCTGGCCATCGTGATCGACGAGTTTGGCCGCGTGGCCGGCCTGGTCACCATCGAGGACGTGCTGGAGCAGATCGTGGGCGAGATCGAAGACGAGTTCGATATCCCCGAAGACGAAGGCGACATCTTCGGCCTGGCAGACCAGACCTACCGCGTGAGCGGCGACACCCCCATCGAGCGCGTTGCCGAGGCCTTTGGCGTGGCCGTGCAGGGCAGCGATCCCGACGAATCCTTTGACACCATCGGCGGTTTGATCGCCCACGAAATGGGCCATGTTCCCAAGCGGGGCGAGCACCTGCAGCTGTGCGGACTGCACTTTGTGGTGCTGCACACCAAGGGCGGCGCAGTGCGCTGGTTCAAGGTGTCGCGCGTCGACGAAAACAGCGCCGCCGACTGATGGCCCGGCTGCCACGCCTGCCTGGGGCTGCGTTCGCCGTGCGCGCCTGCCTGGCCGCTGCGGCGGGTGTGGCGCAGGCGTTGTCGCTGGCCTGGCCCGGGAGTGGCGCGCCGCAGTGGTGGCTGCAAATCCTGTCGCTGGCGGTGCTGGCCTGGCTGGTGCGCGGCCCAACGACCTGGCGCCAGGCTGCCGGCCTGGGCTGGGTGTTCGCCACCGCCTGGCTGGCGGCCACCTTCTGGTGGCTTTTCATCTCCATGCACACCTATGGCGGCCTGGCGGCGCCGCTCGCGGTGGTTGCCGTGCTGGGGTTGGCGGGCTTTCTGGGCGGCTATTACGCTGTCGGTTTGGTGCTTTTTTCGCGTTTTGCGCCCGCCCACCGTGCGCTGGTAGCTATGCTTTTCGGAGCAGTCTGGTTGCTGGCCGAGCTGGCCCGCGGCACGCTGTGGACGGGTTTTCCCTGGGGCGCTGGCGGCTATGCACATGTGCAAGGGCCCTTGAGTGCGCTGGCGCGCACCGTGGGGGTGTATGGCGTCGGGTTCGTGGCCGCGGTGCTGGCCATGCTGCTGGCGCAGGCGCGCACCAGCGATTGGCGCAGCCTGCGCGCCTGGGCACTCGTGTCGGGGGGCGCGCTGGTGCTGGTGGGCGCGGGGCTGCAGCGCCAATGCGCCATCGAGTGGTGCCACACACCGGCGGCGGCGCAGCCTGCCCCCATCAGCCTGGCACTGCTGCAGGGCAATATTCCGCAGGACGAAAAGTTCCAGCCCGGCAGCGGCGTGCCGCTGGCGCTGCGGTGGTATGCCGATGCACTGCTCGCGGCCAAGGCGACCCTCGTCGTGGCGCCTGAAACCGCCATCCCGCTGCTGCCGCAGCAACTCATGCCGGGGTATCTGGAGAGGCTGGCGGCGCATTTCAGCCAAGGTGGGCAGGCGGCGCTGCTGGGCATTCCGCTGGGCGACGCCGAGCGCGGCTACACCAATTCGGTGCTGGGCATCCAGCCCGCCCAATCGTCGCCCTACCAGTACGACAAGCACCACCTGGTGCCGTTCGGCGAGTTCATCCCGCCGTTTTTCCGGTGGTTCACGGCCATGATGAACATACCCTTGGGCGACTTCAACCGGGGCGCCGTTGGGCAGCCTTCGTTTGCCTGGGCGGGGCAGCGCATTGCCCCCAACATCTGCTATGAGGATTTGTTTGGCGAAGAGCTGGGCGCGCGTTTTGCCGATCCGGCCAGTGCGCCCACGGTGTTTGTCAATTTCAGCAACATTGGCTGGTTTGGCAACACCGTCGCCATCGACCAGCACCTGCAGATCAGCCGCATGCGTGCGCTGGAGTTCGAGCGCCCCATGGTGCGCGCCACCAACACCGGGGCCACCGCCATCATCGACCACCGGGGCGTGGTCACCCATGCGCTGGCGCGCCACACCCGTGGCGTGCTGACCGGCGAGGTGCACGGGCGCGGGCTCAGCGCACAACAGGGCTGGGGCATCACACCGTATGCCTGGTGGGTGGCGCGCTGGGGTCTGGCGCCCTTGTGGGTGGCGGGCCTCTGCGTGGTTGTCGGGGCGGCGTTCGCGCGGCGCCGGCCGCGCTGAACAAAACACCACGGCACGCGGCCGCACGGCATGGCAGGCATTGATCCAGGTCATGCCGCGCGGGGCTGGCGTGGTCGGCCGGCAGGGCAATCGGCGGGGCTGCGGGTGTTCGGCCCGGATGTGCCTTGATAATGGAGCCCTGCAACCGGTAGCAGGGGGTTGCGAATAGTGAATTTTTGAAGCGGCACGGCCGCTGTTCTGGAGCACGACTGAAAATGGCAGATTCCTTTTCCTATGAACAACTGATTGCCTCGGGCGAGGGCCGGCTGTGCGGCGCTGACAGCGGGCGTCTGCCGCTGCCACCCATGTTGATGTTTGACCGCATCACCCACATCGACAGCGATGGCGGCGCCCACGGGCTGGGAAAAATCCGGGCCGAGCTCGATGTGCGTCCTGACCTGTGGTTTTTTGCCTGCCACTTCCAGGGCGATCCGGTCATGCCCGGCTGCCTGGGGCTTGATGCCATGTGGCAGCTCATCGGCTTTTACCTGACCTGGCTGCAGCTGCCCGGTCGCGGCCGCGCCCTGGGTGCGGGCGAGGTCAAGTTCACCGGCGAAGTGGGGCCTGACGTCAAACTCGTCACCTACGAAATCGACATCAAGCGCGTCATCAAGCGCAAGCTGGTCATGGCCATTGGCGACGCCCGCCTGCTGGCCGATGGCAAGGAAATCTACGTGGCCAGCGACCTGCGCGTGGGCCTGTTCAAGAAGGAAGAAGCGGCAAAAGACGGAGCACCGCAAGGAGAGGCAGCATGAAACGCGTGGTGATCACGGGCACGGGCATCGTCTCGTGCATTGGCAATGACATGGCTACGGTGGAGGCCTCGCTGCGCGAAAGCCGCTCGGGCATCCGCGCCATGCCCCAGTTTGCCGAGCTGGGCATGCGCAGCCGCGTGGCGGGTGTTCCCCAGATCGACCTGGAAGCGCTGATTGACCGCAAGCAGCTGCGCTTCATGGGCGATGCGGCGGCCTATGCGCACATTTCGCTGGCCAACGCCATTGCCGAGTCGGGCCTCACGCCCGAGCAGGTGTCGCACCCGCGCACCGGCCTCATCATGGGCTCGGGCGGCGGCTCGCCGGCCAACCAGATCGAAGCGGCCGACATTCTGCGCAGCAAGGGCATTCGCCGCGTGGGGCCTTACCAGGTCACGCGCTGCATGAGCTCCACCGTGTCGGCATGTCTTTCTACCAACTTCGGTATCAAGGGCATCAACTACTCCATCACATCGGCCTGCAGCACCTCGGCGCACTGCATCGGCGCGGCCGCCCAGCAGATCGCTTGGGGCATGCAGGACGTGATGTTTGCCGGCGGCGGCGAAGAAGTCACCTGGGGCATGGGCCTGCTGTTTGACGCCATGGGCGCCATGTCCAGTGCCTACAACGACACGCCCGAGAAAGCCTCGCGCGCCTACGACGCCAACCGCGACGGCTTTGTGCTGTCGGGCGGCGGCGGCGCGGTGGTGCTCGAAAGCCTGGATCACGCCCTGGCGCGCGGCGCCACCATCCTGGGCGAGGTCGTCGGTTTTGGCGCCACGTCCGATGGCGCCGACATGGTGGCCCCTTCGGGCGACGGCGCCATTGCCTGCATGCGCCAGGCCATCTCCACCGTGAGCGAACCCATCGACTACATCAACACCCACGGCACCTCGACGCCCGTGGGCGATGTGCCCGAGCTGCGCGCCATCCGCGAAGTGTTTGGCGACGCCATTCCGCCGTTCTCGTCCACCAAGTCGCTCACCGGCCACTCGCTGGGCGCCACGGGCGTGCAAGAGGCCATCTACTGCCTGCTCATGCTGCGCCAGGGTTTCATCGCCGGCTCGGCCAACATCGAAATGCTGGAACCCGCCGCAGAAGGCATGCCCCTGGTGCGCGAGACGGTTGACGCACCCATCCGCAACGCGCTGTCCAACAGCTTCGGCTTCGGTGGCACCAACGCCAGCCTGGTGCTGCGCCGCTGGGACGGTCAGTAAAATCGTATCGCCACCGCGCAGCGGGTGGACGGGGATTGCAGTGCGGTTCCAAAATCCATGAAAAAGAGAGCCGACGGCTCTCTTTTTTTATGCCCGCTGCCTTGGTGCAATCAATCCTGCCACGGGTTGCCATCTGCGGCCAGCGTCTCGCCCCTTTTCTGCACGATCAGCCCATAGCATTCGGGGTGGCGGTGCAGATCAAAGTTGAACGTGGTGCGCTTGTAGACGGCACAAAAGTCGAGGTCACAGCGCCCGAGCACCACCTCGTCGTCCTTGGTGGTGCAGCGCGCCACCACCTCGCCCGAGGGCGCCACCAGCAGGCTGCCCGCGATGCTGTCCACGCCTTCTTCGACGCCGCCCTTGGCCACGCTGGCAACCCAGCAGCCATTCTGGTAGGCGCCGGCCTGCACGGCCAGTTGGTTGTGGAAAAGTGACAGGTCGTCGTGCTGCGGCGCCGGTGCGTTGTGAACCGGGGTGTTGTAGCCAATGAAGATCATCTCTGCGCCCTGCAGAGCCATCACGCGGTAGGTCTCGGCCCAGCGGCGGTCGTTGCACAGCGCCATGCCCACGGTGCCACCAAAGGCCTGGTGCACGTCAAACGATTTGCCGGGGGTGAAATAGCGCTTTTCCAGGTGCTGGAATTTGCGCCAGGGTTCGTGCTCGAAGTGGCCCGGCACATGGATCTTGCGGTATTTGCCGACGATGCTCCCCGTGCGGTCCACCAGGATGGCGGTGTTGTACTGCATCAGCCGGCCCGCTTCTTCGGCCAGCTCTGCGTAGCCGAGGTAAAAGCCCACGCCCAGTTCCCTGGCCAATTCGAACAGCGGCTGCGTTTCGGCGCCGGGCATGCTGCGCTCGAAGTAGCGGCGGATCTCGGCCGGGTCTTCCAGGTACCAGCGCGGGAAGAAGGTGGTCAGCGCCAGCTCCGGATAGACGATGACATGGGCGCCCAGGCTGTGCGCCTCGCACATCATGGTGCACAGGCGCTGGACCACTGCGGTGCGGCTGTCGGTGCGTTGGATCGGGCCCAGCTGGCCCAGGGCGACGTTAATGATGCGGGACATATGGGGCGTGTTTTCTTCAAAAATCATAGCTACTAACGCTTTATAGATAAGCGCTGCCGGCATTTTTTATTCAAATAGTGGGTGTGATCATGCGCGGTTGGCCCGCTCCAGCATCACCTGCAGCAGCACGTTGGCGCCTTGCTCCAGCTGCTGCGCGTCGGTGTGCTCGCGCACGTTGTGGCTCAGCCCGCCGGCGCTGGGCACAAACACCATCGCTGTGGGGCACACGCGGGCCAGCATCTGCGCGTCATGGCCGGCGCCGCTGGGCATGCGCAGCGTGGACAGGCCGGCCGCCCGCGCGTGGCGCTCCACGCTGTCGATCAGTGCCGCGTCAAACTGCACCGGCGCAAAGTCGGCCAGCTGGCGGTGGCTGAACTGCACGCCATGCTCGGCCGCCACCCGCCGGGCGTGGGCCAGCATCTCTGCCTGCGCGGCATGCAGCAGCGCGCCGTCGGTGTTGCGCAGGTCCACGGTCATCACGGCGCGGCTCGGAATCACGTTGATCAGGTTGGGCTGCAGCGTCACAGCGCCCACCGTGCCCAGCTGGCGCCCGCCATAGCGCGCCACCAGTTCATGCACAAAGGCGGCGCAGCGCATGGCCGCCATGCCGGCGTCGCAGCGCAGCGCCATGGGTGTGGTGCCCGCATGGTTGCTGTGGCCGCTGAAGCTGAGTTCCATCCAGCAAATGCCCTGCACGCCTTCCACCACGCCGATGGCAATGCCTTCGCGGTCCAGCACCGGGCCTTGCTCGATGTGCAGCTCGATAAAGCTGTCCACGCGCGGCGCGCCCACGGGGGCCGGGCCGGCGTAACCAATGCGCGCCAGCTCGGCGCCCAGCGCGGCGCCGTTGTCCACCGCCACGCTGGCCAGCGCTTCAGCCAGCGGCATGCCGCCCACATGCACCAGGCTGCCTAGCATGTCGGGCTGAAAGCGCGCGCCTTCCTCGTTGGTAAAAAAGGCCACCTGCAGCGGGCGCCGCGTGCGCACACCGGCATCACGCAGCGTGGCCACCACTTCCAGCCCCGCCAGCACGCCATAGTTGCCGTCGTACAGGCCGCCGGTGCGCACGGTGTCGATGTGGCTGCCAGTGGCCACGGGGGGCAGGTCAGCGGTTCCGGCGTAGGTGGCAAACACGTTGCCGATGGCATCGATTTCCACGTCCATGTCCAGTGCGCGCATCTGCTGCACGGTCCAGTCGCGTGCCGCACGGTCGGCGTCCGACAGCGCCAGGCGGTTGGTGCCGCCGCCGGGCAGTGCGCCAAACTGGCCCAGTTCGGCGATGCGCTGCATCAGCCGTGCGCCATTGATCGTTGGTGTATCGCTCATGCGCGGGCTCCGGCGCGGGTGGCGACGGCCTCGGCGCTCTCGCCCACCAGCTGCTCGTACAGTTGGGGGTCGGTCGCTGCTTCGCTGCCAAAGAACAGAATGCGGCTGTCGGCCGTGAGGCCCAGCACCTCGCGGGCCGCTTCGCTCTGGCAGGCTGCCACGGCGGCGGCCACACCGGCCACCGCGGATTCGCCGGCCACGATCACGGGGTCGTTTCCGAGCGGGCGGGCCAGCAGGCGCATGGCCTCGACGGCGGCCTGGTCGTTGATTACGCAAAAGCCATCCGTGCCTTGTTCCAGAATTTCCCAGGCCAGGTGCGATACCTCGCCGCACGCCAGGCCCGCCATGAGCGTGTCGATGTCGCCGGTAACGGCGGTCAGCCGCCCGGCCTTGGCGCTTTGCGTCAGGCAATCGGCGCGGTCGGGTTCCACCACCACAAACACCGGGCGCTCGCTGCCGTCACGCTCCCAAAAATAGCCGCACACCGCAGCGGCGAGACCGCCCACACCGGCCTGCACGAAGATGTGTGTGGGGCGCTGCGCCAGCTGTCGCGCGGCCTCCTGCACCATCAGCTGGTAGCCCTGCATCACGTCGCGCGGCACGTCCATGTAGCCGGGGTACGATGTGTCGGAGATGACGAAGCGGCCATGCCGTTTGGCGTCGGCATCGGCCTGGCGCACGGCATCGTCGTAGTTGCCCGGCGTGCGCACCACCTCGGCACCGTAATGGGCAATGGCGGCCTGGCGGCCTTCGCTCACCGTGGCGTGGATGTAGATCACGCAGCGGCAGCCAAAGAGTTGCGCACCCCAGGCGACGGACCGACCGTGGTTGCCGTCGGTGGCGCAGGTGACGGTGATGTCGGCGCACAGTGCGCGCAGCTCGGGCGTCAGCAGGTCCTGCGTGGAAAGCGGGCGGCCCAGGCGGGCGCCCAGCTCGCGGCACAGCAGGCGCGCCACGGCATAGGCGCCACCCAGGGCCTTGAAGCTGCCCAGGCCAAAACGGCTGCCTTCGTCCTTGTAGTGCAAGGCGGCCACGCCCAGCGCCTGCGCCAGCGCGGGCAGGGTGTGCAGCGGCGTGGCCGCATAGCCCTGCCAGCCGGTCAGGTCGCGCTCGGCCTGCGCCAGCGCCGCAGCGCCCAGGATGGCGCTGCGGCGCTCGCTGTAAGGGGCCTGGCGGTCGGCGGCGGGGTTGCGCAGGCATTCAGCGGTGAGGGCGGGAAGTGGGGGCATGGTGTCTTTCAGGTCAAACAGAAGGAAAAGGATCAAGTCAATGGGAGTGGCCACGCGGGGCGCCCTTAAAGCTGTGGCTCCAGGTCGCCCAGTACCACATGCAACTGTTCGATGCGCTGCAAGCGCGCGTGGGTGCCGGTCTTGGACTGCGCGGCAAACGCGCCGGCCAGAAAGTTCATCAGGCTGATGGCGCAGACATAGGAGTCAAACAGTCCATCGGGGGCGCTGGCGCCGCAACGCAAGACCACCTGGGCCTGCATGGCCAGGGCGGAGACCGGCGCATCGGTCAGCAGCACCACCTGTGCACCCATGCTGCGCGCGGCCGCCAGCACGACGGGCAGGCGGGTGCTGCGGCGGCGAAAGTCCACGGCCAGCACCACGTCCCTTTCGCTGGCGCTGGCCAGCAGCTCGGCTTCGCGGCCACTGGCGTCATTGAGGCTGACCACATCGCTGCGCACCTGGGCCAGCAGGGCCTGGGCATAGCCAGCCGTGACCTGGCTGTGGCGGTAGCCCACCACCCACACCTTGCGCGCCTTGGACAGCAGGGCCAGTGCGCCCTGCACCTGCGCTTCGGGCAGGGCATCGGCCCAGCCGGCGAGGCGCTGGGCGTCCTGGCGCAGATGGGTATGCAGCTGCTGGGCCAGACTGTCCTTGCGCTGCACCTGCGCCATGCGGGCCAGCGGCGACTGGCGCGTGTGGTGGGCGCGAACCTGTTGGCGAAATTCGTCAAAACCGGCAAAACCCGCACGGCGGAAGAATCGCGCCGCCGTGGACTTGGATGTGCCGGCCAGCTGCGCCAGCTCGGTGGCGGTGTAGCCCAGCAATTCATCCTGCCGCGCCAGCACCACATCGGCCAGCTTGCGTTCGGCGTCCGAGAGATCGCCATACATGTGGCGCACGCGGGCCTCCATGGATGAAGGTACATCGGGCAAGGCCATGGTGACTGCTCCCTGTGTTTGGGCGCTGCGCCCCAGCTTGGGGCGGTGGCGCACGGTTATGAAACATGTGTGCCGAAATTCTGGAACAAAGAAACCATTGTTTCAATCGGCATGCACCCTGCACAGCAAAAAAGGTGCCCGCACGCTGCGCTGTGCGTTGGCTGTCGGGGTCGCTTCTATAGATAAAGGGTCATGGGCCGCCGGCGTTTCTGCCTGGCAATGGGGCGTTGGCGTGATGCCTGTCGGATGCCGTGCAACGGTTGTTTCATGCTGGCACGCAATGTGCTGATGAGGAGGCACCCAACCTTTTTTCTTTCACGGAGTGCCTCATGAAATTCAGTCGCAGAGCTTTCGCCGCCGGTGCCGTTGCCGCCGTTGCCATGACCTTGTCGTTCGGTGCCAATGCGCAGCAAGATGGCTCGCTCAAGGCCGTGATGGACAAGGGAAGCATCTCCCTGGGCATTCCCACCGACTACCCGCCTTATGGTTTCATGGGTCCTGACTTCAAGCCCACCGGTGTGGACGTCGCTGTCGCGCAGCTGATTGCCGACAAGCTGGGCGTCAAGGCCGACCTGGTGCCGGTCAGCACGCCCAACCGCATTCCCTACCTGCAGTCCAAAAAGATCGACGTCATCGTCTCCGCACTGGGCAAGAACGAAGAGCGCCAGAAGGTCATCGATTTCTCCACGTCCTATGCGCCGTTCTTCCAGGCCGTGTTCGGCCCGAAGAACGTGGAGCTCAAGAGCTTTGACGATCTGGCCGGCAAGACCCTGGCTGTGACGCGCGGCACCATTCAGGACGACGCCTTGGTGCAACTGGCGCCCAAGAGCCTGAAGATCCAGCGCTTCGAGGACGACAACGCCACCATGGCCGCCTTCATGACGCAGCAGACCCAGTTTGTCGCAGTGGGCGCTGCCGTGGCCGCTGCCGCGCTGCAAAAAAATCCCAAGGT
Source organism: Acidovorax sp. T1 (assembly GCF_002176815.1). Lineage (NCBI taxonomy): Bacteria > Pseudomonadati > Pseudomonadota > Betaproteobacteria > Burkholderiales > Comamonadaceae > Acidovorax > Acidovorax sp. T1. Next base: position 3,430,507 of record NZ_CP021648.1, on the reverse strand, counting down.
GCAGGCCGAATACAAGCTGCTGATCAAGGACTCGCCCAACTACACCGGCGTGCGCAAGGGCGAGACCGCGCTGCTGAACAAGATCAACGAGATCCTGCGCACCGCCAAGAAGGACGGCACGCTCGAGTCGTACTCGCAAAAGTGGCTGGGCCGCGGCACGGGCAACCTGCCGGACTGAGGGCCGCGTTCAACGGGCCCGTGTCACTGCGCGGAAGACGGCGGGCCTGTGCCCGCAAATGCCGCACCGTTGCCCAGGGCTTCTTTCTTTTTCTGATCACGGACTGCACGCATGGCAATGGATTTCGCAACGGTGCTGGGCCAATGGCCCATGCTCCTCAAAGGGCTGGTGCTGACGGCGGTGCTGACCGGCATCGCCATTCCGCTGGGCGTTCTGCTGGGCATTGCCTGCGCCTGGTCCCGGCTGTACGGTGGGGCAGCGCTGCGCTTTGGGGTGGCCGCCTATGTCGAGGTGTTTCGCAACACGCCGTTCATCATCCAGCTGTTCTTCCTGTTCTTCGGTCTGCCGTCCATGGGCGTGCGCCTCTCGCCCGAGGTGGCCAGCATTCTGGCCATGACGCTGAACCTGGGCGCCTATGCCTGCGAGCAGATCCGCTCCGGCATCGAGGCCACGCCGCACGGGCAGATCGAGGCCGCGCAGTGCCTTGCACTGTCGCCGTGGCAAACCTTCACCCGCGTAGTGCTGCCACCGTCGCTGGGCCGCGTGTGGCCGTCGCTGGTGGGGCAGACCATCATCGTCATGCTGGGTTCTTCGGTGTGCAGCCAGATCTCGACCGAAGAGATCTCGTACGCCGCCAACCTCATCTCCAGCCGCACCTTCCGCAGTTTCGAGTCCTACATCCTCGTCACCGTGGTCTATCTCGGCCTGGCCGTGCTGCTGCGCCAGTTGCTCAACTGGATCGGCCCGCGCTGGGTGTTTGGCCGCCGCGCCTGAAGGAGTGACGCACCATGGTTGATTTCACTTTCTGGGACATTGCCAAACAGCTGCTGCTGGCCCTGCGCTGGACGGTGGGCCTGTCCGTCATTGCTTTCGTCTGCGGCAGCGTGCTGGGCATGGCCCTGCTGGTGTTGCGCCTGGCCAAGCTGCCGGGGGCGCAGCGCTTTGTTGCCACCTATGTGCAGGTGTTTCAGGGCACGCCGCTATTGATGCAACTCTTTCTGACCTATTTCGGTATGGCCATGGTAGGCATCGACACCTCGCCGCTGCTGGCGGCCTGCGTGTGTCTCACGCTCTACTCCAGCGCCTATCTGTGCGAGATCTGGCGTGGCTGCGTGGAGTCCGTTCCCAAAGGCCAGTGGGAGGCATCGGCCAGCCTGGCAATGGGTTTTACCGAGCAGTTGCGTCACGTAATCCTGCCGCAGGCGCTGCGCATGGGCATTGCGCCCACGGCCGGCTTCAGCGTGCAGATCGTCAAGGGCACGGCGCTGACCAGCGTGATCGGCTTTATCGAAATCACCAAGGCTGGCCAGCTGATTGCCAATGCCACCTTTGAACCTTTCCTGATCTACGGCTGCGTGGCAGCGCTGTACTTTGCCCTGTGTTTTCCGCTGTCGCTATGGAGCCAGCGGCTGGAGCGGCGCTTGCGCCCGAGGCGCTGACTGCCCGCAATGTTCTGTTTGCTCGCCTGATTTGTTGACCTGACCTGGATTGCCCGCCATGACCACCGCCTCTGCTGCCTCTTTTTCCCCCGCATCCACCGCCCCAGCGCCAGGCATCTTTCCGCTGGTGCAGATAAAAGGCCTGCGCAAACGCTATGGCGACAACGAAGTGCTCAAGGGCGTTGACTTGCAGGTGCAGCGCGGCGAGGTGATTTCCATCATTGGCAAGAGCGGCTCGGGCAAGTCCACGCTGCTGCGCCGCATCAACGGGCTGGAGCAGTTTCAGCAAGGCGAGCTGAGCGTGCACGGCCAGCCCTTGAAGGCCGGTGACGCCCACGCCCTGCGCGAGTTGCGCAAGAACGTGGGCATGATCTTTCAGAACTTCAACCTGTTTCCGCACCTCACGGTGGGCCGCAATGTGATGCTGGCGCCCACACTCGTCACCAGCCAGCCCAAGGACGTGGCGCGCCAGAACGCCCAGCGCCTGCTGGCGCGCGTCGGTCTGGCGGAAAAGTTCGATGCCATGCCTGATCAGCTCTCGGGCGGCCAACAGCAGCGCGTGGCCATCGCCCGCGCGCTGGCCATGAACCCGGAGATCCTGCTGTGCGACGAGGTGACATCCGCGCTCGACCCGGAGCTGGTCGGCGAGGTGTTGCAAGTGGTCGAAGGCCTCGCTGACCAGGGCATGACGCTGATCATGGTCACCCACGAAATGGGCTTTGCCCGCAAGGTGAGCGACCGCGTGGTCTTCATGCACCAGGGCCGGGTGCACGAAATGGGCGCGCCCGAGCAGCTGTTTGGCGCCCCGCAGACACCGGAGCTGCGCCAGTTTCTGGGTCAGCTGCATTGACGTCTAGGGTTGAGGCGAAAACAGCCTCTAGCGCTTATTGGATAAGCGGAGGCTGCTATCAAAATTGAGAAGGGTAAGGAGTAGGCAAAAGTCAGCGGCACCGAAACCGTGGCGCGGGTCGCTTCCCCAACCTGGCTCCTGCCCCGCCAGAAGACCACCAGTGATCTGCTGACGGGGCTTTTGCTCAATGCTCGGTCAATAGCCCAGGTTGAGCTGAATCACCGCGGTGCTGCCGCTCACCTCGTTGCCCACCAGCAGCAAGGGTTTGCTGTTGGGCGACTGCTTGGCGGGGATGAACGCCAGGCCTTCGGGGCCCAGGTCGCCCACCTTGGACAGATCGGGCGGCGTCTTGTCGCTGAAGCTCGCGGTCCAGTCTTCACGGGTGTTGATGTAGTCCACGCGCTGGGGGGCCTTGGGGTCGGTGATGTCGAACACCAGCACACCGCCCATGCGCTCCAGGCCCACAAAGGCAAAGCTCTTGTTGCCGATCGTGCCAACGGCCAGGCCTTCGGGCTCGGGGCCTTTGGCCGAGCTGCGGGCGTCCAGCGCGGCGGTGGCATCGTGGCCGGTGTTGAAGTAGGTCTTGCAGGCAAGGTCGCGCTTGGCGCCGAGTTTGCACTCGTCGCTGGCCAGAAACTGCTCGATGGCCGCGCCTGAGTCCCACACCTGCTTGCCCTGGGCGTCCCAGATGGAGATGGAGCGGCCGCCGTAGGTGTAGAGCTTGTCGTACATCAGGCGGTTGCCGGCGGAGTCGGCCACGCCTGCGGTGTTGTACCACTTGGGGCTGCCGTCGGGGTTGGTCTGGTAGCCCTGGGTCCAGGTCACCTTCAGGCGGCCCAGCTTGTCGTCGTCGCGGCAGGTCTTGGGGTCGCCGGCCACGGCGCCGCACCAGGCGAAGTTGGCGGGGTTGAGCAGGGCGCCCGGAGTGGACTTGCCATTGGCCAGTTTTGTCAGATGGGCGGGGGGAGTACCAAATGCGCTGACTTTCGCAAGATCCTTGACGCGCATCTCTTCCAGGTAACCCTTGTTGAGGACAGTGCTGTCGCCCCACTCGCGAGCATCGCCCTCGTTGGCAGTCACCAGATAGGTTGCGCCGTCCTGGGCTTTGTAAGCGGCAATGGAGTCAGGCTGATACATGCCCAGAACGTTAGGCGCAGTGGTAGTCTTGATCGCTGCATCTTTGTCTGAAAAATCCAGCTCGTTACCAGCCTGGCCATGGTCCTTGTAGCCCAGCGGCACGATCTTGGTGACCTTGGCGCTGGCAATGTCCACGATGGCCAGGGCGTTGTTCTCCTGCAGCGTCACCCACGCAGTCTTGCCATCGGGGGCGATGGCAATGTATTCGGGCTCCAGATCGTTGGCGACATCAGCCGTGCCGCTGCCGTCTGCCGTGGGGCCAAAGATGCGTACGCCGGCTTTCAGCAGGTCGGCTTTTTGGCTGTTGAAGGCCTTGAAATCCGCGGTGCGCACGGAGGGGCTGGCGGGGTTGCTCACGTCCACGATGCTGATCGAGCCCTCGGGGTCCACCTGGTAGTCGTCGCTGGGTTCGGCTTCGTTGGCCACCAGCACGGTCTTGCCGTCGGGCGTGAAGGTCAGCATGTCGGGCAGGGCGCCCACGGTGGCAGAGCCCAGCAGCTTCAGGTCAGACGCCTGGTAGATCGCGATGCGGCCGGTGTCGGTCTTGGGCTTGGCCTGGATGGCGATGGCCACCAGGCCATCTTTCACGGCCACGCTGTTGACCTCGCCATTGAGCAGCACGCTGGTGCCATTGACTTCGCCCACTTTCTTGGGTTTCTTGGGGTCGCTCAGGTCCAGCACGTCGAGCTTGCCCGACTGGGCGTTGACCACGAAGGCGCGCTTGGAGGCAGCGTCGAAGGCGGGAATTTCTGCCGCGCTCTTGAGGAAGGTGCCGGAGGAATACCCGCCGATCTTTTCCAGCTTGAGGGTGCTGGGCGTGGGCTCGACGTCGTCATCGCCGCCGCCGCAGGCGGACAGGGCAGCGGCAGCCACCAGGGAGAGGCAAAAAAGATTCCGGCGGGAGGAGGTGAAGAATGAAGTCATGCGCAAGAGTTGGTGGTGATACACAAAAGGACAAACCGGCATTGAATGTCACGACTGTGACGAATTGGTGAAGGTGCAGGGCGTGAAAGGGTCTAGCAGCCCTTCGCATCCGCGTCTTTGCGCGTCGGCACAGGCGGCCGGGCGTTTCTTGCCCGCATCCGCACGGGCGGCGCCGTAAAATCGACGTTTGGGCAGCGCTGACTGCCCCTCTTTTTCATCGGCGCAGGCCCGGCCTGCGGCAAGCCAGAATCGATTCATGCTGACCTTCCAACAAATCATCTTGAAGCTGCAGTCCTACTGGGACGCCCAGGGCTGCGCGCTGTTGCAACCCTATGACATGGAAGTGGGCGCCGGTACATCGCACACTGCTACGTTTTTAAGAGCGATTGGCCCCGAGCCCTGGAAGGCCGCCTACGTGCAGCCCAGCCGCCGCCCCAAGGACGGCCGCTACGGCGAGAACCCCAACCGCCTGCAGCATTACTACCAGTTCCAGGTGGTGCTCAAGCCCGCGCCAGCCAACATCCTGGAGCTGTACCTGGGCTCGCTCGAAGCGTTGGGCTTCGATCTCAAAAAGAACGACATCCGCTTTGTCGAAGACGACTGGGAAAACCCCACGCTCGGCGCCTGGGGCCTGGGCTGGGAGGTCTGGCTCAACGGCATGGAGGTGACGCAGTTCACCTACTTCCAGCAGGTGGGCGGCATCGACTGCAAGCCCGCCACGGGTGAAATCACCTACGGCCTGGAGCGCCTGGCCATGTACCTGCAAGGCGTGGACAACGTCTATAACCTGACCTGGACCGAGGGTGCCGACGGCTCCCGGCTGAGCTACGGCGACGTGTACAAGCAAAACGAGGTCGAGCAGTCCACCTACAACTTCGAGCACAGCGACGCCGACTTTCTGTTCACCGCCTTCAATGCGCACGAAAAACAGGCCAAGTACCTCATGGAGCAGCAACTGGCCTTGCCCGCCTATGAGCAGGTGCTCAAGGCCGCGCACAGCTTCAACTTGCTGGACGCGCGCGGCGCCATCAGCGTGACCGAGCGCGCCGCCTACATCGGCCGCATCCGCAACCTGGCCCGCGCCGTGGCGCAAAGCTACTACGAAAGCCGTGAGCGCCTGGGCTTCCCCATGGCGCCGCGCGAGTGGGTGGAACAGATGACGAAGAAGGCTGCGTGAGAGAAATGACGATGACAACCCATAACCTCCTCGTTGAACTGTTTGTCGAAGAACTGCCCCCCAAGGCGCTGCAAAAGCTGGGCGATGCGTTTGCCTCCGTGCTGGGCGACCAGCTCAAGGCCCAGGGCCTGGCGACGGCCGCCTCGGTGGTGACTCCCTTTGCCTCGCCCCGCCGCCTGGCCGCGCACGTAACCGCCGTGGCCGACAAGGCCGCCGACAAGGCCGTGCAGCAAAAGCTGATGCCGGTGACCGTGGGCCTGGACGCCAGCGGCAACGCCACGCCCGCGCTGCTGAAAAAGCTGCAGGCGCTGGGGGCCGATGTGTCCAACCCCGCAGCCGCCGTGGCCGCGCTCAAGCGCGCACAGGATGGCAAGGCCGAAGCGCTGTTCTACGACAGCGTGGTGCCCGGTGCCACGCTGGCGGGTGGCCTGCAAAAGGCGCTGGATGAAGCCATCGCCAAGCTGCCCATCCCCAAGGTCATGAGCTACCAGCTCGAAACCGACTGCGAGCTACCCGGCTGGAGCAGCGTGAACTTTGTGCGCCCCGCGCACGGCCTGGTGGCGCTGCATGGCGCTGCCGTGGTGCCCGTCAAGGCGCTGGGCCTCACCGCCGGCAACAGCACGCAGGGCCACCGCTTTGAAGCCGCCGTGTCGCCCGTGGTGTTGGCAGATGCCGACAGCTACGCCGCCACGCTGCGCAAAGACGGCGCCGTGATCGCATCGTTTGCCGAGCGCAAGGCCGAGATCGCCCGCCAGCTGGATGCTGCCGCCGCCCAGGTAGGCAACGGCGCGCGCGCCATTGAAGACGACGCGCTGCTCGACGAAGTCACCGCGCTGGTCGAACGCCCCAATGTGCTCATCTGCCAGTTTGAGGAGCAGTTTTTGGGCGTGCCGCAGGAATGCCTCATCCTCACGATGAAGGCCAACCAGAAGTACTTCCCGCTGCTAGACGCCGCAGGCAAGCTCACCAACAAGTTCCTGGTGGTCAGCAACATCAGCCCTGAAGATACGAGCTTTGTCACGGGCGGCAACGAGCGCGTGGTGCGCCCGCGCCTGGCCGACGCCAAGTTCTTCTTCGACCAGGACCGCAAGAAGACCCTGGCCTCGCGCGTCGAAGGCCTGGGCAAGGTGGTCTACCACAACAAGCTGGGCACGCAGGGCGAGCGCGTGGAGCGTGTGCGCGCGATTGCGAACGCCATCGCCACGCAGCTGGGCGACGCGCAACTGGTGGCCGATGCTGACCAGGCCGCGCTGCTGGCCAAGACCGATCTCGTGACCGACATGGTGGGCGAGTTCCCTGAGCTGCAGGGCACCATGGGCGGCTACTACGCGCTCAACGACGGCCTGGGCGAGACCGTGGCGCACGCCATCGAAGACCATTACAAGCCCCGTTTTGCGGGCGATGCGCTGCCGCGCAACACCGCCGGTGTGGTGGTGGCGCTGGCCGACAAACTGGAAACCCTGGTCGGCATGTTCGGCATTGGCAACCTGCCCACGGGCGACCGCGACCCGTTTGCGCTGCGCCGCCACGCGCTGGGTGTGATCCGCATGCTGGTCGAAAAAGACCTGTCGCTGGATTTGAACGCGCTGCTGGCCGGTGCTGTGCCCGCCTTTGGCGACAAGATCACCGACGCATCGGCTGCGCTGGCCGATTTCATCTACGACCGTCTCGCTGGCAGCCTGCGCGAGCAGGGCTACAGCGCCCAAGAGGTGGACGCCGTGCTGGCCCTGCGCCCGCAACGCCTGGCCCTGGTCGAAAAGCAACTGGCCGCAGTGCGCGCCTTTGCCGCCTTGCCCGAAAGCCCGGCGCTGGCAGCAGCCAACAAGCGCGTCGGCAACATCCTCAAGAAGGCCGAGGTCGAAGGGCCGGTGGATGCGCACGTCAACCCGGTGCTGCTGCAAGAGCAGGCCGAGCAAGACCTGTACGCTGCGCTGCAGCGCTTTGTGCCCGAGGCCAATGCGCAGTTCGACGCCGGCGACTACACCGCCTCGCTGCAAACCCTGGCCGTGCTGCGCGCGCCGGTGGATGCGTTCTTTGACGATGTGATGGTCAACGCCGAGCAACTGGACCTGCGCCTGAACCGCCAAGGCCTGCTCAAAAGCCTGCACGATGCGATGAACCGCGTGGCCGATCTTTCGCGCCTGGCGGCCTGAGTCGTCTGCTAGGCTGGCTGCTGCAACCAGGCAAGGGCCCACCATGAAACTCGCCATCTTCGACCGTGACGGCACCCTCAACCTGCTGGGGGATGATTTCATCACCTCGCCCGAGGAGTGGACCGCCCAGCCGGGCGCGCTGGAGGCCGTGGCCCGGCTCAACCATGCGGGCTGGCGGGTGGTGGTGGCCACCAATCAGCCGGGGCTGGGGCGGGGGTTGTTCGACGTGGTCTCGCTCAACGCCATTCACGCCAAAATGCTGCGGCAGGCCGCGGCTGCTGGGGGGCGCATCGACGCCGTTTTCTATTGCCCGCACGCGCCCGATGAGGCCTGCCATTGCCGCGAGCCCGCGCCCGGCCTGCTTGAACAGATCTGCGACCGCTATGGCGTGGAGCCCTTCGATGTGCAGGTGGTTGGCAGTAGCGCCGAGCATCTGCAGGCGGGGGCTGCGCTGGGTGCGCAGGTGCATCTGGTGTGCACAGGCCGGTCGGCCCATCTGCAGCCCGGGCAAATTCTGCCCATCGACTTTCCCGCCACCACGCGGGTTCATGCCAGCCTGGCGGCGTTTGTCGAGCAACTGCTGCCCCCGGCGCCTGCACCGCAGCCCACGCCCGCACCGGATGCCGCCACCCTGCCGGGCACGCCACCCCTGGCGTACTGATGCTACTTATTTAATAGCTGGTTGCGCTTGATTGATAAGCGCTAGAGCCCCAAAAACATCCAAAAGATATGGCCTTGATCCGTTCCATCCTCCACATGCTCTGGATGGGCATCACCGTGGTTCCTTACACGCTGCTGATCCTGCTGGTGCGGCTTTTTGGCGCCAGCAGCCGCACGCGTTACCGCATTGCGCGGGCCTGGCTCAAGCTCAGTGTCGATGCCGCCCGCGTCATCATGGGCATCCGCCCGCGCATCACCGGCATGGAGCATCTGCCCACGCAGGAAAACCAGGGCGTGGTGCTGCTGGTCAAGCACCAGTCCACCTACGAGACCTTCCTCATGCCGGCCATCATGCCGCGCCCGCTGGCCTATGTGTTCAAGCGGGAGCTGCTGCGCGTGCCCTTTTTCGGCTGGTCGATTGGCAGCCTGGACATGATCCACATCGACCGCGGCCAGGGCGCGCGCGCCTTCGTCAAGGTGGTGCAGCAGGGCCGGGCGCTGCTGGCGCGCGGCACCTGGGTCATCATGTTCCCCGAGGGCACGCGCATCGAGCGCGGCCAGGCAGGGCAATACAAGAGCGGCGGCACGCGGCTGGCCATTGATACCGGCGTGCCCGTGGTGCCGGTGGCCGTCACCTCGGCCCGGGTCTGGCCGCGCAAGGCCTTCATCAAGCGCCCCGGGGTGGTGGATGTGTCGATCGGCCAGCCCATCCCCAGCGTGGGCCGCAAGCCCGACGAACTGATGCAGGAGGTCGAGGCCTGGATCGAAGCCGAAATGCGCCGCCTGGACCCTGAGGCGTATTCCGCCAACCCGTGAGGGCGCCATGATGCAGCGGCTGGTGCAACTGGCGCTCGACCTGTTCGACCCGCCCGGGCCGCAGGAGCGCGCCGCTGGCGCCTCGCCCACGGTGGCAGGGTCGCCTGCCGAGAAAATCAAGCCAAAACTGCCTGTAGCGCTTGTGGATAAAGCGCAAGCAGCTCCTGAAACAGTAGCAAACAACGCGCCCCCCACCGCTGCACCGGCACCGGCCTTGGCGTCGCTGCTGTCCCCTGCCGAGTTCCGCCATCCCCAGGCCAACCGCGAGGTGCTGCTGGGCGATGCCGTGGTGGCCTATGCGCTGCAGCGCGTGCGCCGGCGCAGCATTGGCTTCACGGTGGGGGCCGATGGCCTGGCCGTGCGGGCGCCCAGCTGGGTCACATTGCAGGCCGTGGAGGCGGCGCTGCGCGAAAAATCGGGCTGGATCCTGCGCAAGCTCGATGAAGCCCGCGCGCGCCAGCAGCGCAGCGAGGGCGGCCGCATTGCCTGGGCCCACGGCGCGCAATTGCCCTACCTGGGCGAGCCGCTCACCGTGGTGCTGGACCCCACCCACGGTTTCACCGGCCAGGGCGGTGCCTTGCACCCCGCCAGTGAAGGCGCCACGGGTGCCAGCCTGCGCATCGGCCTGCCCCACAGCGCCAGCCCGGCGCAAATCCGCGATGCCGTGCAGGCCTGGCTGATGCGCGACGCGCTCCGCCACTTCACCGCCCGGCTCGACCATTTCGCGCCGCTGCTCGGTGTGCGCTGGACCCGCCTGCGCCTGTCCAGCGCCCAGACCCGCTGGGGCAGCGCCAAGGCCGACGGCTCCATCCGCCTGAACTGGCGCCTGCTGCACTACCGCCCGGCCATCATCGACTATGTGGTGGTGCACGAGCTGGCGCACCTGCGCGTGATGGACCACAGCCCGCGTTTTTGGGGCACCGTGGCCACGGTAGTGCCCGACTACCCGGTGCTGCGCCACGCCCTGCGCGAGCAACCGGCCCCGCTGTGGGAATGAGCGTGCCGATAGGCTGCCCAGCGTTTGAAGGCAAGGGCAGTGCGCGGCACAATGGCCGCACCGTCCGCCCGGATCTATCACCTGGATGCCCACCATGATTCCCCTGCAGCTGTTCGACCCCGCTTCCAGCACCTACACCTACATCCTGCACGACCCCGCCACGCGCGATGCGCTGATCATCGACCCGGTGGACGAGCAGCTGGAGCGCGACCTGGCTGTGCTGCAGTCGCACCAGCTCACGCTGCGCTGGGCCGTGGAGACCCACGCGCATGCCGACCACATCACCAGCGCGGGCCGCCTGGCCGAGCACACCGGGGCGCGCACGGCGGTGCCCGCGGGCTGCGGCATTGGCACGGCGGCGGTGCAATTGCAAGACGGTGAAACGCTGGCCTTTGGCGGCGAAACCCTGCGCGCCCTGCACACGCCCGGCCACACGGCGGGCAGCATGTCGTTCCTGTGGCGCGACCATGTCTTTACCGGCGACACCTTGCTCATCAACGGCTGCGGCCGCACGGATTTCCAGTCGGGCAGCGCGGCCGACCTGTATCGCAGCATCACCGGTGTGCTGTTTGCCCTGCCCGAGGGCACCACCGTCTGGCCCGGCCACGATTACAACGGGCGCAGCCATTCCACCATCGGTGCCGAAAAGGCCGGTAACGCCCGCGTGGCCGGCCGCAGCCAGGAAGAGTTTGTGGCGCTGATGGAGTCGCTGCAGCTGCCGCGCCCGCGCCGCATCGACGAGGCGGTGCCGGCCAACCTGCACTCGGGCCTGCGGCACGACGCCGATGGCGCCAGCCTGCAGGCGCCGCGCGCGGCCGAGGGCTATGCGGGCGATGTGCCGGCGCAGCTGGCCTGGCGATGGGTGCAAGACGGCCAGGCCGTGCTGATCGACGTGCGCAGCGATGCCGAGCGCGAATGGGTGGGGCAGGTGCCCGGCGCCATTGCCGTGGCCTGGAAGCAATGGCCCGGCATGGCGATGAATGCCAACTTCGACGCCCAGCTGCGCGCCGCCGTGCCCGAAGGCGGCCGCGCCGTGCTGCTGTGCCGCAGCGGTGTGCGCTCGATTGCCGCCGCGCGCCGCGCCACCGAGCTGGGCATCACCGCCTACAACATCCTCGAAGGCTTCGAGGGCGACCCCGACAGCCATGCGCAGCGCGGCAAAAAAGGCGGCTGGCGCCGGCAGGGGTTGCCGTGGCGGCAGGGGTGAACGCCGCGCTGTGATTGGCGGGGCCCCAGCGCCGCTTCGGCTGGGGGGCTTGTCACGCGCCTTTGCGGCATGCGAACGGGCCCGCGTGAAAACTCGGGATAATCCGCCGCATGACATTTCTGGCCATCGACGTCGGCAACACGCGTCTCAAATGGGCGTTGTACGACGCTCACCGCCCGGGCGCAGCCTTGCTGGCGCATGGTGCCGAATTTCTGGACAACATCGACCGCCTGGCCGAAGGCTCCTGGGCCAACCTGCCGGTGCCATCCAGAATGCTGGGTTGCGTGGTGGCGGGCGACGCCGTCAAGCGCCGCGTGCAAGACCAGATGGAACTGTGGGATGTGCCGGCGCAGTGGGTGGTGTCGTCGGCGCAAGAGGCGGGCGTGGTCAACGGCTACGACCACCCCTCGCGCCTGGGCTCGGACCGCTGGGTGGCCATGATCGGCGCCCGCCACCATGTGCTGGCAAAAGGCCCTGCGCGCCCGATCGTGGTGGTGATGGTGGGCACGGCGGTCACCGTGGAATGCCTGGATGCGGACGGGCGGTTTCTGGGCGGGCTGATCCTGCCGGGCCACGGCATCATGCTGCGCGCCCTGGAGGCCGGCACCGCCGGCCTGCATGTGCCCACGGGCGAGGTGCGCCTTTTTCCCACCAACACCAGCGATGCACTGACCAGTGGCGGCACCTACGCGATTGCCGGTGCGGTCGAGCGCATGGTGCAGCATGTGATGGCCCACTGCGGCACCGAGCCTGCCTGCGTGATGACCGGTGGCGCCGGCTGGAAGATGGCGCCCAGCATGACGCGCCCGTTCGAGCTGGTGGACAACCTCATTTTTGACGGCCTGCTGGAGATCGCCGCGCGGCGTTTCGGCTGAACCGGGGCGCCCGTGCAGCGGTAAGGGGGGTGCATAGCGCTCTCACCCAGGGGGTGAACCCCATCGGAGCCATCAACCGTTGATTTCATGCAGCTTGGCAAAGCTTACGCAGCGGTCAACTGCCGTTTTTGGGCTCAGTCTTCCTGCAGTTCGATGCGCGCCATTTCCACGTCGAGGCGCTCTCTCGCATCCAGGGGTTCGATGGCCGCGGCCTTTTCATAGAGTTGCGTGGCTTCCTGCATCTTGGGGTCGCCTTCCAGCATCACCAGTGCATTGGCATATTCGATCAGGCCAATGGCAGAGCCTGGGTGGATCCGCAAGGCTTCGCGAAACAGCTGCAGGCCCTTTTCTTTCTTGACGCCATAGGTCATCCCGCCAATCAGCGCGCCCACCTTGTCGATCACCTCTGCGTGAAAAGTGCCCAGCGCAATGCGGGCATCGGCATGCCGGGGTGACAGGTCCACCGCTTTTTCCAGCGCGTTCCTGACCTTGCTGCTCAGCCCCTGCGCCAGCGCCTTGGCCACGCTGATGCCCTGGCTGTAGCGGCCCAGGCCGTAGGCATGCCAGTACCAGGCGCTGGCGTTCCCGGGCTCTTGTGCCGCCTGGGCCTCGGCGCGCACGGCCACCTGCATGAACAGATCAAGGCGCGTCTTCTCCCTGGGCTCAAGGTAGTTGGCGTAGATCGCGGTGGCCTTGTTGGCCACCGTGATGCCAGGCCCGCCTGCGCTGAGGCCCGCCGCCGTCGCTTGCTCGAATTCGCCGTTGTGAAAAAGTGCCCAGGCCTGCAGCACGGCGGCATCCTGGGGGCAGGGCTCGGCGTCGCCAGCGTGCAGCCGGCTCCACTGCTGCCTGACGCTGGCCGCATCAAACCGGTAGTCACCAGCGTGGGGGAAAGGGGTCCAATGGGCCATGGTGCGTCTCCTGGGTTTTATGGGTGGGCCATGGTGGTCAGCCGATCGCCGGTGCGTGGGCGCCCGCGATGCTTTGCAGATGCACCCGCTGTTCGTCTTCAAGGTATGGCATGAGCAGGTGCAGCACATGGTGCGCTCCCCGCTGCAGTGCTGTGTGGGTGCTCTCGGGCTCCAGTGCACGGCGCGGGTCCCGCACGTATTCAAAGCTGAGCCAGTAGGTCAGCACCACCACCATGCTGGTGGCGGTGGTCTCCTGGTCGTGGGCATCGATGCGCAAGGCGCCTGCGCGGCCCATGCGATCGAGCATGGCCCGCACCGCGCGGATCTTGTTTTTCAGGATGGTCTGGAAATGCGTTTCCAGGCGACGGTTCTTGGACAGCAAGTCATTGAGGTCACGGTACAGGAAGCGGTATTGCCAGATGATTTCAAACAGCGTGTGCGTGAAGAACCAGGCGTCTTCCACGTTGCGCACGTTGTCGCTGGCGCCGAGCAGGGCGTTCAGCGCGTGTTCATACCGGTCAAACAGCGCATTGATGAGCTCGTCCTTGGCCGGGTAGTGGTAGTAGAGGTTGCCGGGGCTGATGCGCAGCTCGGCCGAGATGAGCGTGGTGGAAACGTTGGGCTCGCCAAACCGGTTGAACAGGTCCAGGGAGACTTCCAGGATGCGTTCGGCAGTGCGGCGCGGCGCTTTCTTCACCATGGATGCGTGCCCCCTTCATGTCGTTGTTTCTTGCGCTCTCATGGCTACTCTACCCCAGCTTTTTTGCTGCAATGCAGCATCGGAGTGCAGCGCCGGTGCGGCCTGCGGGCGCATGCGTCCTTTCGCGGTGCTGCGGTGGCGCAATGTGAGGGCAAGAAAAAAGCGACTGCACGCAGGGGCGTGTCAGTCGCTTCCATCCAGATGCCGGGCCCCGGCGTGCGCACGGGGCGCATGAAGGGTTCAGGTGGCAGAAGATGCGTCCGGTGCAGCGGTTGCCTTGGGGGTGGCGGCAGCGCGGGGTTTTGCCGCAGCCTTCCTGGCGGACGTGGCTTTCGCGGCGGCCTTGGTTGCCACCTGCTTGACGGGTTTGGCTTGGGTGGCCGCCTTGGCAACCGGCTTCGCGGCGGTCTTTGCGGGGGCGGATTTGCCTGCCCCCTTGGCCAGTGCCTCGATGCGTGCATGAAGGGCCTCGATATCCCGGGCCGAAGGCACGCCCAGCTTGCCAAGAGCCTTGGCCACGCGCTCTTCAAAGATGTTCTCCAGTTTGTCCCACTGGCCCTGGGCTTTGGAGCCGATGTCGCTGGCCATGGTGGTCACGCGGCTGGTGGCTTCGGAAAGCTTCTCTTCGGCCACGGCCTGCGTCTTGCGCTGGATGGTCAGGCCTTCCTTGACCAGCGCTTCAAACACCTTGCCGCCTTCTTCCTGCGCCTTCGAAAAAGCCCCCAGCCCAGCCAGCCAGATCTGCTGCGCCGAATCCTTGACGGTGCTGGACAGTTGGGCGTCGCTCTTTTTCTTGTCGTTGCTGATCTTTTGCACTTTCTTGACCATGGAACCTCCGCTAAGGGTGTGAGTGGGTTGCCAGGGGCCCCTGGGATGACCTGCATGAATCCCTGCGGCCGGTGGCAGCGCGGCCTCGGGCGATCCGCACTGCCACCGGCGCGCGAGGGTGATGCAGGTCATCCCTTGCCGCTGGCACAAAATTGCACTTTACGCCGCACGGGGCTGCAGGTGCAGGCGTGTGCTCCTAAGAGCGTAAATACGCTCTAAAAGTGTAGAGGATGACGCCCGGTGACAGGGCGCGGCAAGCGCCGCACCCTGTGCAGCGCCTGGTTACGTGCGTGCCAGGAGTGGATGGGATAATCCAGGGTTTTGCCACCAGGCAGTCTTCTCGGGTCACTTCATGATTCTTGTCACCGGCGGTGCCGGCTTCATCGGCGCCAACTTCGTTCTTGACTGGCTCGCCACCTGCGACGAGCCGGTGCTCAATCTCGACAAACTGACCTACGCGGGCAACCTGCACAATCTGGAAAGCCTGCAAGGCGATGCGCGCCATGTGTTCGTGCAGGGCGACATTGGCGACACCGCGCTGGTGTCCCGCCTGCTGGCCCAGCACCAGCCGCGCGCCGTGGTGAACTTTGCCGCCGAATCGCATGTGGACCGTTCCATCCACGGCCCCGAAGACTTCATCCAGACCAACGTGCTGGGCACTTTCAGGCTGTTGGAGGCTGTGAGGCACTACTGGCAAGCGCTGTCAGCTATCAATAAAGAAGCATTCAAGTTCCTGCATGTGAGCACCGACGAGGTCTATGGCACCCTCACGGCCGATGCGCCGGCCTTCACCGAAGCGCACTGCTACGAACCCAACAGCCCGTACTCGGCCAGCAAGGCCGCCAGCGACCACCTCGTGCGCGCCTGGCACCACACCTACGGCCTGCCCGTGCTCACCACCAACTGCAGCAACAACTACGGCCCGCTGCACTTCCCGGAAAAACTCATCCCGCTCATGATCGTCAACGCGCTCGCGGGCAAGCCCTTGCCGGTGTATGGCGACGGCATGCAGGTGCGCGACTGGCTCTACGTGCGCGACCACTGCAGCGCCATCCGCCGTGTGCTGCAGGCGGGCCGGCTGGGCGAGACCTACAACGTCGGTGGCTGGAATGAAAAGCCCAACATCGACATCGTCAACACCGTGTGCGCCCTGCTCGACGAGCTGCGCCCCCGCGCCGACGGGCAAAGCTACCGCACCCAGATCACCTACGTGAAAGACCGCCCCGGCCACGACCGCCGCTACGCCATCGACGCCCGCAAGATCGAGCGCGAACTGGGCTGGAAACCTGCCGAGACCTTTGACACCGGCATCCGCAAGACCGTGCAGTGGTACCTCGACAATGCCAACTGGGTGGCCAACGTGCAGACCGGCGCTTACCGCGAGTGGGTGCAGACGCAGTATCAGGACGCGGGCGCCAGCGCATGAACATCCTTCTCTTTGGCAAAGGCGGCCAGGTCGGCTGGGAGCTGCAGCGCAGCCTCTCGGTGCTGGGCAACGTGACCGCGCTGGACTTCGACAGCACCGAGCACTGTGGCGATTTCAGCAACCCCGCAGGCCTTGCCGACACGGTGCGCGCGCTGCGCCCCGGCATCATCGTCAATGCCGCCGCCCACACTGCCGTGGACAAGGCCGAAAGCGAACCCGACTTTGCCCGCACCCTCAACGCCACCGCGCCGGGCGTGCTGGCCGAAGAGGCTGCGCGCCTGGGGGCCTGGATGGTGCACTACAGCACCGACTACGTCTTTGACGGCAGCGGCAGCCGCCCCTGGGTCGAAACCGATGCCCCCGCGCCGCTCAGCGTCTATGGCCGCACCAAGTGGGAGGGCGAGCAACTCATCCAGCAGTCGGGTGCCAAACACCTCATCCTGCGCACCAGCTGGGTGTATGCCGCACGCGGCGGCAACTTCGCCAAGACCATGCTGCGCCTCGCGCAAGAGCGCGAGCGTCTCACTGTCATCGACGACCAGTGGGGCGCACCTACTGGCGCCGACCTGCTGGCCGACGTCACCGCGCACGCCCTTCGGCAACTGCAGGCCCGCCCTCAGGATGCCGGCCTGTACCACCTGGTGGCCGGTGGCGAGACCAACTGGCATATGTATGCAAAATACGTGATAGCCAAGGCGCAGCAAGCGCAGGCAGCTATCAAAATAAAAGCAATTGATGTGGCGCCCGTGCCCACCAGCGCCTTCCCCACGCCGGCCAGGCGCCCGCACAACTCGCGGCTTGACACGCAAAAGCTGCAAGCCACCTTCGGCCTCACGCTGCCCCACTGGCAGCAGGGCGTGGCGCGCATGCTCACCGAGATTCTGTAAAGCACCCCATGACCGCACCAGAAACCACCCGAAAGGGCATCATCCTCGCCGGCGGCTCCGGCACCCGCCTGCACCCGGCCACGCTGGCCATCAGCAAGCAACTGCTGCCGGTGTACGACAAGCCCATGATCTATTACCCGCTCAGCACCCTCATGCTGGCGGGCATCCGCGACATCCTCATCATCAGCACGCCGCAAGACACGCCGCGTTTCGAGCAACTGCTGGGCGACGGCAGCCAGTGGGGCATTCGCCTGCAATACGCCGTGCAGCCCAGCCCCGACGGCCTGGCGCAGGCGTTCATCATTGGCGAAGACTTCATCGGCAAACACCCCAGCGCGCTGGTGCTGGGTGACAACCTGTTCTATGGCCACGACATGCACCTGCTGCTGGCCAACGCCATGCAGCGCCAAGAGGGCGCCAGCGTGTTCGCCTACCATGTGCATGACCCTGAGCGCTATGGCGTGGCCGAGTTTGATGCCGCCGGCAAAGTGCTCTCGCTCGAAGAAAAGCCCGTGGCGCCCAAGTCCAGCTATGCCGTCACGGGGCTGTATTTTTACGACAACCAGGTGGTCGAGCTGGCCAAGGCCCTGGCACCCTCGCCGCGTGGCGAGCTGGAGATCACCGATCTCAACCGCCTGTACCTCGAGCAGGGCCGGCTCAACGTGGAAATCATGGGCCGGGGCTATGCCTGGCTCGACACCGGCACACACGACAGCCTGCTCGAAGCCGGCCAGTTCATCGCCACGCTCGAGCGCCGTCAGGGGCTCAAGATCGCTTGCCCCGAAGAGATTGCGTGGCGCCAGCGCTGGATTGACGCAGTGCAACTGGAGCGCCTGGCCAAGCCCCTGAGCAAGAACGGTTACGGGCAATACCTGCTGCGCGTCGCCGAAGAAAAAATTTACTGAGACCTGTATGCAAGCCACTCGCCTCGCCATTCCCGATGTTGTCCTGATCGAACCCAAGGTGTTCGGCGACGCGCGCGGGTTTTTTTACGAAAGCTTCAACCAGCGCGCCTTCAACGAAGCCACCGGGACCGACCACCAGTTCGTGCAGGACAACCACAGCCGCAGCAGCAAAGGCGTGTTGCGTGGCCTGCACTACCAGATCCAGCAGCCCCAGGGCAAACTGGTGCGCGTGGTGCAGGGCGCCGTGTTTGATGTGGCAGTCGACATCCGTAAAAGCTCGCCCACGTTCGGGCAGTGGGTGGGAGTGGAGTTGAGCGCCGACAACCACCGCCAGCTGTGGGTGCCGCCGGGCTTTGCGCATGGTTTCTTGGTGCTTAGCGAGAGTGCTGATTTTCTTTACAAGACCACTGACTACTACGCCCCGCAGCATGAGCGGTGTATTGCGTGGAATGATCCGACGCTGGGCATCCAGTGGCCAGATGTGGGCACTGCCCCTCAGCTGTCTGCGAAGGACTTGACCGGCAAGACGCTGGGTCAGGCTGACCTTTGAGCATGTGCAATGGCTCAACGGACCAGCAAGGATGTCGCATCGCCATTTTGGGGACACGCGGCATACCGGCGAAGTATGGTGGCTTTGAAACTTTTGCTGAGCAGTTGTCCGTGCAATTGGTGCAGCGTGGCTTTGAAGTGACTGTGTACGCCGAATCCGACCGTGGCGACGAGAAAGTCCGCGTCTGGAAGGGGGTAAGCGTTCAACCCGTTCCCGTACCACGCTGGGGGCCTGCCTCCGTCATAGGATACGACGTACGTTGCCTCTGGCATGCGCGCCGTCGCTTCGATTTGGTGTACATGCTCGGCTATGGCGCAGCTTTTGCATGTTTCCTGCCGCGCTGGTATGGCATCTCGATGTGGATCAACGTCGATGGAATCGAATGGGCGCGAAGCAAGTGGAGTTGGCTGGCGCGCAGCTATTTGCGCACCATGGAATGGGTCGCCAGCCGCACGGCCACACGCATTATTGCCGATGCCCAAGCGATCGCTGAGCGTTTTCGCCGTCAGTACCCTCGTGGGGCCACATGCAGCTATCTGGCATACGGTGCACCCGTTGTGCCAGAGCCAAGCGCTGGGTCAGAGTCTCACGCACTGATTTTGGCGACCCAGGGATTGCAACATGACAGCTACTTTCTGGTGGTGGCCCGGCTCGAACCCGAAAACCATTTGCTCGAAATTCTGCAGGGCTACCAGCTGTATCGCCAGTGGGGTGGAAATCTGCCGTTAGCCATCGTTGGCGACAATACCCGCGCCACACCCTATTGCCAGGTCCTTCGGGCCTGTAAGGTAACCGGAGTAAAGTTTTTGGGCGCCATTTACGACGCCAACACTTTGCAGGCCCTGCGCCTGGGCGCTCGGGCCTATGTGCATGGGCATTCGGTGGGCGGCACCAATCCATCGCTGCTGGAATCTCTGGGGTGCGGCAATGTTGTCATTGCCCACGACAACCCGTTCAACCGTGAAGTACTTGGCGACGATGGGGCCGACTATTTCCGTCAGCCCAATGAAATCGCCTCAGCCATGGAGGCAATTGCCCACATGCCGCAAGTCGTCTTGCACCAACGTATGCAGGCCGCCCGGGAGATCGTCACTGCGCGCTACACGTGGGAGAACATCACGAACCAGTATGAAAAACTGCTGATCAACGATGTGCGCCGCGAATGATTATGGATGTGTGTCACACGAGTTCAGACCCTACAGTCGTTGCTGTAGTAGTCACCTACCAGCCAAAACTTGCCCTTCTGGCGCAGCAACTAACTAAATTGCAACCGCAAGTGCAAGCTATAGTGCTGGTGGACAATGGTTCCAGCACCGACCTGCCTGCATGGATTCGGCACTCTGCGCACAGTGCCATACAGGTTCTGGCCTTGGGGCAAAATTTCGGCATAGCTTGTGCCCAGAACCATGGGATTGCATGGGCCAAAGAACAGGGCGCTAGCCATGTCCTGCTCATGGACCAGGACAGTCAACCGGCTTCGGACATGGTGCCCGCATTGCTCCAGGGCCTGCTGCAGCATCCCGAAGCGGGAGCCGTCGGGCCCTGGTATGCAGACCCTCGCCGCGGTACGGCTTCCTCGCCTTTTGTGCGCATCCAGGGGTTGAGGCGGCGCAGACTTCACTGCAGCGCCGCGCAAGAGGTTTTGATGGTGGACCATCTCATTGCCTCCGGGTGCCTCATCCCCGTGCATGTGCTCGACCAGGTGGGTGACATGCGCGAAGACTTTTTCATCGATTTTGTCGATGTCGAATGGTGCTTGCGCGCCCGGCATGCGGGTTATTCAGTCTACGGCGTGTGCTCGGCCCGGCTGGAGCACCAGTTGGGCGATAGCCCAGTGCATTTTTTGGGACGCGAGTACCTTTCCCATGCGCCGGAGCGGCATTATTTTCACGTCCGCAACGCCCTGCTTACCTACCGGGAACCCTGGGTACCCATGAACTGGAAACTGGTTTCTGCTTGGCGACTGCTGCTCAAGATGGGGTTCCATGTGCTGGTGACTGCGCCGCGGCGGCGGCATCTTGGGCAGATACTGAAGGGCCTGATGGACGGATTGCGTGGCCGAGCAGGACCTCGTGGTTCTAAACAAGACCCGGTTTGCTGACAAGCTCTTCACACTTCAAAATAACATGACAGATACATTCCCGATAACCGCTGGCCCCACGGATACAGCACCGCTTGTGACCGTAGTCCTTCCCGCCTACAACCACGCCAGCTATGTGGTCGAGGCCATCGAGAGTGTGCGCGCGCAAACGTTCACCCAGTGGGAGCTCATCGTCATCAATGATGGTTCAACCGACAACACCTGGGCGGTTTTGCAGGACTACATTGGCCGGTGCGGCGATGCACGGATCCAGTTGCACACACAAGCAAACGCCGGCTCGCACGCCACCCTGAACCGCGGCCTGGCAATGGCCCAAGCGCCTTACCTTGCAGTCTTGAACTCAGACGACCGCTATGCACCGCACCGCTTGCAGCGCCTGGTGGATGTCGCCCAGACCGCAGGCAGTGACGTATTCATCGTCACGGGGTTGCGTCTCATTGATGCGCACGGTGAGCCCCTGCCGACAGAACACTGGTGGAACACCATGTACAAAGATGTTCTGCAACGCTGGTACGCGTGCCCGGCAAGCGCTCAAAATCCCGCGGTCGATGTCTTGCTCTGGGGCAACTTCACTGTCTCCACTTCCAACTTCTTCATGTCCCGTGCGCTCTGGCAGAAGATGGGGAATTTCCGGCGCTTGCGCTTTGTGCCCGATTGGGACTATGCGCTGAGAGTGGCAGGCGCAAAGCCAAAAGCCTTCCATTTTCTTGCCGATGAGCCGCTTCTGGACTACCGGCTGCACGGTCGCAACACCATCCTGGGTGGAGCCCTGCATAACCATGCCGAAGCCTACTGGATACTGCGCAGCTTTCAAAAAAAATGGGCGTCTGAAGGCCAGCGCATTCCCCCGGAAGCCATCGACCGGCTGCATTACCTTGCACGCTTTATTCGCCATGAGCATGCCCGACAGCAGCTGGAGCGGCAAAAAACAGGCTGGGTGCAACAGGTAGATGCCCTGCGCGCTGCCTTGGACGAGACGCAGGCCCATGAGTCTCACCTGTCAGAACAGGTCGAGCATTGGCAGGCGCAGGCGCAGGCGCAGGCGCAGGCGCAGCAGTCCCAGGCGCAGGTCGAGCATTGGCAGGCGCAGGCGCAGCAGTCCCAGGCGCAGGTCGAGCATTGGCAGGCGCAGGCGCAGCAGTCCCAGGCGCAGGTCGAGCATTGGCAGGCGCAGGCGCAGCAGTCCCAGGCGCAGGCCGTGCATTGGCAGGCGCAGGCGCAGGCGCAGTCTTGGCAATCCGTTGCCGAACAAATCCAAGCCTCGCGTTCCTGGCGCCTCACAACCCCTCTGCGTGCTCTAGGAAGGCATGTGCGCACTTTGCGCCGCAAGCCGCAGGCCTTGGTGCGCAAGCTTGTGAGGCGCAGTAAGCTGGCTCAAACAGCCAGCGCCACATCAGCCTACGGTCAATGGTTGCAGTCCGAAGCGGTCCATCTGAAAAGCTTGCACCAGCAGGCATCTCAATGCATTGCAGACCTTCCCAGCCAACCGTTGATATCCATCATCATGCCCGTGCACGACACGCCCATCGCATTTCTGCAAGCAGCGGTCGATTCTGTGCGCGCCCAGTGGTATGAAAACTGGGAATTGTGTATTTGCAACGACGCATCGGGGCGTGCAGACACCTTGGCATACCTCCAGGCGCTGCAAAATGGCCCCGAACGGCGCATCAAGCTCGTACACCGGAGCACATCCGGGCACATCGTCCATGCCACCAATGATGCATTGGCGCTTGCGCAGGGCGAGTTCGTCGTCTTTCTGGACCATGATGATCAGCTCGCCCCCCACGCACTGCTGCGCCTGGCGCAAGCCAGCAACGCACCATCAGCTCCCGACTGCATTTACTCCGACGAAGACAAGCTCGATGAGCAGGGGCAGCGCTGCCTGCCGCTTTTCAAGCCCGACTGGTCACCGGTGCTTGAATGGTCGCAAAACTATGTCGGGCACATCATGTGCGTGCGCCGCACTTTGCTCCAGTCCATCGGGGGCTTCTTGAAGGGCAGCCAGGGCAGCCAGGACCACGACCTCGTGCTGCGCCTGGCCTTGCAGGGCGCAAGATTTGCGCACATTCCGGAGGTGCTCTACCACTGGCGCATGCATGCCGCCTCCACAGCCTCCAGCCCCGAGTCCAAACCCTACGCCCACGAGGCGGGCAAGCAGGCCGTGGCGCGCCACCTTTCGGCCCGTTACGGCGCGCAGTTTGACCGGGTAGAAGACAGTGACTACACCTTTGTGTACCAGCCCAGGTTCTTGTTGCCAGAGGGAACGCTGGCCAGCATCATCATTCCCACAAAAGACAAGGCAGAGCTGCTGCAAGCCTGCATCCAGAGCATCCACCGCCACACAGTGGGGTTGGCTTATGAAATACTGGTGCTCGACAATGGCTCAACCGAGCTTGCCACCCAGGCCTGTTTCGAGCAACTCACGCAAGATGCCCGCGTGCGCGTGCTGCCTGCGGACATGCCCTTCAACTGGTCTCGGCTCAACAACATCGGCCGCAGCCAGGCCAAGGGCCAGGTGTTGGTGTTTTTGAACAACGACACCGAAATCATCTCGCCCGACTGGCTGCTGCGTTTGGCAGAACACGCGCTTTTGCCTGACGTGGCAACCGTGGGCCCACTCCTGCTGTACCCCGACCACACCATCCAGCATGCCGGTGTCGTTGTTGGCATGGGCGGCTGGGCTGACCATGTCTTCAAGACCGAGCAGGTACAGCATTACCCCACCCCATTCATTTCCAGTGTCGTGCCGCGCAATGTGTTGGCCAACACCGGGGCCTGCATGGTCATTGCCACCGAGCGCTTTGACGTGCTGGGTGGGTTTGATGAGGCGTTTGAAATCTGTGGAAGCGATGTGGAGTTGGGTATCCGTGCGCACAAGCAGGGCCTGCTCAATGTCTATTTGCCTGCCGCCAGGCTTTATCATTTCGAGAGCAAGACACGCAGTCCCCATGTGCCTGAGGTCGATTTCCAGCAGTCTGCGCTCAAGTACGCACCCTACCGGCTTGCGGGCGACCCGTTTTTTAACCCCAATCTGGATCCACTTGCCACCAGCCCCAAGCCGAAGTTTCCCGAAACGCCGTGGCCCCGCGCACTGACGATTGGGCGGGAGTAAGCAAAAAATGGCCAATCCTCTCATCCAGGCAGCCGCCTGGGGGCTGGCGCGCCTGGCGCGCTACCAGCCCGTGCAAAACGGGCTGCGCAAACTGGCCCGCGCCTACCACCAGGAACAGGTGGTGTCCGAGGCATCTTCAGGGCACGAGATTCCAGAGGTCACCTCCTTGGTGCCGCGCATTGCACAGGCGCAGGGCGGCACTCGGCTCAACTTGCTGGTGCCCGCGGTGTCCGAGCGCCATGTCTTTGGCGGCATCGCCACCGCCTTGCAGGTTTTCGATGCGCTGCGCCCGCATTTTGACCAGGCACGCATCGTTGTTACCGACGAAGCCACCCCCGAGCCGCGGGCCGAGGCCTACTACGGCAACTGGCCCATCGTGCCCATGGCCGGCGATGCAATACCCGAAAACCACATCGTCCCCGCAGGCTCACGCTGGGCACAAACCCTGGCCGTCCATGCCCAGGACTATTTCATGGCCACCGCCTGGTGGACTGCGCACAACGCGCTGGCACTGCTCGATTGGCAACAGGCCCAATACCCTGAAACAATCCAGCGGCGCATGCTCTACCTTATCCAGGACTATGAGCCCGGCTTTTACCCATGGTCGTCACGCTACCTTCTGGCCCAGGCCACTTATGCGCAGCCCGAAAGAATCCTTGCCATCATCAATTCCCACTGGCTGGCCGACTACCTCACTGCGCAAGGCCATCATTTCTCCAGCAGCAAAGTGCTGCAGCCCCAGCTCAATCCCGCGCTCGCCGCTGTGCGTGCACGCTGCGAAACCTTTCACAAAGAGCGCATATTGCTCGCGTATGGTCGCCCTGGCACCGACCGCAACGCCTTCAGTCTGCTCGTTGCCGCCCTGCGCCTGTGGGCGCACCAATACCCGCAGGCCAGTCAGTGGCGCATTCTCGCGGCGGGTGAAGACTTTGCGCCCATTGACCTGGGCAATGGCTGCCAACTGCACAGCGTGGGCAAACTCGGCATCGAGGCTTATGCCGACCTGCTGTGCCGCACCGCTGTCGGCTTTTCCCTGATGGTTTCCCCGCACCCCAGCTACCCGCCGCTTGAAATGGCCGCATTCGGCGCCAGGGTGGTCACCAATCGCTTTGCCAACAAAGACCTCTCCAGGGTGTCGCCCTCGCTGGTGGTGGCTCAGCCTCCCAATCCAGAAGGGTTTGCCAAAGCCTTGCTGGCCCTTACCCGAGACTTCGACGAAGCCCCTCAGACCATGTCCGTGGTGCCGGCTTCAGGCATCGCCTGGAACGATCCATTCCTCGACAACGCCGGGGCCGGATTTGCATGGGTCGCAGAAGTCGCGGCAGAGCTGCTCGGTGATGCGCCGCTTTCTCCTGCGACGCAAGCCATACCCGATTCCAACCCTGTAAAAACAAAGATACTTGCCTCGTGAACCCTCTTGCCCGCAGTGCGGCGCCTTTGGCGTCGGCCTCTCCCCTCAACCTGCTGCGCACGGTCTTGCGGCACCGATTCCTGCTGCGACAGTTGGTGCAGCGTGACGTTGCCAGCCGCTACCGTGGCTCCCTGGCCGGACTGGTCTGGTCCCTCTTGCTGCCCTGCGTCATGCTGGCGGTGTACTTGTTTGTTTTCGGCTACGTATTCACCCCGGTCCGTCGGGTGGGGCAAGAGGGCGTGAACGCTGCGTTTGCCCTGTCATTGTTCGCCGGCATGCTGCTGCATGGCCTGGTGGGCGAATGCCTGTCGCGCGCTCCAGCGGCCGTACTGGCCCAACCCAGCTACGTGAAGAAGGTGGTGTTTCCCATCGAACTCTTGCCCCTGGCCGTGGTGGGCACGGCCCTGGTGCAATTCCTCATAGGCTCAGCCGTACTGCTGCTGGCGCTTCAGTTCACGCAGGGTCTGCCGGTCACCGCCTGGCTGTGGCCACTGGCCTGGCTGCCTCTGTTGGCATTTGCTGCGGGGGTTTCATTCATGCTGGCAGCACTCACGGTGTACCTGCGCGACCTGGCCCAACTCACAGGCTTCGTGGCCACCCTGCTGCTGTTTCTTTCACCTGTTTTTTATCCCCTGGAGAGTGCGCCGGCAGGCTGGCAGCAATGGCTGTTGTTCAACCCGCTCACCGTGCCCATCGAGGTGACACGCAACCTGTTGATCAAGGGCACGGGCATCCCACTGGCACTCTGGGGTTGGCACGCCGTCGCCAGCCTGGCCGCACTCTGGGCCGGCGGGTGGATATTTCAGCGTGCACGCAAGGGATTTGCCGATGTCATCTGAAGCGCAATCCACCGACTGGGCCATCCGTGCCCAGGGCCTGGGCAAAATCTATCGCCTGTACGACAAGCCCCACCACCGCCTGCTGCAATCATTGTGGCGCGGGCGCAAAAACTACTATCGCGAGTTTGCCGCCTTGCACGACGTCTCCTTCGAGCTGGCGCGCGGACAAACCCTGGGCATCATTGGCCGCAACGGCGCAGGCAAGTCCACCCTGCTGCAAATCATCTGTGGCACCCTGAACCCCAGTGCGGGAAGCGTCGAGGTGCGGGGGCGTATTGCAGCGCTGCTCGAACTGGGCACCGGCTTCAATCCCGACTTTACGGGCCGCGAGAACATCACCGTCAACGCCGCCATCCTGGGCCTGAGCCAGCGCGAAATTGCCGAGCGGCTGGACGACATCATCGCCTTTGCCGACATCGGTCCTTTTATCGATCAACCCGTCAAGACCTACTCCAGCGGCATGTATGTGCGGCTGGCCTTTGCCGTGGTGGTGCATGTCAACCCAGACATCCTCATCGTCGACGAAGCGCTCGCCGTGGGCGATGCCTTGTTCCAGGCCAAGTGCATGACCCGCATGCGCCGCATGCTGGACGACGGCCTCACCCTGCTGTTCATCAGCCACGACATCGCCGCCGTCAAGGCCCTGTGCCAGCGCGCCCTCTGGCTGGACCATGGCCAGGTGCGCGCCATAGGGCCCACCCCCGAGGTCACGCGCGACTACGACCACGACTGGATCCGCCAGGCCAACGCCGCCCAGGCCCTGGAGCCGGCGGTGTTGCCACAGGTCCAGGAAGAGCAGGGCAGTGACGCACTCCTTGAGTCAGCTGTGGGCACGGGCGTAGGCACCGGCACGGTCGCCCTGCTGGCCGCAGGCTGGGGCGCTGGCAGCATGTTCGGCACGCAAGCACGCGCCCAATACGGCGACACCCTGCACCTGCGCCTGCGCCTGCAAGTGCGCCAACCCTGCCGTGATCTCGTGGTGTCCTACCACATCAAGAACCGCCAAAACCAGCACGTTCTGGGCGGCCACAGTGCCGACCGGCCCGAAATCCATTCCCGCGCATGGCAAGCGGGCGAAGTTTTCGAGCTCGCCTTTGACATCCCGGTGCACCAGCACCATGGTGACTACGCCCTCACTGTGCTGGCCGCCAGCATTGCCGATGTCGAGCACTACACCGATGCCACTTTCCACCTCTGGGCTGACGACATCGCCACCTTGCATGTCATGCCCCGTGCGCGCTTTCCCCTCAGCGACATGGTCGAGCCGCCGCAGGGGCTGGGCGTCACCACGCAAGCACCCTGGTTGGTGCTCGACGATTTTTTCCCCAACCTGCTCACCGGCTTCAGGGTGGCCGAATACAACGCCCACCTCAAGGCCTTCCCGCAGCTGTCGGTGCTGTCCACCCTGGGCAACTTTGCTGCAGAGCACACCCGCTACGCCCAGCGCTATCCGGCGCTGGCCAGCCGGGTGCGCCCCTACGCGCCCAGCTGGCTGGCCGGGGCAGGGCTGGCCTATCTGAACTTCCTCAACAACGCACACCAGTTCCTACCCGCCCTGCAGCAGCACCAGATCCCCTTTGTGCTAACCCTCTACCCGGGCGGCGGCTTCGGCCTGGACGAACCTGAAAGCGACGCCAAACTGGCCGCCGTGCTGGCCAGCCCCTTGCTGCAAGCCATCATCGTCACCCAGCCTGTCACGCAAGACTACCTGCAGCGCTTCACTGCCCAGCGGGGTCTCGCGCTGCCTCCACTGCACCGCATCGACGGCGTGGTGGTCAACCCGCTGTATTTTGATGCCGATGGTTCCGCTCGCGCCCCTGCCTTCGGCCAGGGCAAGACCACACTCGACATCTGCTTCGTGGCCGAGTGTTACATGCCCCTGGGCGCCAACAAAGGCTACCCCGAATTCATCGCCGCCGCCCTGGCCCTGGCCGACTGCCCCGAGCTGCGCTGGCACATCGTCGGCGGCGGCTTCACTGCGCAAGGCATCGACGTCAGCGCTCTTGAGAACCGTATCCATTTCCATGGCCGCCTTGAAACCACGGCCCTGCGCCAGTTCTATGCAGGCATGGACCTCATCGTCTCGCCCAATCAGCCGTTCTTGTTGCACCCAGGCAACTTTGACGGCTTCCCCACCGGCGGCTGCGTCGAAGCCGCCCTGTGCGGCGTTGCGGTCATGGCCACAGACACCCTGCAGCAAAACCCTGGCTATATCGATGGCACATCCATGCTGCTGCTCGACACCAAGGCACCCGCCCCATTGGCGGTGCAAATCGAAACTTCCATTCGCCGCCTGCATGCGGAGCCCGCCATGCTGGCCAGCATCGGCAGCGCCGGGCAAGCCTTCACGCGCCAGCTCTACGCCCCCGAGCGGCAGATCGGCCAGCGCCAGCACATCCTGCGCGCGGTGGCAACCCGCCTTGGCCTGCCGGTCACCCTGGCGGAGCATCCTGCGCCATGACACCCCTTCTCATCTTTGGCGCCAGTGGCCACGCGCGTGAAGTGGCGCAAGTGGTTCACGACATCAACCAGGCGCGGCCAGGCAGCTGGCAGTTGCTCGGCTTCATGGCCGACCCCCAGGCCCTGGCCCTGCACCCCAAGCCCCTGCCAGCGCCGCTGCTGGGCAACAGCGAGCAGGCGCTGGCCGCCCACCCGGATGCGCACTGCATCATTGCCGTAGGCAATTCCCAGGCCCGCCGCAGCATCGCAGCCCGGTTGCTGCAGCAGCACCCGGGGCTGCGCTTTGCCACCCTGGTGCACCCCTGCGCCTGGGTTGCAACAGGGGCCAGCGTAGGGCAGGGCAGCGTGGTGTTTGCCGGCGCCCTCATCAATGTCGAGACCGCCCTGGGTGCCCACAACAGCGTCAACCTCGCTTGCACCATCAGCCACGACTGCCATCTGGGCGACTACGTGAGCCTGGGGCCAGGGGTGCACATGGCCGGGGCGGTCACGCTGGGCGAGGCGGTGGATGTCGGCACCGGGGCCTGCTTTCGCCCCCGTGTCAGTGTGGGCGCCAATGCAGTCATCGGTGCCGGGGCTGCTGTGGTGTGCGATCTTCCGGGCAACAGTACGGCCGTGGGGGTGCCTGCGCGACCCTGGTCGGGCCCCACCGAAAGAGGCCAATAGCGATGAGATGCTTGCAATGCATATGACGATTCACGCCACCGAATCCGCCCGGCCTGGATCCGAAAAACCTGTCGCCAACAGCGCACACGCCAACCGACATCCAGGCCCCTGGGCGATTCTGGCAATGGTCCTTGCCGTGTGTGTCGGCATGGTGATGTGCGTCGTGCAGCCGGCACTGAACGCACCAGACGAGGACTACCACTGGCAACGGGCCGTGCAAGTTTCGCATGGCCAATGGTTTGCGGACAGGTATGGACGGCAAGACTACGGCGGCAATATAGACCTCGCTGCACTGGAATTCGCCCGTTGGGCAAATGCGCACTTCCAGAACGCATCCGCGTTCAGCCTCAGCCAGGCAAGGCAAGTCTCGGCAGCGCTTGAAAACAGCCAGGGCATGGTCAAGGCATCGTTTCCAAGCAGCGCCACCTTTTCACCGCTCGTGTACCTGCCCCAGGCCACGGGCATTGCTGCCGCGCGCCAATGGGGGGGCGGAGTCTTTGAGCAAATGATCGCCGGCCGAATGGCCAACCTGTTGGTGTATCTCGCGCTCATGGCCTCAGCGGTTTGGGTGGCTCCCGGCGGGCGGAGCCTATTGGTGCTGCTTGCGCTGACGGCTCCCGCGCTGCATCTGGCAGCGTCAGTCAGCGCCGACCCGCTCAATTTCGCCTTGCCGGCCTTGCTCTTCGCCTGGTGCCTGAGGCTGCGCCTGGATACAACGACAAGCCTGTCACGCCGCGGATGCCTGGGTTTGGGGCTGATGCTGATAGCCTTGTCTTTGCTCAAACCGATTTATTTGCTGCTGGGAGCAATGGCACTGCTCGTGCCTGAGCGGCATTTTGGTGGCCGCCGCAGGCGAAACGTTTTTTTGATAGCGACAATGGCTGTAGGGCTGGCGCTTACGCTGGCCTGGAATGCCGCCTATCCATTCATGCCGGGGCGTTATTGGGGAACGGGAGCCGTCCCGAAGACGGTCTTGCTGAACATTTTTCAGGCTCCCGTTACCAGCTTGGCATACTTTGTTCACAGCCTGACCCATCAACTACCCATTATGTGGCTGGACGGATGGGGCCGGATGGGCGGCTATCCGCCGCCCTTCATGACCCTTGCGTCAACGGCGCTTTCCTGGGCCGGATTGGCGACGATGCTGGCAATAGCCACCGTGGACGGGCATCAGCCCCGCGATTTGCGCGCCTCTGCGTTCATGGCGGCACTTGCCGCGCTGTTCACGTCCCTCATATTTCTGGCCTTCTGGCTGACCTTTTCGCCGCCAGGCTCGGCAGTCATTCAGGGCGTGCAAGGCCGCTACTTCCAGCTTGCTTTTTTGCTGATCGGATGGGCTTTGGTTTATGCGACACCCTTCGGAAACGCCCTTCGGCAGATTCGTTCTCCATTGCTGCTTCTGGGCCTCACATTGCAGATGGCGTCGTTGCTGCAAGGGGTTGAGAAATTTCGTTTTTACTGGGCCAATTGAGCCCCTTGTTGTCCATCAGAGGGTTATGCAGGTCATCCTTAACCGCCCATCGATGGGTGTCCCAGCGCATCGCATCCCGGCGTGCAGCAGCATGGCTCGGTAACACCCCCGTGGCAAAAACCGCCCCAAGTGGATATCCAGCCCCGCGTCTGGAGGCGCTCACCGGCGCCCGCTTTTTTGCCGCTGCTGCAGTGTTGCTCATGCACTTCGCCGTGGTGGATGCGCTCGGCGCGCGCGACGACAGCTGGCACGGGCAATGGCTTTCGTTTTGGGTCACCACCGGCGGCGCCGGTGTGGGCTTTTTCTTTTTGCTCAGTGGCTTCGTGTTGGCGCACACCTATGCCCGCGCCTTCGCTTCTGAAAGCTGCCCTCGTCACGCAACAGGTCTCCGGCGCAACGCCCATATTCATTTTTGGCAGGCCCGGGCAAACCGCATCTATCCCACCTACCTTGCCGCACTGCTGCTCACCACAGGCAGCGCGCTGTGGCTGGGGCACCTGGGGCTGACCCCATGGGCCGAATGCCGGCTGGACTCCTGTGGCCTCCCTTGGCTTCTTTCGCTAGTGCCCTTGCAAGCCTGGTTTCCCGACGTCCACATCCAGCAGCTCTGGAATGCACCCGGCTGGAGCATCGCTGCAGAAGCTTTTTTTTACCTCCTGTTCCCCTTCCTTGTCACACCGGTGCTGGCCTGTGTGCGGCGCTGGGGCTGGGGTGTCGTTGCCGCTTTATGGCTGGCACAAAACACAGCGTTTGCTGCCCTGAGTGCTCTGGTCGCCAGCGCAAGCGACCCCGCCACACAAGCCGGGCTGGCATTGTGGTTGGAGCGCTTGCCCCTGCTGCGCCTGCCTGAATTTTTGCTCGGCGTTGCGGCATGGGGGCTTTGGCGCCCAACATCATCCGCAGCCCCAGGACCGCCGGACAGCAACCCCGCGCTGTCCTCGGCCTGGGTTTTCTGGGGCCTATTGATTGCTCTCGGCGCCCTGTGGTTTCTGCCCGTGCCCGCCACCCCCGGCTGGCTGCACACGCTCGCCAGCGCCAAGGCTTACTCCCTGGCAGCGCCGCTATTTGCCTTGCTCGTTCTTCACCTGGCGCACGCCAGCGCAGGCAGTGGGCCATCACATCTGGCCGCACGCATTCTCGGTTCGCGGCCACTGGTGCTGCTGGGTGAGGCCAGCTATGCCCTCTACATCCTGCACTGGGCAGTCTTGCAAAGCCTCTTTGCCGTGTACCGGTCGGCGGGCGGCGCTCCTCCTGTCTGGGCCGGTTATGCCGCGCTCATCGGTGCCCTGGTGTTGTCCCTGCTGGTGCACCAGTTTTTCGAGCTTCCCCTGCGCCGCAGGTTGGCCGCACGCCAAATGGCCAGCCGCTGAGCGCCCCGTATCATTGCAGCGCACAACGCTGCGCCATTCACACTTGTACCTCCGTGATTTCACCGCCCTCTGCCTTCCCCCAGCCCATCTACGTTACCCGGCCCCTGCTGCCGCCGTTGGGCGAGTACACAGAACTGCTGCAAGACGTATGGGCCAGCGGCTGGCTCGCCAATGGCGGCGCCCAACACCGGGCCCTCGAAGCAGAGCTTGCCCAGTGGCTGCAGGTGCCCCACCTCAGCCTGTTCAACAACGGCACCATCGCGCTCGTCGTGGCCTGCCAGGCGCTGCGCCTCACGGGTGAAGTCATCACCACACCCTTCACCTTTCCAGCCACGCCGCATGTGCTCAGCTGGAACAAGGTCACCCCGGTATTTGCCGACATTGACCCGGAAACACTCTGCATCGACCCCGCCAGCGTAGAGCCCCTGGTGACCCGCCACACCACCGGCATCCTGGGCGTGCACGTCTACGGCGTGCCCTGCAACGTGGACGCCCTGGGCGCCATAGCCCACCGCCACGGCCTGCGCGTGGTGTACGACGGAGCCCATGCCTTTGGCACGCAAATCAACGGCCGCCCCATCGGAACCTATGGCGACGCCACCATGTTCAGCTTCCACGCCACCAAACTGTTCCACACCGCCGAGGGCGGGGCGCTGGCCGTCAACGACCCCGAACTCAAGCAGCACATCGACCTGCTCAAGAACTTCGGCATCAAGAATGAAGACGAAATTGTCCTGCCCGGTATCAACGGCAAGATGAGCGAGTTGCAAGCCGCCCTGGGTCGCGTGGTGTTGCGCCACGTGGCGGCTGAACGCCTACTCCGCGCCGCCATTCGCCAGGTGTATGAGCAGCGCCTTGCGGGCATCACCGGCCTGCGCCTGCACGCCATGCCTGGCGCCGTCACCGACAGCCTGCAATACCTCGTGCTGCGCGTCAACGCCGAGCAGGCCGGCTGCAACCGCGACACCCTGCACGAACGCCTCAAGCGCTACAACATCATCACGCGCAAATACTTCCACCCCCTGTGCAGCGACTACGACTGCTACCGCCACCTGCCCAGCGCCAGCCCGCAGCACCTGCCCAACGCCTACCGCGTGGCCTCAGAGGTGCTGGTGCTGCCGCTTTACGGCGCGCTCACGCCAGACGACGTGCACCGCATCTGCGATGCCATTCACTACAGCCTTCGCGCATGAAGCTGGCTTACAGTGTTGCGTGAGCAAGGTTTCATTTCAATATTTTCCGGATTCCTGGACCCATCGTGAAGCATTTCCGCATGTTGCGCCGCAGCCAGCCCCCATGGGGGATGTGCCTGATTTTGAGTATCGGCGTCACCATGGCAGCCCGGGCGCAAAGCACAGGTTACGAGCTGTCGGAGCGCGACTTCCTCAGCGAAATACCGCATGTCTATTCAGCTTCGCGACTGCCCCAGCAACTCGAAGACGCTGCCGGTGCCCTCACCGTGCTCGACCGCGAATTCATCCGCCTGACCGGCGCGCGCGATCTGACCGAAGTATTCCGCTGGGTGCCTGGCTTTCAGGTAGCCACCTCGGCAGGGGGGCGACCGGTCGTGGCCTACCACGGGCTCTCGGGGCAGATATCGCAGCGCATGCAGGTTTATGTGGACGGGCGCTCGGTGTATGCCCCTTATCTGTTTGGCGGCATTGACTGGAGTGCGCTGAGCGTACCCCTTGACGAAATCGAACACATCGAAATACAGCGCGGCTCCAACTCCGTCACCTACGGAGCCAACGCATTTCTGGGTGTCATCCACATCGTCACGCGCAGCGCCGCGCAAAGCGTGGGCGTGCGGGCAGAGGTCGTGCAGGGCAGCGCTGGCGTGGCCGACAGGCACATCCGTTGGGGCCATGCGCAGCCTGCCGCACAGTGGCGAATTGCCGCCGGCCAGCGCTCGGACGACGGTCTGTCAGGGCGTCCCGACAGCTACCGCACCGACTACCTGGACCTGCGTGCGGAATTCCAGCCCTCCAGTTCCCAGGAATGGTCCATCACCTCCGGCATCACCCGCGGCCACCTGGGTACCGGCTTCGAAGCGCGTGCGGGCGACCCCGAGCGCACCGAAGTCGCCGAGTCCGCATCGTTTCAGGCCCGCTACCGCCAGACGGTTGATCCGGGGCAAGAGTGGAGCCTGACCCTGTCCTCCACCCATGACAGCGGAGACGACAGTTTCGAAATCCCCCTGCTCGACAGCGACCCTCTGCGCATCGACGGGCGCAGGCAAGCCAACCGCTACGCGCTCGACTACCAGCATTTCAAAGACTTCTCATCGCAATGGCGTGCCTCCTGGGGGCTGGGCTACCGGCAGGAAAGGGTCACCTCGTCGCAGCTGTTCAACACCAGCAGCCCTCAAACCAACACGTCATCGTCGGCCTTTCTCAACGCAGAATGGAAACCCTCCGCGCACTGGACCCTGAACCTGGGCAGCCTCATTGAGCGCGACAGTTATGCCCCAGCGCAATGGGCGCCCCGGCTGGCCATCAACTGGAAACCGACGAGCCAGCACACCCTCAAGCTGGGCTACTCATCAGCCTTTCGCACCCCCAGTCTTTTTGAACAACGCGCTGATTGGCGCATCGTCAGCGAAGGCAAAACGCTGGACATCCGCTACCTCTCCAGCGGAGGACTCTTGCCCGAGAAGGTGAACGTCTGGGATCTGGTTTACCTGGGCCAATGGCACGAGCAGGGCCTCACGCTGGATGCCAGACTGTTCCAGGAAAAACTCTCGCGCATCATCACCGGCCGTCTGGTTCTGCTGCCATCGGTCGCCACCGACATTCCGAACGCCACGGCCTATGACCTGCGCAACAACGCCTCGGCAACCAACCGAGGCATTGAATACCAGCTGAGCTGGCGCCCCGCCCGCGGCACCATCGTCAGTTGGAACCAATACTTCGCCCGGCCCCAGGCCTCGCCCGATGTCATCGCAGAGACCATCGCGCGGCGCAGCACGGGCTTGCTGGTCTCGCATGCCTGGTCCAACGGGTGGTCCACGGGGCTCTCCTACTCCAGTGTGAGCCCCGTGCGCTGGCTGGGCGAAACCACGCAGGCAGGCTCGCAACGATTTGCCTCCCTGCGCGTTGCGCGCTCCTTTCGCTTCAATGACTCCAGCATGAACGTCGCCGTCCGATGGCGCCAGCCCCTGGGGCAATCCGATGAATTCCGCGAGCTGCAACGCGAGCTGCGCAAAGTGTGGGTTTCCGTGAGCGTGGAATACTGAGGCGCACGAATGTGACCCGCACCATCGTCACCACCATGCTCAGGTATGCCATGGGCACCGCAGGGGTGCTTTTATGCCTTTGCGCGCAGGCAAACACCCTGGGCATCGTCACCAGCGGCCAAGGTGCGGCCTACGAAGAGTTCGTCGAAGCCGTGCGCACCGAACTCAAATCCGTGCCGGGCCTCAAAATCCAGCTGCTCGCACCCGGCGCCGAAGGTGCAGCCGCGCGCCTGCCCGACGACACCTTCATGGTGCTGGCCGTCGGGGTGCAGGCCACACGCACAACCCTTGCCGCCCAGGCCGAAAGCCGTTGGCCCCTGCTGAGCGTCATGGTGCCCCGCACCTCCTTTGATGCATTGAGTCCGGTCCCGCGCAACGCGCGCCGCATCTCCGCCATCTACATCGACCAGCCGCCGCAGCGCCAGCTGGAGCTGATACGAATATTGCTGCCAACCGCCCGCAAGATCGCCCTGGTAGTGGGGCCCACCAACCAGCGCGACCTCGACGCCCTGCGCACGCTGGCCACCACGAAAGGCGTGACCATGGTCACGGAAAAAGCGGCCCGCGATACCGAGCTGTACCCGGCGCTCCAGTCCGTCCTGAACACCTCAGACGTGCTGCTGGCGCTGCCAGACCCCTACGTCATCAACGTCTCCACGGCACAAAACCTGCTTCTCACCGCCTTGCGGTCACGGGTTCCGGTCATCGGTTACTCGGCCGCCTATGTGCGCGCCGGTGCCTTGGCCGCCGCCTACAGCACGCCGCGCCACATTGGGCTGGAAGCCGCCCAGGTGGCGCGGCAAGTGTTGCGCGGCAGCACCATGCCTGGGCCACGCTATCCGCGCGACTTCAGCATCGCCATCAACCGCGCGCTGGCAGAAAGCCTGGGCCTCAACCTGCCCGAAGAGGCCGCCGTGCAGCAGCGCCTGCAAACACTGGAAGCCAGCGAATGACGCCCGGCCCCATCGCTGCACGGCTGCTGCGCCCGCTGGCCTGGCGCCACATGGATTTGCGTGTGCGCCTGATGTGGTTGGCCATGCTGCCGGTGCTGGTCTTTGCCATGGTGTGGGGCGTCTACGTGATTCGCCAGCGCGACGCCGACCTGGCGGCACAGCTGCAGCAACGCGCCCAACTGCTGGCGCGGCAACTGGCGGTAGCGGCAGACTACGGAATATTCTCCTTCAACCAGTCGGCGCTGGACAACATCGCCCAAGGGGTGTTGCGTGAATCGTCGGTGATCTCTGCCACCATCATCGGCGCCGACGGGCGGGTGCTGGCAACCCGCCACGCGCAAGAGCAGGGCGGTGCAATCCCCCCGGGCACGCTGCAGTCCATGCTGGACGCCTCCCGGCGCAACGGTGGTGGCGGGGTCAGTAAACACAATGTAAATTGGGTGGCCCACCTGGAGCCGGTGCGCACCCCCTTGCTCGCCGTCGAAGATCTTCCCGAAGGGGCGTCCCCGCAGCGCAGCGGCACCCTGCAAGGCCATGCCATTGTGCAGGTCAGCACACGCAGCATCCAGACCGAACTCCTCGAGTTTGGGCTGCGGGTCATGGTGCTGCTGGCGGGGGTGCTGCTCAGCGGCTGGATCATGGCGCGCCGCATCAGCAACAGCATCGACCAGCGCATCCAGGCCGTGGTCCAGGCGGCACAAAAAATTGGCGCGGGCCACATCGGCATCCGGCTGCCTTCCAGCTCCATCCCCTCATTTGCACGCCTGTCGCAAGACATCAACAGCATGGCCGGGCAACTCGAACAATCCCGCCAGCGGCTGGAGCAGCGCGTGCAAGAAGCCACCCAGGCACTGCGCGAGCAGCGCGATGCCGCCCAGCAGGCCAACCGCGACAAAACCCGGTTTCTGGCGGCCGCCAGCCATGACCTGCGCCAGCCCATGCACGCACTGAGCATGCTGCTCGCAGCCCTGAAAGAAGAAACCCGACCTGAAGAGCGCGCCACGCTGCTCGAGCGCATCGACGCCAGCAGCCAGGCCATGAGCGCCTTGCTCGATGCCCTGCTCGACATCTCGCGGCTCGACGCTGCAAGCGTGCACTTTCAGCTGAACCCGGTCGAACTGCAGCCCCTGCTGACGCGACTGCGCGAAACCTACGAAAGCCAGGCCGAGCGCCGGGGCATTGCGCTCGTCATCCATACCTCGCGGGCCTGGGTGCGCAGCGACCCCATGCTGCTCGAGCGCATTGTGGGCAACTTCCTCTCCAACGCCTTGCGCTACACCCCACAAGGGGGCTGCGTGCTGCTGGCCGTGCGCCAGCGCGGCGCAAACTGCGTCATCCAGGTCCGCGACAACGGCCCCGGCATCGCGCCACAAGACCAGGCCTGCGTCTTTCATGAGTTTGTGCAATTGCACAACCCCCAAAGAGACCGCAGCCAGGGGCTCGGCCTCGGGCTGGCCATCGTCCGCAGACTCTCCCAGCTGCTCGACCACCCAGTGGGTGTGCGCTCCTGCACCGGGCGCGGGGCCACCTTTCATGTCCAGCTGCCCCTGTGTGCCGAGGGTGCGCCCCCCTTCGTGCCAGCCGCCGAGCCCCCGCTGCATGGCGCATCCATGCAGGCATCGCCAGGGCTGCAGGGCTGCCGCATCCTTTTGGTGGAAGACGACGCCCTGGTGCGCGACAGCTACGCGCGCCTGCTCCAGCTGTGGGGGTGCGATGCCCGCGTCCATGCCAACGCCGACGCGGTATTCGCCTCACTGGGCCAAGGCGGCTGGCGCCCCCACCTGGTCATCACCGACCACCGCCTTGGCGGCGCGCCCAATGGTCGCCAGCTGATCGACGCACTGCGCCAGCACTGGGGCGCCGAACTGCCCGCCGCCATCATGACCGGCGACACCGAAGACGCCGACCTGCGGCAAGCGCGCACCGACACCTTGCGCGTGCTCTACAAACCCCTCCGGCCCGCAGAACTGCGCCAGGTGCTGGTGCAACTGTGGCACGCAGGTGGCAGCGTGCACCCGGCGACGGCTCCAGCCCCTTGAGAGCCTGTAACATCTCACCCGTGAAAATCCTCATTGTTGACGACCATGGCCTGGTGCGGGAGGGCCTTCAAGCCATCCTCAGCCGATCCGAGCTTTTTGCCCAATGCGTCGAGGCATGGGATGCCGCGACACTCTGGAGCCAGCTGCAGCAGCATGCCGACATCGACCTGGTGCTCATGGACATCCAGCTGCCCGAAACCAGTGGCCTGAGTTTGCTGGCAGACATCACGCAAAGGTTCCCCCGCCTTCCCGTGATCATGCTGTCTGCAGACCACGATGCCGGCATCGTTCAGCACTCGCTTGAGCAGGGCGCGCGCGGCTTCCTGCCCAAGTCATCGCTCAACCAGGTGCTGGTTTCGGCCATACGGCTCGTGGCCGCGGGTGGCGTCTACGTGCCGCCCGAAGCCCTGCAAAAACCGGCCATCCGTTCCGCGCCCCCCGCCCCCCTTGCACACCCCGAGCCGCTAGCCGTGGCCAACGTCGCATCCCTGGGGTTCACCGCACGGCAATCCGAAGTGCTGGGGCTGCTCCTGCAAGGCATGTCCAACAAGCAAATCTGCCGAGCACTCGACCTGGCGGAACCCACAGTCAAAATCCACGTCCGCGGCATCCTGCGCACACTGGGTGTCAGCAGCCGTGCCGAAGTGATCGCCAAATTCAGCACGCTCAACATGCCACCCCCCATGTCCCGGCACGCAGCCGCGGGCGGTTAAGTGATTGATCCGGTCCCTTGATGTATCAAAACCGTTCAGGCTGATACTGCCGAAGGGCGCAGGGTGAACAGCATCCAGTCCTTGCAACAAACCGTGCCGCATCCCTATGCAAATATTCTCCAAAATATTGCGGCGCACCACTGGCGCGCCCCAGGTCAGCGTGGTGGTGGCCAGCTACAACCATGCCCCCTTTGTTCAAGACTGCCTGCGCAGCGCTTTAAGCCAAGGCATTGACGGGCTGGAAATCATCGTCACCGACGACGGCTCCACCGACGCCACGGCCGAGCAGGTCGCCGCCCTGGCCCACCCCCGCATCCACCTGCACCGCTTTGCACAAAACCGTGGCGCCTGCGCGGCCATGAACGACGCCATCCGCCGCTCGCGGGGGCGCTACATCGCCGTGCTCAACTCCGACGACCTGTTCCTGCCCGGCAAGCTCCAGCGCCAGCTCCAGTATTTGCAGCAAAACCCCCAGGTGGGCGCCGTCTTTGGCTGGCCCGCCTTCATCAACGAACAAGGCCAGCCCTTTGACGACCCGGCCCACAAAGACCATGCCGTCTTCCACCAGCCCAACCGCAGCCGCCACCAGTGGTTGCGCCATTTTTTCGACCAGGGCAACGCCCTGTGCCACCCCACGGCCCTGATTCGGCGCGAGGTCTATCAAACCGCCGGCCTCTACGACCCCCGCCTGGCCCAGGTGCCCGACCTCGACCAGTGGATCCGCGTCTGCATGCGCTACGACATCCATGTGCTGCCCGAGCCACTCACCGCCTTTCGCATCCGCAGCCACCAGCAAAACGCCAGTGCCGCCCGGCCCGAAGTGGTGCGCCGTGACGCCTGGGAGCGCGCCTGCATCCTGCGCCACTACCTGCAATTGCCGCCCGCACAGCTGCTGCAAATCTTCCCCGAGTTTGCCGGCCAACCTGCCAGCCTGGCCGAACAGCTGGCCCGCCACGCCCTGGGCCTGGGCACGCCGTTTCACCAGCGCTTTGCGCTCGATGCGTGGTTTCAGGCGCTGCCCCCGGGCGGCCACCTCGACCACACCGACCCGGCTGCGCAACAGCTGGCCGACCGCGACCCCACCGCCTGGCAGCGCTACATTGCCGCCAGCGGTGCCACCGACCCGCACCGCATCCACACCTGAACACCGGCCCCCGTTCCATGCAAACCACCCAGCACACCTACCTCAGCCGCCTGGACCACCTGCGCTTTTTTGCCGCAGCGCTGGTCGTGCTGTTCCACTACTTTCACACCCAGCTGGGCGATCTGCGTTCGGGCAACCCCCTGGTCTCGCTGGTGGACGAAGGCCACACCGGCATCGCCCTGTTCATGGTCATCAGCGGCTTCATTTTTACAGTGATTGCAGGCGACAGGCACATCCACTACGGCGGCTTCATCAAAAACCGCGTGCTGCGCATCTATCCGTTGTTCATCTTTGCCGTCTTTCTGCAGCTGTTCATCAGCACCTACAACGACCACCGCAACTACGGTTTTTTGCAGCTGCTTGGCTGGCTCATGCCGTTTCGCTCAGAAACCGTTCCCCTGTCGCCCTACTTTGTTCAGCTATGGACCATCTGGGTTGAGTTCCAGTTCTACCTGATCTTCCCCTTCTTGCTCGCCTTCAGCCGGCGCCACGGCAGCCGCTACCTCTGGGCCTGGCTGGGCCTGTTGGTGCTGGTGCGCGCCCTGGTGTTTGCCGCCAGCGGCAGCGTGCGCTTTGTGGCCTACGAAACCATCTTCGGCCGGCTCGACCAATTCATCATCGGCATGCTGCTGGCGCGCCTGTGGCAAGCGCGCGCCACCCAGGCGGGCGGGGCAGTGGCCCCCAGCCTGCCGCCCCTGTGGCTGGCGCTGGCCGGCCTGGCCGTGCTGCTGGGGCTGCATGCCTTCAGCCGCAAGGTGGGGTTTTCAGAGCTGGCCAGCCCCTTGTGGATCATCTGGCCCGCGCTGGAAGCCGCCCTGTGGGCCGGCTTTGTCTGGGCCTATTTGTGCACGCGCTGGCCGGGCCCGCAGGCACTGCGCCAGAGGGCCGACCGCGCGCTGGCCGCCCTGGGGGCCGTCAGCTTTTCCACCTATGTGCTGCACAACCTGGTCATTGCAGCCTACAAAGCCCACCTGCCACCGCTGGCCACCGGCGCCGGCCCCGTGGCAGACGCCCTGGCCACCGGCGCCCTGCTGCTGCCGGTGGTGCTGGCACTGGCCGCCATCACCTACCACCTTATAGAACGCCCCTTCCTGGCCCTGCGCGGCAGCTACCTCCGGCAAGCCGCGTAATCATCCCCCGGCGCAGCCGCAGCGGCTGCGCCACGCGGCACGCGCTTAAGCAAGGCAAGCACAAGGCCAGGTGTCGAAATGCAATAGCTATGTTGTTGGCGTGCAACGGGGTGGGATTAATCCTTTGGGATTGTTTTGTTAAAGTTCATATAGGATTTGCTGCTCTAACTGATTGATTTATAAGGAAAAAAAACAAATCAAGAACGGGCTTAAACGCCCGAGGTGGTAGTCCCTCAGTTAAGCCATTCCAAACGGTAGTGTTGCTAAATTCCATCGATAGAATGGTGCAGTCGACGGGCGGGGCATCCCCGGTCTCTCGGTCGATTTTTTCAACGTTTGAAAGAGATTTAAATATGTACTTCTCCACCGGTATTCAGCTGAGCGAAGCCCTGGCCGCACTGCCCTCTGAAAAAGTTGGCTCCTTTATCGCTTTTGACCCCGCCTTCTACGCACAGACGTACATGGGCGCATACCAAGGCACGCTGTCGCCCCTTGAGCACTTCGTGCAAATCGGTGCAGATCGCTTCTACAGCCCCAACGCCAAGTTCGACCCCACCTACTACAAGAACGCGTTCGCCGACCTGAAGAACACGAACCTCAACGCTGCCGACCTGCTGTACCACTTCATGCAGTACGGCCTGGACGAAGGTCGCACCCCCAATGCCGAACTGGCTACGTTCAATGGCGCGGCTTACCTGGTGGCCAACCCTGATGTCGCCGCCTACGTGAACGCCAACCTGGCCCAGTTCAACAACAGCGTTTCCAACGGCGCTCTGGCCCACTACGTCAAGTTTGGCGCTGCTGAAGGCCGTGCTGCTCCTGGTACGTCTGTTTCCAATGGCCAGACCTTCACGCTCACTACTGGTCAGGACGATCTGACTGGCACGGCTGGCAGCGATACCTTCAAGGCGTTGATTGTTGAAAACAACCTGGGCGACGCCGCGCAAACCATTCAGGGCTTTGACACCTTGAACGGCGGCGCGGGTACCGACACATTGGATGCTACCCTCCTCGACAATGTTGTCATCAACTCCACCAGTGTTGAAGTAATCTCTTTGCGCACAGGTGATGCAGAGGATTACACCGTAGGTGTGGCTGCCGATGTGGCCAAGCTGAACAACAACACGCTGGGTGCCCTGACCATTGATGGCGCCGTCGGCTTGGCGACGATCAATACCGGTGAGTTTGCTTTGACCGTGAATGACATGGAAGCGACGACCGTCGCCCTGAATGTCGATGGCGCTGACGAAACCACGGTGACCTTGAACGGCACCGACGCCGCCCAGACCCTGAACCTGGCCTTCGACGGCGTGCTGGCCGTTGATTCCGACGCCACCGAAACCCTGAACGTCACCGTCAACGGTGGCGGTAGCTTCGCTGGTGAGGACGCTGACTATCTGTATGTTGTTGACGGCGACGGCGCCCTTACGGCTGCCACCATCACCGGCAACGGCGATCTGTACTTCGGTATTGGTGAAGACGGCGCGGCCCTGGAAACCCTGGACGCTTCCACTCTGGTGGGCGGTGTGGATGCACACCTCGATAACAACAACCAAGTGCTGGCCACGGTCAAGGGTGGCCAAGGCAACGATTGGTTCGAATTCCACGGCTCCCTGGCCGCCGACGCCGCCGTGACCCTGGGCGCTGGTGACGACTACTTGGAAGTGTACGGTCAAGCCGGTTCCGTCACCGTCGACGGCGGCGAAGGCGCTGATGAAATCTACGTTGAAGCCATCGCTGATGAAACCACCACTGTGACCGGCGGCGCCGGTGACGACGAAATCGAAGTCTGGTCGGAGGGCCTGCTGTCAGACGCTACCGTCGAAATCGACGCCGGCGCCGGTGACGACTCCGTTGACGTGTCCTCCAACGGCCTGGACGAAATCACCGCGGCACACAGCATCGACGGCGGCGACGGCACGGACGAAATCCGCGTCGATGGCCAAGTGCTGGAAGCCGAAGACTACATCGTGCTGAACGAACTGGTGCAGAATTTCGAAGAAGTCCGCTTCACCTCGAATGACACCACGGTCGATGCCAGCGAGTTGGCTGGCTACAGCAAGCTGACCTTCGAAACCGACTACAACACGGTAGAAGTGACCGGCGTTGCCGCCGATCAAGCCATCGTCCTGAACGGCGAAGGTGCTGACGTGGTCGTGGAAGCCGATGGCTATGATGTCGATGCCGAAGACTTCGGTGGCGATCTGAACATCACGGTGGACCAGATGTGGGACGGTGATCACAACATCGCCGCGTATGGCGACGACGTGACGCTGACCGTCAATGCCGATGCGGACAATGGCTACAGTGCCAGCGTCTACCTCTCCGGCGACTTCCAAACCGCCACCGTCACGCTGAACAACGCCTACGACGACGCCGACGAGCCGACCGATACCGCCTACGCATTCGTGGAATTCGACAGCGCTGATGCAGGGAACGCCACTGACTTGACGCTGCAAGGTGACGGCTACGCTTACATCTACAACACGGATGAAACTGCGCTGGCCAAGGTGGACGCTTCCGATCTGAACAGCCAGGAAGATGATGGCGAAGGTGCTTTGGTGGCTGCTTATGGCATGTACTACGAAACCTTCAACGCCTCTGTGGCCGAGACGGTGAAGTTGGGTGATGGTATCGACGAGGTCTGGTTCTCGTCTAATGCCACCGATACATTTGCATCGACCGTGGCCAAGATGGACACCCTGACTGGCCTGAACCTGGTGGCCGACGCCGACGACGCGACCCTGCTGGATACCGATCTGTCGGACGCGATTGGTCTGTATGACTATCAGGCTAGTAGCTCTGTTACTGGCTTCGAACTGTTCGAACTGAGCGACGCCTCCGCTGGCCAAAGCTCGCTGAACGTCGCCCTGCTGGAAGTGGCCGCTTCCGACAGCGACTACGTGGTGTTCGAGTTCAAGGGCAACACCTATGTCTACGGCGACGTGGAAGACGTGCTGGTCGATACCGTCACCAACAACGACCTGTTGATCAAGCTGACCGGTACCTACGACACCGATCTGTTGCTGCAAGCCATCAACGTCGCTTAAGCAGAACGTTTCGAATGAACGTGATGGCTTAACCGGCCTTGTAGGGGAAGTCCTTTTGGACTACCCCTTTTTTGTTTGTGATTTTGGAGATACTGCAATGGCAAGTTCGCTTTATGTAAAGAAAGGCGGCAGGATTACCGCCGACGGTGAGTACTACACCGACAATGACAACAAAGTGCAGGCTGTGTCGCTCAAGAACGTGAGCGGCACGTCGGGCGCTGATGGACTCGATGTTCAACTGAGCTTTGTAGACAAGGTCACCGGCTCAGCCAAGGACG
Organism: Acidovorax sp. T1; assembly: GCF_002176815.1. Taxonomy (NCBI): domain Bacteria; kingdom Pseudomonadati; phylum Pseudomonadota; class Betaproteobacteria; order Burkholderiales; family Comamonadaceae; genus Acidovorax; species Acidovorax sp. T1. The sequence goes on along the minus strand of NZ_CP021648.1, from coordinate 3,385,915 downwards.
ACACCGTCACCATGCTCACGGTGGCCGACAAGGACTTCGGTGTGATGTCCTTGGGCAAAGGCTACGACACGCTGGTGTTGACCCGTGGCAACGAAATCAAGCCAAAGATTGAACTGGACACCATCCACCGCTTGATGAATAAAAGGACACCCACTTTAGTTGCCTAAATAATCAGCACGCCCTACACTCACCCCATGACCCGCCCCCGCTGCGCCCTCGTTTCCCTGGCCGATACGCCCTGGTACCACGTTGTCAACCGCTGCGTGCGCCGCGCCTTCCTGTGCGGGCACGACGCGCACTCCGGTCAGGACTTTGAACACCGCCGTGGCTGGGTGGAAACGCGCATCCGTGAATTGGCCTCGGTCTTTGCCATCGACGTGGCAGCCTACGCCGTCATGAGCAACCACTACCACGTCGTGCTGCGCGTGGATGCAGCACGTGCCCGTGTAATATAAAGGACACCCATGTTTATTAATACCCTGATAGACTTTCCGCCATGACGCGCCCTCGTTCATCCTTGATCTCCTTGTCCGACACCCCTTGGTACCACGTGGTGAATCGTTGTGTGCGCCGTGCTTTTTTGTGCGGCGCAGACGATGTGACCGGCCAAAATTTTGACCACCGCAGGGGCTGGATAGAGACCCGCATCCGCGAGCTGGCCTCGGTGTTCACCATCGATGTGGCGGCCTATGCCGTCATGAGCAACCATTACCACATGGTGCTGCGTGTGGATGCTGACCGCGCCGCTGCGCTCGACGATGAGGCGGTGTTGCGCCGCTGGACGCAGTTGTTTGCCGGCCCGCTGTTGGTGCAGCGCTATCTGGCGGATGACCGCAATCAGATGGGCGAGGCCGAGCGTGCCAAGGTGCAAGAGTTTGCCGCCCTTTATCGCCAGCGGCTGGCGGATGTATCGTGGTTCATGCGGGTGCTTAACGAGACCATTGCCCGCCAGGCCAATGCCGAGGATCGTTGCAAGGGCCGGTTCTGGGAGGGGCGCTTCAAAAGCCAGGCGCTGCTGGACGAACAGGCGCTGCTGGCCGCCATGGCCTATGTGGACCTCAACCCCATTCGCGCCGGCATGGCAGAAACCCTGCACGACAGCGCCCACACATCCATCGCGGCGCGCTTGGCCGAGTTGCAGGGCCAGCCATTTGTGCCTGTGATGGCCCCTGTGGCGCAGCCACAAGCCGCCACCGAGGCGGCCCCCATGCCCGCATCTGTGCCCGCATCTGAATTGCCTGGCCTGCTACCAGAGACAGAGCTGGCGGCAATACCAGAGGCGCCGTTGATGCCCTTTGATGCAACCGGCCGCTTTGAGCAGGCCATTCCCTTTGGCCTGCATGAATACATTGAGCTGGTGGACACCATGGGCCGCGCCGTGCACCCTGCCAAGCGCGGCGCCATACCCGCCACCACCCCGCCCATCCTGGCCCGTCTGGGCATGGACGCAGAAGGTTTTATCAACGCCGCCGACCATTTCTTCAAAGACTTTGCCAGCGCCGTAGGCACACCTGCGAAGCTGATAGAAATTGCTGCCCGCCGACAGCAGCGCGCGCTGCGCGGCCTGGCCGCTGCCCGGCGGGTGTTCGAGGCCCGCGCGGCGTGATCACAAAAGGGGTCAAAATTTGCCGGAGGCACAAGGGGTGAATAATCGGGGTTAGATTCCAATTAAAGGTCAAATATGCCTCTAGCCCTTATGCAGCGGGCGCTGGCAGCTATAAAAATATCATGTTTGTTATCGTATCAACATATAAAGAACATATAAAGGACACCCACGTTAGGTGGCCACGTTAGGAGGGGCATAAGCACTCTTGGCCAGCGGGGCGCTGGCTAGCTCAGTCTTTACATTATCCGCCATTGGCGTATATACTGATACTATGGAATTCATTGAAACCCCGACCTTCACTCGTCTGCTGGCCAGCTTGCTGACCGACGATGAATACCGGGCGCTTCAGAATGTTCTTGTGGAAAACCCCGCACGCGGCGATCTCATCCCTGGTGGCGGTGGTATCCGCAAGCTGCGTCACGCCTTACCGGGTCGGGGCAAAAGTGGCGGGGTGCGGGCGATCTATTACTGGATCAGGGACGACGACGAGATCTACATGCTGTTGATCTACCCCAAGTCCAAGAAAGACAACCTGACCGACCAGGAAACCGCCGTGTTGCGTGAATTTGTGAAGGAGCTATGACGATGGACCAAACACTGTTCGATGATCTGGTGCAAAGCCTGAAAGAGGCCAAGGCCATCTCGCGGGGTGAGATGTCGGCTGCCCGGCGAACCCGCATCGACGCGCCTGACGTCAAGGCGGTGCGTGAGCAGATCGGGCTGTCGCAAAGTGAGTTCGCCCAGCTGATGCACGTCAGCATCAAAACTCTGCAAAACTGGGAGCAGCATCGCCGCAACCCCACTGGCCCGGCAGCGGCCCTGCTCAAGATCGTCACCACCGCGCCGGATGTGGCACTCAAGGCGCTGCATGCATGATGCTGGGTTCATTGGTGCTGGGTTCATTGGGGCCTTTAAATTTCAAGCCAAATCAGCCTCAAGCAGTCGCGCTATATAAAGGACACCCACATTTAAAACACGTAGCCTTCTACACAGCACCCCATGACCCGCCCCCGCTCATCCCTTGTTTGCTGTCAATATAAAGTGTCTTGATCTCATTAATAACGTAACTACAATAAGTGCCATGCAGATCGAGTTCGACCCCGACAAGCGCGATAAGACACTGACGGAGCGTGGATTGGACTTCGCCCATGCCGGCGAGGTGTTCGCCGGGGTGAATGTGACCGCCGAAGATGCCCGGTTTGATTACGGCGAGCCGCGATTCACCACCGTCGGTGTGCTGGGTGGCAGGATGGTCGTCTTGGTCTGGACGCCGCGCGGCGAGGTTCGCCGCATCATCAGCATGAGGAAAGCCAATGAACGCGAAATTGCAAAATTCGCCCAAGCCATGGATTGACCCGGACGACGCGCCGGAATTGACTCAAGATTTCTTCGAGCAGGGTGAGTGGAAAATCGGTGAACAGCCTGTATCGGCACAAGCAGGCGCGGACGCGCTGCGTGCGGCGCTTTCCCGTGGTCGCCCCAAGGCGCAAAGCACCAAACAGGCCCTGACGGTGCGTTATGACGCGGAGGTCATCGAGGCCTTCAAGGCTACCGGCAAGGGTTGGCAGACACGGATGAATGACGCCTTGAAAGACTGGCTTCAAACGCATTCGCCCGCATGACATGACCCGCCCCCGCTCATCCCTGATCTCGCTGGCCGATACCCCCTGGTACCACGTCGTCAACCGCTGTGTGCGCCGGGCTTTTTTGTGCGGCCACGATGCGCACACTGGCAAGACAGTTGAACACCGCCGGGGCTGAAATGGCCGACACCTACCGCGCACGGTTGTTCGATTTGTCTTGGTACATGCGGGTGCTCAACGAGTCCATCGCCCGCCAGGCCAATGCCGAAGACGGCGTGAAGGGTTGCTTTTGGGAAGGGCGCTTTAAAAGCCAAGCGCTACTGGATGAGCAAGCGCTGCTGTCGGCCATGGCCTATGTAGACTTGAACCCAGTGCGTGCAGGCATGGCCGAGAGCCTGGAGGACAGTGCCCACACTTCGATGGCCGCCCGCCTGGCTGAATTGCGCGGCCATGCGTTCGAGGTGGTGGATGTACCTGCATCTGCACCTGCGCCAGCGGTACCCGCCAGGCCCAACATGGCTGCGCGCCGCGTGCCCCCAGCCAACACTCCGCAGTTGCTACCGGAGCAAGCGCTGGCCGCTTTGACCGCGGCGCCGCTGATGCCTTTTGACCCCACAGCGCGGTTTGCGCTGGCCGTGCCCTTTGGGCTGGAAGAATGTAATTGGGGTCAGATTCCAATTAAATGTTATTAGCTATTAAAATGGTAGCAAATTTTGTTCACTTTTCTAAAAGTTGACACTAGGAGCGATCTGCACGGCGCCCCCGGCGGCAACCACGCCAAATACCTTTCGTACCGTCTGGCCCATGAGCGCATGCAAGGCGCCATAGACGCAGGTTTTCCGCTGGAAGCGGTCGCCATCGCAGAAAGCCTGATCACCGACCGAATGCTGTCGTTTGCCAATTTTCACGAGGCGGGCTTTGACCCGGACAAAACCACGTTAGTCAAAGCAGCCCAGAAGGTTGCCAAAATTTGCCGCAAGACCACTAACGACGAACCGGGCGCCAAACTGGCCACCAAAGCAGAACAATGGGCCGCAGACCGCAACGCCGTGCTGCACGCCATTGCCAAAAGCAGCCAGGGCACAGGCCCCAAAATTGCTGCCGATGGTTTTGTAAAACACGCCCACGGTGTGGCGCAAAAGGGCATGGCGCTGGTCAAAGACATCAAGGCCTGGCACAGCAAGCAACTGCGCGTACAAAAAAGACACCCACATTCATTGAATATCCTGGGTCACACCCAGCTCAAGAGGACGCAGCGCAGCGCTATGCGCACCAACGTTGCTCGAAGCGGTGGACAGCCGGGGGCAAGTGTCCGGGCTGAGCCTGGCGGTGTTCTTTGATGGGACTCCGCTTGTAGCGTACAATTCGACGCATGGTCTTTGTTGAGTTACCCATCTTCGTGCGCTGCGCACAAGATATGTTTTCGGACGATGACCTGCGTGAGCTACAAGTTACCTTGCTGAAAAATCCGGCCGCTGGGGATTTGATTCTCGGTGGCCGAGGTCTTCGCAAGTTGCGTGTTCCGTTGCCTGGGCGAGGAAAACGAGGCGGCGCCAGAGTGATCTACTACCACTGGGTCAGCCATGATCAGTGCTTGTTGGTCTTTGCCTACGCCAAGAATGTGGCCGCTGACTTGACCAAGGACCAGCTAAGGCGCCTGGCCGATGTGATTGATGTGGAGGTGAACCATGGACGATAAGCAATTTGACGACCTGCTGGCGAGCGTTCGCGACATGGGTCGCCACATGCGTGGCGAAGTGGTTGTGGGTGCGAAGGTACGCGAATTTCCAGAGCCCGACGTCAAGGCCATCCGGGAACGTACTGGCCTGAGCCAGACCCGTTTCGCTTACCTGATCGGCGTCAGGCCCAAGACCCTCCAGAACTGGGAGCAGCACCGGGTTCGTCCGGCCGGTCCCGCCCGTGCACTGCTGAAGATTGTCGAAGCCAACCCTAACGCACTGACGCTTCTTCACGCTTGACGCGGCGAGGGAAATGCCCGGCCGCTAACTGGCCGGATTCAAATAAAAGGGACACTCACCGTTGTTCACCTGCAGGGCATTGAATAACTATTGATCCGGCGCGGTTTATTCATGAGACTCGATGCCGTTCACCCTGGGGTCGAAGGGGTGTGCCAAAGCAGTGCCCTGGCTTCGCCAGGCTCAGACCGAACGGATAGGGTAAGACATCTGAGACAAGTCGCCGATCAGGCGAAATGGGTCTTTGGCGACTGCAGTTATTGTGTAGTAAGCTATTAAAATATGAGCACAACCAGCGCCTTCAATGCACAAGCCCATCCCGGTGCAAGCCCTGCACAGGCGCCCAAGGATGCCGGCAACGAGTTGTTGCCCATCCAGCGCATGAGCGTCAAGTACGAAGGACTGGAAGACCGCATCGCACTGGACGTTGCCAGCGCACAAGGCCGGGTGGCACGCCTGTGGCTTACCCGCTATGGTGCAGACACCATGGTGCTCGCCACGGCCGCGCTGGTCGAGTCCTACGCCACGGTTCAGCTCGCCAAAGCCAGGGTAGCGCCCAGTGATGCCGAAAAATTCGCCAGTCTGCCCTGGCCACCCAGCAACTCACGGCCCGCCTGACCAAGCGCAATGCCCCGGCGGTAGAGCTGACACCTGGCAGCACAGAACACCTCGTTATTGGCTTTGCCGTGCCCCCCCGCAAGCACGGCATCCAGCTGGTCTTTGTCTGCAGGCCCGAAATAAAAGCCAGGGTGGTGATGCAGCCGGCAGAGCTCTTTCAATGGCTGTCGGCTGTGCAGCGCCAATACCAGCGGGCCGGTTGGGCGCTTGATGTGTGGCCTGCCTGGCTTAGCCAGCGGCCCGTGCAGTAATCCCGGCGCCGGCAAGACTTGGCTATGGCCCTACCCAAACCCCAACGATCCGGCGGCCCCAAAACCGCCGCTGGCCGCCAGGCCGTAGCCGGCAATGCAATGCGCACCGGCGCCTATGCCGCCCAGGTGGTGTTGCCGGGCGAGGACCCCGCCCATTTTCAGGAGCTGGAACAGCAGTTTCTGCACGACTTTGCCCCGGCCGATGTTGCCCAGAGCGCACTGGTGCACCAGCTGGCCGTCATCACCTGGAAAAAGCTCCGCCTCGACCGCATCGAGCACAGCAATTACCTCGGCTTCATCCACCGCGAATACCTGCCGCTCGAGCTGGCCCCGGTGGCGCACCTGCTGCCGCCCGTGGGTGCGCTCGACTGGGTCAACGCCCTGCGCCACCACAGCCTGGCCGAGCGCGATGCCATCGCAGCGGCTGTGCAACTCGCTATCACGTTGTCTGCAGTGCCCGCCGGTGGCTACCCGCCCGACACGCTCGCCCATATCCAGGCCCAGGCACCGCTGCTCTACCAGCACCTGCAGCTGCAAGCCGCCGAGTTCAACCAGCCCATTGCCGAGTCCGAATGGCTCACCACCGAAGTGTGTGGCAACGACGCGCAAGACGTCATCTTTCTCACCTATGGCTGCACCAGCTTTTGCGAGGTGCACGATGACGGCCAGTGGCTGCTGCGCCACCGCGACGCAGCCGAGGCAGCCATTCGGCAGCTGCAAGAAAAACGCATCCTCATGGCCATGCAGCAAAGCGGGCTCAACCGCATCCACGACGACCTCGAGCGCGCCTTCCAGCGCACCTTGAACGAACTGCGCCGCCAGCAAAACTGGCGCCGCGACCGCGCCACGGTCACTGTCACCCCCGAGCCCGCACCACAGCCCACCAACCCATGAAGCGCCATTTTGCAAATCAGACAGGTTCTCATTGACTGGCGGAAAACCCCATTCGCTTCGTTAATTGGCTGGGGACGTAGTTCCGCCGCGAAAGGCCGCTCCATTGCAAGGAGCTTGGGCCGTTGCCACAATCACCCCTTCTTTATTGATAGAGTTAATGCACATGGTCACCACAACCGCGTCCTACACGGGTGCCCGCTACCGCACCTACACAGGCGAGGGCTACGACGGCGTGGTGCGTGTCAGCTATGGCGGTTACTACGGTACCGGCACTTTGCTCTTTGATGGCCGTGCCATCCTGACGGCGGCCCATTTGTTTGACGGGGTGACGGGATTTGCCAACGTGGCTTTTGAAACGGCCAGAGGCAGCCATGCCGTCAGCGCCACCGATATTTTGGTGCATCCCGGTTACGACGCAGAGGGTAACAACGACCTGGCCATCGTGTGGTTGGCTGCGCCTGCGCCCATTGCAGCCAATCGCTACGACATCTATCGGGGCAGCGACGAGATGGGTCAGGTCTTTACGCTGGCGGGCTACGGTGCGAACGGCACTGGAAGCACCGGCGAGACCAGCGGTGGCGATCTCCGCCTTAAATCGTCCAACCAGTTTGATGCCGATGCGGCCACGCTCACCACGTACCTTGGGAGAGTGATGGCTTGGACGCCGTTGGCGGGCTCTCAGTTGATTGCAGACTTTGATAGCGGCACCCGTTCCACTGACGCGCTGGGTCGGTTGATTTATCGCAGCGACCTCGGACAAGGCCTGAACGAGGGGCTGATAGCGTCGGGTGACAGCGGTGGCCCGGCGTTTCTTGATGGGCAGGTCGCGGGTGTGGCCAGCTACACCGCCAGCCTGAGCCTGGGCGGTGTCGATCCGGACATCGACACCACCATCAACAGCAGTTTTGGCGAAATCGCTGCGTGGCAGAGGGTGAGTTACTACCAGCAATGGATTGACCAGAGCGTGCGCGCCAACTACCCGGACGCGCCGACCAGGCCGCAAGAGGTCAAGAAAGCGGTGGCCGAGGGCAACAGCGGCGCCACCTACGCCTACTTTCTGCTGCAATTTACCGGCGTGCGCAGCGGTCCCGACCAGGTGCTGAGCGTGGACTACGCGACGCGCAACGGTTCGGCACTGGCCGGGAGCGATTATCTTGCGGCAAGCGGTACGCTCAACCTCTACCCTGGCGAAAACCAGGCAGTCATCCCGGTAGAGATCATTGGCGACCACGCGCCTGAGCCCAGCGAAACGATCTATCTGGATGTCTTCAACCCGGTGGGTGGCAGCTTTGGGGCGGGCGTGGTCAAACTGACAGCGGTGCGAACCATCGTTGATGACGATGGATGGTTCGTATGACACAGGGTTCAGCGCAGTTTTTCAGCAGAGGCCGGGGGTATAGACGGCCTTGAACCGCATTCTGAAAAATTTTTCAAGATTTTGTGAGTTTCATATAGGAGTTTGATAGACTCCGCCTCCTATATGAATAGTGTGCTGCGCATTCCTCTCAACGCTTCGCCTGAACAGGTGAAGCGTTTGCAAGCATTGCAAACAGGTTTTGCGCAGGTGTGCAATGCGCTGGCGCCGCTGGTGCAGCAGACCAGGGTGTGGAACCGGGTGGCGTTGCACCACCTGAGCTACCGGCAACTGCGTGAGCGGTTCCCCGAGATGGGCTCGCAGATGGTGTGCAATGCCATCTATTCGGTCTCGCGCACGGCGCGGATGGTGTTCCAGCACCCGCAAAGCCCCTTCAATCTGGCGCGCCTGGGCGACAAGCCTTTGCCGCTGCTGCGCTTTGCCGACAGTTGCCCGGTGTACTTTGACCGGCACACGCTGAGCCTGAAGGCGGGGCAGTTGTCGATGTTCACGCTGGATGGGCGCATGCGCTTTCAACTGGCGCTGGCAGCGCAGGACGAAGAGCGGTTTCACACGCAAAAGCTGCGCGAGATTGTGTTGTCGCGGCGCAGCGATGGCGTTTATGAACTGGCATTCATGCTGGTGAGCGAAGCAGAGGGTGGCAATGCCCCGGCGCAAAAGGGCGCAGATGCAACCGATGCGGCTGACGGCGCCATGGGCGAGATTCCCGAATACATCGTGGTCGAAGAAGTGCAATGAAACCAAACCAAAAACCGTCCGAGCTGCGCGAGGCCATCGCCTCGCTGCGGCCCTATTTTGTGCGCACGGGCTGGTTCAGCCTGGTGTGCAGCCTGCTGGTGTTGGCGCCTTCGGGCTACATGCTGGAGGTGTATGACCGCGTGGTCAACAGCCGCAGCTACACCACGCTGGTCATGCTCACGCTGTTGGTGCTGGGCGTCTATGTGGTGATGGAGGTGCTGGAGTGGGCGCGCAGCGAGGTCATGCGCGCAGCCAGTGCGGAGCTGGACCGCAAGATGAGTCTGCGCATTTTTAATGCCATTTTTGAGGCCAGTCTGCGCCGGATTCCTGGGGGCACACAGCAGCCGCTCAATGATTTCCGGCAGGTGCGCGACTTTTTGTATTCGCCGGTGCTGCTGGCCAGCATGGAGTCTCCTGTTTCGCTGGTGATGATGGTGTTGCTGTTCTTGATCAATCCGCTGCTGGGCTGGTCGGCACTGGCGTTTGCCGTGCTGCAGACCCTGGTGGCGTGGCTCAATGAGCGCAACACCAAGCCGCCGCTGATGCAGGCCAACCGCGCGGCCATCGAAGCCCAGCAATATGCCGACAACACGCTGCGCAATGCCGAGGTGATCGAGTCGATGGGCATGCTGTGCGACACGCACCGCCGCTGGCTGGCCAAGCAGCAAGAGTTTTTGGGTCAGCAGGCGCTGGCGTCAGAGCGGGCGGGGGGCTTTCAGGCCATCGCCAAGCTGCTGCAGAACACGCTCGCATCGCTGCTGCTGGGGCTGGGCTGTTGGCTGCTGTTGCAGGACAAGCTCAATGGCGGCGCGGGGATGATGATTGTGGCGTCCATACTGGGCGGGCGCATGCTGGCGCCGCTGGTGCAGGTGGTGTCGCAGTGGCAGACGGTGGTGAATGTGCGCGATGCCTGGGCACGCCTGGATGCGCTGCTGGAGGCGGTGCCTGCGCGCGACCCTGGCATGGCGCTGCCGGCGCCGCGCGGCGCCCTGCTGGTCGAGCAGTTGATTGCGGCGGCGCCAGGCAATCCGGCGCCCATCTTGCGCGGTGTGCAGTTTGCGCTGGCGCCGGGCGATGTGTTGGCGGTGGTGGGACCTTCGGCGGCGGGCAAGACCACGCTGGCGCGCCTGCTGGTGGGGCTGTGGCCGGCGCAGGGCGGCAAGGTGCGCCTGGATGGCGCCGACATCCATACCTGGAACAAGGCCGAGCTGGGCGTGCACCTGGGCTACCTGCCGCAGGGGGTGGAGCTGTTCGAGGGCACGCTCGCCGAGAACATTGCGCGCTTTGCCGAGGTGGAAACCGCCAAGGTCGAGGCGGCGGCGCGTGCGGTGGGCTTGCATGAGTTCATTCTTTCGCTGCCGCTGGGCTACGACAGCCCGGTGGGGCCCGAGGGCGCGCGCCTGTCGGGCGGGCAGCGCCAGCGCGTGGGCCTGGCACGTGCGTTGTATGGCGACCCGGTGTTCGTGGTGCTGGACGAGCCCAATTCCAGCCTGGACGAAGAAGGCGACGCAGCACTGGCCCGCGCCATAAAGGAAGCCAAGGCGCGCGGCACGACTTTCGTCATCATGACGCACCGCACCAGCGTGCTGGGCGTGGCCGACAAGATGCTGGTGCTGCGCGATGGCCTGCAGCAGGCTTTTGGCCCCCGCGACGAGGTGCTGGCGGCACTGCACCAGGCGCAGCAACAGGCGCAGCAGCCCGCCGCGCCGGCAGCGCGTGGCCCGGCGCTGGCGGCATCCTGATTTTCACAAGGTAGCCTTTCATGACGACCCCTGGTTTTTTTGAACGCAGCGAGCTGACCCGGGCGCTGTGGGTTTTTCGGCGCGAGTTTGTGGTGGTGGGTGTATTCAGCATGGTGGCCAACGTGCTCATGCTCTCGCCCACGCTGTACATGCTGCAGGTATTTGATCGGGTGATGGTCAGCCGCAGCGAGCTGACGCTGCTGGCAATGTCGCTGATCACCCTGTTTCTGTTTGGCGTGATGGCATTTGCCGAGTGGATGCGCTCGCGGGTGCTGGTGCGTGCGGGCGTGCAGCTTGATGGCCTGCTGGGCACACGGGTGTTCAACGCCAGCTTCGAGGCCAATCTGGCGCCCTCGGGGGTGAGCCCGGCACGTGCCTTTGGCGACCTGATCCAGATTCGCCAGTTTCTGACAGGCAATGGCATCCTGGCTTTCTTTGACACGCCATGGACGCCCATTTACATGGCGGTGTTGTTCATCCTGCACCCGATGCTGGGCTTTCTGGCACTGTTCTTTGCAGCGGTGCAGGGGGCTCTGGCGTGGTTTGGTCACCGCTCCACGGTGGCGCCGGCCGAGGCGGCTTCCAAGGCGGGCAGCGAAGCGTCGGCGTATCTGCAGGGCAAGCTGCGCAATGCCGAGGTGCTCGAACCCATGGGCATGGTGCACAACCTGCGCCCGCACTGGGCGCAGCGCCATGCCCATGCGCAGCAACTGCAAGGCCGGGCGCAGGCGCTCACGCACCGCATCACGGCGTGGAGCAAGTTCATCCGCTACGCGCAGCAGTCGCTGGCGCTGGGCGCCGGGGCGCTGCTGGTGATTGATGGCCAGCTCTCGCCCGGGGGCATGATTGCCGCCAACGTGCTGATGTCGCGCGCGCTCGCGCCCATCGACATGCTGGTGGGGGCGTGGCGGGGTTTCATCAGTGCGCGTGGCGCATTCGGGCGGCTGGAAGCGTTGCTGGGCGCCCACCCCGAGCGCGACCCGGCGCTGTCGCGGGTGGCGCCGCAGGGCGCGCTCACGCTGCGTGACGTGGTGGCGGTGGCGCCGGGGCGTGCCGAGCCCATCCTCAAGGGCGTGAGCGTGGCGGTGTCGCGTGGCACCGTGACGGTGGTGCTCGGCCCTTCGGGCTCGGGCAAGTCCACCCTGGCGCGTTGCATGGTGGGCATCTGGCCTGGAGTGTCTGGAGAGGTGCTGCTCGATGGCTTGCCCATCGAGGGCTGGGACCGCAACGAACTGGGGCCTTACCTGGGCTATCTGCCGCAGGACATCGAGCTGTTCGAGGGCTCGATTGCCGAGAACATTGCACGCTTTGGCGAGGTGTCGCCCGAGAAGGTGATTGCCGCCGCGCGCAGCGCTGGCCTGCACGAGATGATTTTGCGTTTTCCCAAGGGTTACGACACGCCCATTGGCGAGGCCGGCAACCTGTTGTCGGGCGGCCAGCGCCAGCGCATCGGGCTGGCGCGCGCGGTTTATGGCGATCCGGTACTGGTGGTGCTCGATGAGCCCAACGCCAATCTGGACGACGTGGGCGAGGCCGCACTGGTGCGCACGGTGCAAGAACTCAAGGCCAAGGGGCGCACGGTGTTCCTGATCACGCACCGCCCAGGCGTCGTGGCGGTGGCTGACCGTGTGCTTATTTTGCGCAACGGCATGGTGCAGGCCGATGGGCCGCGCGACGAGGTTCTGGCGGCGTTGCGTGCGGCGCAGACGGCGCCCGCCAGCCCCGGTGCCTTGCGCCCCCAGGCCGCCTGATGGGCATGGCCTTGGCGGTTGGTCCTTTTTTATTGATGCCACTTTTTGTCGGGTACTGACATGGTCAAATCTTTGTTGTCTTTGGGTAAAAAATCGGGCGAAGTGCAGATGGATGCTGCGTCAGATGCTACTGAAAATGTAGCCGCATCGGGTTCGGGGCACCCCGGGCGCATCGGCTTGTGGGTGTTGGCCGCAGGCTTTGGCGGGTTTTTGCTTTGGGCGGCATTGGCGCCCCTGGACGAGGGCGTGCCAGCCGCTGGCACGGTGGCCATCGACACCAAGCGCAAGGCCGTGCAGCACCTGAGTGGCGGCATCGTGCAGGAGGTGCTGGTGCGCGAGGGCGACGAGGTGCAAGAGGGGCAGTTGCTGATCCGCCTCGATTCGGCCGTGGCGCGTGCCAACCATGAGTCGGTGCGCCAGCGCTACCTGGGCTTGCGCGCCATGCAGGGCCGTCTGCTGGCCGAGCAGTCGGGTCAGGCGACGATCACTTTTCACCCCGATCTGGTGGCGGCCAGCACCGACCCGTTGATCCGCCAGCAGATGCAAAACCAGGAGCAGTTGTTCATGACGCGGCGCAGCCTGCTGCGCTCGGATTTGCAGTCGATCGAGGAAAGCATTCAGGGCCAGGAAGGTTTGCTGCAGGCGTACAAGGGCATGCTGGAGAACCGCTCCAGCCAGTTGCGCCTGATCAATGAAGAGCTGGGCCATCTGCGGGGGCTGGTCAAGGAGGGCTATGCGCCACGCAACCGCCAGCTGGAGATGGAGCGCATGGTGGCCGATTCGAGCACCGCCATCGCCGACCTGCAGGGCAACACGGTGCGTGCGCGCCGCACCATCGGCGAACTGCGCCAGCGCGCGTTGTCGCGCCAGCAGGAATATCGCAAGGAGGTAGAGACCCAGCTGGCCGACGTCAGCCGCGAGGTACTGTCCGACAACGAGAAGCTGCGTGCCGTCACGGACGATCTGGCACGCACCGAGATCAAGGCACCGGCCGCCGGACAGGTGGTGGGCCTGGTGGCACAGACCGTGGGTGGGGTGGTGCAGCCGGGGCAAAAGCTCATGGACATCGTGCCCAAGGATGCGCCGCTGTTGCTCGAAGCCCATGTGGCGCCGCACCTGATTGACCGCGTGCATACCGATTTGCCCGTGGATGTGCGTTTTTCCTCGTTTGCGCATTCGCCCCAGCTCGTGGTGGGGGGCAAGGTGGTGTCCATCTCGGCAGATTTGCTGACCGAGCCGCAAACCAATGTGAGCTACTACCTGGCGCGTGTGCAGGTCACGCCCGATGGGCTCAAGCACCTGGGCAAGCGCCAGTTGCAGCCCGGCATGCCGGTGGAGGTGATCTTCAAGACCGGTGAGCGCTCCATGCTGACGTACTTGCTGCACCCGCTGACCAAGCGGCTGGCTGCATCCATGACAGAGGAATGATGGCCATGACATACCGCACTGCATTCGCGCCGCGCACCCGCCTGGCCAGCGCTTGCCTGGCCTTGCTGGGCATGGCGGCGGCGCTGCCCGCCTGGTCGCTGGACCTGCGCCAGGCCTATGAGGCGGCCTATGAGAACGATGCCACCATCCGCGCCGCACGCGCGGGTGCGCAGGCCAGCCGTGAGAAGCTTCCGCAGGCGCGTGCCCAGCAATTGCCCAATGTGAGCCTCAACGCGAGCCGCAATCACAACGACCTGACCAGCAAGACGCAGAACATGCTGGGCCAGCAGACGACGAACGAGAACCAGTACTACAGCGGCAGCCAGTCGCTTTCGGTGCGCCAGCCTCTGTACCGCCCCTATCTGAGTGCGCTGGTGCGACAGGCGCAGGCGCAGGTGGAAGATGCCGATGCAGCGCTCGAGCGCGATGAGCAGACCTTGGTCACGCGCGTGGGCGAGGCCTATTTCGATGCGCTGCTGGCGCAAGACCAGGTGTTGCTGATAGAGGCGCAAAAGGCCACCTACGCCACGCAGCTGGATGCCGCGCGCAAGGGCCTGGAGGCGGGAACGGGTACGCGCACCGATATCGACGAGGCCCAGGCGCGCTTGGATCTGACGCTGGCGCAGGAGCTGGAGGCGCTGCAGAACGTGGAGTTCACCCGCCGGCGCCTGGAGTCGCTCACGGGCCGGCCGGCGGATGTGCTGGCAAGCCTGGATGTGCAGCGGTTCAACCCGACTGCGCCCATCCCCGGGCTGGTGGATGCCTGGGTTGAGCGTGCCGAGCAGGCCAGCCCGGAGTTGCAGTCGTTGCGCGCGCAGTTGGATGCCGCAGGCATGGAGGTAGAGAAGGCGCAGGCGGGCCACAAACCGACCCTGGACGCCGTGGCGCAGTGGTCGCGCAGCAGCAGCGACACCGTGACCAGCGTCAACCAGCGCTATGACAACAAGAGCATCGGGTTGCAGTTGACGGTGCCGCTGTATGCCGGTGGCTACGTTAGCTCCACCGTGCGCCAGGCGGTGGCGGCGCAGGAGCGCGCGCGTGAGGCGCTGGAGGCTGCGCGCCGCGATCTGGGCGTGCGTGTGCACCGGGAGTTCCGTGGCATGACCGAGGGCGTGCTGCGAGTGAAAGCGCTGGAACAAGCCGTGCGTTCGGCCGAGCAGGCGGTGCTGTCGAACCAGAAGTCATTCCAGGCGGGCTCGCGGACCACGGTCGATGTATTGAATGCGCAGCAGCAGAAAACGACGGCACAACGCGATCTGGCGCAGGCGCGGTATCTGTACCTGGTCTCGCGCCTGCGCCTGCAGGCCCTGGCAGGCGATGATCGGCAGGCGAGTGTGGAGCAGGCCAACAGCGCACTCGTTCCTTGAGCGTCGCTGTGCAGCCATTGACAAGTGCGCTCGCATCGGATGACCGCGGAGCAGGGCCCTTGGTTGTCTCCGTGGTGAGCCATGGACACCAACCGCAGGTGCAGGCCCTGCTGAACGACTTGGCCCAGTTCAGTGCGGCCACGGTCTCCCGTGTGGTGCTCACGCTCAATCAGCCCGAGGCAGAGCCTCGGGCTCCGTCCAGCGGTTGGCCGTTCGTGCTGCAGATCGTACACAACGCGCACCCCTTGGGTTTTGGTGCCAACCATAACCGCGCTTTGGCCGGTGCCGCCGAGCCCTTCGTGTGCGTGCTCAACCCTGATGTTCGGTGGGATCGTTGTGATCCCTTGGAGGCGATGGTCCTGGCAGCGGCGCAGCCCGGAGTGGGCTGCTCCTATCCCGCTCAGTTCGATGACGCCGGTAATCGGCAGGACAGCGAGCGCGATTTGCCCACTCCCATTGCACTGTTGCGCCGCCATATGCTGCGGCGGCGCGAGACCCGGGTGGATTGGGTGAATGCCGCTTGCCTCGTGATGCCGCAACCTGTGTGGCAGCGGCTGGGTGGATTTGAAGAGGCCTATTTCATGTACTGTGAGGATGTGGACCTGTGCCTGCGTCTGCGCCTGGCGGGTCTGACGCTGGCGCGCGCGCAGGGGCAGGTGGTGCACGCCGGGCAGCGCGCCAGCCACCGGCGCTGGGAGCACCTGCGCTGGCATGTGCAAAGTCTGCTGCGCCTGTGGCGTTCGCCGGTGTACAGGCAGGCGTGCCAATTGTTACGTGCGCAGGGCAAGGGCGCGGATACCATCGGTCGCTCATGATCTGGTTATCTTTGGTTGCTTTTATGGTGGCGGCGCTGGCTGCTGGGCTTATCGTTCGCTGGATGAGCGGGCACGCTTGCAGGTATGGCAATGGCATGCCCCAGCGCTTTCACCTGGGCGATGTGCCCCGTGTAGGTGGTGCTGCCGTGCTGTTGGGCATGGGTTGCAGTTGGGCGCTGGGGGTGGCGCAGTCGCAATGGTGGGGGGACACCGGTTCACTGCGGCTGGGCGGCTGGGTGGGGTTGTGGCTGTTGGTGCTGCTGCCAGCGGCGGTGAGTGGGATTGCCGAAGACCTGACCCAGCGGTTGACGGTGCGCTATCGCCTGGCCTTCACCGGCATCTCGGGCCTGCTGGCCGTCAACTTGCTGGACATGGCCGTGCCGCGCTTGGGTTTGCCATGGCTGGACGCCCTGCTGGTGGCTGCGCCTTGGCTGGGCCTGTGGATTGCCCTGCTGGCCGTGACGGGGTTACCCCACGCCTTCAATATCATCGACGGTTATAACGGTCTGGCGGGCATGGTGGCCATCATCGTCTGCCTGGCGTTGGCCCATGTGGCGCTGCAGGTGGGTGACCGGGGGCTGGCGGCGCTGCTGGTCACCTTGGCGGCTGCGACCGGGGGGTTTCTTATCTGGAACTACCCGCGTGGCATGTTGTTTGCCGGCGATGGCGGGGCTTACATCTGGGGCGTGGTGATTGCCATGGCCAGCATTTCCCTGGTGCAGCGCAATGCGGATGTCTCACCGTGGTTTCCCATGCTGCTTTTGATCTATCCGGTGTGGGAAACGATTTTTTCCATCTACCGCAAGGTGGCTCGCGGGGTGTCGCCAGGGGTGGCAGATGCGTTACATTTCCACCAGTTGATCTATCGGCGCATCGTGCGCAGGGTGTTCCATGATGACGAGTCCCGCCGCATGCTCATGCGCAATAACCGCACGTCGCCCTATCTATGGTGCTTCACGCTGCTGACGGTGGTGCCGGCAGTGCTGTTTTGGAACAACACCATCTTGCTGATCTGTTTCTGTGTGCTTTTTGTGGTGAGCTACGTGGTGGCTTACATGGCTATAGTTCGGTTCAAGGTACCGGGCTGGGTCAAGGGCTGAACGCCTGTCCGGACTGAAACGGCAGACTGGCGGCTGATACAAAGGCCAGGCGGCAAGTGCCGGGGTTCCTGTGGTTGGCTGGGTCGCAATGACGGGTTCCTGAAAATCGGTTCTGCAGGCATGGAGTCTTATTTTTATTTATGTCGATTCCTTTGATGTTGCTCACGGTGTTGTGCGTGGTCGGAATTTCCCTGGGTCAACTGCTTTTCAAAAAGGCCGCCATGGCATTGCCCGTGCAGGCGCAGTTGGGAGACTGGTTTTTCAATGGGTGGCTGCTGGTGGCGCTTGCCTTGTATGGACTCACCACGGTGCTTTGGGTCTGGATATTGCGCAGCGCGCCCTTGCATCTGGCGTATCCCTTCATGGGCCTGGCTTTCATGTTTGTCCCGGTGATCGGTTGGTATTTTCTGGGTGAGCCCTTGCATTGGCAGACCCTGGTGGGCGGAGGCTTCATCGTGGTGGGCGTGACCCTGGCAGCGCAGGTGACTCCTTGAACGCCATGCGCGTCGCGGTGGCCATTCCCTGCTATCGGGTGACCCGGCATGTCATGGCCGTCATTGATGCCATACCCGGGTCGGTGGAACGTATTTATGCGGTGGACGATGCATGCCCTGACGGCAGTGGGGAGTTCATTCGGACGCACTGCACCGATCCCAGGGTGCAGGTGTTGTTTCACGTTGAGAACCAAGGCGTGGGCGGTGCCATTGCGACTGCCTATCGCCAGGCCATCCAGGATGACGTCGATGTCGTCGTGAAAATCGACGGGGATGGCCAGATGGATCCCCGGTTGCTGCCGTTTTTTGTGCGTCCCATCATGCTGGGCCTGGCCGATTACACCAAAGGCAACCGCTTTTTCCGGCCTGAATCGGTGAGCGGCATGCCTTTCGTGCGCTTGTTTGGCAATGCGGCCCTTTCATTCTTGACCAAGCTCACCTGTGGTTATTGGCGGATCATGGATCCCACCAATGGCTATACCGCTATTCACATCACCGCATTGCGTGAACTGCCTCTGGACAAGCTGGAAAAACGCTATTTCTTCGAGAGCGATATGCTTTTTCGCCTGAACACCCTTCGGGCGGTGGTTCGTGATGTGCCCATGGATAGCGTCTACGCGGACGAGCAGTCCGGGTTGCGAATCAAACAGGTGCTCCCGGAGTTCATGCGCAAGCATGCGTCGCGGTTATGGCGGCGTTATGTGTACAACTACCTTGTGCGCGATTTCAACGTTGGGTCGCTCTACAGTATTTTCGGGGTGGTTTTGCTGCTGGCCGGGGTATTGTTCGGCGGCTGGCACTGGATCGAAAGTATCTGGCGCAACCAACCCGCCACCAGTGGCACGGTCATGCTGAGCGCCCTGCCCATCATGGTCGGCATCCAGTTTCTGATCGCATTTCTGCACTATGACGTCAGCAGTGCGCCCACTGAACCCTTGAGCCGTTTGCTGGGCCGGCTTGGTGAGCCGGATTTGCTGGAAGCCTCACCGGCAACAGGGGAGCCGGATGCCTGACCGGGTGCTGGCGGCTCTTTCAGTTCAAAGCGGATACGGAGTACCTGCCTGGTCGGTGATGACTGCCGGAGTTGGCGCCGTTCTGCTGTTCCAGCTCATGGGCTGGACTCTTTGGCGCGCAATTTGGCAGGCTGCAGGCGGTGCGCGCGGCTTACCGGCCCTTCTGGTTCTGTTCTTTCAGCAGGTGTTGGGCATCGGTGGCGCCATGCTGGTGCTTTTGGGGCTGGCGTTGGTGGGCGCCTTTCATGTGCCTGGCATCCTGGGGGCTTGTGTGCCCGTGGCCCTGGCAGCCTTGTGGTTGAAGCGGCGGCCTCCGCCCCAGGCCCTGGCTCGGGGCGATGCGATCGATGGGCCGGCTGGCGCGGCGGGGGCAGGTGTTGCGCTGTGGGAGTGGGCGGTCCTGCTGGTCGGCATGGTCTTTATGGGCATGGCTGCCTGGCGCTTTCCCGGTCACTGGGACGATACCGCCTACCACCTTCCGCTGGCGCGCACCATCGTTGAGCACCATGGGCTGGTGGCGAACGAGTGGCTGCGCTTTCCCTACTTTCCGGCCTATGCCCAGTTGCTGTTTGCTGCCGGCCTGCTGCTGGACGCATCCCTGGCGCAGTGGCTCGCCAATTGGCCTGTGGTGGTGACCTTGCTGGGGCTGATGGGCGCGGGCCGCTGGCTTTTGGGGCACGCCGCATGGGGGGTGGCGGCGTGGCTGATTTACGTGCGCATGCCTTTGGTGGAAAGCATCCTGGGATTTGCCTACCTGGACGTGCTGTTGGGGTTGTATGGTACGGCGGCGGGGTTGGCAGCGGTGGTATGGGTGCAGGCCGACGGGCGCAAAGAGCACCGGTGGCTTCTGCTGGCGGGGTTGTGTGCGGGCATCGCCAGTGGCATCAAACTGCACGGTCTGGTGGTGGCTGCAGCAGTTGGCATTGGGGTAATGGTCTTGTCGGGGCCTTTGCGTCAAACCTTACGCAATCTTGCTTGGTATGGATTTGCCTGTCTGGCAGTTTGTGTATTCTGGTATTTGCGCAGCTACTGGGTTACAGGCGACCCTATCCATCCTGCCGGTGGCAGTGTGTTTGGTTACTACCTGTGGACGCCGCAGGATCTACAGGCTCAAGTTGCAGAGCAGGCAGTGCACGGAGTCCCCAAGCGGTGGGCGAATTTCCTTGATGGCTTGCTGAAAGTTGAGGCCATTTTCCTGTGCGCAGCTCTTGTAATCCCGGTGTTTGCATGGGGGCGCCGCCGCCCGTGGCTGCTGATTTGGCTGGTAGTCGTTTTATTGGTACTTTTTTGGTTCTGGGTCAGCCAGGTCTCCCGCTACCTGATGCCTGTCCTGCCACTGGGCGCGTTGTTGGCCTTGGCGCCTGTGCGCTACTTGCTGGTTTGGGGCGCTGCGAAACTCCCACCGGTGCGCGGCGCTGGGGCATTGCTGGCCGTCGCTGCATCGGCGCTGATGTTGGTCCATGTGGGGATCACTGGCAGCAAGCAGTGGCAGCAGCCGACGGTGCAGGCGCAACGCGCGGGGCGTAGTGACGTGATTTTGCTGGAGCGTGCGCAGGCGCTGCAGGCACAGCATGGCCACCGAGTTCTAAACTTCGGTTTTGAAAATGCCTTCTTTTTTTACAGCGGTCAGTTGGTAGGAGATTGGTTCGGGCCTGCTTCTTTTTCTCAGGCCATTGTTTGCGACGACAGTTGCCGCATTCGTTCCACTCAAGTGCTGAATTTAATGAATCGCTTCGGGATCCGGATGGTGTTGATCCATGCAGAACGGTTTCCGTTTGACAAGGGCGAGTTTTCTGAGCACCTCGATTTGATTGCTACACACGGTAGCGGATACCTGTACGCATTGAAAGAGTCCGCTCGGCCCCCTTTCTGAGCTATCGTATCAAGCGTTTATCCGGCCCTGTCGCCGCTATTTTTTGATCACACGTACTAACTACGTAATTTCATGGCTTTGCCCCCTATGACCGACCTTCTTTCGATAGCACCCCGCGACAAGGCTGAAATCCTGGCCCAGGCGCTGCCCTATATCCGCAAGTTCCATGGCAAGACCATGGTCATCAAATATGGCGGCAACGCCATGACCGACCCCGACCTGCAGGCCGACTTTGCCGAGGACGTGGTGCTGCTCAAGCTGGTGGGCATGAACCCGGTGGTGGTGCACGGGGGCGGTCCGCAGATCGAGACGGCGCTCAATCGCCTGGGCAAGAAGGGCCATTTCATCCAGGGCATGCGCGTGACCGACGCCGAAACCATGGAAGTGGTCGAATGGGTGCTGGCTGGTGAGGTGCAGCAGGACATTGTGGGCTTGATCAATCAGGCCGGCGGCAAGGCTGTGGGCCTGACGGGGCGCGACGGCGGCATGATCCGCGCGCAAAAGCTCAAGATGCTGGACAACAAGGACCCGAACATCGAGCACGACGTGGGCCAAGTGGGCGACATCGTCTCTATCGATCCCAGCGTGGTCAAGGCGCTGCAAGACGATGCCTTCATCCCCGTCATCAGCCCCATCGGCTTTGGCGAAAACAACGAGAGCTACAACATCAACGCCGACGTGGTGGCCAGCAAGCTGGCCGAGGTGCTCAAGGCGGAAAAGCTCATGCTGCTGACCAACACCCCCGGCGTGCTGGACAAGGCAGGCAAGCTGCTGACCGACCTGACGGCGCGCGAGATCGATGCGCTGTTTGCCGATGGCACCATCTCGGGCGGCATGCTGCCCAAGATTGCCGGCGCGCTGGACGCCGCCCGCGCCGGCGTGAATGCCGTGCACATCATCGACGGCCGCGTGCCGCACGCCATGTTGCTGGAAATCCTGACCGATCAGGCTTACGGCACCATGATTCGTAGTCATTGAGATGCCCCCCCTGAGTCGCTTCGCGCCTTCCCCCCAGGGGGACGCCACCCGTGGCCTGGCAAAGCCAGTTCCACGGTGGCACTGGCCTTTGCAGCGCCAGTTCCATCGGCTTTGGACTGTGCGTTGCGCCGTAGGGCGTTGACATGCGGCTGCTGCTGGTCGAAGACGACGTCATGGTGGCCAGCGGCATCAAGCTGGGGCTCACCGACGCCGGCTATGCCGTCGATTGGGTGGGCAGTGGCGAGCGCGCTGAAGAGGTGCTGCGCACCGAGTCGTTCGATGCGGCCATCATTGACATCGGCCTGCCCGCCATGGACGGCCTGGAGCTGACGCGCCGCCTGCGCCGCCCCGGCATGGCCAGCCCCGCCATGCCGGTGCTGATCCTCACCGCGCGCGATGCCCTGCACGACCGGGTGCAGGGGCTGGACCTGGGGGCCGACGATTACATGGTCAAGCCCTTCGAGTTGCCCGAGCTGCTGGCGCGCTTGCGCGCCTTGTTGCGCCGTTCGCAAGCAGCCACCACGGCAGTGCTGAGCTTTGGCCCGCTGGAACTCGACACCGCCGGGCGACGCGCCAGCATCCGGCTGGATGATGCCGAGCAGGTGATTGATCTCGGCCCCCGTGAATGGACGGTGCTGGAATACCTGCTGATCCACGCCCCCAAGCCGGCCAGCAAAGACAAGCTGCTGCAGGCGCTGACCGGTTGGGACAAGGAGATCACGCCCAACGCCGTCGAGGTCTATGTGTCGCGGCTGCGCGGCAAGCTGGAGCCGCATGGCGTGGCCCTGCGCTCCATTCGCGGCTTTGGCTACCGGCTGGAATTGCAACCGCAGTAAATCTGCGCGCCACCATGCAGCGGCCCCGACTTCGCGCGATGACGTCCGATCTGCGCAATCGGCTGCTGCTGTTGCTGGTGCTGCCGCTGATGGCGCTGGCCCTGGTGGGCATCTGGCTTGATTACCGCTCGGCGGACGAGGCTGCAGAGCGGCACGACCTGCGCCTGCTGCGCCTGCTGCCGGCCCTGGCCGATTCGGTGCTGGCCCCGCCGATCCACGACCGCGAACCGCCCTTGCTGCTGCTGGCACCGCCGGTGGAAGACTTTTTGCGCCAGAACGCGGGTTACGCGGCGTACAGCGTGCGCGACACCTCGGGCCGCCTGTTGCTTGGCGATGCCTGGGTGCATGCTGACGTGCCCACCACGCAGGCGCCCGAGTTCCACAGCGTGGAATATGGCGGCGTCACTTACCGCGTGGCGGTGCAGCGCGGGCGCACCGGTGCGGGTGAGCTGGTGGTGGCGCTGGCCGACGGGTCGGATCCGCGCCAGCAATGGGCGCAGCAGTTGCTGCTGCGGGTGTTGCTGCCCAACCTGGTGCTGGTGGGCGCGGCCGGGCTGGCCATCCACTGGGCCGTGCGGCGGGCCTTCAAGCCGCTGGTGGATTTGGCGCACGCGGTGGAGTGCCGCTCCCCCCGCGACCTGAGTCCGATCGACGAAGCCGCATCGCCCGCAGAGGTGCGCCCGCTGGTGCATTCGCTCAATCGCCTGTTCGCCCTGGTGAACGCGCAGGCCGAAGGGCAGCGCCGCTTTGTGGCGGACGCGGCGCACCAGCTGCGTACGCCGCTGGCCGGCCTGCAGGCCCAGGTGGAAGCCTGGGCCATGATGGCGCGCGCCGCCGTGCCTGCGCCGCTGTCGCTGAATTTGGATAAAAAACAGCCTCTAGCGCAGGAGGGACGTGCGCAAGGTGCTATTGTTTTAGGAGTTGATCAGATCGAAAAGCTGCGGGATGCCACGCGCCGCACCTCGCAGCTGGCGCACCAGTTGCTGGCCCTGTCGCGGGCGGATGCGCGCAGCCTGGATGCCCAGCCCTCGCAGCGCGTGGGCCTGAAAGACCTTTGCGAAACCTTGCTCGAAGCCTTTCTGGATGCGGCCACGGGCAAGGGGCTCGACCTGGGGCTCGATGTGCAACCGGTGCATGTGACCGGCCACGGCTGGTTGCTGCGCGAACTGCTGTCCAACCTGGTGGACAACGCCATCAAGTACACGCCGGCGGGTGGCGTGGTCACCATTCGCTGCGGTGTGCGGCGCAATGCCCTGGGCCCACCCCGGGTGTTTTTGCAGGTGGAAGACGACGGCCCCGGTGTTCCGGAGGCCGAGCGCGGGCGCGTGATGCAGCGCTTTTACCGGGTGCCCGGCACGGTGGGCGAGGGCACTGGCCTGGGGCTGGCCATTGCCGACGAGATTGCGCGCGTGCACCACGCATTGCTGGCCTTGGGGCCTGGTGTGCAAGGGCGTGGGCTGGTGGTGACGGTGGTTTTTCCGCCAGAGCTGGCGGCGGCGGGCGCCTGAACCCGGGGTCCAGACGCCTGCCGGTGGTGCCGAGGGGCTGTGCGAGAATCATTTCCACACATGATTTACGCCCTGCCCATGAACGCCATCAACGCCAAGTGCGTTCACTGCCTGCCCAGCGCGCTTGGGTGCCTTGGCGGTGTGCGCGGGGCCGGTGCTTGCCATTCTTCATTCCTGCATGTCTGAACTTTTGCCCACCCCCGAGCCCGTCAGCACTGCCGATGCGGCCGACAGCGCCGCTGCGCGCAAGCGGCCCAAACCGGGCGAGCGCCGGGCGCAGATCCTGCAGGCGCTGGCAGAGATGCTGGAGCAACCAGGGGCCGAGCGCATCACCACGGCGGCGCTGGCTGCGCGCCTGTCGGTGAGTGAAGCGGCCCTGTACCGCCACTTCGCCAGCAAGGCCCAGATGTTCGAGGGCCTGATCGACTTCATCGAAGAGGCCATATTCACGCGGGTGACGCAGATTGTTGGGCGCGATCTGGCCGATGCGGGACAACCCGTGGAAGGCGGCGCCCACCAGGCGGCGCGCGTGGTGGCGCTGCTGCTGCAGTTTGGCGAGCGCAACCCGGGCCTGGTGCGCGTGATGGTAGGCGATGCGCTGGTGCTGGAGCACGAACGCCTGCAGCAGCGCATGAACCAGTTTTTTGAGCGCATCGAATCTGCGCTGCGCCAGTGCCTGCGCGCAGCAGCGGGCGCGGCGGGTTCTTCCACGCCCACGGTGGATGCCCAAGTGGCGGCCAGTGTGCTGACCTCCTTCACGCTGGGGCGGTTGCAGCGCTACGCGCGTTCGGGTTTTCGTCGATTGCCAACAGATCATCTGGACGCTAGCCTCGCGCTGATGCTTTGATGGCCCAGACGCCTGCGGCCGCAAAGCAGGCGAGCCGTCCGCCCGCATGGCAACACTGGCCGGTGGCGCGTGAACAACGCCCGGCGACAGAAGCCTCCAAATTTATTTCAGGGACATGGGGCGCACGATAAAAAATACTGCAAAATAGAACGAACGTTCGTTTTATTTTGCATGTCCTCACCCACCCAACCCCGTCCCATCACCCGTATTTCACGCTCTGCCAGCGGAACGGGCCGCGCGCTGCAAAAGGGCCAGCAGACCAAGGCCGTCATCGTGGAAGCCGCCCTGGGCCTGGCCACCCACATTGGCCTGGAAGGGCTGTCGATTGGTGCGCTGGCCGACATCACCGGCATGAGCAAGTCGGGCGTCTTTGCCCATTTCGGTTCGCGCGAAGAACTGCAGATCTCGGTCATCCGCGAATACCACACGCGTTTCGAGCAGGAAGTGTTCTACCCGGCCATGGAGGCACCGCGCGGCGTGGCGCGTCTGCGGGCCCTGTTTGACAACTGGATGAAGCGCACCTCGATCGAAATCGATTCGGGCTGCATCTACATCAGCGGCGCCATCGAGTTTGGCGACCGCACGGGCCTGGTGCGCGACGCGCTGGTCAGCTCGGTGATGACCTGGCACGCCGCCATGAAGCGCGCCATCGAGCATTGCAAGGAGCTCGGCCAGCTGCGCGACGAGGTGAGCCCCGAGCAGATGCTGTTTGAAATCCACGGTCTCATTCTGGCGCTGCACTACGAAGCACGTTTTCTGCAAACCCCGGGGTCCATCGATCGGGCCATCACGGGGTTCAACAACATTCTGGCCCGCTGCAGCCAACCGGCTGCCGCCAAGGGTCGCCCCGTTTCCATCCAAGCCAACAAGGAGTAACCCCATGCCTACCTACACGCCGCCCCTGCGCGACATGCAATTCGTCATGCACGAAGTCTTCAAGGTCACCGACGAGTTCAAGGCAATGCCCCAGCATGCCGAGGTGGATGTGGACACGGTCAACGCCGTGATTGAAGAGGCTGGCAAGTTCGCCTCTGAAGTGATCTTTCCGCTGAACATCAGCGGCGACACCGAAGGCTGTGTGCTCGACCAAGCCACCCACGAGGTCAAGACCCCCACCGGCTTCAAGGACGCTTACGACAAATATGTGGAAGGTGGCTGGGCGGCCCTGAGCTGCGACACCGCCTACAGTGGCCAGGGCCTGCCTTTTGTGCTGAACCAGTGCCTGTACGAGATGATGAACTCGGCCAACCAGGCCTGGACCATGTACCCCGGCCTGAGCCACGGCGCCTATGAAGCCCTGCACGCGCACGGCACCGACGAGCAAAAAGCCCTGTACCTGCCCAAGCTGACCAGCGGCGAGTGGACCGGCACCATGTGCCTGACCGAACCCCATTGCGGCACCGACCTGGGCCTGCTGCGCACCAAGGCCGAACCCCAGGGCGACGGCACCTACAAGATCACTGGCAACAAGATTTTCATCAGCGCTGGCGAGCACGGCATGGCCGCCAACATCGTGCACCTGGTGCTGGCCCGCCTGCCCGATGCGCCCAAGGGCAGCAAAGGCATCAGCCTGTTCGTGGTGCCCAAGTACCACGTGAACGCCGACGGCTCGCTGGGCGAGCGCAACCCCATCTACTGCACGGGCCTGGAGCACAAGATGGGCATCCACGGCAACGCCACGGCGCAGATCGCCATTGACGGCGCCATCGGCACCCTGGTGGGCCAGCCGCACAAGGGCCTGGCTGCCATGTTTGTGATGATGAACGCCGCCCGTCTGGGCGTGGGCAACCAGTCGCTGGGCCTGACCGAAGTGGCTTACCAAAACGCGCTGGCCTATGCCAAGGACCGCATCCAGATGCGCAGCCTTTCGGGCACCAAGGCCAAGGACAAGCCGGCCGATCCCATCATCGTGCACCCCGACGTGCGCAAGATGCTGCTCACGGCCAAGGCCTATGCCGAAGGCGCCCGCGCGCTGCAGTGCTTTTGTGCCGTGCTGCTGGACAAGGAACTGAGCCACCCCGACGAAAAGGTGCGCAAGGACTCCGGCGAAATGCTGGCCCTGCTGACTCCCATCGTGAAGGCCTTCATCACCGACAACGGCTTTGAAGCCACCGTGATGTGCCAGCAGGTCTTTGGCGGCCATGGCTACATCAAGGAATGGGGCATGGAGCAGCATGTGCGCGACGCGCGCATCAACATGATCTACGAAGGCACCAACACCATCCAGTCGCTGGACCTGCTGGGCCGCAAGATCCTGGGCAACAACGGCGCCTCGCTCAAGAAATTTGGCAAGCTGGTGGGCGCGCTGGTGGAGGAAGAAGGCGTCAACGAGAAGATGGCCGAGTTCATCAATCCCATCGCCTACCTGGGCGACCAGATGACCAAGTTCACCACCGAGATTGGTTTCAAGGGCCTGCAAAACCCCGACGAAGTGGGCGCCGCCGCCGTGGACTACCTGCGCGTGGCCGGCCACCTGGTGTTTGGCTACTTCTTCGCCCGCATGGCCCAGGTGGCCCTGCGCGAAATCGCCGCTGGCAATGCGGACCCGTTCTATGGCGCCAAGCTGCAGACCGCGCGCTTTTACTTCGCCAAGCTGTTCCCCGAAACCGCCACGCTCATGCGCACGGCGCGCGCCGGCAGCAAGGTGCTGATGGACACCGACCTGGCGCTGGCCTGAACGGTGGCACATCGGCGGATATGACGGATTTCAAGCTTTTTAGCACTGGAGCCCTTATGTATAAAGCGGTAACAGCTATTATTTTAATAGCGTCTGCAGCGCCTGTCTGGGCGCAGATGACGCCCGAGGGACTGTGGCGCAACATCGACGACAAGACCGGCGAGGCCAAGGCAGAAATCCGCATCCGTGACAACGGCGGCGCATTGCATGGCGTGCTCGAAAAGCGCCTGGCCAAGGACGCCAGGCCCGATGACCTGTGCAAGGAGTGCAGCGACGACCGCAAGGACAAGCCGCTGCTGGGCCTGGAAATCATTCGCGGCGCCAAAAAGGCCGAAGGCAAGGATGTGTGGGAGGGCGGCAAGATTCTCGATCCCGAGAACGGCCGCAACTACACGCTGCGCATGACGCCTGTCGAGGGCGGCAAGAAGCTCGAAGTGCGCGGCTCCATCGGCCCCTTTGGCCGCACGCAAACCTGGGTCCGGGTGCAGTGACGCCATCGCGTTGCGTGCGCGCAGCGCTGCAAGGCCAAAAACAAGGAACGAAAGACATGTCCCGATTTCAAGTGAAGAAAGTCGCCGTCCTCGGCGCAGGCGTGATGGGCGCGCAGATCGCTGCGCACATGGTCAACGTCAAGGTACCCGTGGTGCTGTTCGACCTGCCTGCCAAGGAAGGCGCCAAGAACGGTATCGTGACCCGTGCCATCGACAACCTCAAGAAGCTCAAACCCGCGCCGCTGGGCGTGGCGGACGATGCCGCACTGATTCAGCAGGCCAACTACGAAGAGCATCTGGAGCAATTGCGCGACTGCGACCTCATCATCGAGGCCATCGCCGAGCGCATGGACTGGAAGCTTGACCTGTACAAGAAGATCGCGCCGTTTGTCGCACCGCACGCCATCGTGGCATCGAACACCTCGGGCCTGTCGATCACGAAACTGAGCGAAGCGCTGCCCGAGAACATCAAGCCGCGCTTTTGCGGCATCCACTTCTTCAACCCGCCGCGCTACATGACGCTGGTGGAGCTGATCAACACCCCCACCACCGCCCCCGAAGTGCTCGACCAGCTCGAAGCCTTCGTGACCAGCGGCCTGGGCAAGGGCGTGGTGCGCGCGCACGACACGCCCAACTTCATCGCCAACCGCGTCGGCATTGCCGGCATGCTGGCCACGATGAAGGAGGTCGAGAACTTCGGTCTGACCTATGACGTGGTGGACGACCTCACGGGCAAGAAGCTCGGCCGCGCATCGAGCGGCACGTTCCGCACCGCCGACGTGGTGGGCCTCGATACCATGGCCCACGTCATCAAGACGCTGCAGGACAACCTCGACGAAAAGAGCGACCCGTTCTACGGCAGCTTTGAAACCCCTGTGGTGCTCAAGAAGCTGCTGGAACTGGGCAACCTGGGCCAGAAGGCCAAGGCCGGTTTCTACAAGAAGGTCGGCCGCGATGTGCTGCGCTTTGACCTGGAGGCCGAAGAGTACGTGCCCGGCGGCCAGAAGGCCGACGAGGTGTATGGCCGCATGCTCAAGAAGCCTGCCGCCGAGCGCCTGAAGCTCCTGCGCAATGCCGAAGGCGCGCAGGGCCAGTTCCTCTGGGCCATTTTGCGCAACAGCTTCCACTACGCTGCGGTTCACCTGGGCACCATCGCCGACAACGCGCGCGACGTGGATCAGGCCATGCGCTGGGGCTTTGGCATGCAGCAG
Organism: Acidovorax sp. T1; assembly: GCF_002176815.1. Classification (NCBI taxonomy): domain Bacteria; kingdom Pseudomonadati; phylum Pseudomonadota; class Betaproteobacteria; order Burkholderiales; family Comamonadaceae; genus Acidovorax; species Acidovorax sp. T1. The sequence goes on along the minus strand of NZ_CP021648.1, from coordinate 3,356,743 downwards.
GGCCCGTTCGAGTTGTGGCAGGAGGCTGGCTGGCTCGACGTGGCGAAGATGGTCCAGGAAGACATCGACGCAGGCAAGGCGCTGAGCCGCGCGCCGCTGCCCGAGTGGGTCTTCAAGGGCCCCGTGGCCGAGGCCGGTGGCGTGCACACCGCGCAAGGCTCGTGGAGCGCATCTGCTAACAAATTTGTAGCGCGCCGCGCTTTGCCTGTCTACGCCAGGCAGCATTTCCCTGAAAAACTGTTGGGCGAATCGCTGCCCGACTTCAAGACCGCCGGCAAGACGCTGCACGAAGACGATGCGATCCGTCTGTGGACGCTCAATGACGAGGTGCTGATTGCCAGCATCAAGACCAAGATGCACGCCATCAGCCCCGACGTGTGCGAGGGCCTGAACCTGGCCGTGGAGCTGGCTGAGAAGGATTACCAGGGCGTGGTGGTCTGGTCGGGCGATGAGCCTTTCAGCGTGGGCGCCGACCTGCAGGCCATGCTGCCCGCCTTCATGATCGCCGGCGTCAGCGCGGTCGAGGGCGCGGAGCACGAAATGCAGCAAACCATGCTGCGCCTGCGCTACGCCAATGTGCCCGTGGTGTCGGCCGTGCGCGGCATGGCGCTGGGCGGTGGCTGCGAGCTGGCCGTGCACTCGGCGCGCCGGGTGGTGCACATGGAAAGCTACATCGGCCTCGTCGAAGTGGGCGTGGGCCTGGTGCCCGGCGCTGGCGGCCTGACCTACATCGCCCGCCGCGCGGCCGAGAACGCCGCCACCTCCACGGGCAAGGACATCCTGCCCTTCCTGACCGAAGGCTTCACCGCCGCCGCGATGGCCAAGGTGGGCACCAGCGCGCTCGAATCGCGCAAGCTGGGCTACCTGCTCGAGAGCGATGTCATCGTGCCGCACAAGGATGAACTGCTCTACACCGCCATCAACGAAGCCAAGGCCCTGGCCAATGGCGGCTGGCGCGCGCCGCACAAGCGCCTGTTCCCGGTGGCGGGCCGCAGCGGCATCGCCACCATCAAGGGCTCGCTGGTGAACATGCAGGGCGGCGGCTTCATCAGCCAGCACGACTTCCACATCGCCAGCCTGATCGCCGAAGTGGTCTGCGGCGGCGACGTGGATGCGGGCACGCTGGTGAGCGAGGAGTACCTGATGGCGCTGGAGCGCAAGGCGTTTTGTTCACTCATCGAGCACCCCAAGACGCAAGAGCGCATCCTGGGCATGCTGAACACCGGCAAGCCGGTGAGGAACTGATGAAGCACCCCCTGAGTCGCTTCGCGCCTTCCCCCTCTCCTTCGGGAGGGGGACGCACCCGGTGGCCTGGCAAAGCCAGTTCCACGGGTGCACTGGTGTGGGCCGAGCCAGTTTCTTGCGATGCTGGCGGTGCGCAGCACAGCGGGCAACCGCCATGAGCAGCGCACAGGTCCCAAACAAACTGCAGCGCTCGCTGATGCGCCTGGACGAGGCCCCCGCGTTTATGCGCGGCTTCGTGCAGAACATCATCCTGCGCCGCGCTGTGCCTTTCACCGGCACGGCCGGGGTGCAGTTTGTGTCGCTGGCGCCCGAGCGGGTGGAGGTGCGCCTGGCCAACGAGCATCGCGTGCAAAACCACATCGGCGGCGTGCACGCCTCGGCCATGAACCTGCTGGCCGAAACGGCCACGGGCATGGTCGTGGGCATGAACGTGCGCGACGACTGCCTGCCGCTGGCGAAAGACCTGAGCATGGCCTTTCGCAAGCGCGCCACCGGGGCGCTCAAGGCCGTGGCCACGCTCACGGCAGAGCAGCGCGCCGCCATGCAGGCCAGCGACAAGGGAGAGGTTCAGGTCAAGGTCACCGTGACCGACGAAGCCGGCGTGGAGCCGGTCGAATGTGCATTTACGTGGGCCTGGGTTCCATCCAGCCGCCCCGCCAAGAATTGAAGGAGTTACCCCATGGCCAAACAAGTCCAGGAAGCCTACATCGTCGCGGCCACGCGCACGCCCATCGGGCGCTCGCACCGCGGCTTCTTTCGCAACATGCGTCCCGATGACCTGCTGGCGACCACGCTCCGCGCCGCGCTGGCCGCAGCGCCGGGGCTCGACCCCGCAGCGATCGAAGACATCATCTGCGGCTGCGCCATTCCCGAAGCCCAGCAGGGCCTGAACGTCGCGCGCATCGGCGCGGTGCTGGCGGGGCTGCCCACCAGCGTTGGCGGCATCACCGTGAACCGCTTTTGCGCATCGGGCCTGTCGGCCGTGCAGATGGCCGCCGACCGCATCCGCGTGGGCGAGGCCGAGGTGATGATCGCCGCCGGGGTGGAAAGCATGAGCATGGTGCCCATGATGGGCAACTCGCCATCCCTCTCACCTTCGATCTTCGAGCGCGAGGGCGACGTGGGCATTGCCTACGGCATGGGTCTCACGGCCGAGAAGGTCGCCCAGCAGTGGAAGGTGAGCCGCGAAGCGCAGGACGAGTTTGCGCTGCAGTCTCACCTGAAAGCCCTGGCCGCGCAAAAGGCCGGCTACTTTGCCGACGAGATCACGCCCATCGACGTGACCGACCGCACGGCCAACCTCGAAACCGGCGAGTCCATCGCCACCACCCGCACCGTGGGCCTGGACGAAGGCGCACGCGCCGATACGTCGCTCGAGGGCCTGGCCAAGCTGCGCACGGTGTTTGCCGCGCGCGGCTCCGTCACGGCGGGCAACAGCTCGCAGACCAGCGACGGCGCAGGCGCGCTGATCCTGGCGAGCGAGTCGGCCATCAAGCGCTTTGGCCTCACGCCGCTGGCGCGCTTTGTGAGCTACGCCGCCAAGGGCGTGCCACCGCACATCATGGGCATTGGCCCCATCGAGGCGATTCCTGCGGCGCTGCGTTACGCGGGGCTCAAGCAGCAGGACATCGACTGGTTCGAGCTGAACGAGGCGTTTGCGGCGCAGTCGCTGGCGGTGATGAACACGCTGGGGCTCGATGCTTCCAAGGTGAACCCGATGGGCGGCGCGATTGCGCTGGGGCATCCGCTGGGTGCCACGGGCGCAATCCGCTCGGCCACGGTGGTGCATGCGCTCAGGCGCAACAAGCTCAAGTACGGCATGGTCACGATGTGCGTAGGCATGGGACAAGGCGCCGCCGGCATCTTCGAGGCGGTGTAACTGGCTACCGAGCGGGCGTGATGCGTCGTTGCGGGGGCCGTCGGGAAATCCTCACGTACAGGAAGTACGTTCCGGTTTCCCGCCCCCGCGCCTAGCCTGACGCCCGCTCGCTACGCCCTTGAGGGCAGGGTGTGAAGGCAGGAGATGCGGACCCCAGTCCTCCCCCACCGTTCGGGCTGAGCCTGTCGAAGCCCCTCAGCCCAGCACGAACCACTCCAACTTCACCAGCCTGCGCAACCACCACCCATTTCGCGGCACACTTGCGGCATGACTTCCATTCATCCTCTGGACGAAGCGTTGCAGCTGTCGTCCTCGACCCCCGGCCAATACGAAGGCACCACCCATGCGGGCTACTGGAACATGGTGGGGCCGTTTGGCGGCATCACCGCAGCGACGATGCTGCAGGCCGTTCTGCTGCATCCCGCGCGGCTGGGCGACCCGCTGTCGCTCACCGTCAATTACGCAGGCGCCCTGATGGCGGGGCCATTCACCGTGCAGGCCACGCCGGTGCGCACCAACCGCTCTACCCAGCACTGGACACTGTCGATCCTGCAGGCCGACGCCGAGGGCGCCCAGGTGGTCACCACCACCGCCACGGCGGTGACGGCTGTGCGCCGCGAGACCTGGAGCGCGGGCGACGTGCCCATGCCCGGCGTGCCGCAGCCGGCAGACTTACCCGCCATTCCGCCGGGCTTTGGTTCGGAGTGGCTCAGCCGCTATGAGATGCGGCCCGTGACCGGCACACTGCCGCGCGCCTGGGACGGCAGCGGCGACCACAGTCTGACCCAGCTGTGGATGCGCGATGCGCCTCCGCGCCCGCTCGATTTTTGTGCGCTGGCCGCACTGGCCGATGTGTTCTTTCCGCGCGTCTGGTTGCGCCGCGCGCACCGCGTGCCGGCGGGCACCGTGTCCATCACGGTGTACTTTCACGCCAGCGCGGCCCAGTTGCAGGAGACTGGCATGGGCTACTTGCTCGGCCAGGCGCGCGGGCAGGAGTTTCGCAACGGCTTTTTTGACCAGACCGTGCAGCTGTGGAACGAGGCGGGCACCATGCTGGCCACCAGCCACCAGATTGTTTACTACAAAGAGTAAGAAACGGGGCACTGCGCCGCCTTTATCTCCCACCATTCAGAACCTCCCAAAGACCACCATGACCGAAGCCACCCAAGACATCCTCGTGCACACCGAAGCGGGCGTGACCACCATCACCTTCAACCGCGTGGACAAGAAAAACTCCATCACCGCCACCATGTACGCCGCCATGGCCGATGCGCTGGCCGCTGCGCAAGCCGACGCCAGCGTGCGCGTGGTGGTGTTCCAGGGCGATGTGGCGGTTTTCAGCGCCGGCAACGACATTGGCGACTTTTTGCAGCAGCCACCTTCTACGCAGGATTCGCCCGTGTTCCGCTTCCTGCGCGGCATCGCCGCCTTCCCCAAGCCGGTGATCGCGGCGGTGTGCGGCCCGGCCGTGGGCATTGGCACCACCATGCTGTTCCATTGCGATCTGGTCTATGCCGGGGACAACGCGGCGTTCTCCATGCCGTTCGTCAACCTGGGCCTGTGCCCCGAGGCCGCATCGAGCCTGCTGGTGCCGCAGATGATGGGCTACCACCGTGCCGCCGAAGCCCTGCTGCTGGGTGAGCCCTTCATGGCCGAGGCCGCGCTGGAAGTGGGCCTGGTCAACCGCGTGGTGCCGCCCACGGAATGCAATGGCGTGGCGCAGGCGCAGGCCCGCAAGCTGGCCGCCAAGCCGCTGACGGCCCTGATCGAAACCAAGCGCCTCATGAAACAGGGCCAGACCCCGCAGGTGCTGGCCGTGATGGCCGAGGAGGGCGCCAGCTTTGGCCGCATGCTGCGCGAGCCCGCCGCGCGCGAGGCCTTTGGCGCGTTCATGGCAAAGCGCAAACCCGACTTCAGCAACTGCTGAAATCAGCGCCGCTCCAGTCAGCGGCTGCAACCTGCAGCGCGCCTTGAACGCTCCGCAACCGGTGTGACCGTGCAAGTGGTGCAAGTGCATGCAACCGGAGAACGATTTGGTTACCGATCTTGCGCGAGACTGTAAGGTGAAATGACCAGGCGCTTCTACGATCCCTTCTTTTCAAGGAGATCCGATGGCCGTGCAGAACCCCTTTTTTGGCAAGCGTGAAACCGAAACCTTCCAGCCCCGCCACAACCCGGTCACTCCCAGCAGCAGCGTGAACAGCGTGGCGCCCAGTGCATCGGCCAGCACGAGTGCCGCCACCGTGGTGGCCGCAACGGCAGCCAAGGCACCCGCAGAAAGCAGCGGCAGCAAGCTCACCGTGGGCCCCAACATCAAGCTCAAGGGGGTGGAGATCACCGATTGCGACACCCTGGTGGTGGAAGGCACGGTCGAAGCCACAATGGATTCGCGGGTCATCCAGATTGCCGAGCAGGGCGCGTTCCGCGGTTCGGCCGACATCGACATCGCCGAGATCCGCGGCGAATTCAACGGCACCCTCACGGTGCGCGACAAGCTCGTCGTCTTTGCCACCGGCAAGGTCAGCGGGAAGATCCGCTACGGCAAGCTGGTGGTGGAAGAGGGCGGCCAGCTGTCGGGTGAAATCGAGGTGGGCGTCGTGGGCGCCACTGCCCGCGCGGCGGGCGCTGCGCGGCCCGTGGACGCACCGGTGCCGGCAGTGGCGCTTGCCTGACCTGGGGGGCTTGTCCCGCTGGTCGTGCCCCGCAGGCGGGGGCGCGCCTGTGGCGCCACGGGCCCGGTCGCCGCAGGCTCAGGACTGAACGGGAACCGGGCGTGGCCGGCCTTCGGCGTCGATGGCCACATAGGTCAGTTGCGCCTCGGTCACCTTGAGGTATTGGCCCTGCTGGGCCATGCGCTCGGCATACACCTCCACATCCACCGTGATGGAGGTGCGGCCGATGCGCGTGACGTGGGAGAAGAACGACAGGATGTCGCCCACCCGCACCGGCTGCTTGAACACGAATTCCTTCACCGCCACCGTCGCCATGCGGCCCCGCATGTAGCGCGCCGGCAGCACGGCGCCGGCCAAGTCCACCTGCGCCATCACCCAGCCGCCGAAGATGTCGCCGTTGGCATTGCTGTCGGCGGGCATGGGGATGACCTTGAGTACCAGCTCGTGGCTGCAGGGCAACGCGGGCGGGGCAAGGGTGGGCAGGTCGGTCATAGGCACAATCTCGGTAAAACAACCATCGGAATTGTCCTTCATGCGCCACCACGGCGAGCTTTCTCCCCCCTCTCCTGAAAATCCCGCGCAAAAGCGCTCCGATTGGGCTACGCTCTCGCGCCTGCTGCCGTATTTGTGGCAATACAAGTGGCGCGTGGTGTTGGCCATCGTGTTCATGGTGGGCGCCAAGGTCGCCAACGTTGGCGTGCCGGTGCTGCTCAAGAACCTGGTCGATGCCATGGCGTTCAAACCCGGCGACCCGGCCGCCGTGCTGGTGGTGCCGGCCGGGCTGCTGCTGGCCTACGGGCTGTTGCGCCTGTCCACCTCGCTGTTCACCGAGCTGCGCGAGCTGGTGTTTGCCAAGGCCACGCAGGGCGCGGCGCGCTCGATTGCGCTGCAGACCTTCGAGCACCTGCACGCTTTAAGCCTGCGCTTTCATCTGGAGCGCCAGACCGGCGGCATGACGCGCGACATCGAGCGCGGCGTGCGCGGCATCGAGTCGCTGATCTCGTTCACGCTGTTCAACATCGGCGCCACGCTGATCGAAGTGTTCATGGTGCTGACCATCCTGGCGCTGCGCTTTGATGCCTGGTTTGCCTGGATCACGCTGGCCGCGCTGGCGCTTTACATCACCTTCACGGTGGTGCTGACCGAGTGGCGCACGCAGTTTCGCCGCCAGGCCAACGAGTTTGATTCGGCCGCGCACAGCAAGGCCGTCGATTCGCTGCTCAACTACGAAACCGTCAAATACTTCAACAACGAAAGCTTCGAGGCCCGGCGCTACGACGAAAGCCTGCAGCGCCTGCGCACCGCGCGCCTGAAGGCGCAAAGCTCGCTGTCGCTGCTCAACACCGGCCAGCAGCTCATCATCGCCACGGGCCTGGTGGCTATGCTCTGGCGCGCCACGCAGGGCGTGGTCGATGGCCGCATGACGCTGGGTGACCTGGTCATGGTCAACGCCTTCATGATCCAGCTCTACATTCCGCTGAACTTTCTGGGCGTGATCTACCGCGAGATCAAGCAGAGCCTGACCGACCTGGACAAGATGTTCACGCTGATGGACCGCGAGCGCGAGGTGGCCGATGCCCCCGGTGCGCAGCCGCTGGTGGGGCTGGCCCAGCCCACGGTGCGCTTTGAAAACGTGCAATTTGCCTACGACCCGGCGCGGCCCATCCTCAAGGGCATCAGCTTCGAGATTCCGGCGGGCAAGACGGTGGCCGTGGTCGGCCCGTCGGGCTCGGGCAAGTCCACACTGGCGCGGCTGCTGTTCCGCTTTTATGACATCCAGCAAGGCCGCATCACCATCGCGGGGCAAGAGATCCGCGATGTGACGCAGGCCAGCGTGCGCCAGGCCATTGGCATCGTGCCGCAGGACACCGTGCTGTTCAACGACACGGTGGCCTACAACATCGCCTACGGCCGCCCCGGCGCCAGCCAGGCCGACATCGAGGAAGCCGCCCGCGCCGCGCGCATCCACGATTTCATCGCCTCCACACCTAAGGGCTACGCCACCATGGTGGGCGAGCGGGGGCTCAAGCTCTCGGGCGGCGAAAAGCAGCGTGTGGCCATCGCGCGCACGCTGCTCAAGAACCCGCCGGTGCTGATTTTTGACGAGGCCACCAGCGCGCTGGATTCGGCCAATGAGCGCGCCATCCAGGCCGAGCTGCAGGGTGTGGCGCAGAACAAGACCACGCTGCTCATCGCCCACCGCCTGTCCACCGTGGTCGATGCGCACCAGATTTTGGTGATGGATGCCGGCCAGATCGTCGAGCGCGGCACGCACAGCGAGCTGCTGGCGCTGGGCGGGCGCTATGCGAGCATGTGGTCGCTCCAGCAAAGTGATGCGGCCGCTTGAACTGCACCTTCATTTTTCTCTGTTTTTCTTTCGCGATTTTTGACCCATGAAGCCCGTCCTTCTCGCCCTCATGTTTCTGTCTGAAGAGCACATCGCCCAGATGGCCCAGACCTTTGAAGTGATCTACGCCCCCGACGCGCCGCAGGCCGCCGCCGCCATGGCGCAGCACGGCAGCCGCGTGCGCGTGGTGCTCACCATCGGTGCGGTGGGCCTGGGCCCGGCGCAGATCGATGCGCTGCCTGCGCTCACGCTGATCTGCACGCTGGGCGCGGGCTACGAGAACGTGGCCGTGGCCCACGCCAAGGCGCGCGGCATCGTGGTGGCCACGGGCGCAGGCACCAACGACGACTGTGTGGCCGACCACGCCTGGGGCCTGCTGATTGCCGCGCAGCGCCGCATCCTGCCGCTGGACAAGGCCACGCGCGCAGGCATCTGGCGCACGGCCTTGCCGTTGCCGCCCAACGTGTCGCACAAACGCTTGGGCATCATCGGCCTGGGCACCATCGGCAAGAAGATCGCCCAGCGCGCGCTGGGCTTCGAGATCGAGGTGGGTTACCACAACCGCAGCGCGCGCACCGACGTGCCCTACCGCTACTTTGCCGATGTGGTGGCGCTGGCCGGGTGGGCAGACTTCCTCGTGGTCGCCACGCCGGGCGGCGCAGGCACCAAGCACTTGGTGAACGCGACGGTGCTCAACGCCCTGGGTCCACGTGGCGTGGTGGTCAACATCGCGCGCGGCAGCGTGATCGACACCACCGCCCTGGCCGCCGCGCTGCGCGAAGGCCGCATTGCGGCAGCAGGCCTGGATGTGTACGAGAGCGAGCCCGCGCCTCCGGCCGAGCTGCTGGACCTGGACAACGTGGTGCTCACGCCCCATGTGGCGGGCTGGTCGCCCGAAGCGGTGCAGGCTTCGGTGGATCGCTTCATGGAAAACGCCCGCCGCCACCTGGCGGGCGAGGCGCCTGTGACGCCGCTATGAGCATCAAAATGGCCTCTAGCGCTTATCTATCAAGCGCAAGCAGCTATTAAATGCATAGCGATTGTGGTCTGTGTGGCGCCGTTCAGGCTTCGCGCACCAGCAGGTCCCCCGTGATGTCGGCCACCTTGGCCACGCTGGTCAGGGTCATGGCCACGCGCATTTCTTTCTCCAGCAGCTCCAGCAGGTGCTTCACACCGGCCTCGCCCGCCGTTGCCAGCGCGTAGATGTAGGCGCGGCCGATCATGGCGCAGTCCGCGCCCAGGGCGATGGCGCGCACCACGTCCAGCCCGTTGCGGATGCCCGAGTCGGCCAGGATCTTGATCTGCCCCTTCACCGCATCGGCAATGGCAGGCAATGCACGCGCCGACGACAGCACGCCGTCGAGCTGGCGGCCGCCGTGGTTGGAGACGATGATGCCGTCGGCGCCAAAGCGCACGGCGTCCTTGGCGTCTTCGGGGTCCAGGATGCCCTTGATGACCATCGGGCCCTTCCAGAAGGCGCGGATCCACTCCAGGTCTTTCCACGAGATCGAGGGATCGAAGTTGGCGCCCAGGTAGCCCATGTAGTCCTGCAGGCCCGTGGGGCTGCCGCGGTAGGCCGAGATGTTGCCCAGGTCGTGCGGGCGGCCCAGCAGCCCCACATCCACCGCCCAGCGCGGGTGCGTCATGGCCTGCCAGTAGCGGCGCAGCGGGGCGTTGGGGCCGCTCATGCCCGAATGCGCATCACGGTAGCGCGCGCCGGGCACGGGCATGTCCACGGTGAACACCAGGGTAGAGCAGCCTGCGGCCTGCGCGCGCTCCAGCGCGTTCTGCATGAAGCCCCGGTCTTTCAGCACGTACAGCTGGAACCACATGGGGCGCTTGAGTTTGGGGGCCACCTCTTCAATCGGGCAGACCGACACGCTGGACATGGTGAACGGAATGCCATGCGCGTCGGCGGCGCGCGCGGCCTGCACTTCACCCCGGCGGCGGTACATGCCGGTCAGGCCCACGGGTGACAGCGCCACGGGAATCGAGAGTTTCTCGCCAAACAGCTCGATGCTGGTGTCCAGTTGGCTCATGTCCTTGAGCACGCGCTGGCGCAGTGCCACGGCGGCCAGGTCATCCACGTTGCGGCGTAGCGTTTGCTCGGCGTAGGCGCCGCCGTCGATGTAGTGGAACAGGAAGGGGGGGAGGAACTTTTGCGCTGCTGCGCGGTAGTCGGCGCTGGAGGAGATGATCACGATGGCTCTCTTATGGATGTGGGAGTGCGCGGCTACGCTGCTGGCTGCAGCGTTGGCGCCAGGTCAAGGGGAAGGCGCGTGGAACGTTCGCGCCGTGCGCGGTCTTCGTCCATGCGCTGGATGGTGGTGCGCACATGCTCCAGGTGCTCGCCAATGCACTCGCGCGCGCGTTGTGGGTCGCCGTCCACAATGGCCTGCATCAGCGCCTGGTGCTGCGCCGTGAGCGCTTGCAGCGTGACGGGGGCGCTCAGGCGGAACATGTCGTGGCGGTTGCGCTCCACGGTGGACAGCACCACGGTGAACAGGCTGTGCATCACCTGCACCAGCACCAGGTTGTGCGAGGCCTCGGCAATGGCCAGGTGGAACTGCGCATCGGCGCGTGCTGCCAGCTCGGCGTGGCCGCTTTGCTGGTGCTGCAGCATCACTTCAAAGCAGCGCTGGATGTGCGCCTTGTCTTGCGCGGTGGCGCGCTGCGCTGCCAGCCAGGCGGTGCTGGTCTCCAGCGCATGGCGCGTTTCCAGCACGTCGTAGCGGTAGTGGGGGTCGGATTCGATCAGGCCCGCCAGTGGCACCATGGCGCCCTGCAGCCACGCTGCGGGTTGGTGGGTCTGCTGCACATAGGTGCCATCGCCGCGCCGGGCCGAGAGCACGCCCTGGCTGGTGAGCTTCTGGATGGCTTCGCGCACCGAGGTGCGCGACACCCCGAGCACCTCGGCCAGTTGCCGTTCGGCGGGCAGCTTTTGTCCGGGCTGCAGTCCGCGGTCTTGCACCAGGGCAAGCAGTTTTTCGACAACGTGATCGGCTAGGCGCATGGGGGGCTCTCGGATTCAGGGTTTCAATGACCCGGAATCATCCACGTAAACACATAGGCCTGCAGCGTGCAGATGATGCCGATGATGGCGGCGAACACCAGGCTGTGCTTGACCGTGAAGCGGAACAGGTCCGATTCCTTGCCCGCCAGGCCCACGGCCGCGCAGGCGATGGCGATGGACTGGGGCGAAATCATCTTGCCGGTGACGCCGCCCGTGGTGTTGGCCGCCACGGTGAGCACGGGCGACAGACCGAGCTGGTTGGCTGTGGTGGCCTGCAGCGCGCCAAACAAGGCGTTGGCCGAGGTGTCTGAGCCCGTGAGGAACACGCCAATCCAGCCCAGAAAGGGCGAGAAGAAGGTGAACGCCTTGCCCGTGTGGGCCAGCGCCAGGGCCAGCGTGGCCGACAGGCCCGAGTAGTTGGCCACGAACGCAAAGGCCAGCACCATACCGATGGAGTAGATGGGGATGACCAGCTCGCGCACCGTCTCGCCCAGCGTGGCCACGGCCTTGGCGGGGGAGAAGCGGGCAAAGGCAATGGTCAGGACGGCCGCGATCAGGATGGCCGTGCCGGTGGCGGCCAGCCAGTTGAAGGTGTACACCGCGCCGTAGGGCGTGGCAGCGGCCACCACGGGCGGCATCTTGGCCACCAGCTGGTCGAGCATGGGCACGGGGATGCTGATGATGGTGGAGGCCAGGGGCCCGCCTGCGGCGAACAACGCCTTGAAGGGCTTGACGCTCCACAGCGTGACCATGCCCGTCAGAATGATGAAGGGCGACCAGGCCTTGAGGATGGCGCCTGCGGTGAGGGGCGTTGCGGCGCTGGCCGCCGGCTGGGCCGTGGTGTTGGCGGCGACGCTGGCCGTGGCGTTGTCGCTGGTGTCAAAGCGGAAGATGTGCTTGGGTTGCCACACCTTGAGGAAGGCCGTCAGGGCAATCAGCGAGACGATGGCCGAGGTGATGTCGGGCAGCTCGGGGCCGATGAAGTTGGCTGTCAGAAACTGCACCAGCGCGAACGAGCCACCACCCACCAGCACGGCGGGCCAGGTCTCCTTCACGCCGCGCCAGCCGTCCATGATCGCCATGATCCAGAACAGCACCAGGATCGTCATGAAGGGCAGCTGGCGCCCGGCCATCTGGCCGATGATGAACGGGTCGATACCCGACACCTGGCCTGCCACGATGATGGGAATGCCCATCGCGCCAAAGGCGACGGGGGCGGTGTTGGCGATCAGGCACAGGCCAGCGGCATACAGCGGCTTGAAGCCCAGGCCCACCAGCAGCGCGGCGGTGATGGCCACCGGCGCGCCAAAACCGGCCGCGCCTTCCAAAAATGCACCAAAGCAAAAGCCCACCAGAATGAGCTGCAAGCGCTGGTCGTGCGTGACCGACAGGATGGAGCTGCGAATGACGTCGAACTGCCCGGTCTTGACCGACAGCCTGTACAGAAACACGGCCGCCACAATGATCCAGGCGATGGGCCACAGACCGTAGAAGAAGCCATACACGGCCGAGGCCAGCGCGGCGCTGACCGGCATCTTGTAGAAGAGCAAGGCCACGCCCAGCGCCAGCAGCACGGTCACGGTGCCCGCCTGGTGGCCCTTGAGCCGCAACTTGGTCAGGGCCAGAAAGAAAAAGACGATGGGAATCAGGGCTACGAGCGCAGACAGCCAGATGTTCCCAGCCGGGTCGTAGTTTTGTTGCCAGACGGTTTGCATAACGGTCAGTGAGGCATTGAAACGCAGACAAGGGCCCGTGGCCCCTGGCTTTCTTCACCGCAGTGGATGCGCCGCTTTGGGGCAGCGTTGTCTCCGGCCGCTGGCCCCGCAGGGCAGGGCGCCTGAGGGGTGGGCTGGCATGAAAGCAGGCGGGGCGCCTTGCCTTCATTGGTAGACGTTGGACTAAATTGGTATGACCAAAAATGCTCCATCCGTGCGAATTGGTCGTATTTTGCGCCTTCTGGCGGGCCAAATCTTATAGGGTAAATACTGAGTCATGGTTTTTCGCGGTGGTTTGGGTTTTTTGGTCCTACCAGTTTGAGTGGACGTGGAGAGGCAGGTAACGGGCAGTGGCGATGGGTCCTGCCTGTTGTGGCTGTGGATTGAGTTTAGGCATACAAATAGCTTCTAGCGCTTGATATACAAGCGCTAGAAGCTATTGTTTTAGGAGCGATTGGCTTGCTTGCGCGCCGCGATCGACTTCTCTGCCAGGTTCACACCGACAGCCTGACCGGCGTGGCCAACTGGCCGCCCTCACTGGCTGCGAGGAGTTCTGCATCCGGCTGCCCGGCGTGCCCGCCGATGCTGCGCAGGCCATCGCCGAACGCATCCGCCCGGCTGTTGCCGCCGCCCGCCGCAGCCCCGAATACCAGGCGCTGCGGTTTCCCGGCAGCTTTGGCGTGATAGGCCTGGGGCCGGCTGATCCGCACTTCGGCCCCTGCATTCGCGCGCTGACCGTGCGCTGCACACCGCCAAGCAGCAGGAGTGCAACCGCAGCGGCCTTCTGCATGCAGGCGAAATGGCCACCAGCCATTGATATTCGTGCGCTAAAAGCTCTTGTTTTGATAGCGGAAATCACTTGTGCGCGGCGATCGACTTTCGGTTGAACTTGATGCGTCGGCTGCGGGTGTGCTTTCTACGTCGGTTTCTGCAGGCTCACCTGCCCATGGTGGGTTGATCTGTCCTGGGCGTCTTGCAGATCGGCTGACAACGTTTAAAGCCGGTTTCCCAGGTGAGGGCATGGCGGGCGGCGGGCCACGTTCGGGTTGCGATAGGTGTAAACCCGAACAATTGATGTGGGTGAAGCACCAATCAATTGTGTTTTGACCGTCTTCCGGAATGATGATCCTGTTGAAACAATCATCCGCAACAGCAATCGATGCTCTATGTGCACCAAAAAGCACGCAATCGTGATTGCCCCTCAAGCCCGTTGTCCCGGAAGGAGCTCAAACCGTGTCGGATCTACGTTTTTCTGCGCTGATGAAGGCCCGCCTGGAGGCTGATCCGCAGGCCACGGCCTTTGCGCATGGCGAGAGAATCACTACGGTGACGTCGTTGGCGCATCAGGTGCAGTGCATGACGGCCTGGTTGCGTTCGGTGGGCATAGGGCCGGGTGACCGGATGGCTGTCTGGCTGGTGAACCGGGTTGAGTGGCTGGCGTTGCTGATGGCGGCCGGGCGCATCGGTGCCACGGTGGCGGCGGTCAATACCCGCTATCGGCAGGAAGAGGTGGCCCACATCTTGCGCACCAGCGGCGCCCGCTTGCTGGTGACGCAGTTGCCCCACCAGCGGCTGGATTTTCTTGCCATCTTGGCGGATCTTGACGCCGCACGGGTGCCTGATTTGCAGCAAATAGCCGTGTTGGGCAGCGATGGCGCTGGGCCCTGCAGTGCTGCGGATCTTCCCGCTGGGTTGGTCTGGCCGCTGATGCCATTGAACTGGCAGCAATGCCCTCCCGAAACAGGCCCGGACGAATCGGACCCCGACACCACGGTGGTGCTGTTCTCCACCTCGGGTACCACCAAGGCGCCTAAGCTGGTCATGCATCCGCAGCGCACTTTGGTGGACCATGCGCTGCGTTGCGCGGCGGCCTACCGGCTTGGCGAGCCTGGCGCATGCTTGTTGACGCTGCTGCCCCTGTGCGGCGCTTTCGGACTGAACAGCACCCTGGCCGCATTCGCTGCTGGTGCGCCGGTGGTTCTGCCGGCCTTGTTCGAGGCCGACGAAGCCGCCGCGCTGCTGGTACGCCATGTGGTGACGCATTGCTTTGGCAGCGACGAGATGGTGCGTCGCCTGGCGGAAACTTCAGAGGCGGCGCGGCCGTTTCCATCGCTGCGCTTTTTTGGCTTTGGCGCGTTTACGTCGAATTTCACCGAAATCGCCCAGGCCTGCTGCGCGCGGGGCATTCCGCTGCACGGTCTGTATGGTTCCAGCGAGGTGCTGGCCGTTTTCTCGGCCCAGGCCAGCGACGCGCCGCTGACGCAGCGCCTGGAGGGCGGTGGCGTACCGGTGGCGGGGGCGCTGGCACGCATCCGTATTCGCGACGAAGCCACGGGCCAGTTGCTGGCACAGGGGCATTCGGGGCAGATCGAGATTCAGGCGCCCAGCTTGTTCCAGGGCTACTTCGGCAATCCCGCGGCTACCCAGGAGGCCATGACCGAGGGCTATTTCAAGACGGGTGATCTGGGCCATCTGCGGCCTGATGGCAGCCTGGTGTTCGAGACCCGCATGGGAGACGCCGTGCGTTTGGGCGGCAACCTGGTCAACCCGGCAGAAATCGAAGAACTGCTGCAGCGCGATCCCGGGGTGCGCGAAGCCCAGGTGGTTGCGGTGCCGATCCAGGGCCAGGATCGCCCGGTGGCCTTCATCGTTCCCGAGGCGGGCGGTGCGCCAGACATGGCCGAATTGGTCGCAAAGCTGCGCCAGTCCATCGCGAACTACAAGGTCCCCCAGCGGGTGTGGACGCTGCCTGCTTTCCCGCTGACCCAGGGTGCCAATGGCAACAAGATTTCCCGTGCGCAATTGCGCCAGATGGCGCAGGAACGCCTTGCCGCCGAAGCCCCAGCCCCTCAGGAGCACGCATGAACCCCCGTCACTTTGAAGATTTCGCGGTTGGCGAACAATTCACCAGCACGGGCCGCACGGTGACGGAAGCCGACCTCACCCTGTTCAACATGATTTCGGGTGACTGGAACCCCATCCACGCCGATGCCGAGTTTGCCGCCGGCACCCGCTTTGGCCAGCGCATCGTCCACGGTGCCTTTGGCGTGGCCTTGCTCACCGGTTTCATGCACCAGATGGGGGTTTTCGACGGCACCGCAGTGGCGATGCTGTCGCTCAAGGAATGGACCTTCAAGGCCCCCATCCTGATCGGCCAGACCTTGCGCTTGCACATGACGATTACCGAGCTCGCCCCCGGCAAGAGCGCCCGCGTGGGCCGCCTGGGGCGCCACCTGCAGTTGCGCGACCAACACGACCAGGTTGTGCAGGAGGGGCACAGCGATCTGCTGCTCCTCAAGCGCCCGGCCGCTGCCTGATTTTTCAACCACAACAACTCTGGAGACACCATGCAACAACAAGCCAAAACCACTCTGACCGCGCTGGCCCTGGGCCTTTTAGCGTCGGTCGCCGCCGCGCAGACCTATCCCAGCAAGCCCGTGACCATCGTCGTGCCGTATTCCGCCGGCGGGCCGGTGGACAACTTCATCCGCGCTTTGGGCCAGCAACTGTCCGATAGCTGGAAGCAGCCGGTGGTGGTGCTCAACAAGCCCGGCGCCAACGAAATCATCGGCGCCGACCAGGTCGCCAAAAGCGCGCCTGACGGCTACACCCTGTTCGCCGGCACCGAGGCTTCGCTCACCATGAGCCCGCACCTCTACAAAAAGCTTCCCTACAACGTGGAGACCGACTTCGTGCCCATCAGCCAGCTGGTCAATTTGCCGCTGATGCTGTTCACGCACAAGAACACCCCGGCCAACACCGTTTCGGAATTCGTGGAACTGGCGCGCAAGGCCAAGGCCCAGGGCAAGCCGCTGAGCTATGGATCTTCTGGTGCGGGCGGCATTGCCCACCTGCCGATGGTGACCTTTGAAAAGCAGGAAGGCATCTCCATGACCCACGTACCCTACCGGGGCGCGGCCAACCTGATTCCCGATGTGATTGCAGGCCAGGTGGACGCAGCGGTGCTGGCCGTGTCGGTCATCGAGCAGCATGTGAAGAGTGGCGCACTGAAGCCCCTTGCAGTGTCGTCCGAGACTCGCAGCGCAGCCCTGCCCCAGGTACCCACCTTCAAGGAGGCGGGAGTCAAAGATATCCACGCCATCTTCAGTATTGGCCTGCTGGCACCCAAGGGCACGCCGACGGCAGTAGTGGACAAGATCGCCGCCAGCACCCGGGCCATTATCACGACGCCCGACTTCCGCCAGAAAAACATCGATGCCTTCAGCTATGTGCCGGTGGCCTCTACCCCAGTGGAGTTCAAGGCTTATTTGAGCGGCAACAGCAAGCTGCAGGCCGAGCGGGTCAAGGCCTCTGGCGTGACGCTGGATTGAACCTGGCGCCTGCAACATCTTTTTTCGACCCCGTACCCTGACTGAACCCCAGCCCATGAACGCCATTACCTCCCGAATCCCCGCCGCGCTGCAGAACCTGGCGTTGCCCGTCATCGCTTCGCCGATGTTCACTGTCAGCTACCCCGAGCTGGTGCTGGCGCAGTGCAAGGCTGGCATCGTGGGCTCATTCCCGGCGCTCAACGCCCGCCAGCCCGAGTTGCTGGACGAATGGCTGCACCAGATGAAGGCTGATCTGGACGCTTACCGGGCAGCCAACCCTGGCCAGCCGGTGGGGCCCATCGCGGTCAACCAGATTGCGCATAGCTCCAATGGGCGCCTGATGCAGGACATGGAGACTTGCATAACCCACCAGGTGCCGGTCATCATCACCTCGCTGCGCGCGCCGGCCCGCGAGATCGTCGATGCCGTGCACAGCTACGGCGGCGTCATATTCCATGACGTGGTCAATGTGCGCCATGCCCAGAAGGCGCTGGAGGCGGGGGTGGACGGCTTGATCGTCGTGGCTGCCGGGGCTGGTGGCCACGCGGGCACCCAGTCGCCCTTTGCGCTGGTGGGTGAGGTGCGGAAGATCTTCGACGGCCCGCTGGCCCTGTCGGGGGCCATGGCCACGGGCGGGGCCGTTCTGGCCGCCCGGGCCATGGGCGCGGACTTTGCCTACATGGGCACGCGCTTCATCGCCAGCCGCGAGGCCAACGCCAGTGAGGATTACAAGCAGGCTATCGTGAAGGCAGGCGCCTCGGACATCATTTACAGCAACTGGTTCTCGGGCGTGCATGGAAACTATCTGCGCGAGAGCATCGAGCGTGTGGGCCTCGACCCGGAAAACCTGCCGGTGGGCGACAAGGCCAAGATGAGTTTTGCCGACGGCCGCTCCAAGGCCAAGGCCTGGAAGGACATCTGGGGCGCCGGCCAGGGCGTGGGGCAAATTCATGACCTGCCTGAAGTGCGGGAGATTGTGGCCAGGTTGCGCGCGGAATACGACCTGGCCCGCGCACGCATCTGTGCGGGGTGAGTGCGTCCGTGGTACCTGCCGACGCGGTAAGTGAGGGAGGGCGCAGGCCTTATGCTCGCCCTCCGGAGGTTTTGCCGTTGGAACAGTCGCCCTATTTGTTTTTTGCCGAGGTCGTGGAAGCAGGCAGTTTTGCCATGGCCGCCCGACGTTTGGGCATGGACCGCTCCAACGTTAGCCGCCGTATCAAGGAGCTGGAGCACAGCGCTGGTGTGCAATTGCTGCGCCGTACTACCCGCAAGATGGTGTTGACCGAATTGGGTGCGGCGTTCTACGAACAGTGCCTGGCAGTGCGCAGCGAGGTGGAGCAGGCCAAGAACCTGCTGCTGTCGCAGGGCGATGTAGTGCGCGGGACGCTGCATGTCAGCTGCCCGCCAGCGATTGGCCGCCTTTACCTGGTGCCCCTGTTCGAGGTTTTTTGCCGTCGCTACCCGGCGGTTTCCTTGCAGATCACCATGAAGTCGGGTGCACTGGATTTGATCGAAGAGCGGATTGATGTGGCCATTCGCTTCACCAACGAACCGTCGCAGCACCAGGTGGCCCGTGTGCTGGGGCGCACGCAATGGATTTTTTGTGCCAGCCCAGCCTATCTGGCCGAACATGGAACGCCCCAACTGCCTGAAGACTTGGCACAGCTGGCCTGGCTGGGCATGCGCACCCGCATGGAGTTACAGCTGCGCAAAGAGGCGGCCCTGCACCGTGTGGTGCTTCGCTCGCGGGTGGCTTGCCCCGACTATGCCCTGCTAGGGCAGATGGCCTGCGACGGGCTGGGCGTGTGTTTGTTGCCGGTCTATGTCGCTTCCCGCGACCTGGCCCGGGGTGGACTGGTTCAGGTGCTGGTGGACTACCAGATCGAGCCCACGCCGGGCAGTACTCTCTACGCCATCACCTTGCCGGGCATCCACTCGTCGCCCCAGGTCAAGGCGTTTGTCCAATTTCTTGCAGAAACCGTGCAGGCCGAATTCGCCCAGTGAGCTGTCACCCCAGATATCCATCTGATTTTAAAGCGAAAAGAGCTTCCAGCCCTTGATATTCAAGCGCTGGAAGCTCTTGTTTTGATAGCGAAAATTACTTGCGCGCCGCGATCGATTTTTCGGCCAGGTTCACCAGGTCGGCACCGATCTGGCCCTTCCACTTCTCGACCACGGGGCGCGTGGCCTTCACGAAGGCTTCGCGCTCGGCGGGGGTGAGCTGGGTCACGGTCACGCCGTGGCTGGCGATTTCCTTGAGCAGAGGTTTGTCGGCCTCGATCACGCCTTTGCGCGCAATGGCGATCTGCTCCTTGCCGGCGTCGATGGCGGCCTGCTTGACGATCTCGCGGTCGGCGGGGGTCCAGCTGTTCCAGATGTCTTTGTTGACCACAAAGATCAGCGGATCATTCATGTAGCCCCACAGCGTCAGGTGCTTTTGCGCCACGGTGTAGAGCTTGGCGGCCATATAGACCGACAGCGGGTTTTCTTGCCCATCCACGGCGCTACTGGCCATGGCGGGCTGGGCGTCGGCCCAGCTCATTTGCGTGGGGTTGGCGCCCAGGGCGGTGAAGGTGTCCAGGAACAGCGGCGAGCCCACCACCCGAATCTTCATGCCCTTGAGGTCTTCGGGCGTCTTGATGGCCTTCTTGGAGTTGGAGATTTCGCGGTAGCCGTTCTCGCCCCAGGCCAGCGGCACCACGCCGGCTTTCTCCAGTGTCTGGAACAGGCTCTTGCCCACTTCGCCCTGCGTGAGCGCGTCGGTGGCGGCGTAGTCGGGCATCAAAAAGGGCAGCGAGAACAGGTTGAGCTGCTTGACCTGGGGCGACCAGTTGATGGTCGAGCCCACGGCCATGTCGATCACGCCCTGGCGCAGTGCACTGAACTCGCGCGTCTGGTCGCCCTGGATCAGCGACACGCCAGGGTACAGCTTGATGTTGATGCGGCCCTGGGTGCGCTCGCGCACCTTGTTGGCCCACAGCTCGCCGCCCTTGCCCCAGGGGAAGGCCGTGCCCAGCACCAGCGACATGCGGTATTCGCTTTTGTACGCGGTCTGCGCCATGGCGGCGGGTGCGGTGAAAGCCAGGGCGGCTGCAGCGGCTACGGCGGAAGAGAGGAATGTACGCAGTTTCATGGAGTCTCCTTGCTATAAATTAAGTAGCTAATAGCGCTTATCTGAAAAGGGCTAGAAGCCGTTTTTACCAAAATTCGTCAATAACCGAGCCGGGTCGGCAGCCACAGCGCCAGTTGCGGGAACGCAATGACCAGCACCATGACGAGGAACATGGCCAGCAGCATCCAGCCCACCCAGCGCACGGTGGATTCCATGCGCACGCCGGCAATGCGGCACGACACCATCAGGTTGACGGCCAGCGGCGGGGTGAACTGGCCCAGCGCCACCTTGAGCGTGAGGATCACGCCGAACCACACCGGGTCCCAGTGGTAGTGCTGCATGATGGGCAGCAGCAGCGGCACGAAGATCAAGAAGATCGAAATGCCATCAAGGAACATGCCCACGGTGACCAGCAGTACGATGAGCAGTGCCAGCACGCCGTATTCGCCCAGGCCCGAGTTCACGATGGCGTTGGCCACGGGGTCGATCACGCCCAGGGTGGAGAGTGAATAGGCAAAGATGCCCGCCAGCGACACCACGATGAGGATCACCGCTGACAGCTCGCCCGATTCGCGCAGGATGGGGAACAGGTCGCGCACCGTGATGGTGCGGTACACCACCATGCCGACGAACAGGCCGTAAAACACCGCCACCACGGCCGCCTCGGTGGGCGTGAACCAGCCGGCGCGCATGCCGCCCAGGATCAGCACCGGCGCGGCCAGGCCCCACAGGGCTTCGCGCAGGCTCTTCCAAAAGGGCGGGCGGGGCATGGTGGCTTCAAGCGCGCCCATCTTGTGCCTGCGCGCCATCCACACGGCGGGCACGATCAGCGCGATGCCGGCCAGAATGCCGGGGATCATGCCCGCAGCAAACAGCGCAGGCACCGAGGCGCCGGGCACCAGCACCGAGTAGATGATGAACGCGACCGACGGCGGGATCAGGATGTCGGTGGCCGCTGCGGCCCCCACCACGCTGGCCGAGAACGAGGGTGGATAACCCGCGCGCGACATGGCTGCAATCATCACGCCGCCCACAGCCGCCGCATTGGCCGGGCCCGAGCCCGAGATGCCGCCCAGGAACATGGCCACGGCAATGGCCACCAGCGGCAGCATGCCGGGGCCGCGCCCCACGATGGCCACGGCGAAGTTGACGAGGCGCAGCGCCACGCCCGAGCGGTCAAAAATCGAGCCCACGAGCACGAACATCGGAATCGCCAGCAGCGGGTATTTGCCCAGTCCGGCGTAGAAGTTCTGCGGCACGGCCAGCAGCCCAAACCACTGGCTGTCGGCATTGGCCAGCGCGATGGCGGCGGCGCCGGCCAGGCCCAGGGCGGCGCCAATCGGCACGCCCACCAACATCATGGCCAGGAAGGCCACGAACAGCAGGGTGGCGATCATGCTGGGAAGTCTCCGTGGTGGTTTGCTGACGGCGTCTGGCGGCCCCGGCGGATGAACAGGCCGATGGCGCGCGCGGCGATCAGCGCCGAGATCACGGGCAGCCAGATCGAATACCACCACTGGGGCAGGCCGATGCCCGGCGAGGTCTCGCCAAAGCGGTAGTCGTCCCACACCACGCGCACGCTCAGCACGGCGATCAGGCCGAACAGCAGGGCCACCATGAGCGCGCCAAACCGCGCCAGCAGCTTGCGCCGGGCCATCGATCCGCCTTCGGCAAAGTATTCGATGCGGATGTGCTGGTCGCGCGCCACGGCGGCCGAACCTGCCACCAGCGCCAGCACGATCATCAGGAAGACCGAGATTTCTTCGGTCCATGCAAACGAGGAATTGGTGAAGTAGCGCACCAGCACGTTGGCGAAGGTGATGAGGGCCAGCGCTGCCATCACGATCACCGTGAGCCAGTCTTCGATGCGCAGCGAGCGGGGGGCGTTGTCTTCAGGCGCCAGGGACGGCGGGGCGACGGAATCCGTCGACCCGGTAGGGAAGGAGGGAGGCATGGGGGCAGGGTCTCAGGGAAACAAACATGGCGAATGCTGTCGCTCTGCCCGGCAGTGTTGTGCACCAGGGGCCTTGGACGGGGACGGCGCTGTGCGCGCCGCCGCACATTATGGGGTGTGTTGCGGTGCGCGCCCGCTTTTGCGTGGCCCGACGGCGACGCCAGCACGCGCGGATAATGCGGCGATGGAAACCAAGTGGCTTGAGGATTTTGTCAGCCTGGCGGAGACGCGCAGCTTCAGCCGCTCTGCCCAGCTGAGGCATGTGACGCAACCGGCCTTTTCGCGCCGCATTCAGGCACTGGAGGCGTGGGCCGGAACCGATCTGGTCGATCGCAGTTCTTACCCCACGCGCCTGACACCGGCGGGCAAGACGCTGTACGACCAGGCGTTGGAGATGCTGCAGGCCCTGCAGAACACGCGCGCCATGCTGCGCGCGCACACCAGCGCCAGTCGCGACATGATCGAGTTTGCGGTGCCGCACACGCTGGCGTTCACGTTTTTCCCGGCCTGGGTTTCAAACCTGCACGAGAAATTCGGCCCCTTCAAAAGCCGCCTCATTGCGCTCAATGTGCACGATGCGGTGATGCGTCTGGTGGAAGGGGGCTGCGACCTGATGATCGCCTACCACCACGCGTCGCAGCCATTTCAGCTGGACACCGACCGCTACGAGATGGTCAACCTGGGGCAGGAGGTTTTGTCGCCCTACAGCAAGCCCGATGCCGACGGGCAGCCGCTGTTTCGCCTGCCCGGCCGCGCGGGCCAGCCGTTGCCCTATCTGGGTTACGCGCCCGGGGCCTATCTGGGGCGCATGACCGAACTCATCCTCAAAGAGTCGGGCACCGCGATTCACCTGGAGCGGGTTTATGAAACCGACATGGCCGAAGGCCTCAAGGCCATGGCATTGGAGGGCCACGGTGTGGCGTTTCTCCCGCACAGCGCCGTCAAGAAGGATGTGCGCGCGCGCAAGCTGGTGAGCGCGGAATCGGCGGACCCGTCTGGCCTGCAGATCGTGATGGATGTGCGCGCCTACCGCGAGAAGCCCGGCGCCAAAGAAGCACCGAAAGGCACGGCGCAAGCCCTGTGGACCTATCTGCAGGGCGTGGGCTCCAGCCAGGGGGCGATGCGGATATGAACCCTGTTCTTGGTTGCTCGGGTATTTGGCATGGAGGGTTCTCTGGGCAGGCATTGATAGCCGGCGTGCACGCGGTGGTGTGCAGGTCTCAGCTGTGCTGTGGCACGAAGGTTGCTATATAAATTTTAGGTATTCGCAGGAGCGTGGCATGGCCAGTGGTCGTCTCATGAATGGGGCCAACCCTGTTGCCTGCAGAACCCGTCGGTCAGTCGTTTGCGGCGCGGCGCCTGAAAGCACCCTGCCGGATTGGCGCCGTGGTGAACAGAATGGCAGGTAAACCCGCTGTTCCGGACGGTGCGACTCGCTCACAATGCGGGTGTTGGAAAGTCTCTAGAATTTCATTTTTGCTTGATAGAAGGAACTGGATATGAAAAAGCACATTTTCGCGATGGCCGTGGTTGCACTGGCTGCCGGTAGCGCCTTCGCGCAGGCTAACGATACCCTGGCCAAAATCAAGTCGTCGGGCGGCATCACGCTGGGCGTGCGCGAATCGTCGGGCCTGTCGTACACGCTGGGCAACGGCAAATACGTGGGCTTTCATACCGAAATGGCCGAGCGCATCGTCTCCGACCTGCGCAAGCAGTTGGGCCTGACCGCGCTGGAAACCAAGTACCAGCCTGTCACCTCGCAAAACCGCATTCCGCTGGTGACCAATGGCACGGTGGACCTGGAGTGCGGCTCCACCACCAACAACGCCACGCGCCAGAAGGATGTGGCCTTTGCGGTGACCACTTATGTGGAAGAAGTGCGCATTGCCGTCAAGGCGAATTCGGGCATTGCAGCGATCAAGGACCTCAACGGCAAGAGCGTGGCCACCACCACGGGCACAACGTCGGTGCAGACCCTGCGCAAGAACGAGCGCGCCGGCGGCATCGACTTCAAGGAGGTCTATGGCAAGGACCACGCCGACAGCTTCTTGCTGCTCGAAACCGGCCGTGCCGATGCGTTCGTGATGGATGGCTCCATTCTGGCCGCCAACATCTCCAAGGCCAAGAACCCGGCCGACTTCAAGATCGTGGGCGAAGTGCTGTCGGTCGAGCCGATTGCCTGCATGCTGCGCAAGGACGACCCGGCCTTCAAGAAGGCAGTGGACGACAGCATCAAGCGCCAGATTGCCGACGGCTCGCTGACCAAGCTGTACGACAAGTGGTTCATGCAACCCGTGCCGCCGACCAACATCAAGGTTGGCTTGCCGCTGTCGGATGCCACCAAGGCCGCCTGGGCCAACCCCAACGACAAGCCCATGGAAGACTACGCCAAGAAGTAATCTCCCAGGATTGAACCGCCCCTTCGGACCGCGGGTTTGAAGGGGCTTTTTTGTTGGACGCCGCCCGCGGTGCCCAATAAATTCCGTTTGAAGAAGGAACCAACCTATGAGCTGGGATTGGCAGGTGTTCTGCGAAGACACCCTGGAGCGGCAGGCGGTGCAGGGCTGCTTTGGCAAGGGCGGCGACATCACTTACCTGGACTGGATGCTGTCGGCCTGGGGCTGGACCGTATCGGTTTCGTTGTGTGCGCTGGTGCTGGCACTGGTGCTGGGATCGTTCATCGGCACGCTGCGCACGCTGCAAGGGCGGCCCGTGGTGGTGCGGCTGGGCAATGCCTGGGTGGAACTGTTTCGCAACATTCCGCTGCTGGTGCAGATTTTTTTGTGGTACCACGTCGTGCCCACCATGTTCCCCGCCATGCAGGCCGTGCCGGGCTTCGTGCTGGTGGTGCTGGCGCTGGGTTTCTTTACCTCGGCGCGGATTGCCGAACAGGTGCGCTCGGGCATCCAGGCGCTGCCGCGCGGCCAGCGGTACGCCGGCATGGCCATGGGGTTCACCACCTTCCAGACCTACCGCTATGTGCTGCTGCCCATGGCGTTTCGCATCATCATTCCGCCGCTGACCAGCGAGACGATGAACATCTTCAAGAACTCGTCCGTGGCGTTTGCCGTGTCGGTGGCTGAACTCACCATGTTTGCCATGCAGGCGCAGGAAGAGACCTCGCGCGGCATCGAGGTCTATCTGGCCGTCACGGCCTGCTACATCGTCTCGGCATTTGCCATCAACCGCATCATGGCGTTCATCGAGAAGCGGGCGCGCATCCCCGGGATGGTGTTGGCCGGTGGCGCGGGTGGGGGGCACTGACATGAACCTCAGCCTTGATTTTTCCTTCTACAACTGGGACCTGATCTCCAACTTCGTGCTCAAGGGGCTGTATTTCAGCCTCATGCTCACGCTGGTGGCCACCATTGGCGGCGTGATCTTCGGCACCGTGCTGGCGCTCATGCGCCTGTCGGGCAAGAAGTGGCTTGCGGCGCCCGCCACCGTCTATGTCAACGGCATGCGCAGCATTCCGCTGGTCATGGTGATTTTGTGGTTCTTCCTGCTGGTGCCGGCCATCATCGGCCGGCCCATCGGTGCCGAGGTGTCCGCGGTGATCACCTTCATTGCCTTTGAAGCCGCCTATTTCAGCGAAATCATGCGTGCTGGCATCCAGTCGGTGCCACGGGGGCAGGTGTTTGCCGGCCAGGCCTTGGGAATGACCTACAGCCAGAACATGAAGCTGGTGGTGCTGCCGCAGGCGTTTCGCAACATGCTGCCGGTGCTGCTGACGCAGACCATCATCCTGTTCCAGGACACCTCGCTGGTCTATGCCATCGGCGCCTACGACATGCTCAAGGGCTTTGAAGTGGCCGGCAAGAACTTTGGCCGCCCCATCGAGGCCTATCTGGCGGCGGCCGTGCTGTATTTCGTGATGTGCTACGCCCTCTCGTGGATGGTCAAGCGCCTGCACCAGAAGATCGCAATTATTCGCTGATGCGCAAGAGATTGAGGAACAAGTTAATGATCGAACTCAAAAACGTATCCAAGTGGTATGGCCCCGTGCAGGTGCTGACCGATTGCTCCACCACCATCCAGAAAGGCGAGGTGGTGGTGGTGTGCGGTCCCTCGGGTTCCGGCAAGTCCACGCTGATCAAGACCATCAACGCGTTGGAGCCCTTTCAGAAGGGCGAGATCTATGTGGATGGCGTGGCCGTGCACGACCCCAAGACCGACCTACCCAAGCTGCGCAGCCGCGTGGGCATGGTGTTCCAGCACTTCGAGCTGTTTCCCCACCTGTCGGTGACGGACAACCTGACCATCGCGCAGATCAAGGTGCTGGGCCGCAGTGCAGATGACGCCAAGAAGCGCGGCCTCAAGATGCTGGAGCGCGTGGGCCTGATGGCGCACAAGGACAAGTTCCCGGGTCAGCTCTCGGGCGGGCAGCAGCAGCGCGTGGCCATTGCGCGCGCCCTGAGCATGGACCCCATCGTGATGCTGTTCGACGAGCCCACCTCGGCGCTGGACCCAGAAATGGTCGGCGAAGTGCTGGACGTGATGGTCGGCCTGGCCAACGAAGGCATGACCATGATGTGCGTGACCCACGAAATGGGCTTTGCCCGCAAGGTCAGCAACCGCGTGATCTTCATGGATGTGGGCGGCAAGATCCTGGAAGACTGCTCCAAGGACTCCTTCTTCGGCCACCCCGAGGCCCGCCAGCCACGCACCAAGGACTTTCTCAACAAGATCCTGCAGCACTGAGCACGCAGCACTGAGCACGCAGCGCTGGCGAATGCCCGATGGCGGGGCAGTGATGGGACAATGGCGGCCATGACTGCCGCCCCAGACACCCTCACCATCACCCGCCCCGACGACTGGCACCTGCATGTGCGCGACGGCGAGCCCCTGCACACCGTCGTGCCGCACACCGCCGCCCAGTTCGGCCGCGCGATCATCATGCCCAACCTGCGCCCGCCCGTGACCACGGCGCAGCAGGCGCTGGATTACAAGGCGCGCATCCTGGCCGCTGTGCCCGCAGGCATGGGCTTCGAGCCGCTGATGACGCTGTACCTCACCGACAAGCTGCCGCCCGAAGAAATCGTGCGTGCGAAGGCGGCCGGCGTGGTGGCCTGCAAGCTCTACCCCGCAGGCGCCACCACCAACAGCGACGCGGGCGTGACCGACCTGCGCAAGATCTACCCCACGCTCGAAGCCATGCAGAAGGCCGGCATGCTGCTCCTGGTGCATGGTGAAGTGACCAGCAGCGACATCGACCTGTTCGACCGTGAGGCCGCGTTCATCGAGCAGCAGCTCATCCCGCTGCGCCGCGACTTCCCCGAGCTGAAAATCGTTTTCGAGCACATCACCACCCAGGATGCCGCCGACTACGTGCGCGAAGCCGACCGCTTCACCGCCGCCACCATCACGGCGCACCACCTGCTGTACAACCGCAACGCCATCTTTACCGGCGGCATCCGCCCGCACTACTACTGCCTGCCCGTGCTCAAGCGCGAAACCCACCGCGTGGCCCTGGTGCAGGCCGCCACCAGCGGGTCGCCCAAGTTCTTTCTGGGCACCGACAGCGCGCCGCACCCCGCGCACCTCAAGGAACACGCTACCGGTTGCGCGGGTTGCTACACCGCGCACGCCGCCATCGAGATGTATGCCGAGGCGTTCGACAACGCGGGTGCGCTGGACCAGCTCGAAGGCTTTGCCAGCTTCCACGGCCCCGACTTCTACAGCCTGCCGCGCAACACCGGCACCATCACCCTGCGCCGCGAAAGCTGGACGCCGCCAGACAGCTTCGCCTTCGGCGAGGCCGAGCTCAAGCCCTTGCGCGCGGGCGAAGCGCTGCCGTGGCGGCTGGTGAAATGAGCCTGCAGCAGGAGCCGCGCAAGACGGCGACGGCCAGGAACATGGCCGTTTTCATTGATGCGGACAACCTGAACGATGCGACGGCGTTGGATCATGTTCTGACGGACTTGCGCCATCGCGCAGAAAGAGTGCTCTACAAACGCGCCTACGGCCGTGTTGACAGCCTCAAGGGCATCGAATCGGTGCTGTGGCGCCATGGCGTGCGCCCGGTCAGCAACATGATCGTGAACAAGGTCACCACGGACAGCGCCTTGGTGATTGATGCGGTAGAGGCAGTTTGCACCCAGGACATCGATACGGTGGCCATCTGTTCCGGCGATGCGGACTTTGTCCCCTTGGCTACCTATGTCAGAGAGCGTGGTTGTCATGTTCTTTGTTTCAGTCTCTCCAACAAAATCTTTGCGAACCCCGAGAGCTTCTATGACGAAGTGACCCTGCTGGAGGTGGTTGACAAGCCGCAGGGTTTGGCAGCTTCGGAGGTTGTATCTCCCGCTGGTGCTGCGACTCCTCAACGCTCTGTGGTGGATGTCGCAGAGGTCGCCCACGCTGCGGTGGGTGCATCAACGGTGGAGACCCGGCTTGAACCGTTGCAGCTATCGATCCAGGAGATGGTCGATCAGGTGCTCAAAGCGTTCCCTTCACTCAACAGCGGCCAAAGCCAGCATCTCAGCCAGGTGGTGGCCGTGTTGCGCCAGCACGGCATCCTGGGCAAAACCACGAAGACGTCAGCGTGGTTTGCGAAGCTTGGCGCCTTCTTCCAATTGACACCTGCGCAGAAGCCCAATCAGATCGCGTATAGCCCCGGTGCTCAAGTGCATAAAGCCGCTATCGCTCCCGCAAGCACGGTCTCAAGCTTGCCCGCGACGCCAGTCCCGCACATGGTCCAGCGGGTGTTGAAGGCGGTGCCGGATCTGAGAGACGGGCCGCAGATGCTCAGCCAGGTAGTTCCCGTTTTGCGTCAAAAAGCCATTCTTGGGAAAACGACCAAGTCAACGATTTTTTTTGGTCAGTGGGCTGCTCATTTCAAGCTCTCACCCAAGGGGCAGCCAACGCAAGTCACTTACATGGCGCCTCGGTCCAGCCAAGAGACTGTTCGTGTCCCCCAGTGACGGGAGCCGGTGGATGGTGGGTGTTGATTGGGATGCCCCCTGGCTGGATGCCATCCGCAATCAGGGTGTGAGTGTTCAACGCGAGGTGCTAGAAGGAAAGACCACGGCGCAGGCCCTGAACGCCATCTCCACGGCGCTCATTCGCTTCGTCCCCCACACCGACCTGCCCGATGGCATCGCCTACGAGCAGTTCATCTTCGACACCGGCCGCGTGCCCACGCGTGACAACCTGCATGACTTTTTCAACGGCTTGGTCTGGCAGCAGTTTCCGCAAACCAAGCAGCGGCTGAATCAGTTGCAGGCGCAGGCCATTGCCGCCGATGGCGTGCAGGCGGTGCGAGGGCCGCTGCGTGATGCGCTCACCGTGTTCGACGAAAACGGCGCCCTGCTCAGCGCTCCGCCTGCGCTCTGGGCGGCGCTGCGGGCGCGGGACTGGCGGCGGCTGTTTGTCGACCTGCGGCCGCTGTGGCGCGAGGCCCGGCTGGTGTTGTTCGGCCATGCGCTGCTGGAAAAGCTGGTTTTTCCACGAAAACCCATCACAGCGCATGTGTATCAAGCGCAAGCAGCTATTGATTCGGTAGCATCGCTCGATGCCTGGCTGGCGCAGTCGCTGCAACCCGAGCGCCTGGTGACCAAGCCGTTTGTGCCATTGCCCGTGCTGGGGATACCCGGCTGGTGGCCCGGAAACGAGAACTTTTCCTTCTATGATGACTCCCTCGTCTTTCGCAGCGCGCCCCGCAAAAGCAATCACACCATGGGATCTGCCGTGCTGTGACACCGGCTTGAAGGAGCGCGCGGCCACCCCCATGTGTGCCGCTCAAGGCTTCTAGGGCCAGACAACCCCGCCTCTCTGTGGAGAACCCATGAAACGTATTATTTTGTTCCTCTTGACCAACGTGGCCGTGGTGGCCGTGCTGGGTGTTGTTGCCAGCCTGCTGGGCGTCAACCGCTACCTCACGGCCAACGGGCTGAATCTGGGCGCGCTGCTGGGCTTTGCCTTTGTCATGGGGTTTGGCGGCGCCATCATCTCGCTGCTGATCAGCAAGCCCATGGCCAAGTGGAGCGCGGGCGTGCAGATCATCGAGCAGCCGCGCAATGCCGATGAAGCCTGGATCGTTGAAACCGTGCGCAAGCTGGCCGAGAAGGCCGGCATTGGCATGCCCGAGGTCGGCATCTTCGAGGGCGATCCCAACGCCTTCGCCACGGGTGCGTTCAAGAACTCGGCGCTGGTGGCCGTCTCGACGGGCCTGCTGCAAGGCATGACGCGCGAGGAGGTGGAGGCCGTGATCGGCCACGAGGTGGCGCACATCGCCAATGGCGACATGGTCACCATGACGCTGATCCAGGGCGTGATGAACACCTTCGTGGTGTTCCTGTCGCGCGTGATCGGCTACGCGGTGGACAGCTTCCTCAACAAGAACAACGAGAACCGCTCGGGCCCAGGCATCGGCTATATGGTCACCACCGTGGTGCTCGATATCGTGCTGGGCTTTGTGGCTGCCATCATCGTGGCCTGGTTTTCGCGCCAGCGCGAGTTCCGCGCCGACGCCGGTGCCGCCCAGCTCATGGGCCGCCGCCAGCCCATGATCAACGCCTTGGCCCGCCTGGGTGGCATGCACCCCGCCGAGCTGCCCAAGAGCATGGCGGCCATGGGCATTGCCGGTGGCATCGGCAAGCTGTTCAGCACCCATCCGCCGATTGAAGAGCGCATTGCCGCGCTGCAGAACGCACAGCAGCAAGGCTGATCGGGTTCCCTTTTCGGCCCTTCCCAAGGGAAGGCCGCTGCAGCGCTTTGCGCTGCAGCGGCCTTTTTATTGCCAGTTGGGCAGGCAGATCTTGCGGAGATTTAAGAGGGTGTAACTTTTTGTCGATAAGCTGGGGACTGCCTGCAACCCAATGCCGCGTAGCGTCGCGCCCAGGTTTTTGTTGACTTTTATTCTCTTAAGAACGCTTTATGTCCATCTCTCACGCACGTGTTGCGGTCCGCCTGGCCCTGGCCTTTGGTGTTGTCTGTCTGGTCATGTCGCTGTCAGCGGCCATAGGCATTTGGCGGCTGGCTGACTTGCAGGACATTGCCGATGACCTGGGCGGTGCCTCGTCCGAGCGCGCGTTGTTGGCGCGCGAGTTGCACGCTATCGTGGTGCTTAGCTCAGTGCGCGCCGAAACCCTGCTGGAAATCGACAACCCCACCTATGCCGCACGCATCGATGCAGACCGCAAAGTCACGTCGGCCCGATCCTCTGAAGTGCGCAAGCGGCTGGATGCACTGGCGGCAGACCCGCAATCCCAGGCACTGTTCGATGCCATTGACAAGTCGGGCAACGGCTTCCGTGCAGTGCGTGACGACCTCGTCAAGCGCCGCAAGGCGGGCGAAGCCCTGCCGCCAGACGCCATTGCCAACCAGCTACGGCCTGCAGCCGACGCCTATGCTGCATCGGTGAACAAGCTGGCCGAGTACCAGCGCCAGCGCGTGGCCGAGGCCCGCGAGGCTGCAGCCCGCAGCGAAAGCCAGGGCATCACGCTGCTGGCGGCGGGCTCGCTGGTGGGGCTGCTGCTGAGTCTGGCCTGCGCCTGGTTGCTGTCTCGCTCCATCCTGCAGCCTCTGGCCCATGCGTCCGAGGTGACCGACCGCATTGCCGAAGGCGACCTCACATCCCCCGTGCAGCAGCCGAAGGCGGGCAGCCGTGACGAATTGCAGGCCCTGCTGGCACGCCTGGGTGGTATGCAGGCACGGCTGGCCGAACTGGTGGTGGGCATGCGCCAGGCCAGCACTTCGGTGGCCGGCGCCAGCAGCGAGATCGCTGCGGGCAATAGCGACCTGTCGGCGCGCACCGAGCAGACGGCGTCCAACCTGGAAGAGATCGCCGCCAGCATGGAAGAACTGCTGGCCACTGTGCGTCACAGTGCCGACGCCGCCGCGCAGGCCAGCCACCTGGCCACGGGCGCGAGCGATGTGGCCCGCCGGGGCCGCGAGGCGGTGGACCGCGTGGTGGGCACTATGGACGGCATCGCGCTGTCGTCGCGCCGCATTGCCGACATCACGAGCGTGATCGACGGCATTGCGTTCCAGACCAACATTCTCGCGCTCAATGCGGCGGTGGAAGCTGCCCGTGCGGGTGAACAGGGCCGTGGTTTTGCTGTTGTGGCCAGCGAGGTGCGCAGCCTGGCCCAGCGCTCGGCCACCGCGGCCAAGGAGATTGGTGGCCTGATCGGCGACAGTGTGCGCCAGGTCGATGAAGGCGCGAAGCTGGTGCATGCCGCGGGCGACACCATGGGCGAGATTGTCGATTCCGTCCAGCAGGTGGCCACCATCATTGGCGAGATCAGTACGGCGGCCCGTGAGCAGACCACCGGCCTGAGCCAGGTGGGCGAGGCGGTCTCGCAGCTCGACCAGATGACTCAGCAGAATGCGGCGCTCGTGGAGGAGTCTTCGGCCGCTGCCCAGGGCCTGCGCGCGCAGGCGCAGCAACTGGCGGAGATGGTGGATGCGTTCCGGTTGCCTGCTGCAGCGGGCGGCGTGAGAGCGCTGCATTAAAGCCCGGGATTGTTGATGGACGCGGGGCTTTGCCCGCAGCCCCGGCGCCCTGCATTGAGGCGCAGGGTTAGCGCACCATGAGGCCCATCCAGGGCCAGTAGGTCAGCGCAAAAATCACCAGCAGCACCGAGCCCACCACCGTGATCATGAAGCCGGTGCGCACAAAATCACGGGCCTCGAAGGTGTCGGTGCCGTAGGCAATCATGTTCTGTGGCGCGTTCACCGGCAGGATGAAGCCGAAGCTCACCACGAACTGCAAAATCATGGTCATGCCCACGATGTTGATGCCCGGCGTCTGCACGGTGGACAGCACGCTGATGATGATGGGAATCATGGTGGACGCCAGCGCCGTGGCACTGGCAAAGCCCAGGTGGATGACGATCAGAAAGCCCGACAGCAGCATCAGGATGGCGAATGCCGAGGCCATCTGCAGGCCCAGGTTGGTCACGATGAGTTGCGCCAGCCAGCCAGCGGCCTTGGTCTGCAGCAGGGCCGAACCCACGCTGATGCCCACGGCAAACAGCACCACGGTGCCCCAGGGGAAGCCCTTTTGCGACTGCTTCCAGTCCATCACGCCGATGCGCGGAAACAGCATCAGCGCCACGGCTGCGATGGTGGTGGAGGTGGTGTCAAAGCTGTGCAGCACCTTTTCGGTGGACCAGAACCCCAGCAGCGCCAGCACGATGGCCAGCAGCTTCCACTGGTTCACCGTCATGGGGCCCAGCTCCTGCAATTGCTTGCGGATGGTTTCCTGGCCCCCGGCAATCTCGTGCATTTCGGGCTTCATCATGCGGGTCATGATGAAGAACAGCGCCACCGTCAGCAGCGCGGCAAAAGGCGCTGCGGCCACGAACCATTCGCCCCAGGTGATCTGCGCGCCCAGCTGTTTTTCGATGAAGCCGATGGCCACCATGTTCTGTGCGGCGGCGGTCTTGATGCCCACGTTCCAGATGCTGGCGGTCTGCGCCGTGGTGATCACCAGCAGGCCGGCGAAGCGGCTTTTTCGGTCCACATTGAAGGCCAGCACAAAGCCCATCATGATGGGCATCAGGCAGGCCACGCGGGCGGTGGTGCTGGGCACGATGAACGACAGCAAAAAGCCCACGATCATGGCGCC
Organism: Acidovorax sp. T1; assembly: GCF_002176815.1. NCBI lineage: Bacteria > Pseudomonadati > Pseudomonadota > Betaproteobacteria > Burkholderiales > Comamonadaceae > Acidovorax > Acidovorax sp. T1. The sequence continues at coordinate 3,322,900 of NZ_CP021648.1, read as the reverse complement.
AATGACGATGTGGTGCGTCTTGGCCCCCACCTTGGAAAGCACCGTGAGCGCGATGCGCCGGTCCAGCCCGGTGGCCGTCATGGCCGAGGCAATGAAGCACGCCGCCGCCACCAATGCCACGGCACTGTTGGCAAAACCCGAGAGCGCCAGGCTGAGCGAAGCCCCGGTGCCCATGGCGGTGGTCATGCCCGGCTTGGCGGCGCTGGGCGCGTAGGCCAGCAAAAAGAGCATCAAGGCGCCAATGACCACGGCGCTGACCGAATAGTCGAGCGCCTCGGTCATCCACACGATCACGGCAAACGCCAGAATGGCCAGCATGTAGTGCCCGGCCAGCGGCAAGTCGGCAGGGGTGGGCAGCAGCAACACGGCCACCATGGCCGCCAGAGCCGCCCACAGCCCAAAACGTTTGATCAGCCCCGCTGGCGCGGGGGGCGATGCGGGAAGGGGTGTTGCGAGCGGTGCGGTCATGGGTGGGTCCTGTTGCGTGGCAACCTTGCCACCTGCAGTGTGCCGCCCCGGTGCGTCTGCGGTTTGATGGATGTCAAGAAACGCGGCGGCCCCGCGGTGGCCGCGCCGCTTGCGAAACCGCCGTTGTCAGGCCGCCGCGCCCAGCAGGCTGCGTGCCACGGCCTCGCCCACCTTGATGCCGTCCACGCCCGCCGAAAGAATGCCTCCGGCGTAGCCTGCACCTTCGCCGGCGGGGTACAGGCCGGCGGTGTTGGGGCTTTGCAGGTGGTCGCCGCGGTCGATGCGCAGCGGCGCCGACGTGCGCGTCTCCACGCCGGTGAGCACGGCGTCGGGCATGTCAAAGCCCTTGATCTTGCGGCCGAACACGGGCAGGGCCTCGCGCATGGCTGCGATGGCGTAGCCGGGCAGTGCGCCCTGCAGATCGCCCAGCGTCACGCCGGGTTGGTAGGACGGCTGCACGCTGCCCAACTCTTTCGATGGCCGGCCGGCGATGAAATCGCCCACCAGCTGGCCGGGCGCGCTGTAATTGCTGCCGCCGAGCACATAGGCGCCCGATTCCAGCTGGCGTTGCAGCACGATGCCCGCCAGCGGGTGGTGCTGGCCGGCGGCCAGGGCCTCGACGCCGTGCGTGGCGCCCAGCGTGGCTTCGTAGGCCGCAGGGTCGCGCGGATAGTCGCGCGGATCGATGCCCACCACCATGCCGGCATTGGCATTGCGCTCGTTGCGCGAATACTGGCTCATGCCGTTGGTGACCACGCGGCCCGGCTCGCTGGTGGCGGCCACCACGGTGCCGCCGGGGCACATGCAAAAGCTGTACACGGCCCGGCCATTGGCGGCGTGGTGCACCAGCTTGTAGTCGGCCGCGCCCAGCAGCGGGTGGCCGGCGTGGCGGCCCCAGCGGGCGCGGTCGATCACGCCCTGCGGGTGCTCGATGCGAAAGCCGATGGAAAACGGCTTGGCCTCCATCTGCACACCCCGCTCGTACAGCATGGCAAAAGTGTCGCGCGCGCTGTGGCCCAGCGCCATCACCACATGGGAGGCAGCGAGCGCGGTGGTTTCGCCCGTCGCCTGGTTCAGCACCGTCAGGCCGCGCAGGTGGCGGCCTTTTGCACCTTCTTCCACGATCACGTCCGTCACGCGCTGCTCGAAGCGGATCTCGCCGCCCAGCGCGATGATCTGCGCGCGCAGGCTCTCCACCACCTTCACCAGTTTGAAGGTGCCGATGTGCGGATGCGCCACGTACAGGATTTCTTCGGGCGCACCGGCCTTGACGAACTCGGCCATCACCTTGCGGCCCAGGTGGCGCGGGTCCTTGATCTGGCTGTAAAGCTTGCCGTCGCTGAACGTGCCCGCGCCGCCTTCGCCAAACTGCACATTGCTTTCGGGGTGGAGCTCGCGCTTGCGCCACAGGCCCCAGGTGTCCTGGGTGCGTTCGCGCACGTTCTTGCCGCGCTCCAGCACGATGGGTTTGAAACCCATCTGCGCCAGCACCAGTGCCGCGAAGATGCCGCAGGGCCCAAAGCCCACCACCACCGGGCGCAGGGGCAGATGGGCCGGGGCCTGGCCCACGGGCTGCCAGGCCATGTCGGGCGTGGGCTGGATGTGCGGGTTGCCTGCGAATTGGTCGAGCAGGGCGGCTTCCTGCGCGGGGTCGGCAAGTGCGATATCGACGATGTACACCGCCAGCAGATCGGCTTTGCGCGCGTCAAAGCTGCGCTTGAAAACCTGCAGCGTGGCAATGCCGGCGGCATCGGCCAGGCCCAGCGCCTGCGCGGCGAGTGCGCGCAGGGCGGCTTCGGGCTGGGTGTCGGGGTTGGGGTCGGACGGCAGCGCAGACAGCGGCAACCGGATTTCAGAAAGGCGGATCATGGTCTTGCGGCCCGTGGTTATCGGGCGAAGGGCAATGCAGGGGAGGGGAGGGGGATTTTACCGGCCGCATCCAACGGCCTTTTCTCGGTTAAGCCGGCAAAAAGCCTTCCACCGACAGATAGCGCTCGCCCGTGTCGTAGTTGAAGCCCAGCACGCGGCTGCCCGCGGGCAGTTCGGGCAGTTTTTGCGCAATGGCGGCCAGCGTGGCGCCGCTGGAGATGCCCACCAGCATGCCTTCCTCGCGGGCGCTGCGGCGGGCGTATTCGCGGGCCGGCTCGGCATCGACCTGGATCACGCCATCCAGCAGGCTGGTGTCCAGGTTCTTGGGGATGAAGCCCGCGCCAATGCCCTGGATGGGGTGGGGCGCGGGCTGGCCGCCGCTGATGACGGGCGATTGCGTGGGCTCCACGGCAAACACCTTCAGCTGCGGGAACTTGGCTTTCAGCACCCGCGCCACGCCCGTGATGTGCCCGCCGGTGCCCACGCCGGTGACCAGCACGTCCAGCCCGTCGGGGAAGTCGGCCAGGATTTCTTGCGCCGTGGTGCGCACATGCACGTCGATGTTGGCCGGGTTCTCGAACTGCTGCGGAATCCACGCCCCGGGCGTCTGGGCCTTGAGCTCCTCGGCACGGGCGATGGCGCCCTTCATGCCTTTTTCGCGCGGCGTCAGGTCAAAGCTGGCGCCATAGGCCAGCATCAGGCGGCGGCGCTCGATGCTCATGCTGTCGGGCATCACCAAAACCAGCTTGTAGCCCTTGACGGCCGCCACCATGGCCAGGCCCACGCCGGTGTTGCCGCTGGTGGGCTCGATGATGGTGCCGCCGGGTTTCAGGGCGCCGGATTTTTCGGCGTCTTCCACCATGGCCAGCGCGATGCGGTCCTTGATCGAGCCGCCGGGGTTGCTGCGCTCGGACTTGATCCACACGCTGGCGCCCGGGCCAAACAGGCGGTTGATGCGCACATGCGGGGTGTTGCCGATGGTTTGCAGGACGTTGTCGGTTTTCATGGGGAGTCTCCTGAAAAAAGAGGGGGTGTCCGCGCATTCTGGACCAGTTGATCGCTCATTCGGAGCATATGGATATGCCGATCGGGGGATAATCGCCCCCGTGAAGCGCGCCAGACCGCCGCTGGTGCAATCTGGGAAACCAGGCACTGGAGGAACGTCCGGACTGCACAGGACAGCGTAGCAGCTAACGGCTGCCCACCGTGAGGTGAGGATCAGAGCAACAGAGACGAGTTTGGGAGTGGAGCAACCCTTGGGTGTTCTGTGGGTCGCCGGCGCAAGCCGGTGCCGAATGGCGGAAGCCAGTCGGTTCTCGGCGTAAGCCGAGAAAGCCCACAGCCACCTTGGGCGCTCCGCGCCCAAGGTGAAACGGGCAATCTCTACGCGCAGCAATACCAAGTAGGCCAGCGTTGATGTGGTTCCGCAGAGCTGGCGGGTAGGTAGCATCGAGCCGTGGTGGCGACACCCGGCCCAGAGTAATGGCGGTCACGCCGCTGGCCTTCGCAAGAGGGCCAGTGGTGCACAGAATCCGGCTTATCGGCGCGCTTCACACTTTTCATGAAAACAGGCGCTGGCGCTTATCCAGAAAGCGCTGATAGCTATCGTATGGATAGCGTCATGCCCTGCTAAAACCGCTCCCACGGCTGCAGATAGCGCCACTGCCCCTCGGGCACCTTGGCCAGCGGCACGCGGCCGATGCGGATGCGCTTCATGGCCACCACCGACAGGCCCACGGCCTCGCACATGGCGGGCACCTGCCCGGGGCGGATGCCCTTCAGGGCAAAGCGCAGCTTGGTTTCGCTCTGCCAGCTCACCTTGATGGGCGGCAGCGGGCGGCCGTTGAACGACAGGCCGTGGCACAGGCGCTGCAGGCCGTTGGGCGCGATGTCGCCCTTCACCTCGACGATGCACTCCTGCTCCAGCGATTCGATGTCTTCGGCCAGCTTGCGAGCGATGCGCTTGTCTTGCGTGTAGACCACCAGGCCGCTGGCCTCGGTGGGCAGCGGCGTGAAGCATTCGAGCTGCTTGAAATGGCGCTGCAGCACGCGGATGCCCGAGGCGTCTTCGGCCAGGTGGGATGCGGCATTGAGCAGGGTGAGCGCCTGTTGCGCGCCCTGGCTGCGGCTGGCGTGGGCCGCTTGCCCTGTGGGTGCGCCTGGCAGTCCCAGGCCGGCTTCAAACCCCGCTGGCTTGTGCAGCAGCAAGGTCACCGGGGTCAGCTCCAGCAGGCTGGCATCGGGCGCCACCGTCACGGCCTGGTCGGGGCGCACGCGGGCGCCGGGGGCTTCCACCACCTGGCCGTCCACGCTGACAAAGCCGCCTTCGATGAACTGCTCGGCCGTGCTGCGCGAGCAGTTCAGTTGTTCGGCCACGCGCTTGGCCAGGCGGATGTGGGTGGGGTCGGGGTTTTTGTCGGTCATATAGGAAATAAGGTGAGCATTCGCCGGATGCGGTTCGATGGTGCAGTGGCCTGATTGTCGGCGGAGCTTTTTGAAACCGGCGCTGCCTTCACGCCAGTGCCACCGTGGAGCCGGCTTTGCCGGTCCACCGGTGGCGTCCCCTGGGGGAAGGCGCGCAGCGCCTCAGGGGGTCAGTTGTTCCCGGGCTGCAGCGCGCGAATACGCTCCACATGCGCCAGCAGCGAGCGCTGGGCCACGGGCCACAGGCGCGGCGGCACGTCGTCATAGGCGTGCTGCACCCACTCTTGAATGCTGCCATCGGGCAGCGCCTGCAGGGCGGCCAGCACCTTGGCCTCGCGCGCCAGGCGGTGGGCTTTGAGCTGGGCGATGGCGCTGCGCGCCCCATGCACCGGGCCTCCCAGCACATAGCCATGCGCGGGCAGGATGAACTCCACGCCGTGTTCGGCGCAGGCGGCATCGAGCTGGTCGAGCGAATCGAGGTAGTCGGCCATGTTGCCGTCAGGCGGGTCGATCACGGTGGTGCTGCCGTTCAGGATGTGGTCGCCGCTGAACAGCAGGCCGTCTTCCTGCAGCAGCAGGCACAGGTGGTTGGCCGCGTGGCCGGGGGTGTGGATGATCTGCAGGGTATGGGTGATTTTGCCATCTAGCCCTTGTCCAATAAGCACAAGTAGCTCATTATTTTGTAGCGAACGGTCGGGCGTGAACTGGCTGGCGGCGCGGGCCGTGGGGGCCGATGGCAGGCCCAGGATGGGCGGCCTGGGTTTGCCCGCCTGCACGCACAGCGCCTGCAACGGCGCGGCGCCGGGCGAGTGGTCGGGGTGCGAGTGGGTGCACACGATCATGCTGATGTCGCCCCCGGCGGCGCGCCAGAGTTTGTCCAGGTGCTCGGCATCGGCCGGGCCGGGGTCGATGGCGATGAAGCCGGTAGCCGGGTCGCCCACCAGGTAGCTGTTGGTGCCGGGGCCGGTCATCACGCCGGGGTTGGGCGCGGTCAGGCGCTGCACGTTTTTGAGCAGCGGCACGGGGCGTTCGGTCTGCCAGTCGAGCGGGTGCACGATCTGCCCGTCGGGGCAGACTAGCGCCAGCTCGCCAAACGGCGCTTCGTCTTCCATGTAGCGCGCTTCCTTGCCCGCCAGCAGGCCTGCGCGCGGGCAGCTGACCCACAGCGGCTGTTCGTGCGCCACAGCATCCAGCACCGCCTGGGTGCTGGCGAACTTTGCCAGGCGTTGCAGCGTGCGGATGGTCGGGAAGATCATGAAGAATTGCCCCGCCTCATGCCGCGCCAGCGCGTCGGCTGGGCGCACCCACACGGGCTCGAACTGTTCGGTCTCGTCGGCCACGGGCTCCTGGCCCTCGGGCATGCGGGCCACGAGGAAGGGCACCTCGAAGCGGCGCGCCAGGTCGCGGTCGGCCGTCCAGTGGGCCAGCAGGTACACGCTGTCGGCCGCCAGGCGCAGGCCGCGTGCGCTGCACTGCGCGGCAAACGGCTGGTGGCGGTCGATGGCGGCGATGTCTTGCGCATCGGCCATCTGTCCTGTGCGGGGGGCGTGGGCATGGCGCGCCAGCAGCACGCCCAGCTCTTCAAAACTCTCGCGGATGGCGGCAATCGCCTGGGTGAGGTGCAAGTCGTCCTGTGCGGGGCGGCGGTCGGCGGCGGCGTGCGATTCGGGCGACGCGTCGAGCGCATCAATGCCGCCGCCGGGGAACACATAGGCGCCGGGGGCAAAACTCGCGTTGGGCGAGCGCCGGGTCATCAGCACCTCCAGCGCCCCATCGCCCGCTGCATCGCGCAGCAGCAGCACGGTGGCGGCAAGGCGGGTGGCAACGGGTTCGCGGTGGGGGTGGAGTTGTTGGCTGATGCGGGGCATCAGGCCATTATCGGGTTTTGCCTTGCAGCGGTGGAGTGTGGTGGCGCGGTGTGGTGTGCCGAACTTCCTTCAATACCTGCCCGACAGCAGGGCGCCCGCGTTGGGTACCCTGGTTTCGAGGCCCAGGCGCTGGAGCATGGCCCAGGTGGTGCAGACCGCGGCCGAAACCACGGGCACACCCAGCTGGTCCTGCGCAAGCTGCACCGACGCCAGAGACGGCATCTGCACGCAGGCCGAGATCACCACCACGTCCACGCCACGTGTGTCCAGGCGCTGCACGATCTGTGCCGGTGCCGCAGGGTCCTGAGCGCCCACCTGCAGGTTGTCGGGAATCTCCAGCGACAGACTGTCATGCACCGCAATGCCCTCGTGCTCGATGTAGTCCACGACCAGTTGGGTCAGCGGCTTCATGTAGGGCGTGAGTATCGAGACCTTCTTGGCGCCCATGGCCTTGAGCCCCTCGACGAGCGCACCCGCACTCGACACCACGGGTGCGGGCTTGCCGTTGCCCACGGTGACTTCGTGCAGCCGCTTTTCGGACGCGCGGTGGTAGCCCAGGCCCATGCTCATGATGGCCACTAGGCAGGCATAGCCCATCACGTCCATCTTGCCGTCCGACAGCTCCAGCGCGCAGCGGTCGGAGTCGCGGTCCATCGCGGCCAGCTCTTCCTTGGTGACCTTTTGCATGCGCATGCGACTGGAGTGAAAACTGAAGCGCTCCGGCAGCACCTGCTCGCGGGCGCGCAGCATGGCAGGGATCTCGGTTTCCATCGTGGTGTTGGAGCTGGGCACGATCTGCCCGATGCGGTAGGTGCGTTGCATGGCGGTCTTTCAGGAAAAAATGGGCAAAGCGCTGCCCGCCCGGCGCGCACGGCGCCGTGAACAGGTCACGCAAGGAGCTTTGGGGTGGGCGGCGGGTCAGTCGGCCTTGATGCCGGCGCCCTTGATGGTTTTGGCCCAGTAGGCGGTTTCGGTCTTCACCAGGTCACCCAGTGCCTCGGGCGGCAGGTAGCGCAGCTCGATGCCTGCGGCGTCCGCACGCTGGCGGGTTTCGGGTAGCTCCAGGGCCTTTTTGACCTCACCCGTCAGCTTTGTGATGACTGCTGGGGGCGTGGCGGCAGGGGCGAACAGGCCCACCCAGGCTTCGAGCTTGAAGTCCGGCATGCCCGCTTCAGCCACGGTGGGCACATTGGGCAGGCCGGGGTGGCGCTTGCTTCCGGTCACGGCAAAAGCCTTGAGCTTGCCACTCAACACATGCTGTATGACCGAAGGCGGCGTGGTGATGAACACCTGCACCTGGCCTGCCAGCACGTCGGCCACGGCCGGGCCCGAGCCGCGGTAGGGGATGTGGGTCATGAAGGTGCCGCTTTGCTGCTTGAAGATCTCGGTGCCGATGTGCGACAGCGAGCCGTTGCCCTGCGATGCGTAGTTGACCTTGCCGGGGTTGGCCTTGACGTAGGCAATGAACTCCTTGAGGTTGTTGCCCGGCACCGAGGGGTGCACCGCAATCACGTTGGTGGCCACGGTGAGCAGCGCCACCGGAGCGAAGTCCTTGGCTTCCCAGGGCAGGCTGGGCGACAGCGCCGGGTTGCCCACGTGGTAGGCCGAGTACGAGATCAGCAGGTTGTAGCCATCGGCCTTGGCGCGGGCCACCGCACCGTAGGCCACATTGCCGCTGCCACCCGCCTTGTTGTCGATCACCACGGGCTGGCCCAGGATGCGTGTCAACGGTTCATTGAGCAGCCGGGCCGAGGTGTCTACCACGCCGCCGGGCGGGTTGGGCACGGTGAGGGTGACAGCCTTGGTGGGATAGCTGTCCTGCGCCGAGGCCAGGCCCGAAAGGGCCAGTGTGGCGGCCAGCAGGCTGTGTTTGATCGTCATGTCTGTCTCCGTTGGAATGGTGTAGTCAGGGTATTGTGGAAACAAGACAATCGGCAGTCCAATATATTGTTGGTCTTGATCTATACCTGAAAAGTATCAATGGAACTGCGGCACCTGCGTTACTTCATCGCCTTGGCAGAAGAGCTGAGCTTCACGCGCGCCGCGCGGCGCCTGCATGTGTCGCAACCGCCGCTCAGCCTGCAGATTGCGCAGCTGGAGGCCGAGCTGGGCGTGCAATTGTTTGTGCGCACCAGTCGCCGTGTGGAGCTGACGCTGGCGGGCCAGGCGTATCTGGTCGATGCCCGTGCGGTGCTGGATCGGCTGGACGCCGCGCGCCAGCGCGTGGGCGCCATCGGCCAGGGGCAGGCGGGGCGCATTGAGGTGGGGCTGTCGGGTTCGCACTTTCTGGGGCCGTTTCCGGCGGCACTGGCGCGCTACCGGCAAAGCCACCCGGGCGTGGACGTGGTGCTGCACGAGATGCAGCCCTCGCTGCAGCAGGCGGCCCTGCGCGACAAACGCATCGATGTGAGCATCTCGCGCACGGCGGTCAACGACGATCAGCTCTCCAGCACCCTGCTGTGGCCCGACCCGGTGGTCGCCGCGCTGCCGCCCGGCCACCCGCTGGCGGCGCGCAAGGTCGTGGCGTTGAAGGATCTGCGCAGTGAAGCCTTTGTGATGCTGCGCCGCGATTCCTCCGCCCATGCCGAGCACATGGTGCAGTGTTGCGTGCAGGCGGGTTTTGCGCCCCGGTTGGCGCAGGCCACGGTGGAACTAGTGTAGTGTTGCATTCTGTTTGGAACTTAATCGGCTATTGGCGCGGATGACCTTTTGCAGGATGTCGCGAGCGTTCTTGGTCCAGATGAACGGCTTGGGGTTGGTGTTGTGATGCGCGATGTACTCATCGATGGCCGAGACGAGTTCGGGCACGCTGGTGAACACCCCGCGGCGTAGCCGGTTCTCGGAGATGTCGCGAAAGAAGCGCTCGACCATGTTCAGCCACGATGCCGAGGTTGGCGTGAAGTGCATGTTGAATCTGGGGTGCTTGGCCAGCCACTCCTGCACAGCTGGATGCTTGTGCGTGGCGTAGTTGTCGGCGATCAGATGCAGCGTCTTGTCCTTGGGCGTCTCCCGATTGATTTGACGCAGGAACTTCAGCCACTCGATGTGGGTGTGGCGCTGCTGGCACTGGCCGATGACCTGACCGTTGAGCACGTTGAGCGCAGCGAACAAGGTGGTTGTGCCGTTGCGCTTGTAGTCGTGCGTCATGGTGGCCGCGCGCCCCTTCTTGAGCGGCAGCCCGGGCTGCGTTCGGTCCAGCGCCTGCACCTGGCTCTTTTCGTCGCAGCACAGCACCAGCGCATGCTCGGGCGGCGACATGTAAAGCCCCACGATGTCTTCGAGCTTTTGCACGAACTGCGGATCGCGCGAGACCTTGAAGCCGCGCACGATGTGAGGCTTGAGACCGTGGGCCTGCCAATGGCGCATCACGGTGCTGGCGCTGACGCCCAACTCAGCGGCCATCGTGCGCGTGCTCCAGTGCGTGGCCGCCTCGGGCTTGGTCTGTGTGGTTAGCTTCACAAGCTTGGCCACATCCACCTTCACCGGCGGTGCGCCGCGCGGCAAGTCGCGCTCGATACCTTGCAGCCCCAATTGCAGGTAGCGTTCACGCCAGCGCGCCACCTGCACGCGCCCAATGCCAAGCTGCTCGGCAATATCCTTGTTTTGCAGCCCCTGCGCGGCCAGCAGCACGATCTGGGCGCGCTGGGCCAATCTGACGCTGGTGCGCTTGGAGCGCGCCAGCCGGCTCAGCTCGCTTTCCTCTTCATCCGTCAACACAATCGTCGGGGCAACTCGCAATTTTTCACTCCAATGCAAACCGTAGTAGAGCATTGGAGCGTGGTTGCTCAATTAAGTTTCATTAAGAATCAAACACTACACTAGCCGCTGTGCTGAGCCTGGTGGCTGCGGGGCTCGGTGTGGCGTTGGTTCCCTCGTCGATGGGCGTGCTGTTCGGACACCGCGTGCTGCTCAAAACGCTTGGCGCCAAGGCACCGCGTGCCGATGTGCATGCGGTGCAAAGGCGGGACGATGCCCTGGGTGTGGTGCCTGCGTTCGTACGGCTGATGGGTGGCGCATGAAGAGCGAATCGCTCTTCTCGGCCGCCATAGCTTAGGGTGCCACCCATCCAGCCTTGCGCTCCCACCTGTCCTCGCTTGGACAGGCGAGCATGGGCATCAACCCCGGGCAGGAATGTTCAGCCCCTTGGCCACCGCCGGGCGCGCTCCAAAAACATCCAGCACGCGCTGCACTTCGGTGAACTGGTCAAACTTCACCAGATCGCTCGCGCCATAAAAGCCGACCAGGTTGCGCACCCAGGGCCAGATGGCAATGTCGGCAATGGTGTACTGCTCGCCCATCACCCACTGGCGGCCTGCCAGGCGCTGGTTGCGCACGCCCAGCAGGCGTTTGGAATCGGCCACGTAGCGGTCGCGCGGGCGTTTGTCTTCATAGTCCTTGCCCGCAAACTTGTGGAAGAACCCCAACTGGCCAAACATGGGGCCCACGCCGCCTATCTGCCACATCACCCACTGGATGGTTTCGTAGTGCGCGGCGGCGCCCTGGGGCATCAGCTGGCCGGTCTTGTCGGCCAGGTACAGCAGGATGGCACCCGATTCGAACCGCGCCAGCGGCTGGCCGCCCGGGCCATTTGTGGGTGATGGCAAAGGCGGAATGGTCGGGCATGGAGGTGTCCTGGCGGGTGGCAGCCACAGCGGCGCCACAAGAGCGCAAGACTAATCCGGCAGTGAAACCGGCGCTGCCCGAGGTGATTGGCAGCCCACCGACGATAATCCAGCCCATGCAGATTCGCTTCACCAAAATGCAGGGCGCGGGCAACGATTTCGTGGTGCTCGACGAAACCGAGGGCCGCCTGGGCCTGACGCCAGCGCACTACCGCCTGCTGGCCGACCGCCACTTCGGCGTGGGTGCCGACCAGATCCTCACCGTGCGGCCCTCGCCGGGCGAAGGCATTGATTTTGAATACGTGATCCACAACGCCGATGGCGGCGAGGTGGAGCAGTGCGGCAACGGCGCGCGCTGCTTTGCGCGCTATGTGTACGACAAGGGCCTGACCGCCAAGGACACCATCCGTGTGCAGACGCTCTCGGGCGTGATTGCGCCCCGGCGCACGCCCGACGGCCGCGTGACGGTGGACATGGGCCGCCCGGTGTTCGATGCGGCACGGGTGCCCTTTGATGCGACCGGCCTTACGCCGGTGGTCCAGGATTTGGGGCAAAAATGGCCTCTAGCCCTTGCTGATAAAGCGCAAGCAGCTCCTATATTTGTAGCGGTTGTGTCCATGGGCAATCCGCACGCCGTGCAGCTGGTGGAGGATGTGGACACCGCGCCCGTGGCGCAGACCGGCCCGCTGATCGAATCGCACCCGCGCTTTCCGCGCCGGGTGAATGCCGGTTACTTGCAGATCGTGGACCGCGGCCATGTGCGCCTGCGCGTGTTCGAGCGCGGCGCGGGCGAAACCCTGGCCTGCGGCACGGGCGCCTGCGCTGCCGTGGCGGCGGGAATTCGCCTGGGGCTGCTCGATGCGCAGGTGGATGTGCACACGCGCGGCGGCCTGCTCACCATTGCCTGGAGCGGCCACGAGGCCGACTCCGTTTTCATGACCGGTCCGGCCATAACAGTTTTTGACGGCCAGATCGAACTCCCTGACACGTTATGACCACCAGTTCCCCCATCTCGCCCATCACTGAAGACGACATCGCCCAGTTCCTCATCCAGACGCCCGGATTTTTCGAGCGCCACGCCGAGGTGCTGGCCAGCGTGCAGATCACCAGCCCCCACGGCGCACGGGCCGTGAGCCTGCAGGAGCGCCAGGCCGAAATGCTGCGCGAGAAGATCAAGGGGCTGGAGCAGCGCATCATGGACATGGTGCGCAACAGCCATGAGAATGCCGCCATCGCCACCAAGGTGGACCATTGGGCCAGCGCCCTGCTGCAAGTGCGCGACCCCATGGACCTGCCCCAGGCCGTGGTGGACGGCGTGCGCACCCTGTTCGATGTGCCGCAGGCCGCCGTGCGGGTCTGGGGAGTTTCGGGGGCCTATATCGACGCCGACTTTGCCCAGGGCGCCAGCGAAGACGCCCGTGCGTTCGCCACCTCGCTGACCATGCCGTTCTGCGGCCCCAACCTGGGGTTTGAACCTGCGGTCTGGCTGGCACAGGAGGATGGTGCGGCGGCCCAGTCGCTGGCCCTGCTGCCGCTGCGCGAAGGCGCCGTGGACAGCGCTGCGCCGGCGTTCGGCCTGCTGGTGCTGGGCTCGCCCGACCCGCAGCGCTTTGACGCCACCATGGGCACCGACTTCTTGTCGCGCATGGCCGAGCTGGCCAGCGCGGCATTGCTGCGTTTGCACTGAGAGGCTGAGAGTCTTTCATCCATGCCCGCCTTGCACGCCAAAACACACCGGCTCGTCGTTGCAAATACTCGCCATAGCCCGAGCTATGGCTGTGTTGTGCGCCTAGACCCGGCGTGTTTTGACGCGCCTTTCGGGCACGGCCGAAAAACGCTCAGCCTCTGAGCCGCCACCCCAGGCACTGGCCGGGTTCCTGCGCATGGCTGACCTCTCCAAGCCGCAAAGCACCGTGGCGGCTGCGCCCGATCCGCTGGTGCTGCGCTACCTGGAGCATGCGCGCGTGGAAAAGCGCCTGGCCGCGCGCACCCTCACGCTGTACACGCTGGACCTGGAAAAGCTGGCGCAGCTGGCGGCGGGCGTGAACCTGCCGCTGCTGCAGCTCACGAGCGCGCACATCCGCCGCTTTGTGGCCCAGATGCACAGCGGCGGGCGCAGCGGGCGCGGCATTGCGCTCATCCTGTCGGGCTGGCGCGGTTTTTTCATTTGGGCCGGGCGGCAGGGGCTGATGGCGCACAACCCGGTGCAGGACGTGCGCGCGCCCAAGGCGCCCAAGCCTTTGCCCAAGGCCCTGGGCGTGGACGACGCCGTGCGCCTGGCCGAGTTCGACAACACCGGCGCCGACCCCTGGCTGGAGGCACGCGATGCGGCCATGGTGGAGCTGCTGTACGGCTGCGGCCTGCGCGTGGGCGAACTGGCCGGGCTCGACGCCATCCCCCATGCCGACACCCAGCGCTTGGGCCGAGGCTGGGTCGATCTGCAGGCGGGCGAAGCCCATGTGTTCGGCAAGGGCAGCAAGCGCCGCACCGTGCCGGTGGGCACCGCTGCCACTGCGGCGCTGGGGGCCTGGCTGCAATTGCGGGCCACACCGTTTGGCGGTGAGGGCTCGGCGCGGCTCGATACCGCCCTGTTTGTCGGCCAGCGCGGCAAGCGGCTCACGGCGCAGTCGATCTGGCTGCGCCTGCGCCAGCGCAGCCAGCAGGCGGGGCTGACCACGCCGGTGCACCCGCACATGCTGCGCCACTCGTTTGCCAGCCACCTGCTGCAAAGCAGTGGCGACCTGCGCGCCGTGCAGGAGCTGCTGGGCCACGCCAACATCACCACCACGCAGGTCTATACGCGGCTCGACTTTCAACACCTGGCCAAGGTGTACGACGCGGCACACCCGCGTGCGCGCAGGAAACCTGGGGGCGCGTGAGCCCCGGGCCACTGCCGACGCGTGCTGCCGGCGCTCTTTTCAGGATTGCGCCAGCCAGCGCAAAAGGTCGGTTTTTTCCATGGGGTAGGCGATGTGGTAGCCCTGCCCGTGGTGGCAGCCCATGGCCTGCAGCGCTTGCCATGCAGCAGCGTTCTCGATGCCTTCGGCCAGCACCTGAAGTCCCAGCTTGCGTCCCAGCTGCACCACCATTTCGGCCACGCGCCCGCCGTGCGGGGCATCCAGTTGCTGCACGAAAGTGCGGTCGATCTTGATGCGGTCCAGCGGCAGCCGCTCCAGGTAACTCAGCGAGGAGTAGCCCGTGCCGAAGTCGTCAATGGCGATGGTGACGCCGTGGGCGCGCAGGGCATTCAGCGTGGATTGCAGCAACTGTGTGGGCAGGACCACCACGGATTCCGTGATTTCCAATTCCAGGTGGTGTCCCGCCAGGCCGTTGGCCGACAGTGCGGCGCACACCATGTCGAAAAAGCCGGGGTCGCGCAGCTGGACCACGGAGACGTTGACCGCCATGCGCGCAGGTGCCAGTCCGGCCATTTGCAGTTCACGCAGGGTCTGGCAGGCCATCTCGAGCGCCCTCTGGCCCAGGGGCAGGATCAGGCTCGAATGTTCGGCCACGGGGATGAATTGGTCTGGCGGCACCAGGCGGCCATCGGCGGTGCGCCAGCGCAGCAAGGCTTCCAGTCCGATGACATTGCCCGTTTCGAGATCGACCTGCGGCTGGTAAACCAGAAACAGCTCAGCGTTTTCTATGGCCTTGCGCAGTTCTGAGAGCAGCACTGCGCGCTCTTTCGCTTCTGCGCCCATGTGGGCCGCGTACTGCAGTTGCTGACCGCGGTGATCGCGCTTGGCACGCTTGAGCGCGATGGTTGCGTCCTTGACGAGGTCGTCGCCCGTTCTGGCACCCTGGGGCAGCAGCACATACCCACAGGTCATTGATACCTTGTGGGGCGTGTCGTTGATGGTCAGCGGGTCGCGCACGCAGTCCGGCAGCTGCTGTGGTGGAACCATGTGTGCGGGCCCCAGGATGCCAAAGGTGTCGGGCCCCACGCGGGCCAGCATCACTCCGGCGGGCAGGACTTCGGCCAGGCGCTGCGCAACGGCACTGAGCAGGCGATCGCCGAAGCGGTGCCCCATCATCTCGTTGGTGGCGCTGAAGTCGTCAATATCGACCAGGGCCAGCATCATGCCTTCCGTGCCGCGTTGCACGCATTCACCCACCTTCTCAATAAAGTAGGCCCGGTTGGGCAGCGAGACCAGCGGGTCGGAATAGGCCGACCGGCGCAGGCGTTCCAGCAACCCCCGGTTGCGCAGCAAGGTGCTGAAACTGACACAGAAGAAATCGAGCAACTGCCGATCGGGCCCGATGGCCGGGTCCGCCAGTTCGATGAACACCACCATGTCCTGGTCGCCGGGGCTGCCGATGTACAGGGCCAGTCCGCGGTCATCGCCAAAGACGTTGTCGCCGCAGCAGCGGGGCGGTGGCAGCACGCCGGGCGCAGCAAACGGCTGGACGGGGTTGTCCAGCGCGTTGCCCCGTGTGTCGAGGGCCCGGTGCAGTAGGCGCAGCATGGTCGCATCAGGCAGCGCGGCCATGGGCAAGTCCAGCAAGCCCGCGAAACGTCCCGTGGCGGCTTGCACGCGGTAGGTGCCGGATGGACCTGCCGTGGTATCCCGAACACAGGCCAGTGCTTGCCCCGGCACACCCAGCAAGGCTGCGAGCTGGGTGATGACCCCGGTGGCGAAGGCGCTCAGATCGGTGTGCTCCAGCAGCGCTGTGCTGGAGCACACGATCGCTTCCATGCTGCGGCGACTGGCCTCGAAGGCGCACAACCGCTGGTAGCCTTGCACGGATCTGGCCGCGATGGCCCCCCAGCGATCCGGCGTCAAATCGGTCTTGGAGTGGTAGTCGCTGATGTCATAGCGCAAAAGCGTGTCCAGATCGGGCACGCAGTGCGGGGCTTCCGTGCGCAACACGAGGCGTGTCTTGCGCAGGCCGGCGGTGTGGCGCATGAAATCGAGCAATGCCAGGCCGCCGCCCGCGTGCTGCGATACCAGGTCCATCATCACCACGGCCAGGTCGGCCTCGCCCAGCAGCAGCGCGCGTACGTTATCGCCATGCGTGCAATGCACGAGTTCCAGCGGGCGGTCAAACAGCCTCAGACCTGCGGATGCGTCGCGAATACCGTCATGCACCTCGGGGTCGTCGTCGATGACCAGCACCCGCCAGGCTGGCAGTTGCGAGCTTGCACAGCGCAACGGGTCTGTGGCGGTAGTGGAGGACATCATTTCAGCACGCATCACGGACTGCCTGCGATTTAGCTCGGCACAGTGTCGACCGCACGCACTACCTGGTTGCGGCCGCCGCGTTTGGCGACGTACAGGGCTTCGTCGGCAAGCCCGTAGGCGTCATCGAAGCTGCCGCCGCGTGACAACTGGCTCACACCGAAGCTGGCCGTGATGCGGCTGCCATCAGGGAGGTTGAATGCGTGGTTCTCGATGGCTTCGCGCATCAATTGGGCAACCTGCTCTGACGTTTGCGCCTCCTGCTGTGGCAGGAGCACGGTGAATTCTTCCCCGCCGACGCGGCCGATGAGGGCATTGGGGGGCACCACGGCCTTGAGGCTGTCCACAACGCCCAGAATGACGGTGTCCCCCACGGGGTGGCCAAAGCTGTCGTTCACGCGCTTGAAATGGTCAATGTCCAGCACGATCAGGGCCAGGTCGTGTTGCAGGGCGTGCTGATTGACGCGCTCGATGATGGCGGCGCGGTTGAGCACGCCCGTCAGTGGGTCGTGCGTGGCGCGGTATTCGAGTTCTGTGGCCAGGTCCTGCAGGCGCTGGTTGAGCAGGGTCATCTCCAGCTCGGCGCGGTCGCTGCGGCGCACCAGGCGGCGCGTCTCGCGCAGCAGGCGCTCATAGGCGGCCAGCAGATCGCCCAGCGCCTGGCGGTACGCGTCACCCCCTGCCGCAGTGCCCGTCTCGTAAACGGCACGGGCATCCAGCATCGACCGGTGCTCGGCCTCGAAAAGATCTGGCGCTGGCTTGGCTGAGTCCATTCAGGCGGGTCTCACCGTGTGGCTGACGAAATGAATGGCCGGAAAGTCCTCGTGCAGTTCCTGCCCGAACTCGAAAATGGTGTCGTCTTCCTCGTCGTGGTACCAGTTAAGGGCAATGTGGTTGCCGGCCTCCGCCGCCTCGTCGAGCGCTGCGATCACATTGAACAGCATCTTGGTGCTGGAGCTGTTGAAGTACGCCAGCGCGATATTCACTTCTACCTTGCTGTCCTGCAGCGTGCCAAGGAACTCCTTCAGGCGCTCGATGACCTGGCCGTAGAAGGCGGCTGCATTCTCGGGGTAAGACTCGCCGCGCAGGCCCAGGGTGTGGGTGTCAAATCGAAAATCCACCTCTGGGGAGCTGGGTGTGGGGGCGATGTAGAGGTTGTCCATTCGTGATCTCTGTTCGTTGTCGGGCCGGCGCGTCAGATCGCGGCCTTCAGATAGAAAACCGCGGACCCGTTGGCGCTTTCGGGCGGTGCAAAATCAAATTCCAGGGGTTCGCGCGCATCCCGGGCCATGGTGAGCAGGCCCATGCCGGCACCTTTGCTGCCCTCGGGCGTTTCCTCGCGCAGCGTCATGCGGTAAGCCTGCTTGATTTCTTCGGGCGACATGCCGGTCAGCGTTTCCAGCTTCGTGCGCAACGCATCGCCCGTTTCGGGGTGGACGGGATTGGCACACAGCAACAGAAAGCTGCCATCGTCCTCGCGCCGGATGCAGACCGAGCCGTGGCGCAGCTCGCCATTGTCCTGGCTGGGGGGGGTGAGTGCATCGGACGAGTAGTGGATGATGTTCTGCGCCATTTCAACGAAGGACGAGAACAGCTTGCGTCGCGTCGGGCCCGCCACGCCCGCACTTTCGAGTTGCAATTTCACCGCCTCTGCCATGGCGGCGACGATGTTTTGCGAGAAGTAGCCCACGTAGTAAAAAATGACCTGGTGCTCTCGCGCCAGATGGAAGAAGGTGCCATATTCCTTGGCAACGGCAGAGCGGATCATTCGAAGTCTCTTCAGGTACGGAAACAGAAAAACGTCACGTCGTCGCGGCGGTGGTGCTCGCCCTGCCACTGCTGCAGCGCGGCGAGTACATCGCGATTGAGCTGGGCAGGGGTGCTGCTTGCCAGGCCCCGCAACAGCTCACACAGGCGGCGCTTGCCAAAGGCGATGGCGCGCGGGCCGCCCACCTGGTCCACCAGCCCGTCGGTGGTGGCGAACACCAGGCTGCCCGCAGGCAGGTCCACCGCCACGTTGCGCCAGGCGTAATCGAGTTCGCTGTCCACATAGCCCACGCCCTTGCGCTGGCCTTCGACCACGTCCACCTGATCGACGCCGGGGCGCAGCACGAACAGCGAAAGGCGGGCTCCGGCAAAAACCATCTGGCGGGTGCCGGGCTCGTACCAAAAGCATGCGGCATCCATGCCATCGTCGGAGCCTGGTGTGCCGTCCTGGCCACCGACCTGGCCCAGCATCTGCTTGATGCTGCGGTTGACGATGGCGAGCAACGCGGCGGGATCGCGCGCCCCTTTTTCCTTGATCGCCTGGCTCAGGCTGCTGGAGGCGATCAGGGTCATGAAGGCGCCCGGAACACCGTGCCCTGTGCAATCTGCCACGGTGGCAAACCAGCCGCCGTCATCCACGCTGAACTGGTAGAAATCACCGCCGACGACATCGCGAGGCTCCCAGACCAGATCGGCCTCGGGGCAGGCAAGCGAGAGAATTTCGCGCGAGCTGCGCAGGGCAGACTGTTGAATCACGCTTGCATATTCGATGCTGTGCATGATCTGGCGATTGCGCGCGGCCTGAATGTCGGCCACTGCGCGCATGAGCTGCAGGCCGTTGCCCACGCCGGCAAATTCGTTGTTGCGGGTAATGATGAAGCCGTCGGACAAGGCTTTTTCGCCGAACTCGACGGCCTTGAAGGTCAGCGTCTCGATGTCCATGGATGCATCAACGACCAGTGGCTCTTTGTCCATGAAAGCGATGCAGCTCTTGCGGCCGTAAAGTTCCAGGCGAAATGGCTTGCTGATCTGCGAGAGGAAGATGTCGCGATTGATCAGACCGATGGGTTGTTGGCCCTCTACCACCGGCAGGCTGACCAGCTCGCGGTGCTGCGTGAACGTCTCCAGCACCTTTTCGTTGGTGGACTCGGTGGTCATGCAGGGAGCCGGTGTGCACAAGTCTGCAGCGCTGGGCTGGCGGAAGCGGGGCCGGAAGTCGCTCAGATACGCGGAAGACTCAGACATGTGGGCGCCATAAAAAGTGTACAAGAATGTTACGACTTGTATGTGACTGAACCGTGACGTTTGTGTCATTGAGATGGATGCCTCCAGGCTGTCAGCCTGTCGGGTTGTTCACGGCGCCAGAGGATTCTTGCGACGCTGTCGTGGCCTTGTGCGCCGCTGTGCGCGCATGCGTGCCGTGCACATGGCCCGGGTGCGGGCGGCTTGGCCGGTTGGCCAGGTCGGTCAGCTCATTGAGGATGCCGCAGTGGGCGGCGTCTTGCGCCTCGTGGCACTGTTCGCGCAGGTTCTTGAGCTGCTTTTCGAGCTGGCGCAGCTCACGGATGCGCGCGGCAACATGGCCGATGTGCGCGTCCAGCAGGGCGTTGACATCGCCGCAGTTGCGGGTGGGCGCGTCCTTGAAGCGCAGCAGGGTGCGAATCTCGTCCAGCGTCATGTCCAGGCCCCGGCAATGCCGTATGAAGGACAGGCGTGCCGCCTGGGCTGCGTTGTAGATGCGGTAGTTGCCCCCGGTGCGGGCGGCCTCGGGCAGCAAGCCTTCGCGTTCGTAAAACCGGATGGTTTCGACCGGGGTGTGGGTCAGGGTGGCCAGCTCGCCGATTTTCATGGGATGCGCCGCTTGAGTGGTGGTATCGCGATGGTACGCCGCGGGCGTGCTTGACTCTGTAGTGGCATCAGGGTTTCCAATGGATGCCAGCAAGGAAAGCAACCATGACCCCATCCCCACACACCCCGCCCGCCACGTCCGATCCCTGCAGCCATTGTTCGTCCGATGCGTTCATGGACAACGCCCCCGCGCAGCGCCATGCTGCCAGCGCGCCTGGCGCCGCCCGCGGGACGGTTTTTCGCATCGCCACGATGGACTGTGCGGCCGAGGAAAGCGAGATCCGCCACGCTGTGGCAGGTGTTTCGGGCCTGCGCGGCTTGTACTTTCAGCTTGCTGCCCGCACGGTGGCCATTGACGCGGCGCCTGCGGTGATGCCGCAGGTCCTGGCGGCCATCCGGCGGGTGGGGTTTGATCCGCAGCCCCTGGCCCAGGAGGGTGGGGATGCGCACGCACACGGTCACCTGCCAGGCGCCGAAGGCCTCGTGCGCCTGGGTTTGGCGATCGCGCTGGCCGTGGCCGCCGAGCTGCTGGCGTATTTGGCGCCAGATCAGCGGGTGTATCAGGTGGCGGGCATGGCGCTGGCCGCCGTCGCCATCGGGCTGGCTGGTTTTTCCACCTACCGCAAGGGCCTTGCCGCGCTGGGGCGCGGACGGCTCAACATCAATGCGCTGATGACCGTGGCCGTGACCGGCGCTTTTGTGATCGGCCAGTGGCCCGAAGCGGCCATGGTGATGGCGCTGTATGCCATTGCCGAGCTCATCGAGGCCCGCTCGGTGGACCGGGCGCGCAACGCCATCAAGAGCCTGCTTGACCTGGCGCCCGATACGGCCGAACTGCGCCAGCCTGGCGGCGCCTGGCAGCCGGTTGCCGCAGCCGCAGTGCGGCTGGGCGCGGTGGTGCGCATCCGGCCCGGTGCGCGCGTGCCGCTTGATGGCGTGGTCATCTCGGGCGCGAGTGCCGTGAACCAGGCGTCGGTCACGGGCGAGAGCATGCCTGTAGACAAGGCAGCGGGCGACACCTTGTTTGCCGGCACCATCAATGACACCGGCACCCTGGAAATGCGGGTGACTGCCACGGCCAGCAACACCACGCTGGCCCGCATCATCCACGCGGTGGAACAGGCGCAGGCCAGCCGCGCGCCCACCCAGCAGTTGGTGGACCAATTCGCCGCCATCTACACGCCGGTGGTGTTCGGGCTGGCGGTGGCGGTGGCAGTGCTCATGCCCTGGCTGACAGACGTGACGTGGCTGCAGGCGCTTTACAAGGCCCTGGTCCTGCTCGTGATTGCCTGCCCGTGCGCACTGGTCATCGCCACGCCTGTCACGGTGGTGAGCGGCTTGGCCGCAGCCGCGCGGCGCGGCATTCTCATCAAGGGCGGGGTCTATCTGGAAACCGCACACCAGCTCAAGACCGTTGCGTTCGACAAAACCGGCACCATCACCGAAGGTCGGCCCTGCCTGGTGGCGACCGAGGTGCTGCCGCAGGAGGGGCTCACCCCGGTGCCAGAGGCGCAGGTGCTGCGCTGGGCCGCCGATCTGGCGGGGCATTCCGACCACCCGGTGTCGGGGGCCATCGCACAGGGGTTGGCTGTGGCGCAGGTGGCGCCCCCTGGTGGCGCGCTGGAGGGCTTCACGGCCTTGCCGGGGCGCGGCGTGCAGGCCCGCATCGCCGGGCAGGCGCTGGTGCTGGGCAACCACCGCCTGATCGAGGAGCGTGGCCTGTGCAACGCCGGTATCGAGGCCCGGCTGGCAGCCCACGAGGCGCAGGGCCGTACGGTGACGCTGCTGGCGACGGATATCGCCGTACTGGCCATTTTTGCCGTGGCCGATACCATCAAGGACCGTTCGCGCGAGGCGCTGGCCACGCTGCATGCGATGGGCGTGGCGTCGGTGATGCTGACGGGCGACAACACCGTGACGGCCCGCACCATCGCCACTCAGGCGGGCATTGATGAGGTGCAGGGCAACCTTTTGCCGCAAGACAAGCTGGCAGCCATCGAAGCCCTGCAGGCGCGCCATGGTCTGACGGCGATGGTGGGGGATGGCATCAACGATGCCCCCGCGCTGGCCCGGGCCGACATCGGCATCGCGATGGGGGCGGCGGGCACCGACACGGCCATGGAGGCTGCCGATGTGGTCATCATGAACGACGACCTGCGGCGCATTCCTGAGCTCATCCGGCTGTCGCGCCAGGCGCGCGCTGTGCTCTGGCAGAACATTGCCCTGGCGCTGGGCATCAAGCTGGTTTTTCTGGGGCTGGCGCTGTTCAACGGCGCCTCAATGTGGATGGCCGTGTTTGCCGACATGGGGGCCAGCCTGATCGTGGTGTTCAATGGCCTGCGCATGCTGCGCGCGGTGGACAAGGCGCCAACGAAATAGGGCGAAATGGCGCCTGTTCCCGCAGCAGGCGGCCTGGTTTGGCGGTGTCCGGCACGGGCTTTGCTCCCCCGCTAAACTCATCCCTTTTTGCGGCCTGGCTTGCCAGCGGCGCACCATTTGGCAGCCGGTTGCACGGCCCGTTGCTTATCCCAAGGCTCCCCATGTCCCTCATTCCTGTCACCATCCTCACCGGCTTTCTGGGTTCCGGAAAGACCACGCTGCTCAAGCGCCTGCTGAGCGAAGCCCATGGCCAGAAAATCGCCGTCATCGAGAATGAATTCGGCGAGGAGAACATCGACAACGACATTCTCGTGACTGAATCGAAGGAGCAGATCGTTCAGATGAGCAATGGCTGCATCTGCTGCACCATTCGCGAAGACCTGCGCGAGACGCTGCAACTTCTGGCGGCCAAAAAGCGCAAGGGCCTGCTGGACTTCGAGCGCATCGTGATCGAGACCACCGGCGTGGCCGACCCCGGCCCCGTGGCGCAGACCTTCTTCATGGATGAGGAAATCGCCGAAACGTATCTGATTGACTCCATCATCACGCTGGTCGATGCCAAGCACGCGCCCCAGCAGCTCAATGACCGCCAGGAAGCGCGCCGCCAGGTGGGTTTTGCCGACCAGATATTCCTGTCCAAGACCGACCTTGTGAGCGCCGAGGAAACCGATGCGCTGATCCATCGCTTGAAGCACATGAACCCGCGCGCGCCCATCAAGGCCGTGCACTTTGGCGAGGTGCCGCTCAAGGAGGTGCTGGATTTGCGGGGCTTCAACCTCAATGCCAAACTGGATATCGATCCGGACTTCCTCAAGGAGGAGGACGCAGAGCACGATCACCATGACCACGCCCATGGCGAGCACTGTGACCACCCATCGCACCAGCACGGCCATGAAGGCCATGGGCACCACCACCACCATCACGACGATGATGTGAAAAGCTTTGTCTACCGATCGGACCGCCCGTTCGATCCGGCCAAGCTGGAGGATTTTCTGGGTGCCATCGTCAACATCTATGGCCCGCGCATGCTGCGTTACAAGGGCGTGCTGAATATGAAAGGCACCGACCGCAAGGTGATCTTTCAGGGCGTGCACCAGCTCATGGGCAGCGACCTGGGGCCGCAATGGGCTGAAGGAGAGGCGCGCACCAGCAAAATGGTCTTTATCGGCATTGATTTGCCCAAGGACATCTTCCTGCAGGGGCTGGAGCAGAGCCTTGGTTGACCGGTTTTGACGGGGGAGGCGGGGATTGCCCCACATCCTTATGTGTTGTATCTGCAACGTTTTCGTTTGCGTCCGCCCAGGTCGATACAATCGCGCCCCGGTAAAACCCCGGAAGGCTTGCCACCCGCCCTTGGCTGCCTGCGCAGCCCGGGCCAGCCCGTTACGCGAGGAGTCCCGTCAGTGAAAGCCGAAACCAGCAAACCCAAGGCGGCCGCAAAAGCGGCCCCATCCGCGGCACACAGTGCTGCCGCCCCAGCGGCAACCAAGACTGCTGCAAAGGCTGCTGCCAAGGTCGCCCCCAAAGCCGCCAGCCCGGCAGTGGCAGAGGAGCCCGCACAGGTTTTGCGGGCTGGCAGCCAAGTACCCGTGCGCAGCACCCGGCCTTCATCCCGGCTGGCCCAATTGACCGTACCATCCATGGCCCAGGCAGTGGCTTCGACCGCTGCCAAAGCCAGTTATCAACACACCATGCCCACGACCGCGCAAGTGCACCCCACCTACACGGCTGCCAAAAAAGACCCCAAGCTGGCGAACAACTGGAAGGCCAAAACGGCCGAAGAGCTGACCGACGCCGAAGTGATCGCGATGCCCGACAGCGAGTACATGAACGACAAGCAGATGGCGTTTTTCCGCCTCAAGCTCGTTCAACTCAAGCAGGAAATCCACAACAGTGCCGGTGAAACCACCGAGCACCTGCGCGAAGACACCGTGGTGGTGCCCGATCCCGCCGACCGCGCCACCATTGAAGAAGAGCACGCGCTCGAGTTGCGCACCCGCGACCGCGAACGCAAGCTGCTCAAGAAGATCGAGCAGTCCATTGCTCGCATCGACTCGGGTGACTATGGTTATTGCGACGAAACCGGCGAACCCATCGGGGTGGGTCGCTTGATTGCCCGCCCCACCGCCACGCTGTCGCTGGAAGCGCAGCAACGCCGTGAACTCAAACAGAAAATGTTTGGAGACTGAAGGCCGAGCGGCTTCATATTTCCATGCGCACCCGTTCTGACTGCCTATGAGCAAGGAAGAAACCACACCCGGCGGCCTGCTGTCCAAGGTGGTGCGGTTTGTGCGCAACCCCACGGTTAACTGGACGGAGCTCGACTCGATCCAGGCCGACCGGGAAAGCCAATACAGCAAGCAGATGCTCAAGGAGATGATCGAGCGCAAGCGGCGCAACGACTTCGTGCGCCGCCGCGAGTTTGATCAACTGCGCAAGCTGCGCCAGCGCGAGGTGCTGCAGGGCGATCGCGCGGAAGACCCCGCGGGTCGCCCGTCGTTCTTTCAGAGCAGCATGGCGTCACCCGACGGGCGCGCCGTCACGCTCAAGAAGATCGACGAGATCGAAGCGCAGATGTCCCAGCAGTGGTGGAAGGGCAAGCACACGGCAGATGCCCCCACCCAGCCTGCCGACATGCAGCCCCAGGGCCAAGAGGAGGCCGCCGCGCGCGCCTATGCGCTCACCCGGCCGGGCACTTTGCAGGCTCCGCTGGAGGTCAGGCCCTCGGTGGCGCCGTTGTTTGCGGACGACAGCATGGCCATTGCGGGGTTTGGCGGCAAAGATGCCCCCATGCGCGCTGGCGCACCCGCAGCGTCTTTCAGCCCTGCCGCAGCCGAACCTGAACCCGCAGTCGAACCGGAGGAATTTGTGCACGAACCCGATCTGGAAGAAGCCGCCATCCGGTTTGCCAATGGCGACCATGCCGGCGCCGAGTCTGGCCTGCGGGATGTGCTTGCCCAGCACCAACAGGATGACCCGCTGCAGCAGCTGGAAATCTGGATGACGCTGTTTGACCTGTACCGCGCAACCGGCCAGCAGGACCGTTTTGACACCCTGGCGATCGACTTCGCCGCGCGTTTCAGCCGGTCGGCACCCCTGTGGTTTTCGATGCCCGAGCAGCTGGGGCTGGCCTCTGCGGCTGCACCCGTCGTGGCGCCTGCGGTTGCACGGCGTGATTTCAGCTGGGCTGCACCTTCGACCGTGGCCGTGTCATCGGTGGCCGCGTTGCAGGCCGCGTTGGCCCGTGCCACCCCGCCCTGGACTTTGGCCTGGGGCCGCCTGACCGCCATTGACGAGGCGGCCGTGCCGCTGCTGGCCGATCAGTTCATCCAGTGGGCCAATCGCAGTGGGCAGTTTGTGTTTTCCGGCGTGTCTGCGCTCAATAGCCTGCTTGAGAGCAAAACCCAGTCGGGCGACCGCTCCAGCAGCCCTGAGTGGTGGCGCCTGCGCATGGCGGTCCTGCGGCTCATGGCCAGCCCGGATGAGTTCGAGCTGGTCGCACTGGACTACTGCGTGACCTACGAAGTCTCGCCGCCCTCGTGGACTGCGCCGCGCTGCGGTTATTCGGACAGCGAACATGCGGCCGCAGGGGTGCAAGCGGCCGGACACGATCTGCTGGCTCCCGAGGCGGCCGATGCCACCGTGCCTGCAGTGCTCGAATCGCCCCCTGCGACGATGCTCAGTGGCCACATTGACGGCGATGCCGCGCCACTGCTGGAGCCTTTCCAGGCGCTGGCGCGACCTGGTGAACCCCTGATCATCGACTGCGACCGTCTTATTCGTATCGATTTCGGCGCCGCCGGCTCGGTGCTCAACTGGGCTGCCGAGCAGCAGTCCCGTGGCTATGTGGTGCAGTTCCACAATCTGCACCGCCTGGTGGCGATCTTCTTCAATGTGATCGGTGTCAGCGAGCACGCCTGGGTTGTGCCGCGAAAAAATTAGTGACAAGCCACTGAGCCACTGAGCCACTGAGTTGCGTCGCGGCGGTCACTGGCCTGGGTGGTGCCCGTTTGGACGCATGCTTGCAAAATGGGCGGCTATCCCCATCTGCCGCAGCTATGGACTCATCAAACGATAACCACCCGGTTTTTCACGGCACCACCATCCTGAGTGTGCGTCGCCAGACACCCCAGGGCCTGCAGGTCGCCATTGGCGGCGATGGCCAGGTCACTCTGGGCAACATCGTTGTCAAGGGCACGGCGCGCAAGGTGCGCAAGCTCTACCATGGCAAGGTGCTGGCGGGCTTCGCCGGTGCCACGGCCGATGCCTTCACGCTGTTCGAGCGTTTCGAGGCCAAACTCGAAAAGCACCAGGGCCATCTCACCCGTGCTGCCATCGAGCTCACCAAGGACTGGCGCACCGACCGCGTGCTGCGCCGCCTCGAAGCCATGCTGGCCGTTGCCGACGCCAGCGCCTCGCTGATCATCACCGGCAATGGCGATGTGCTGGAGCCGGAGCAGGGCATCGTGTCCATCGGCTCGGGCGGCGCCTACGCGCATTCGGCCGCCAAGGCGCTGCTCAACCACACCGATCTGTCGGCCCAGGACATCGTCAAGCGCTCGCTGGAAATCGCCGGCGAGCTGTGCATTTACACCAACATGAACCACACCATTGAGACGCTGTAGGCCGGCTGGGTGGAAGGTTTGTTGATTATTTTGATATGTTTTTGATAGCTACTAACGCTTTATAGGTAAGCGCTAGAGCCATATTTGACTGGAATTTCTGCCATGTCGTCCATGACCCCCCAGGAAATCGTTTCCGAACTCGACAACCACATCGTCGGCCAGGCCAGCGCCAAGCGCGCCGTGGCCATTGCGCTGCGCAACCGCTGGCGCCGCCAGCAGGTCGAAGGCAGCCTGCGCCAGGAAATCACGCCCAAGAACATCCTCATGATCGGACCCACCGGCGTGGGCAAGACCGAGATCGCCCGGCGCCTGGCGCGCCTGGCCGATGCGCCTTTCATCAAGGTGGAGGCCACCAAGTTCACCGAAGTGGGCTATGTCGGCAAGGATGTGGATGCCATCATCCGCGACCTGGCCGAAATGGCTGTCAAGCAGACGCGCGAATCTGAAATGAAGAAGGTGCGCACCCGCGCCGAAGATGCGGCCGAAGAGCGCATTCTGGATGTGCTGATTCCGCCGGCCCGCGCGGCGGCGGGCGCCGAGCCGGCCACGGACAGCACGGCGCGCCAGGTGTTTCGCAAGAAGCTGCGCGAAGGCAGCCTGAACGAAAAGGACATCGAGATCGACCTGGCCGAGAGCCGGCCCCAGGTGGAGCTCATGGGCCCGCCGGGCATGGAGGAGATGACCGAGCAGTTGCGCGGCATGTTCAGCCAGATGGGGCAGGGCAAGCGCCACACCCGCAAGCTCAAGATCGCCGAGGCCCTGAAGCTGCTCACCGAGGAGGAGGCCGGCAAGCTGGTCAACGAAGAAGAGATCCGGGCCCGCGCCATCGCCAGTGCCGAGCAGAACGGCATCGTGTTCATCGACGAGATCGACAAGGTGGCGGCGCGCCAGGAGACCAGTGGCGCCGACGTGTCGCGCCAGGGCGTGCAGCGCGACCTGCTGCCGCTGGTGGAGGGCACCACGGTGTCCACCAAATACGGCATGGTCAAGACGGACCACATTTTGTTCATCGCCTCCGGGGCCTTCCACCTGTCCAAGCCCAGCGACCTGATTCCCGAACTGCAGGGGCGCTTTCCGATCCGGGTGGAGCTCGAATCCCTGTCAGTGCAGGACTTTGAAGCCATCCTCACGCAAACCCACGCCTCGCTGGTCAAGCAATACCAGGCGCTGCTGGCGACCGAGGGGGTGACGCTTGAATTTCTGCCCGAAGGCATCACGCGCCTGGCGCACATTGCCTTCGATGTGAACGAGCGCACGGAAAACATCGGTGCCCGCCGCCTGGCCACCGTGATGGAGCGGCTGCTGGACGACGTCAGCTTCGATGCGGCGCGACTGTCTGGCCAGACGGTCACCGTGGATGCGGCCTATGTCGACACGCGCCTGCAAACCCTGAGCCAGGACGAAGACCTGTCGCGCTACATCCTCTGAGGCGGATTCGCCACCCCGGCGATCCTTGCGCTGCCTGGCGTTGCGTTGCCATGCCGCAGCGCTGTCTGCGGCTTCGCGCCTGTGCCGACGCAGGTGGCTAATCCGCGCCGGCATCAGTCCCGCCTTCAGGTATCACTTGCATAGGCAGTTCTAAGTGCTTATTGGATAACGGATTTTGTCGTTTTCGTTTCTTCGAAATCGCTTCTAAGTCATTGATTTCATTGCAAAAGTTTGTTGCACGCCCCCTTGTTTTGAGCGCTTTTCCTGCTACAGTGCAAAAAAGTGCAATTAAGTGGTGAAAAGTGCCCTTGAGCTTCGATATCCGGGTTCAAGGGGCCATCGCCCGAATAGGGGAATCGTTCCGTGTTTCAAGGTGCCTCGTCGCTGAGTCTCGATGCGAAGGGTCGGCTGTCTGTGCCGACCCGGCACCGTGACGTCCTGAGCGCGACGGCGGCGGGCCAACTCACGATCACCAAGCACCCCCATGGCTGCCTGATGGTGTTTCCCCGTCCGGAGTGGGAAAAGTTTCGCGAGCGCATCAGTCAGCTGCCCATGTCTGCCCAGTGGTGGAAGCGCATCTTTCTGGGCAATGCCATGGACGTGGAGATGGATGCCACCGGTCGCGTACTGGTGTCGCCCGAGCTGCGCGAGGCGGCCGGCATTGCCAAGGACGCCATCCTGCTGGGCATGGGCAATCATTTCGAGTTGTGGGACAAGGCCACCTACGACGCGCAGGAAGCGCAGGCCATGCAGGGCGAAATGCCCGATGTGTTCAAGGATTTCTCTTTCTAAGGCCCGTGGTGACCCCTGATCTGCAACACACCACCGTCCTGCTCGATGAAGCGGTTGACGCGCTGCTGGGCTGTGCCGGCCCCGCGCTTGCTGGCACCTGGGTGGATGCCACCTTTGGCCGGGGAGGGCATTCGCGCCGCATTCTGCTGCGGCTGGGGCCGCAAGGGCGCCTTGTGGCGTTTGACAAAGACCCTGAAGCCATCGCCGAAGCAACGCGCATCACCGATGCGCGTTTTTCCATTCGGCACGAAGGTTTTCGCCATCTGGCGGATTTGCCGCCGGGCAGTGCGGCCGGGGTGCTGATGGACCTGGGCGTGAGCTCGCCCCAGATCGACAGCCCCGGGCGGGGCTTCAGTTTCCGTTTCGACGGCCCGCTGGACATGCGCATGGATACCACGCGTGGCGAGAGTGTGGCCCAGTGGTTGGCCACTGCCGAGGTTCAACAGATTGCGGAGGTGATACGTGACTACGGTGAAGAACGGTTTGCTGGCCCCATTGCAAAGGCGATTGTTGCGCGGCGCGAGGAACGGGGCCCCCTTGCAACCACCGCCGAGCTGGCCGATCTCGTGGCTGGTGCGGTCAAGACCCGCGAGTCGGGCCAGAACCCTGCAACGCGCACATTTCAGGCTTTACGGATTTTCATCAACGCTGAACTTGAAGAGCTGCAGCAAGCACTAGAAGCCAGCCTGCATGTGCTGCGGCCTGGTGGTCGGCTGGTGGTCATCAGCTTTCATTCGCTCGAAGACCGCATCGTCAAGCAGTTCATTGCGCAGCACTCCAAAGAGGTGTACGACCGCCGTGCGCCCTTTGCCCCGCCCAAGGTCATGAAGCTCATCGCGCTGGACCGCATCAAGCCCAGCGCGGCCGAAGTGGCGGCCAATCCCCGTTCGCGCAGCGCCATCATGCGCGTTGCCGAGCGGACGGAGGCCGCCGCATGACCCGGCTCAGCCTCGTCTTGCTGGTGGCGGTGATGGCCAGTGCCTTGTATCTGGTGCACACGCAGTATGAGTCGCGCCGCCTGTTCACCCAGCTGGACCGGGCCGTTTCCGAGTCGCGCCGGCTGGAGACCGAACACCAGCGGCTGCAGGTGGAAAAGCGCGCGCAAGCCACGCCGCTGCGGGTGGAAAAGCTGGCGCGGTCGCAGTTGCAGATGCGCACGGCCACCCCTGCCATCACCCAGTATGTCGCCGATCCTGCCGGTGCCGCTGCCGATGTCGCCACGGCCGCTTCGGGGGCGCAGCCATGAGCCGCAGCGTGCTCTACACCTCCAGCCCGCTGCTGGCCAGCAAGACGCCCGTGTGGCGCAGCAAGTTCATTGTTGCCATGATTGCGCTGGGCTTCGTGGGGTTGGGCGCGCGTGCGGCCTATGTGCAGGTGTTCGGCAACGCCTTTTTCCAGCGCCAGGGCGAGGTGCGTTTTGCGCGCACGCTCGAATTGCCCGCCAACCGCGGCAAGATCCTGGACCGCAATGGGCTCATCCTGGCCTCCAGCGTGCCGGCGGCCAGCATCTGGGCTATCCCCGAGGATGTGGAGCAGGACAAGCCCGAGGTACGCGCCAAGCTCAAGCAACTGGCCCGTCTGCTGGACATGCCCCAGTCTGAACTGAGCGCCAAGCTGGCCGATGAGGACAAGACTTTTGTCTGGATCAAGCGCCAGCTCGACTGGGACGTGGGTCAGCAGATCACGGCGCTGGACATCAAGGGCATTTACCAGCGCAAGGAATACAAGCGCCAATACCCCGAGGGCGAGTCGGCCGCGCATGTGGTGGGCTTCACCAATGTGGAAGACAAGGGCCAGGAGGGGATGGAGCTGGCCTTCAACAGCGAGCTGGCCGGGCGCGCCGGCTCGCGCCGCGTGATCAAGGACCGCCTGGGCCGCGTAGTCGAAGGCGTGGGCGAGACCGTGCCGCCGGTCGATGGCCGCGACATGCAGCTGTCCATCGACAGCAAGGTGCAGTTCTTTGCCTACCAGAAGCTGCGCGACCAGGTCGCAGCCCACAAGGCCAAGGCCGGCAGCGTGGTGGTGCTCGATGCGCACACGGGCGAACTGCTGGCCCTGGCCAACTACCCCAGCTACGTGCCCGACAAGCGCCAGAACCTCACCGGCGAGCAGCTGCGCAACCGCGCGCTCACCGATGTGTTCGAGCCCGGCTCGGTCATCAAGCCCCTCACCGTTGGCCTGGCGCTCGAATCGGGCCGCGTGCGGCCCGAGACCGTCATCGACACCTCCCCGGGCCGCCTCACCATCACGGGCTCCACCATTTCGGACACACGCAACTATGGTGCGCTCACCGTCGAAGGCGTGATCCAGAAATCCAGCAACGTCGGCACCACCAAGATCGCCATGCAACTGCCGGCACGCGAGATGTGGGAAACCTTCTCGGCCGCTGGTTTCGGCCAGAAGCCGCAGCTCGGGTTTCCGGGCGTGGTCAGTGGTCGGCTGCGGCCCTACAAGAGCTGGCGTCCGATCGAGCAGGCCACCATGTCGTATGGCTACGGCCTGTCGGCCAGCCTGTTCCAGATGGCGCGCTCTTACACCGTGTTTGCCAATGGCGGGCGCATCATTCCGGCCACCTTGCTCAAGAGTTCCGAGCCCGCCATTGGCGTGCCCGTGTTCTCCGAGCGCACGGCCGATCAGGTCCGCAAGATGCTGCAGATGGCCGCAGGCCCCGGCGGCACGGGGCAAAAAGCACAGACCGTGGGCTACTCGGTGGGCGGCAAGTCCGGCACCGCCCGCAAGCAGGTGGGAAAAAACTACGCGAGTGGCAAATACCGCGCCTGGTTCGCCGGCATGGCGCCCATCGACAAGCCGCGCATCATCGTGGCCGTGATGATTGACGAGCCCACCAACGGCCAGGTGTATGGCGGCCTGGTGGCGGCGCCGGTGTTCAGCGAGGTGGTGCAGCAAACGCTGCGCATGATGGGCGTGCAGCCGGACATGGCCGTCAAGCCGCAGATCGTGACCAACGGGGTGGAGGAGTCGCTGTGATGCAAACATTGACCTCGTCCCATGACGCCGTGCAGTGGCTGCGCGAGCGGGTGACCGGCACCCTGCAGACCGACAGCCGCCTGATTGCCCCCGGCGATGGCTTCATTGCCTGGCCCGGCGCCGCGACCGACGGGCGCGCCCATGTGGCCGATGCCCTGGCGCGGGGCGCCGCGGCCTGCCTCGTGGAGCAGGCAGGTGTGGAGGCGTTTGGTTTCACGGGCGATCACTTGGCCGCATTGCGCGGCCTCAAGGCTGCCACCGGGCTGATGGCGGCGCAGTGGTTTGACCATCCCACCAGGCACCTGGCTGTGCTGGCGGTGACAGGGACCAACGGCAAGACCAGCACCGCATGGTGGCTGTCGGGTGCCTGGAATTTGCTATCAAATAGAGAGCTTCATGCGCAAGCTGGTTGTGCGCTGGTTGGCACTTTGGGCATGGGTGTGCCGCCCGCCCTCGAATCCACGGGCATGACCACGCCCGACCCGGTGCGCCTGCAGCGCGCGTATCGCCAATATGCCGACCAGGGGCTGGGTGCTTGCGCCATCGAGGCCTCCTCCATCGGGCTGGCCGAGGCGCGCCTGGCGGGCACGCAAATCCGCGTGGCCATCTTCACCAATTTCACCCAGGACCATCTGGATTACCACGGCAGCATGGCCGACTACTGGCGGGCCAAGCGCGCCCTGTTCGATTGGCCCGGTCTGCAAGCGGCCGTCATCAACGTGGACGACACCGCTGGTGCGCAGCTGCACGCCGAGCTGACGGGTGGCGCGCTCGATCTGTGGAGCATCTCGGCGCAAGGCCCGGCGCGGCTGGTGGCGCAAGACATCGCCCTGGGCGACCAGGGGTTGTCCTTCACGGTGGTGGAGGGGGCCGAGCGGCTGCCCTTGCAGACCCGCGTGATCGGCCACTACAACGTACTGAACCTGCTGGGCGTGCTGGCCACGCTGCGCAGCCAGGGCGTGCCGCTGGCGGATGCCGTGCGCGCCTGCGCCGGCCTGCAACCCGTGCCGGGCCGCATGCAGCGGCTGGTGGCGCCGGGGCAGCCGCTGGTGGCGGTGGACTATGCCCACACGCCGGATGCGCTCGATAAAGCCCTGCAGGCGCTGCGCCCGCTGGCGACCGAGCGCGGCGGTCAGCTGTGGTGCGTGTTCGGCTGCGGCGGCGACCGCGACGCCGGCAAGCGCCCGCTGATGGGCGCCGTGGCGCAGCAGCATGCCGACTGGGTGGTGGTGACCAGCGACAACCCGCGCAGCGAAGCGCCCGGGGCCATCCTGCACCAGATATTGCAAGGCACGATTGCCGGCGAAACCGTGCGGGCCGAGCCCGATCGCGCCGCCGCGATTGCGCTGGCCATCAGCGAAGCCGATGCGGCCGATGTGGTGCTGATCGCCGGCAAGGGCCACGAGGACTACCAGGAAACAGCCGGCGTGCGCCGACCGTTTGACGACATGGCGCAGGCGCAGGCAGCGCTGGCCGCCCGGGGAGCCAGCACATGGGCATGATGAACCTGCAGCAGGCGCTCGACTGGATTCGCCGCAGCATTCCCCGGGCCCGCCTGGTGGGCGATGCGGCAACGCCCGTGGCACGCGTGCACACCGACACCCGCACCCTGCAGGCGGGCGATTTGTTCGTGGCGCTCAAGGGCGAACGCTTTGATGCCAATGCTTTTCTGGCCGACGCCCGCGCCGGTGGCGCCGTGGCGGCCATCGCGCATGGCGGGCTCGAAGCCGCTGGCCTGCCCGGCATCGAGGTGCCCGACAGCCTGGCGGCCTTGGGTGCGCTGGCGGCCGGGTGGCGCGCCCAGTTCAGCCTGCCGCTGATCGGCATCACGGGCAGCAATGGCAAGACCACGGTGACGCAGATGGTGGCGTCCATCCTGCGCGCCTGGCAGGGTGATGCGGCCTTTGCCACGCAGGGCAACTTCAACAACGACATCGGCGTGCCCCTGACGCTGCTGCGCCTGCGCGCACAGCACGCCGCCGCGGTGATCGAGATGGGCATGAACCATCCCGGCGAAATCGCCACGCTGGCCGCCATCGCGCAGCCCACGGTGGCGCTGGTCAACAACGCGCAGCGCGAGCACCTCGAATTCATGCACACGGTGCAGGCCGTGGCCGAGGAAAACGGCTCGGTGCTGGCGGCGCTGCCGGCCGATGGCGTGGCGGTGTTTCCCGCTGGCGATGCCTACACCACCCTGTGGGCTGGCCTGGCGGCGCCGCGCCGGTGCATGACCTTTGGCGCGGGTGGTGATGTGCAGTGCCTGCAAGCCAGCTGGCAGCAGGGCGCATGGGCGGTGGAGCTGGCCACGCCGGCCGGCGCGCTGTCGTGCGCGCTGCAGATTGCGGGCCGGCACAACGTGACCAATGCGCTGGCGGCTGCCGCCTGTGCCCTGGCGGCGGGGGCGCCGCTGGAGGCCATTGCGCGCGGCCTCAGTGCCTTCAGCCCCGTCAAGGGGCGATCGCGCGCGCTCAGCGTGCGGCAGGCGGGCCGCGACATCACCGTGGTGGATGACACCTACAACGCCAATCCCGACTCCATGCGCGCCGCCATCGACGTGCTGGCCGCACTGCCCGCGCCGCAGCTGCTGGTGATGGGCGACATGGGCGAGGTGGGCGACCAGGGGCCGCAGTTCCATGCCGAAGCGGGCGCGCACGCGCGTGCGGCGGGCATTGCGCACCTGTATGCGCTGGGCGCGCAATCGGTGAGCGCGGTGCAGGCATTTGGCGCCGCAAGGCATTTTGACAACATGGCAGCGCTGCAAGCAGCGGTGCGCGAGGTGCTGCCCCAGGTGGGCAGCGTGCTGGTGAAGGGATCGCGGTTCATGAAGATGGAACAGGTGGTGGAGGCGATGGTCGCCGCCGCAGAACAACAAGAAAACATCCACCCGGAGGCGCGCCATGATGCAAGCCACTGATGCCCGCCGCACCTCGCACGGAGGCACGTCATGCTGCTGATGCTGTCGCAATGGCTGCAGGGCCTGTCGCCCGAGTTTGGCTTTTTCCGGGTGTTCCAGTACCTCACCTTCCGCGCCGTGATGGCCGCCATGACGGCGCTGCTCATCGGCCTGGTGGCGGGCCCCAAGGTGATCCGCGTGCTCACCTCGCTCAAGATCGGCCAGCCGATTCGGGGCTATGCGATGCAGTCGCACCTGTCCAAGAGCGGCACGCCCACCATGGGCGGCGTGCTGATCCTGCTGTCGATCGCCATCTCGACCCTGCTGTGGTTTGACCTGTCCAACCGCTTTGTCTGGATCGTGCTGCTGGTCACGCTGGGCTTTGGCGCCATCGGCTGGGTGGATGACTGGCGCAAGGTGGTCAATAAAGACCCCGAGGGCATGCGCTCGCGCGAAAAGTATTTCTGGCAGTCGGTGATCGGCCTCATGGCCGCGCTGTACCTGGTGTTCAGCATTTCCGAAAGCTCCAACGCCAAGGTGTGGGAGCTTTTTGTGGGCTGGGTGCAGTCGGGCTTCTCGCTCGACCTGCCGCCCAAGGCGGGGCTGCAGCTGCCGTTCTTCAAGGAAGTGAGCTACCCGCTGGGTGTGCTGGGCTTCGTCATCCTGACTTACCTGGTGATCGTGGGTTCGAGCAATGCGGTGAACCTGACCGACGGCCTGGACGGACTGGCCATCATGCCGGTGGTGATGGTGGGCTCGGCCTTGGGCGTGTTCGCCTACGTGACCGGCAGCTCGGTGTATTCCAAGTACCTGTTCTTCCCGTACATCCCGGGCTCGGGCGAGCTGCTCATCTTCTGTGCGGCCATGGCCGGTGCGGGGCTGGCCTTTTTGTGGTTCAACGCGCACCCGGCCCAGGTCTTCATGGGTGACGTGGGCGCGCTGGCGTTGGGCGGCGCCCTGGGCACCATCGCCATCATCGTGCGCCAGGAGATCGTGCTGGCCATCATGGGCGGCATCTTCGTGGTCGAGGCCCTGTCGGTGATGCTGCAGGTGACCTGGTTCAAATACACCAAAAAGCGCTACGGCGAAGGCCGGCGTCTGCTCAAGATGGCGCCGCTGCACCACCACTTTGAAAAGAGTGGCTGGAAGGAAACGCAGGTGGTGGTGCGCTTTTGGATCATCACCATGCTGCTGTGCCTGGTGGGGCTTTCAACCCTGAAACTGCGATGAGCACCCACGACCCCCTCCTGCCTGGCCAACCCCCGGCCGTGCCTTCCGAGGCCGGGGGCGGTGCGCCCGCCATCTCTGCCGCCCAGGCGGCGGCTGATTTCGTGGCGCAGATCTTTGCCGAGGTGGCTGCGCCCGAGCCCGGCCCCGCGCAGTTGCCCGCGGTGCCGTCTGATGCTGCAGCGCCGGCGCAAGCATCCGCCGAGCCCGTGGGCCGCCCGGGCGAGGGCATGAAGCCGCTGCAGGACCAGAACATCCTCATCCTCGGCCTGGGTGCGTCGGGCCTGGCCATGGCCCGCTGGTGCGTGCGCAGTGGCGCCCAGGTCACCGTGGCCGACACGCGCCAAGCCCCGCCCCAGCTGGCCGCATTGCGCCACGAGCTGCCCCTGGTGCGTTTCGTGGCCGGGGAATTTGGTGGCCACCTGGTAGAGGGGCAGAACCTGCACGCCGTGTACCGCTCGCCGGGGTTGAGTCCCGCTTCGGTTGCTCCTGTATTCGTAGCTGCTGGCGCAATGGGCATCAGCACTGGAGGCGAATTAAGCCTTTATTCCATGGCGCTCGACGCATTGCGCGCAGCGCATGGCTATGCGCCGGCGGTGCTGGCCATCACCGGCACCAACGGCAAGACCACGGTCACTTCGCTCACGGGCCAGCTGGTGGAGCGCGCGGGCAAGACCGTGGCCGTGGCGGGCAATATCGGCCCCACGCTGCTCGACACGCTCAGCGAGCGCATCGACGCGGGCACGCTGCCCCAGGTGTGGGTGCTGGAGCTGTCAAGCTTTCAGCTCGACGGCGTGGTGGGCTTTGAGCCCACGGCCGCCACGGTGCTCAACATCACGCAGGACCACCTGGACTGGCATGGCGACATGCAGGCCTATGCCGGCGCCAAAGCCCGCATCTTCGGCCAGAGCGCGGTGATGCTGCTCAACCGCGACGAGCCGGCCGTGATGCAGATGCTGCCGCCGCCGGTAAAGGCCAAGCTGCAAAAGCCGCAGCAGCGCGCGCACAGCACCTTTGGCGGCGACATGCCCCGGCGCCCCGGCGACTTTGGCATCGAAATGGTCAGCGGCATGGCCTGGCTGGTGCGCGCCCTGGAGTCGGACGAAACCAAAAAACGCGGCCGCAACGACGAGGCAGAGCTGCACATCCAGCGCCTGATGCCGGCCGATGCACTGCGCATCCGCGGGCGCCACAACGCCATCAACGCCCTGGCTGCACTGGCGCTGGCCTGCGAGGCCGGCTGCGCGCTGTCGCCCATGCTGTACGGCCTGCGCGAATACCGCGGCGAGCCGCACCGTGTGGAGCCCATCGGCAGGGTGTCGGGCGTGGAGTATTTCGACGATAGCAAGGGCACCAATGTGGGTGCCACGGTGGCGGCGCTGACCGGCCTGGGGGCGGATCGCCGCATCGTCGTCATCCTGGGGGGCGAGGGCAAGGGGCAGGACTTTTCGCCGCTGGCAGCGCCGGTGGCGCGCCATGCGCGGGCCGTGGTGCTGATGGGCCGGGACGCCCCCTTGATCCGTTCCGCCCTGCAAGGCACAGGGGTTGCGCTGGTCGATGCGCAGACGCTGGCGCAGGCCGTGCAGCTGGCCGCGCAGCACGCCCACTCGGGCGATGCGGTGCTGATGTCGCCCGCCTGCGCCAGTTTTGACATGTTTCGGGACTACGCGCACCGCGCCCAGGTGTTCTGCGATGCCGTGCGCACGCTGGCCCATGACGCCGGCCAGGAACTGGAGGGCCTGCAATGACCACCGCCACAGGTGCATGGCCGCGCGTCACGGCCTGGCTGAGGGGGCTTTCGGGCAAGGCCGCCGATGTGCTGCCGGTGCGCGTGGGCGGCACCGACTACCGCCCCACCCGCAGCACGCCCGCTGCCGTGCTGGGGTTCGACCAGGCCCTGCTGTGGGTGGTGGTGGCGCTGCTGGCCTGGGGGCTGGTGATGGTGTATTCGGCCTCGATCGCCATGCCCGACAACCCCCGTTTCGGCAAGATCGCCGCCACCCATTTCCTGGTGCGCCATGTGTTGGCCCTGGTCATCGGCTTTGTGGTGGCGCTGCTGGCGTTCCAGGTGTCCATGGCCACCTGGGAGCGCGTGGCGCCCTGGCTGTTCGTGGCCTCCATCGTGCTGCTGGTGGCGGTGCTGATTCCGCATGTGGGCACGGTGGTCAATGG
The DNA here is from genome assembly GCF_002176815.1 of Acidovorax sp. T1. Taxonomy (NCBI): domain Bacteria; kingdom Pseudomonadati; phylum Pseudomonadota; class Betaproteobacteria; order Burkholderiales; family Comamonadaceae; genus Acidovorax; species Acidovorax sp. T1. Next base: position 3,284,350 of record NZ_CP021648.1, on the reverse strand, counting down.
GGCGCGGCGCTGGCTGTCGCTGGGCGTCATGAACTTTCAGCCCTCGGAGCTGGCGAAGTTCGCCGTGCTGATCTATGCGTCCGACTACATGGTGCGCAAGATGGATGTGAAAGAGCGCTTCTTTCGCGCCGTGCTGCCGATGGGCGCGGCCGTGGCCATCGTGGGCGTGCTGTTGCTGGCCGAGCCGGACATGGGCGCCTTCATGGTGGTGGCCGTGATCGCCATGGGCATCCTGTTCCTGGGCGGCGTCAACGCCCGCATGTTCTTCCTGATCGCGGGGGTGCTGGTGGCGGCCTTCGGCGTCATGATCGCCAGCTCGCCCTGGCGGCGCGAGCGCGTGTTCGCCTATCTGGACCCGTTCAGCGAAGAGCACGCGCTGGGCAAGGGCTACCAGCTCTCGCACTCGCTCATCGCCATCGGGCGCGGCGAGATCTTTGGCGTGGGCCTGGGCGGCAGTGTCGAAAAACTCCACTGGCTGCCCGAGGCCCACACCGACTTCTTGCTGGCTGTGATCGGCGAGGAGTTCGGTCTGGTGGGCGTGCTCACCCTCATCGTGCTGTTCGTCTGGATGACGCGCCGCATCATGCACATCGGCCGCCAGGCCATCGCGCTGGACCGGGTGTTCGCCGGCCTGGTAGCGCAGGGCGTGGCCATCTGGATCGGCTTTCAGGCCTTCATCAACATGGGCGTGAACCTGGGTGCGCTGCCCACCAAGGGGCTCACGCTGCCGCTGATGAGTTTTGGGGGGTCTGCGATCTTGATGAACCTGGTGGCGCTGGCGGTGGTGCTGCGGGTGGACTATGAAAACAAGCTGCTCATGCGCGGAGGCCGCGTATGAGCAGCTTGTTTCACCAAAACGGGCTGCAGCAGCGCGCAAGCGCTGCCGAATGCGCAGCATTCGATGCGCGGAGGCCGCGTATGAGCAGCTTGTTTCACCAAAATGAACTGCTGCAGTGCGTCAGCGCTGCAAGGCGCGCAGCGCCTATGAGAGGAGGCCGCGTATGACGCAGAAAACGGCCCTCATCATGGCCGGCGGCACGGGCGGCCACATCTTCCCGGGCCTGGCCGTGGCCGAAGAATTGCGCGCGCGCGGCTGGCGCGTGCACTGGCTGGGTGCACCGGGCAGCATGGAGTCGCGCATCGTGCCGCAGCACGGCTTTCCGCTCGAATTGATCGACTTCTCGGGCGTGCGCGGCAAGGGGCTGGTGACGCTGGCCTTGCTGCCGCTGCGCCTGCTGCGCGCCTTCTGGCAGGCGCTGGCCGTGGTGCGGCGCGTCCAGCCCGACGTGGTGGTGGGCCTGGGCGGCTACATCACCTTTCCGGGCGGGATGATGGGCGTGCTGGCGGGCAAGCCTCTGGTGCTGCACGAACAGAACTCGGTGGCCGGCATGGCCAACAAGGTGCTGGCCGGTGTGGCCGACCGCGTGTTCACCGCCTTCCCCAACGTGTTCAAGAAAGGCCAGTGGGTGGGCAACCCGCTGCGCGCCGCCTTCACGCAGCAGCCCGGCCCGGCCGAGCGTTTTGCCGGCCGCGCAGGCCCGCTGCGCCTGCTGGTGGTGGGCGGCAGCCTGGGCGCGCGGGCGCTCAACGAAATCGTGCCCCAGGCCATTGCGCTGATGCCTGCCGGACAACGCCCCACCGTGGTCCACCAGAGCGGCGCCACGCAGATCGACGCGCTGCGCGCCAACTACGCTGCCGCCGGGGTCGATGCAGAGCTGACGCCTTTCATCGACGACACCGCCAGCGCCTTTGCGGCGGCCGACATCATCGTCTGCCGCGCGGGTGCCAGCACCGTCACCGAAATCGCTGCCGTGGGGGCGGCGTCCATCTTTGTGCCCTTCCCGTCGGCCGTGGACGACCACCAGACCTCCAACGCGCAGTTCCTCGTGAACGCCGGTGGCGGCTGGCTGGTGCAGCAAAGCGACCTGACGCCCGAGGGCTTGTCTGAAATGCTATTGAAATTAGAGCGATCCACGCTTGTGGATGTAGCGCTCAAGGCCAAAAACATGCAAAAAATCAACGCCACCCGTGAAGTGGTGACTGCCTGCGAGGAGCTTGCCGCATGAAGCACGCCATTCGCCATATCCACTTCGTCGGCATCGGCGGCGCCGGCATGAGCGGCATCGCCGAGGTGCTGTTCAACCTGGGCTACCGCATCTCGGGCTCCGACCTGGCCGACAGCGCCACGCTGCGCCGCCTCAAGGGCCTGGGCATCCAGACCTGCCTGGGCCATGCAGCCGCGCACATCGAGGGCGCGGATGCCGTGGTCACCTCCACGGCGGTCACGGCCGACAACCCCGAGGTGCTGGCCGCGCGCGACAAGAAGATTCCAGTCGTGCCGCGTGCCCTCATGCTGGCCGAGCTGATGCGCCTCAAGCAGGGCATCGCCATCGCCGGCACGCACGGCAAGACCACCACCACCAGCCTCGTGACCAGCGTGCTGGCCGAGGCGGGGCTGGACCCGACCTTCGTCATCGGCGGGCGCCTGAACAGCGCGGGCGCCAATGCCAAGCTGGGCAGCGGCGACTACATCGTGGTCGAGGCCGATGAGTCGGATGCGTCGTTCCTGAACCTGCTGCCGGTGATGGCCGTGGTGACCAACATCGACGCCGACCACATGGAAACCTACGGGCACGACTTCGGTCGGCTCAAGGGCGCTTTTGTCGATTTTCTGCACCGCATGCCGTTCTATGGCACGGCCGTTCTGTGCATTGACAGCCCGGCGGTGCGCGACATTTTGCAAAGCGTAACCTGCCCGGTCACCAGTTACGGCTTTTCTGAAGACGCCCAGGTGCGCGCCATCAACGTGCGGGCCGAGGCGGGGCAAATGCGCTTCACGGTGCAGCGGCGCAACGGCGTCACGCTGCCCGACATGGAGGTGGTGCTCAACCTGGCGGGCGAGCACAACGTGCTCAACGCCCTGTCGGCCATCGCGGTGGCCGTGGAGCTGAACATTCCGGACGAAGCCGTGCAGCGCGCGCTGGCCGGTTTCAAGGGCGTGGGCCGGCGCTTCCAGCGCTATGGCGAGCTGCCCGCCAAGGACGGTGGCCAGTTCACGCTGATCGACGACTACGGCCACCACCCCGTCGAGATGGCCGCCACGCTGGCGGCAGCGCGCGGTGCCTTCCCGGGGCGCCGCCTGGTGCTGGCGTTTCAGCCGCACCGCTACAGCCGCACGCGCGACTGCTTTGAAGATTTCGTCAAGGTCATCGGCACGGCCGATGCCGTGCTGCTCTCCGAGGTCTATGCCGCCGGCGAAGCGCCCGTGGTGGCGGCCGACGGCCGCGCGCTGGCGCGGTCGCTGCGCGTGGCCGGCCGGGTGGAGCCGCACTTCGTTGACAGCGTTTCCGAGATGCCCCAGATCATTGCTGACAACGCCAAGGCGGGCGACGTGGTGATGTGCATGGGTGCCGGCTCCATCGCCGCCGTGCCTGGAAAAGTCGTGGAAATGCTACAAAATAATGAGCTATTGACGCAAACAGGGAGAGCGCAATGAGCGCATTTGGTTCCAATGTGGATGTCCGCGCGCTCGGCAAAGTGGCGGTGCTGATGGGCGGCGCGTCGGCCGAGAGCGATGTGTCGCTGATGTCCGGCCGCGGCGTGTTGCAGGCGCTGCGCTCGCGCGGCGTGGATGCCCACGCTTTTGACCCTGCCCACAATGATCTGGGCGAGCTGAAACGCGGCGGCTATGACCGCTGCTTCATTGCCCTGCACGGGCGCCATGGCGAAGACGGCACGGTGCAAGGCGCGCTGGAGTTGTTGGGCATTCCGTACACCGGCTCCGGCGTGATGGCGTCCAGCATGTCGATGGACAAGATCATGACCAAGCGCATCTGGCGTGCCGAGGGCTTGCCCACGCCCGACTGGCGCCTCGTGGCCAGCAGCGAAGAAACCGTTTTGGCCCTGCAGGCGCTGGGCGCGCCCATGATCGTCAAGCCCGCGCGCGAGGGCTCGACCATCGGGTTGAGCAAAGTTACCTCGCCCGAGCAATGCGAGCAGGCCTACGCGCTGGCATCGAAATACGACCCCGAGGTGCTGTGCGAGCAGTTCATCGAGGGCGACGAAACCACTTGCCCGGTGCTGGGTGAAGGTGCTGGCGCCCATGCGCTGCCGGTGATCCGCATCGTGGCGCCGCAGGGCAACTACGACTACCAGAACAAGTATTTCACCGACGACACGCAATACCACTGCCCGAGCGGCTTGCCCGAGGCCGAGGAGCGCGAGATCCAGCGCCTGGTGGTGCAGGCCTTCCGCTCGCTGGGTTGCCGCGGCTGGGCGCGGGCCGACATCATGATCCGGGCCAGTGACCGCAAGCCGTTTCTGCTGGAAATCAACACCTCGCCAGGCATGACCGGGCATTCGCTGGTGCCCATGTCGGCGCGGGCCGTTGGTATCAGCTACGAAGACCTGTGCGTGGGCCTGCTTGCCACGGCCACGCTGGACACGCCGCCAGGTGCCACGCTGAGCCCGGCGCAAGGCCAGCCCCAGGAGGCCGTCACGCCATGAATCCGTCGCTGCCCGCACCGCTGGACGTCAAGCTCATGAACCTGACCGCATCGGTCTTGTTCGTGTGCTGCGTCCTGCTGTTGCTGGGGGCGGGGGCGCGCTGGGTGTTGCTGCACCCGGGGTTTGCCGTGGCGCGCATCGTGGTCGAGGGTGAGTTGGTGCACAACAACGCCGTGACCTTGCGGGCCAATGTGGCGCCGCAACTTGCGGGCAACTTCTTCACCCTCGACCTGCGCGCCGCGCGCACGGCGTTCGAACAGGCGCCCTGGGTGCGCAAGGCCATGGTGCGGCGCGAGTTTCCTGGCGGCCTGCGCGTGGAGCTGCAGGAACACGATGCCGTCGCCTACTGGGGGCCCGACACCGGCGCTGCACTGGTCAATAGCCAGGGCGAGGTGTTCGAAGCCAATGTGGGCGATGTGGAGCAAGAGGGCTTGCCCCGTCTGGTGGGCCCGCAGGGCAGCTCGGCCCAGGTGCTCCAGATGCATGGCCTGCTGCAGCCGGTGTTCGAGCCGCTGGGCATGGCGGTGGACGAACTGGTGCTGACGGGACGTGGCGGCTGGCGTGCCACGCTCGACAGCGAAGCCGTGCTGGAGCTGGGAGGCGGCACGCCGCAGGAGGTGGTGGAGCGCACGCAGCGCTTTGCCCGCACGCTGACGCAGGTGGCGGCGCAATACCAGCGCCGCGCCGACGCGCTGGAGTCGGCCGACCTGCGCCATGCCGGGGGTTATGCACTGCGCCTGCGCGGCGTGACAACGGTGACCGCGCAAGCGGCTGCCAAGAAGTAGCCGCGGGGAGCGGATGCGACTGGACAGAACAATGAAGGGCAGACACTGATATGGCAAGAGAATACAAAGACGTGGTGGTGGGGCTGGACATCGGCACGGCCAAGGTCATGGCCGTGGTGGCCGAGGTGCTGCCCAATGGCGAACTCAAGCTCGCCGGCCTGGGCGTGGCGCCGAGCAATGGCTTGAAACGCGGTGTGGTGGTGAACATCGACGCCACGGTGCAGAGCATCCAGCAGGCGCTGAAAGAGGCCGAGCTGATGGCCGACTGCAAGATCCAGCGCGTTTACACCGGCATCACGGGCAGCCATATCCGGGGCCTCAATTCGAGCGGCATGGTGGCGGTCAAAGACAAGGAAGTCACCGCCGCCGACGTGGCGCGCGTGGTCGAAACCGCCAAGGCCATCAACATCAGCAGCGACCAGCGCCTGTTGCTGGTGGAGCCGCAGGAATTCGTGATCGACGGGCAGGACGTGAAAGAGCCCATCGGCATGAGCGGCATCCGCCTGGAGGCCAAGATCCACATCGTGACCGGCGCGCAAAGCGCGGCCGAAAACATCATCAAGTGCGTGCGCCGCTGCGGCCTGGACGTGGAGCAGCTCATGCTCAACCCGCTGGCATCGAGCCAGGCCGTGCTGACCGATGACGAGCGCGAACTGGGCGTGGTGCTGGTGGACATCGGCGCGGGCACGACCGACGTGGCCATCTTTACCGGTGGCGCCATCCGCCACACGGCGGTGATCCCGATTGCCGGCGACCTGATCACCAGCGACATCGCCATGGCGCTGCGCACGCCCACGAAGGACGCCGAAGACATCAAGGTCGAAAGCGGCTACGCCAAGCAGCTGCTGGCCGACCCCGAGGCCCAGGTGGAAGTGCCCGGCCTGGGCGACCGCAGCCCGCGCATGCTCAGCAAGCAGGCGCTGGCCGGCGTGATCGAGCCCCGGGTGGAAGAAATCTTCTCGCTCGTGCAGCAGGTGGTGCGCGAGTCGGGCTACGAAGAAGTGCTGTCGTCGGGCATCGTGCTCACCGGCGGCAGCTCGGTGATGCCCGGAATGATCGAGCTGGGCGAGGACATCTTTTTGAAGCCCGTGCGCCGTGGTATCCCCAAGTATTCCAGTGCACTGTCGGACATGGTGGCCCAGCCCCGCGCCGCCACGGTGATGGGCTTGCTCGAAGAAGCGCGTCTGGCCCGCATGCGCGGCTACAAGGTGGCGCAAAAGAGCGGGTCGATGAAGACCGCGTTCGGGCGTTTCAAAGACTTCATCGTGGGGAATTTCTGACCATGAAATACCCACTCTGGCTTGCACGAGGGAGTCCCCATCGCATACCGCGCGGTCGATGGCGATGTACCGGCCCGCCTTATGTACCGCGAACCAGACCCCTTTTCATCCATTGGCAATTGCATACGAATTTAGAAACAGGAGCTCCAACATGACCATCGAAATGATCGAAGCCGAAGAATTTAACCAGGGCACCCAGATCAAGGTGATCGGTGTGGGCGGTGGCGGCAGCAACGCCGTCGAACACATGATTGCCCGCAGCGTGCAGGGCGTGGAGTTCGTCAGCGCCAACACCGACGCGCAGGCGCTCACCCGCAGCTCGGCCCACCGCACCATCCAGCTGGGTAACAGCGGCCTGGGCGCCGGCAGCAAGCCCGAAAAAGCCCGTGAAGCCGCCGAAGCCGCGGTGGACGACATCCGCGCCGCCATCTCGGGCGCGCACATGCTGTTCATCACCGCCGGCATGGGCGGCGGCACGGGCACCGGCGCTGCACCCGTGATTGCGCGCGTGGCCAAGGAAATGGGCATCCTCACCGTGGGCGTGGTCACCAAGCCCTTCGATTGGGAGGGCGGGCGCCGCATGAGCAATGCCGACAACGGTCTGGCCGAGCTCGAAGCCAATGTGGATTCGCTGATCGTGGTGCTCAACGAAAAGCTGCTCGAAGTGCTGGGCGATGACATCACCCAGGACGAGGCCTTTGCCCACGCCAACGACGTGCTGAAAAACGCCGTGGGCGGCATTGCCGAAATCATTAACGAATACGGCCATGTGAACGTCGACTTCGAAGACGTGCGCACCGTGATGGGCGAGCCCGGCAAGGCCATGATGGGCACGGCCACCGCCAGCGGCCCCGACCGTGCGCGCATCGCCGCCGAGCAGGCCGTGGCCTGCCCGCTGCTGGAAGGCATCGACCTGTCGGGCGCCAAGGGCGTGTTGGTGCTGGTGACGGCCGCCAAGGGCAGCCTGAAGCTGTCTGAATCGCGCCTGGCCATGAGCACCATCAACGCCTATGCCTCGCCCGACGCGCATGTGATCTACGGCGCGGCCTACGACGACAGCCTGGGCGACGAGATCCGCGTGACCGTGGTGGCCACAGGCCTGTCGCGCCCCAACGCACGCCGCCAGCCCATTTCGGTGGTGCAGGGTGGCCTGCGCACGGGCACGGACAACATCGCCTACCAAATGCCCATGGCCACCAGCGGTGGCCTGGGTGGTGCCGTGGGTGTGGCCGGCGGCATGGTGGGGGGCTCGCAGGCCGACTACGGCAGCATGTCGGTGCCCAGCGTGTGGCGCACCAACCGCACGCAGGCAGCGGCCCGCGTGGATGCACTGTCGTCGGGCGGCATGGATGATCTGGAGATTCCGGCTTTCCTGCGCAAGCAGGCAGATTGACAGGGTAGATCCTCCTGAGCGGCTTCGCCGCTTCCCCCTTCTCTCGCTGAGCGCGGGAAGGGGGACGACGCCAGCGCGGCGGGGCGTCCCTTGCGCGGCGTCCCTGGTGGGGCGTGCGCCGATTTCAGGTGTTCCGTTTTCTATCAGGGTCATAGGAAGTCACAGGTACTTCCTGCTGGGCGGGCCCACTAAAATTGCAAGATGCTCAAGCAACGCACCATCAAGACCCTGACCCGCGCCGTTGGCGTGGGCCTGCACAGCGGCCAGCGGGTCGAATTGACGTTGCGCCCGGCCCAGCCGGACACAGGCATCGTGTTCCGCCGTGTCGATCTGCCCGAGCCGGTGGACATTCCCATTACCGCCACAGCCGTGGTGGACACCCGCATGGCCTCGACCATCGGCGCGGGCGGCGCCAAGGTGCACACCGTGGAGCACCTCATGTCGGCCTGCGCCGGGCTGGGTCTGGACAATCTTTACATCGACATCACGGCCGAAGAGGTGCCCATTCTCGACGGCTCCTCGGCCTCGTTCGTGTTCCTGCTGCAAAGCGCGGGCGTGGAGCTGCAGAACGCGCCCAAGCGCTTCATCCGCCTCAAGCGCCCGGTGGAGGTGCGCGAGGGCGAGGGCCACAACCTCAAGTGGGCGCGCCTGGAGCCCTACCACGGCTTCAAGCTGCGCTTCGAGATCGACTTTGCCCACCCGGCTGTCGATTCCACCGGGCAGAGCGTGGAGTTCGACCTGGGCTCGGGCAACTACGCGCGCGACATCGCCCGCGCGCGCACCTTCGGCTTCACCAAAGACGTGGAGATGCTGCGCTCCAATGGCCTGGCGCTGGGCGGCGGGCTGGACAACGCCATCGTCATGGACGACTACAAGGTGCTCAACGCCGACGGCCTGCGCTACGACGCCGAGTTTGCGCGGCACAAAATCCTCGACGCCATGGGCGACCTGTACCTCGTGGGCAAGCCGCTGCTGGCGGCCTACAGCGCCTTCCGCTCGGGCCATGCCATGAACAACCTGCTGCTGCGCGAACTGCTGGCGCAGCGCGATGCCTGGGAAGAAGTGACGTTCGAGGATGAACGCCAGGCGCCCAGCGGGTTCCTGCAACCCGTGCGTGCGTGGTAGCGGGCCCATGCTGCTGTTTCGCTGGCTGGCCATGGCACTGCTGCTGACCGCGGTGGTTTCCTTTGCGTTCTATGCCGGCACGGGCCAGGCGCGCTACAAGCGCTTTGGCCTGGTGGTGCTGAAATGGACCATCATCGCTGCCGTCTTTTTCTTTGCCGTGCTGTTCATCGGGCGCCTGGCCTGAGCCTGTTCAAGGCCGTAAGGCAGCGCTGTCCTATACTCGCGCCTGCTCCGGGGTGTGCGTAAGCGCTGAGATGCGAGGTGGCTGAAGAAATTCGGCAGGCCTTGCGAACCCGACGAACTTGATCCGGTTCATACCGGCGGAAGAAGAGTCGACCTCCTTGTCCCCGTGCCCGCAGTCCCTGTGGGCACGCCTTGCCTCAGGCGCTGCCATGCGCAGCCACCTGAGGGGCGCACAGGTCCATTCCGGAGCAGACCCCACCGCCACCGGAACCAGGAGACCTGCCCATGAACGCCCCCGACCCCCACGCCAAGCTCGCTGCCCCCGAAAAGTTTGCGGAGCTGCTGGCCCGCACGCGCGAGCCCTTTCCTGCATCGCGCAAAGCCTATATCCCCGGCCATTTGCACACCGACCTGCGCGTGCCCGTGCGCGACATCGCGCTGACCAATGGCGAACTGGTCAGTGTGTACGACACTTCCGGCCCCTACACCGACCCCGATGCCGTGATTGACGTGCGCAAGGGTCTCGCAGGTGTGCGGGATGCATGGATTGCCGCGCGTGGCGATGTGGAGCACTACGAAGGCCGCGCCCCCGTAGCGCTGGACGACGGACAAAAGAGCGAAGATGCCACCCGCCTGGCCCAGCTGCGCGCCGAGGCCGCAGCCCTGCAACGCAAGCCATTGCGCGCCAAGGCCGGCGCTAACCACACCGGTAACGTCACGCAGATGCACTACGCCCGCAAAGGCATCATCACGCCCGAGATGGAATACGTGGCCATCCGCGAAAACGGCAAGCGCGAGTGGATGGCGCAGTACATGGCCGACGCTGGCCGTGAGAAGCGCCTGATGGGCAACCCGATGGGTGCCAGCATCCCGCGCATCATCACCCCCGAATTCGTGCGCGACGAAGTGGCCCGGGGCCGCGCCATCATCCCCGCCAACATCAACCACCCCGAGGTGGAGCCCATGGCGATTGGCCGCAATTTCCTGGTCAAGATCAACGCCAACATCGGCAACTCGGCCGTCACGTCGAGCATCGAGGAAGAAGTCGAAAAGCTGGTCTGGGCGATCCGCTGGGGCGCCGACAACGTGATGGATCTCTCGACCGGCAAGAACATCCACACCACGCGCGACTGGATCGTGCGCAACTCGCCCGTGCCGATTGGCACCGTGCCGATCTACCAGGCGCTGGAAAAAGTGGGCGGTGTGGCCGAAGACCTGACCTGGGAGATCTTCCGCGACACGCTGATCGAGCAGGCCGAGCAGGGCGTGGACTATTTCACCATCCACGCGGGTGTGCGCCTGGCCTACATCCACCTCACGGCGCAGCGCCGCACGGGCATCGTCTCGCGCGGCGGTTCCATCATGGCCAAGTGGTGCATGGCGCACCACCGCGAGAGCTTTTTGTACGAGCATTTCGAAGACATCTGCGACATCATGAAGGCGTACGACGTGTCGTTCAGCCTGGGCGATGGCCTGCGCCCCGGCTGCGCGAGTGATGCCAACGACGAAGCCCAGTTTGCCGAGCTGCACACGCTGGGCGAGCTGACCCAGGTGGCGTGGAAGCACGATGTGCAAACCATGATCGAAGGCCCCGGCCATGTGCCCATGCACATGATCCAGGCCAACATGACCGAGCAGCTCAAGACCTGCCACGAGGCGCCGTTCTACACCCTGGGCCCGCTGACCATCGACATCGCCCCCGGCTACGACCACATTGCGTCCGCCATTGGTGCCGCCATGATCGGCTGGATGGGCACGGCCATGCTGTGCTACGTGACGCCCAAGGAGCACCTGGGCCTGCCCGACCGCGACGACGTGAAGCAGGGCATCATCGCCTACAAGATCGCCGCACACGCGGCCGACGTGGCCAAGGGCCACCCGGGCGCCCGCTCGCGCGACGATGCACTCAGCCAGGCGCGCTTTGACTTTCGCTGGCAGGACCAGTTCAACCTGGGCCTCGATCCCGATACGGCCAAGGAATACCACGACGAGACCCTGCCCAAGGATGCCTCCAAGGTGGCGCATTTCTGCTCGATGTGCGGGCCCAAGTTCTGCTCGATGAAGATCACGCAAGAGGTGCGCGACTTCGCAAAGCAAAAGGGGGTTGCCGAGACCGAGGCGCTGGCGGCGGGCATGGAGACCAAGGCCGAAGAGTTCCAGCGCGGCGGCAGCAGCCTGTACGTGCCGATCAAGCCGGTCTGATGAATGCTATTAAAAAATGAGCTTCTTGCGCTTGCTGGATAAGCGCTAGAGGCTATTTTTATTGTATTTTCTTCGACTGCCCCTCTGGGGCCGGGTCGTTAGCCGGCTGCGACCCGGCGTGGTCTAGCTGGTTGTCAGCTGCGCTTGGCGCCGATGTGCCAGGCCCATCTGGGGCGATGCCGATGCCGATGCCGCGTCCTGGCCTGGCAGCACAAACTGGCTGATCAGGGTGGACAGCTCGTGGGCCTGGCTGCGCAGGCCGGCCGAGGCGGCCATGGACTGCTCCACCAGCGCCGCGTTGGCCTGGGTCATCTGGTCCAGCCGCGCCACGGCGGTGTTGATCTGGCCGATGTCGCGGTTCTGGTCCTGCGTGGCGGCGGTGATGTCGCCCATCATGCGTTCGGCGTCCTGGATCGAGCCGACGATGCGCTGCATGGTGCTGCCGGCAACGCCCGCCAGGCTGGTGCCCTCTTTCACCTGATCGACCGATTCGTGGATCAGTGCCTTGATTTCCCGCGCAGCGTCGGCCGAGCGCGTGGCCAGGTTGCGCACCTCGGCCGCCACCACCGCAAAGCCGCGGCCCTGTTCGCCCGCATGGGCCGCTTCGACGGCGGCATTGAGCGCCAGGATGTTGGTCTGGAAGGCGATGGAGTCGATCACGCCGATGATGGCCACGATCTTGTTGGCCGACGCGTGGATGCCTTCCATGGTGCGCTCCACCTGGGCCACCACACTGCCGCCTTCATGTGCCACCGCGGTGGCGGTGGCCACCATATGCTGCGCGTCGTGCGCGGCCTGCGCGGACTGCATCACCCGGCTGGTGAGGTGCTCCAGCGACGCCGCGGTCTCTTGCAGGCTGGCGGAGGTTTCTTCGGTGCGGCTGGACAGGTCGGTGTTGCCGCTGGCGATTTCCGATGCGGCGACGCTCAGGTTCTGCGCTGATCCGCGCACCTGCGCGACCAGGGTGCGCAGCGCTTGCTGCATCACCGCCAGCGAGTTGAGCATGCGGCCGGCCTCGTCTTTTGCATGGCCGGCAATGTCGTGGCGCAGGTCCAGGGCGGCCACGCGGTCGGCCGTGGTGCCGGCCAGCGCGATCGGGCGCGTGATGCTGCGCACCAGCCAGAGCGCCAGCACGGTGCCCACCAGCAGCGCCATCGCGCTGAAGGCCAGCAGCGCGGTGCGGGCCACGGCGCCCAGGCGCTCGACTTCGCGTGCGCCGGCATCGATGGCGTTGCGCTGCGATTGGGTGAGCGTGCCCAGTGCGGACAGCAATGCACCGGAAGAGGGCCGGAAGCGCTCGGTGTACACCTTGCGGATGCGTTCTGTCACGCCCGAATCGCGGGCCGCCACCAGCTCGGTGCGGGCTTGCAGGAAGTCTTTCCCCGCAGCATCGATGCTGTCGAGCAAGGCACGGTCTTCGGCCACTTGCAGGCGTTTGCCCAGATCGGCAATGCGCGCGTCATAGAGCTGCTGGGTGGCGGCAATGTCCGCGCCCAGGATGTCGCTCACCTCGGGCTCCGAGCTCAGTGCGATGGCCTTGTAGCGCTCGGAGTTGATGGCCTGGTAGCGGTAGGCGTCGGCCACCAGGCGCTCGGTGGCCACGCCCTGGCTCACCATGGTTTCGGTGGATTGCTGGATCTGGCGCAGCGACCAGATGCCGATCAGCGAGCCGAGCAGGGTCAGCGTCAGCACCACGGCGAAAGTGGTCAGCAGTCGCCTGCCCAGGGTGCCCTGGGATGGCTTGGGGGAGGAGAGGGGGGCGGACATGGATGCTCGTCAATGGGGTCGGGGCTTTTCAGGTGTTCGCAGGGAGGCTGGCCATCCCCGCCGGCATGCGGCCATGGCTGAGGGTGCGTGTATCGCACGGCGCATCCCGGCGAAGCGCCCAAGGGTTTCCCCTGATTATTTGCTACAAATGTCACAAATTGCCCTTAAACCCCTGTCGCTGCACGGGCACCGCCGCGCCACAACGGGCTGGTGCCAAGCCCGGTGAATACCCTGTGCAGCCGCGAATGTGGCGGCATTTATAGTCCTCCAGCACCAGCCCAGAAGGCTGGGCAAGGTTGTGGCATTAAAGTTGCTAAACCCAGTTGTTTGTCAAAATTTGTAAGGAAGAGCCATGAACGCTCTGGGTCGATTTTCCATTCGCACGCGCCTGTATTTCGCAACGACCTTTTCACTCGTATTGCTGGTGATCATTGGGGGCATGGGGTTCATCGCACTGGACCGCACCCGCGGCACGCTGGAAGTCCTGTTCTCCCAACGGGTCCAGACCCTCACCGACATGTCCGACCTGCGCACCTCGCTGGGGGACCTGCGCCGCGCCGAAAAAGACATCATCATCAACTTCAACAACACCGTGGAAGTGGCGGCGCTGCGCGAAAGCTGGGGCAAGACGCTGGCGGCGCTGCGCAAGAGCCTGGCCGACGTGCGCCAGGTGCAGGCGGGCGATCCGGCCTTTGTGGCGGCCATCGACAAGTCGCTCGACGAGATCAAGCAATATGAGGCCGGCATTGTTCCCATCTTCGACCAGATCGAGCGCGCCCAGATCGACGGTGCCGGCGGCGGCGCCTATGCCGACCGCCTCAAAAAGCACATGGAGGCCACCGACCAGCTGTTCTCCCAGCTGGCCACTGCGGCCCGTGAGCAGATGCAGCAGGCGCGCCAGGGTGTGGACACCCTCGCCGCCACCATGTCTGGCCTGATCGGCGTGGCCTTGGTGCTGGCGCTGGTGGTGTTGATTCCGCTCACCTACCTGAGCGTGCGTTCCATCACCCGCTCGCTGGCCCAGGCCCGCGATCTGGCCGAGCGCATTGCCGGCGGCGACCTGTCACGCGATGAACAGGCGCTGAACCACGACGAAGTGGGCCAGCTGGTGGGCGCCATGGGCCGCATGCAGCAGTCGCTGCGCGGCCTGGTGCACCAGGTGCAGGATGCGGCGGGCAATATCTCCACCGCCAGCCACGAGATCGCCACCGGCAACCACGACCTGAGCCAGCGCACCGAGCAGACCGCTGCCAACCTCGAAGAAGCGGCCTCGTCCATGGAAATGCTCACCAACACGGTGCAGCAAAGCGCGCAGTCCTCGCGCCAGGCCAGCGACTTTGCCTCGTCGGCCGCCGAGGTGGCGGCGCGCGGCGGTGCCGTGGTGTCGCAGGTGGTGAGCACCATGGACCAGATCACCACCAGCTCGCGCAAGATTGCCGACATCACGGGCGTGATCGATTCCATTGCGTTCCAGACCAATATCCTGGCGCTCAACGCTGCCGTGGAGGCCGCACGCGCCGGCGAGCAGGGCCGTGGCTTTGCCGTGGTGGCCAGCGAGGTGCGCAGCCTGGCCCAGCGCAGCGCCGGGGCGGCCAAGGAGATCAAGGAGCTGATCGGCTCGTCGGTCGAGCGCGTGGAAGACGGCTCACGCCTTGTGAGCCAGGCGGGCCAGACCATGACCGAAATCGTGGGCAGCGTGCGCCGCGTGTCGGGCATCATCAACGAAATCACCGCCTCGGCCGCCGAACAAAGCGACAACATCGGTCACATCAGCCAGTCGGTCACCCAGCTGGACCAGATGACGCAGCAGAACGCGGCCCTGGTAGAGCAGTCCACGGCCGCATCGGAATCGTTGCGCGAGCAGGCCCTGCAGCTCACGCGCGCCGTCAGCCAGTTCAAGCTGCATGACGGTGGTGCGACGGACATCCTGCCTGGTGCCCTGCCAACCGCTGCGGCTGCAGCCCGTGGCCGCCAGCCCGCAGCGGTGCGGCAGGCGCAGGCGGCGCTGCAGATTCAATAGTGGTGTTTTTGGCTTCTAGCGCTTATGCAGTAAGCGCTGAAAGCTATTGATAATGTAGCGTTTCGGCGGCGGACTTCTGGTGGGGCGATACGTGGTGCAAGGTGGCGCCACGCCGCCAGCAACCGGCGCCCCTCAAGCCAGTGCCACCGTGGAGCCGGCTTGGCCGGGCCAGGGGTGGCGTCCCGCTGGGGGAAGCGGCGAAGCCGCGCAGGGGGTCAGTCCCGCGTCACCCGCAGCACTTCTTCGCGGCTGGTGATGCCCGCAGCAATCAGCCGCTCGCCGTCGTCGCGCATCAGTGCCATGCCATGGGCCAGCGCAGCGGTGCGGATGTCGGCTTCGGAGGCCTGGTTGTGGATCTGGGCGCGGATGGCATCGTTGGTGACCAGCAGCTCGAACACGCCGGTGCGGCCTGCGTAGCCCGTTTGGCCGCAGGCATCGCAGCCCTTGCCGGCGCAGTGGGTGCAAATCTTGCGCACCAGGCGCTGGGCCAGCACGCCCAGCAGGGACGACGACAGCAAAAACGGCTCCACGCCCATGTCGGTCAGGCGCGTGACGGCGCTGGCGGCGTCGTTGGTGTGCAGCGTGGCCAGCACCAGGTGGCCGGTGAGCGAGGCCTGGATGGCGATCTGCGCGGTCTCGAAGTCGCGGATTTCGCCAATCATGATGATGTCCGGGTCCTGGCGCAGGATGGCGCGCAAGGCCTTGGCAAACGTCAGGTCGATCTTGCTGTTGACCTGCGTCTGGCCCACGCCGGGCAGCTCGTATTCGATGGGGTCTTCCACCGTCATGATGTTGTTGCGCGTGGCATCGAGCCGCGACAAGGCCGCATACAGCGTGGTGGTCTTGCCCGAGCCCGTGGGCCCGGTCACCAGCACGATGCCGTGCGGCTGGGCGATCAGGCTTTCAAAGCGGTGCAAGGTGTCGCCCTGCATGCCCACGGCCTCCAGGCTGATCTTGCTTTCGCTCTTGTCCAGCAGGCGCAGCACGGCGCGTTCGCCATGGGCGCTGGGCAGGGTGGACACGCGCACGTCGATGGCGCGGGTGCCCAGGCGCAGGCTGATGCGGCCGTCCTGCGGCAGGCGCTTTTCTGAAATATCGAGGTCGGCCATGATTTTCAGGCGCGAGATCAGGGCGGCGTGCAGCGCGCGGTTGGGCTGCACCACCTCGCGCAGGCTGCCGTCCACGCGAAAGCGCACGCTGCTGTGGCGTTCGTAGGGCTCGATATGGATGTCGCTGGCGCCGTCGCGCGCGGCCTGCGTGAGCAGGGCGTTGAGCATGCGGATGATGGGTGCGTCGTCGGCGGTTTCCAGCAGGTCTTCGACCGCCGGCAGCTCCTGCATCATGCGCGAGAGGTCGGCATCGGACTCGACCTCGCTCACCACCGTGGCGGCGCTCGATTCGCCCTGCGCATAGGCTGCGCTGATGCGCTGGGCCAGGCTGTTGGCATCGATCGGCAGCAGCTGTTGCACCGGGTGCTTGCGCAGCACTTCCGACAGCGCGCTGGCGTTGGGCTGGGGGCCGTGCCACAGCACAAGCTGCTGGCCGTCGTCCTCCAGCAGCAACTGGGCGGTGCGCGCAAAGGCGTAGGGCAGAGGATGGCGCATCGCGGGCCTGCCTCAGGGCGCGTTGACGGGCGCGTTGACGGGCGCGGGGTCGGACATGGGCGCGGTCAGGGGCTGCCCGGCAGGTGCGGACGGAGCGGCTTCAGGGCGCAGCGCAGGCAGCACCGGGGCGCCGGAGACGGACTGCAGCACGACGCTGGCCGCAGGCTGCGTGGCCTGCTGCAGCGCGCGGATGGAGTCGTAGCGGTCGATCATCAGCGCGTCGCTGGCGGCCGCATCGCGCACCACCACAGGGCGCAGGAACACCAACAGGTTGGTCTTCTTGCGCGAGCGGTTCTCGCTGCGAAACAGGTTGCCCAACACAGGAATGTCGCCTATCAGCGGCACCTTGTCTTCGGCCTGTGAGTAGCTGTCTTCCAGCAGGCCGCCCAGCACGATGATGCTGCCGTCGTCCACCAGCACGTTCGATTCGATGGAGCGCTTGCTGGTGGTCGGGCCATTGGGGTCTTTGAGCGTGGCGGAGTCGATCTTGGAGACCTCCTGGTAGATCGCCATCTTCACCGTGCCGTTTTCGTTGATCTGCGGCCGCACGCGCAGCATCAGGCCCACGTCCTTGCGCTCCACGGTGGTGAAGGGGTTGACCGCGCCGGCATTGCCGCCTGTGTTGGCGTAAGAGCCGGTAGGGAAAGGCACGTTGTTGCCGATGACGATCTTGGCCTCTTCGTTGTCCAGCGTCATCAGGTTGGGGGTGGAGAGCACGTTGGCATCGCCACTGTTTTGCAGAAAGTTGGCCAGCGCGCCCAGGTAATACTGCCCGTTCACGCGCGGGGCCAGCGTCAGATTCAGGCCGCCGCCCAGGCCGGCTGCGGCGGCGGCTGCAGCCGTGCCGCCCTGCAGGATGCCCGCCGTCAACCCGATGATGTTGGCACCGGAGGTGCTGGAGTTGGTGCCAATGGCGCCCACCACGCCATCGCCCCTGTTGCCGATCACGCTTTGCCACTGGATGCCGAACTCGGCCAGCTTGTTGGTGGACACCTCGACGATCAGGCTTTCCACCAGCACCTGCGCGCGCCGGCCGTCGAGCTTGTCGATCACCGCGCGCAGCTGCCGGTACTGGGGCTCGGGCGCGGTGATGATGAGCGAATTGGTCGTGGGGTCGGCCTGGATCTGGCCGCCGGTCGATGGTTGGTTGCTGCTGGTGCTGCTGCCAGAGCCCATGCCCATGCCCATGCCCATGTCCATCCCCAGGCCGCTGGAAGCGCCGGCATTGAGCCCGGCGTTGCTGCTGGTGTTGCCGGTCAAGCCCGAATTGGCAGAAGTTGAAAGGCCGCCCGATGAGACCGATGACGATGGCGACGATGCGGCGCCACTGCCGCCCCCTGCGGCCGCCATGGCCGCGCGCAGCGTGGTCGCCAGCTTGGTGGCATCGGCATTCTTGAGATAGACCACATGGATGTTGCCGCTGGCCGCACTGCTGCCGGGCACGGGCGGCTGGTCGAGTTTGTCCACCAGCGCGCGCACCTGGGCCACGCGGGCCGGGTTGGCGGCGCGCAGGATCAGGGCGTTGCTGCGCGGCTCAGCCAGCAGCGTGGTCTTGAACGAAGTGTCGGTCTGGCCCTGGGCCGCGGCCGGGGCGGCCGCGCTGCCGCCATCGATGAGCCGCGCCACCAGCGGGGCCAGGTCGGTGGCCACGGCGTTTTTGAGCAGGATGATCTCGACATCGCTGGCATTGGCGACATCCATGGCCGCCACGATGCGCGCCAGGCGCTGCAGGTTGTCGGCATAGTCGGTGATTACCAGCGAGTTGTTACCGGGGTTCACGTTGATGGTGTTGTTGGGGCTGATCAGCGGGCGCAGCACCGGCACCAGGTTGGCCGCGTTTTCGTAATTGAGCTTGAAGATCTGCGTGACGATCTGCCCGCCGCCGGGGCCCGCGGCGCCGCCTTGCCACACGCTCACGCTGCCGCCCTGCAGCTTGGCATCGGCTTCGGGCACCACCTTGTACAGGCCGGCGGACTCGACCACCGTGAAGCCCTGCAGCCGCAGCGCGGCCAGGAACTGCTGGAAGGCTGCTGCGGGCGTCACGGCCCGCTCGGTGATCAGGGTGAGCTGGCCTTTGACACGCGGGTCCACCACCACGTTGCGGCCGGTGATGGTGGCCATGGTGCGGGCCACGGCCTCGATCTCGGCATTGGCGAAGTTCAGCGTGACGGGCTCGCCCGGGCGCACGCTGCTGGTGCCGGTTCCGATGGCTGTTTGTGCATGAATTTGACCGCTAAGGCTTGCCAGTAAAGCGCATGTAGCTATTTTATTAATAGCAAATCGCCATTCTGGCGAAAGATTGGAAGTCATAGGGTCAACCCACGGTGATGATGGAGCGCGCGCCATTGCGCCGTCCGATGATGTTCAGGAGATTGGCCAGGGCCGCTTCGCGTTCGGGCGTGGCGCTGGCCTCGCCCGTAAAACGCAGGCGCTGGCCCACCCATTGGCCGCTGCCGCTCAGCCGCAGGTCGCCGTCGAGCGTGCTCAGCGTGAGCGTGGGCAATTCGCCGCCCTGCAGCACGAGCCGGTAGCTGCCCATGGGGCGCAGGGTGGACAGGCGCGAGGACATGGCCCGCGCATCGAGCTGGGCCATGCCCGTCAGTGCCAGGCGGCCTGAAGTCCACACCGCTTCCAGGCCCCGGGTCTGCACGGCCAGTTGGCCCTCGGGCTGCAGGGTGTTCCACGGCGTTCCCAGTCCGGTCAGCAGGCCGGCAGGAAACTGGCCCTGGCCATCGGCCAGCGCCAGCCGCATGCCGCCCCAGCGGGCATCCACGCGGGCCTGCAACGGTGCCGGCATGCAGCAGGCGGCGTGCACCTGGGCGCGCAGGCCGCGCAGGGTGGGACGCAAGCGCCATTCCAGGCGCCCGGGCAGCGCTGCGCGGTCCTGGCTGGCGCCGCCGCCGGTCAGCACCAGCTGGGCCGAGCCGGTCCACACGGTGCCACGCGCCTGTACCAGCAGCACTTGCCCGCCGCTGGCGCCGTCCACCGCCTGCGCCAGCCACTGTGCCGGCGCAAAGGCGACCAACGCCGGCAGCACGCCCACCAGCAACCCGGCGGCAGCCCAGCCCCAGGGCGCACGCGGTGCCGCCGTGACAGTGCGCCGGGCGCTGGAACGCGAGGGGGAAGGCATGTTGCGCAGCACGGAAAGGGCTGCCGGTCAGCGGGCGGGCAGGGCCAGCACCAGGCTGCCATCCCAGCGCGGTGCGGCCGCAGCGGGCGCATTGCCGAGGGTGGCAGGCGGCGCGGGGGCCGCAGCCGCCGGGCTGCGCGTGAGGCGGGCTTCTACCGGCACCGCCAGCGCATTGCTGCGCGCCTGGGCCAGCCATTGGGCCAGTGCGTCGGCGGGCGCGCCCTTGAGTGTGATGGTGGCACGGTCGCCCGCCAGGCTGAGCTGGGCGGTGGCGCCCAGGCGCTGGGTCAGCGCGCTGCGCAGGCTGGCCACGGCATCGCCCGGGGCGCTGCGCGGTGCGGCCTGCAGTTGCAGGGCTTCGGCCTGCAGGCTGTGCATGCGCTGCAACTGGGCATCCAGGGCCGCATGGCGCGCCGGGGCCGTGCGCAGCGTGTTCAGGGCCGGAGCCAGGGCCACCCACCACAGCAGCGCCAGGACCACCACGCTGCCCGCGGCCAGGACCAGGTTTTGCTCGCGCGGGGCCAGGGCCTTCCAGCGCGCTGGCAAGGAGAGGTTCATGGTGGGGGCGTTCATGGCGTCACCTCTGCGCGCAGCAACAGGCTGCCGTCGTCCAGGCGGGCGCTGTAGCCCGCAGCCTGCAGCCGGGTGAACGCGGCCGTTTGCTCCTCGGGCGCCAGCGTGATGCCGCGCAGGCGCAGCTCGCCGGCGGTGTATTCCAATGCATTGGGCAACTGGTCTGCGGGCAGGGCGGCGCCTGCCGCCGCGAGCAGGGGTTCCAGGTCGCGCGGCGACACGCTGCCGGCGGCCTGGCGCAGCACGGCCAGTTCGCGCTCCATCTGCACCGGGGCGTCCACCACCACCTGCACCTTGGGGAAGGTCTGGGTGAGCGCGTTGCGCACCGCGGCCTGCTTGGCGGCGAGTGCATCGCGCTCCTGCCAGGCCCAGGCGTTCAGGCCGACGAGGTGGGCAGCGGCCAGCAGGCCTGCGCCCCAGCGTGCCGCGCGCCACTGCGGCGCATACAAAAAGGCGCTGGCGGCGCTGCCGGCCTTGCGCAGGGCGCGGGTGCGCCCAGTGCTGGCCAGGTCGAACTGCGCCAGGTCCCAGTCGCCGCGCGCCGCATCGAGCGCGCGCTGGCTGGCGGTGTGCAGCACCACGGGGCGGCCCAGCGTGCGCTCGGCCAGCGCCGCCACGGCGGGCTCGGCGTGCACCGGGGGCATCGCCTCGTCGGCATCTACGGGGGCCGGGCCGATCAGGCCCAGCGCCACGGACGACAGGGGCAGCACGGTCACCGCCTGCTCGGCCCCATGGCCGCACAGCACCAGGTGGGCCTCTTCGGGCGTGCCCAGCGCAAACAGCTCGGGCTGGCCGCTGGCGGTGGGGCCCGGTGCAAATTCAGGCACCACGCGCGATACGCGCCGGCCTGCAGATTCGAGGGCCTGCAGCGCTTCACGCAGCCAGGCGCGGTCGCACACGGCCACCCACACGGGTTCGCCCGCGCGGGCCGCCGGTTGCAGGGCAAAGTGCAGCTGGGCTGGGTCGTCGAGCAGCAGGTCTTCGAGCAGGCCTTCCAGCACCGAGCGCAGGCGCGACGTTTGCTGGCCGGTGCCCAGCGGCACGCCGTTGGGCAACTGCACGCGCTGCCACGAAAGCGCCTGCGCCGGCACCACGGCCACCACCTCGCCGCCCGGCCGGGCAGGCTCGGGCAGCAGCGCCGCAGGGGCGCTGGCGTGGCGAAGTGCGGTGTGGCCGTCGGCGGTCAGCGTGTAGCTGTAGTCGGCGGTGGGCCCGGACGGGGCCAGGGGCAGGAAAAGGATCAGGGTGCTCATGGGCGGGGTTTGCGGGCCATTTTAGGGGGCAGACTTGACAGTGCTGCGGCAAAGGGCGCTCAGCGCATTGCTTGGGGCGCAGGGGGCGCGGGTTCTCTGTCAAAGGCCCCGCGTTCGCGCCACAGCGTGGTCACGGTGGCGCCCTGGCGCATCACCAGCGAGCGCTCATCCACCATGGTGGTGCCCAGGCGCAATCGCCCGCGCACCTCGAAGTAGCGCGAAGCGATGGCGTGGTCGTCGGCGTTCAGCTGAATGCTGGCGCCCAGTTGGTCGGAGACATCGGTCAGCACCCGGAAATGGCGCGACTGCCGGGCCTGCACGAGCTTTTGCGCGCCCGCCATGTCCAGGCCGTCGATGGCGGCCGACAGTACATCCACATCGGCGGTGTTCAGGTTCACCGGGGTGCGCGCCGGCAGCAGCGTGACATGGGGGGCCAGCACGGCCACGGTAGTGGGCGGCAGGCCCAGCCAGCCCAGTTGGGCCAGGGTGGGCGGCAGCAGGGGCGCGCTGCTGTCGGCGCCCTGGCTGGCCTTGGCCTGGCGCAGCGCCTGCACCAGCTGGTCCAGCTGCTGCGGGGGCAGGCCCAGGCGAGCGAACAGGCGCGAAAACTGGCGCAAGGCGCCGGCTTGCACCTTGTCGCCCTCGATCAGGTTGGTCAGGTTCAGCCGGGCCTGCAGGTCGGTGATCTGCCCGGACAGAAAGGCATCGGTGGTGTCGGTGCTGGCATCGTCCACCTGCGCCACGTTGCGGTCGGCCGCCAAAAAGGTGGACAGGCGCGCCTCTTGCAGCGGCACGGCCCAGGGCTCGGCCAGGTGGTCGGCGCCGCCGGTGATGCCGTCTTCGCGCAGGATCAGGCGCGACCAGTCGAGCGCGCCCACCAGAATCCAGGCCGATTGCAGCCGGGCGCGCTCGGCCGTCTCGACCTCGACCGCGCGCCACTGCTGCCACAGCGCGGCGGCGGCAAAGGTAGCCACCAGCGTCACGGTCAGCATGGCCGCGAGCAAAGCAGCACCGCGTTGGCGCGCAAGGCCTGCGATGTTTTTGCAAGAGGGGGTGCGGTGGGTCATGACTTGCCCCCGCCGAGCAAGGGGTTGACCCAGTCGCGCGTGATCTGCCCGGCCAGGGCCTGGCCGGGGCTGATGGTGATCTGCAGGCGTACGCCATCGGGGACGGTGGCGGGCACGGCGGCGGCATCGCCGGGCGTGGCGTCGCTGCTGGACTGCGGGTTCGACCAGGCGCCCCCGCGGTAATAAAAGAGCTGCCAGTTGTCCAGCGGCAGCAGCAGCACTTCGCGGCGCCGCTCGGCTTCGCCCGGGTTGCTGGCCCACAAGGCCGCCTGATGCCAGGCCTGTTGCCAGTCCGCACGGGTGCGCACCGGCGGCGATTGCCAGCGCAGCCAATGGCTGGCGCCCTGCACGTCGCGCCGGGTCCAGGCCACCACCAGGGCGCCTTCATCGGGCATGGCGCTGCTGCGCCGCGTGATGCGCAGCACCTGGCCATCCCAGTGCAGCGGCGTGGTGTGGGGCAAGGCCAGGAGGGCGTCCAGATCGACACTCCACTGCCCCAGCGCGGCCTGGACCACCAGCAGCTCGTCGGCCCGCTGGCGGGTGGCCTCCTGCGCCCGCGCCATGCCGTCCAGCCCGCGCCAGCCCAAAATGGCCATCAGCGCCATGATGGCAATGCCCACCAGCAGCTCGATCAGGGTGAAGCCGCGCTGCGTGCCGCACGGCGGGGGCGTGGGAGTGATCAGCCCGCCGCCCGGCCGCCCGAAGGCGGGCTGGGCCCCCTCGGGGGGCAGGGAGCGACACGCAGTGCGCGAGCGTGGGGGCCACATCAGCCCGCCGCCCGGCCGCCCGAAGGCGGGCTGGGCCCCCTCGGGGGGCAGCGACGACACGCAGTGCGGGAGCGTGGGGGCCATCTCAGTACCGCCGCCCGGCCGCCCGAAGGCGGGCTGTGCCCCCTTGGGGGGCAGCGACGACACGCAGTGCGGGAGCGTGGGGGCCATCTCAGTACCGGCCCACGATGGTGGACAGGCGCAGCACCGAGTTCTCGCCATCGAGCACCTGCGCATCCACGCGCCGAAAACTCGGGTTCGGCGTGGGCCGCACGATCACGTCCACGTCGAAGCGGCGCCCTGCCTGCTCGCAGGGTTGGGTGCTGTCGCCCACACCCGGCATCTGGCGCGACAGGCGCACCTTGACCAGTTCGTTCTCGGCGCACAGCTGGGCCAGCACGATGTCCGATTGCCGCTGGGCATTGCGCGTCAGCGCGGTGGTGGCCTGCAGGCCCGCCATGAGGGCGATGGCCACAATGCCCAGCGCCACCAGCACCTCGACCAGCGTGAAGCCGCGCTCCGCGCGCTTCATTGCAGCGGCTCCACCGTGAAGGGCCTGACGCCATCGGTCACCACGCGCAGCGCGCGCTCGGGGTGGGCCTGGTTCACCAGCAGCACCTGCTGCGGGCCGATCAGCGGCTCGGGCCCCAGTTGCAGGATAGCGGGGCCGCGCACGGTGGTGCCGGCATCCAGCCATTGGGTGGGGAGTGTGCTGGTGGGCAGACCGTCAAACCGGAAGCCCTGCGCATCGGCGCGCCAGCGCATCGGCACGCCCGTGCCGCGCGACTGGGCTCGGCCCGATTCCAGCAGGGCCGCCAGCCGCGCCGCTTCGCGCTCGAGCTGGGTCTGCCCGCTGTCGCGCAGCGCCAGGCTGACGCCCGCCGTGGCCAGCGCCATGATGCTGATGACGATCAGCAGCTCTAGGAGAGTAAACCCCCCCTGAGCCGCTGCGCGGCTTCCCCCCTCTCTCGCGCTGCGCGCGGGAAGGGGGACGACGCCAGTGGCCTGGCAAAGCCAGTTCCACGGCGTCCCTGGCCTGGGACGCGCCAGTTTCATGGGCTTGGGTTGCGTTGGCGCAGTGCCGTCACTGCCAGCTGCCGATATCCGCATCCTTGCCTTCGCCGCCCGACTGGCCGTCGGCGCCGAACGACATCACGTCGATCTCGCCCTTGATGCCGGGGTTCAGGTACTGGTAAGGCCGGCCCCAGGGGTCGTTGGGCAGCTTTTCGAGGTAGGGCTTCCAGTTGCCCGGCACGGGGCCGGTGGTGGGCTTGGCCACCAGCGCCTGCAGGCCCTGCTCGGCCGTGGGGTAGCGCTGGTTGTCCAGGCGGTAGAGCTTGAGCGCCTGCATCACATTGGTGACGTCGGTGCGGGCTGCGGTGGCGCGCGCATCGTCGGCGCGGTCGAGCACGTTGGGCACGATCAGCGCGGCCAGCACGCCGATGATGACCAGCACCACCATCAACTCGATCAGGGTGAAGCCCCGCGCCACATGCGTGGCCAGGTTGCGGCGGGTGCGGCGCAGGAGGAAGAGGGTGGAGTGGTTCACGGCAGACAGTCTCGGGAGGGTCAGATCGCGTGAATCATAATCCTCTGATGATGACCAATTCACACAGCAAATGGGGCGTGCGCCTGGGGACTCTGGCTCTCTGGGCCCTGGCGGGCGCCAGTGTGGTCTATTGGGGGCTGCGCCTGTCGGCGCGGCCGGTGGGGCTGACGGTGCCGGCCGTGGCCCCCGCGCCGGTGGCGCCCGATGCGCAGGCCATGGCGCGCCTGCTGGGCGTGCCAGCCGCCGATGCCGCTGCTGGCCGGGCGCCGGTGGCGTCGCTGGCCAGCCGGTTTGCCCTGATCGGGGTGTTGGCGGGCCGCAGCAGCGGTGGCGGTGCGGCGCTGATTGCGGTGGACGGCAAACCGGCCAAGCCGTTCCGGGTGGGTGCGGCGGTGGACGAGGGGCTGGTGCTGCAATCGCTGGACCCGCGCCAGGCCCGGCTGGGTGCCAGTGTGGATGGCCCCGCCACGCTGACGCTGGACATGCCCGCCAAAAACTGAGGCCGGGGTGCGCCGGTGCACGGCGTTACTGCAGGCTGTGAATTTCCCATTCGCCCCAGGCCGGGGCAGGCACGGGCCACTCGTCGGCCCTGGGCATGCGCGCTTCGCCGTGCGCCAGCAGCCAGGCCACGCAGCGCGCCACGCCGGCGTGGGTGAACCACACCACATCGCTCCCGGCCCGCGCCTGCTGGCGCGCTGCGTTCAGGGCGGCTGCCACGCGGGCCAGCAGCGCGGCCAGGTTGTCGCCGCCGCCGGGGCGGTGCAGCGCAAAGTCGGCGGTCCAGGCGTCGATGGCGTTTTGGCCGATGCGGTCCCAGGCGCGGCCTTCCCAGGTGCCGAAATCCATCTCGCGCAGACGAGCGTCGGGATGGATAGTCAAATCGTGTCGCAGCGCTTGTGTGGCAAGCGCAAGCAGCTCACATCTTTGTAGCGTTGAATGGTGCGCGATCACGCGCTTTGGCAAGGCCTGCGCCAAACGCCGGGCGGCTGCCTGCGTGGCGGCCGCATCGGCGGGCACATCCAGCGCGCCGTAGCAGGTGCCGGCGGCCACCAGGGGCTGGGCGTGGCGCACCAGCCACAGGCGGGCGGGGGGGGTAGGGCTCATGCCCAGCGCAGGGCCAGCGCCGCGCCCAGGTAAAAGCCGATTTCGCTGACCTGCTGCGTGGCGCCCAGGCAGTCACCGGTAAAGCCCTGCAGGCGCCGCGCAAACCAGCGGCCCATCCAGGCGGCGGCCAGGCCGCTGCAGCCTGCGGATGCTATTAAAAACAGAGCTGACTGCGCTTGCCATACAAGCGCTATTGGCACAAAACACCACAAAACAGCAGCAACCAGCGCCGCGCCGGTGATCTGGTCGGCCAGCGGCTTGCTTTTGGATTGGGCGGTGTCGCCCACATGGGGCAGGCTGCGCACGATGAGCAGCGGCCACAGCCGCGACAGCACATGCCCGCCCACCAGCGCAGCCAAAGCGGCCTGCAGGCTGTGGGCCCCCAGCAGCGCCAGCAGGCTGACCTTGGCCAGCAGCGCCAGCACCAGCGCCATGGCCCCAAAGGCGCCAATGCGCGAGTCTTTCATGATGTCGAGCGCCCGCTCGCGCTCGTAGCTGCCGCCCAGCCCGTCGGCCACATCGGCCAGGCCGTCCTCGTGAAAGCCCCCGGTCATCAGCACCGTGGCAATGGTGCAAAACACCGCCGCCACGGCGGGGGCCAGCGGGTTGGGCGCCAGGGCCCAATGCAGCGCGGCATAAACGCCCGCCGACAGCGCCGCTGCCAGCCAGCCTATGCCCGGAAAATGCGCGGCACTGGCGCGCAGCATGGCCGGGCTGTAGCCCACCCAGTCGGCCAGCTGCCCCGTGACGGGAATGCGGGTAAAAAACTGCACGGCCAGTAGGTAGTGGCGCAGGGCTTGCATGGGGAGAGGTTGTGGCAATGTCAAAAATAATAGCTGCTGGCGCTTGATAAATAAGCGCTAGAGGCTGTTTTGACCATTATTTTGCGCGCAAGAACAACCGGTAGGCCGGGTTCAGCGTTTCTTCCACGCAGGGGTAGCCCAGCGTGGCCAGAAAGGCGTCGAACGCCGCGGCGTCCTCGGGCGGCACCTGCAGGCCCACGAGGATGCGCCCATAGTCGGCGCCCTGGTTGCGGTAGTGGAACAGGCTGATGTTCCAGGTCGGCTGCATCAGGCTCAGAAACTTGAGCAGCGCACCGGGCCGCTCGGGGAACACAAAGCGCAGCAGGCGCTCGTCTTGCGCCAGTGCCGAATGGCCGCCCACCAGGTGGCGCAGGTGTTCCTTGGCCAGCTCGTCGTGCGTCAGGTCGAGCGACTCGAAGCCGTGGCGCTCGAAGTTCCTGGTGATTTTTTCCGATTCGCCCTTGCCGTGCGTGGTCAGGCCCACGAACACATGGGCGCGCGTGGCGTCGCTGATGCGGTAGTTGAACTCGGTCACATTGCGCGGGCCGCCGGGCAGGCCGCCCACCACCTCGCAAAAGCGCCGGAAGCTGCCGCGTTCTTCGGGAATGGTCACCGCCAGCAACGCCTCGCGCTCCTCGCCCACCTCGGCGCGCTCGGCCACGAAGCGCAGGCGGTCGAAGTTCATGTTGGCGCCGCACAAAATGGCGGCGTAGGTCTCGCCCCGGGTCTTGTTTTTGGCGACATATTGCTTGATGGCCGCCACGGCAAGGGCCCCAGCGGGCTCGACGATGCTGCGCGTGTCCACAAAGATGTCCTTGATGGCAGCGCACACGGCATCGGTGTCCACTGTGATGTAGTCATCCACCAGGCCCTGCGCCACGCGAAAGGTTTCTTCGCCCACCAGCTTGACGGCGGTGCCGTCGGAGAACAGGCCCACGTCGGCCAGCGTGACGCGCTCGTGCGCGTTGATTGACTGGATCATCGCGTCCGAGTCGTTCATCTGCACGCCAATCACCTTGATCTCGGGCCGCACGGCCTTGATGTAGTTGGCCACGCCCGCCACCAGGCCACCGCCGCCAATCGCCACGAACACGGCATCCAGCTGGTTGCTGCCCAGTTTTTGCAGCTGGCTCAGGATTTCCATGGCAATCGTGCCCTGGCCCGCGATCACGTCGGGGTCGTCAAAGGGGTGCACAAAGGTCAGCCCTTGTTCTTTTTGCAGCCGCACCGAGTGGTCGTAGGCATCGGAATAGCTGTCGCCCGCCAGCACCACCTCGCCGCCCAGCGCCTGCACGGCGTCGATCTTGAGCTGGGGCGTGGTGGTGGGCATCACCACCACCGCGCGCGTGCCCAGCTTGCGTGCGCTCATGGCCACGCCCTGCGCGTGGTTGCCGGCCGAGGCGCAGATCACCCCTTTTTGCAACTGCTCGGGCGAGAGGTGGGCCATTTTGTTGTAGGCGCCGCGCAGCTTGAAGCTGAAGACGGGCTGCTGGTCCTCGCGCTTCAAAAGCACCTTGTTGTGCAGGCGGCGGCTGAGGTTTTTGGCGGGCTCCAGGGCCGACTCAACGGCCACGTCATAGACGCGGGCGGTCAGGATCTTTTTCAGGTAATCGAAAGGGGTGAGATGCTGGGTCATGTGAGGCAGAAGGTGCGCCGCCGCAGCGAGGGTGGCGGGGCGTCCATCATAGGCGCATCGCCTGAAGGCCCGGCGACGGGGGTGTCGTTGGGGCAGGGCGGGCCGCACCGGCAGCGCGGCGCAGGCAAAAAAAAGCCCCAGGCGGTAAAGCCCAGGGCTGAATCCATCCTTTGAGGAGATGGAGGAGACAATCAGTGCATTGCGGCTGTTGGTGACCTTTCGGCTACCAACCCTTTCTTCTCAAAAGGGCAACGCATGGCGGTATCTTAGCGCGATGGGTGCTGCAATGCAGCAAAATCCACCGCAAATTGTTGAAATGGCATGCCCATTTCGTCAAAAAAACCACGCACCAACAAGGAGTGACAGACATGGAATGCACAGTCAGCTGGACCGGCGGCGCCGGAACGCGGTCGGGAATGGGCTTTGTGGCCGAAACGGGCAGCGGCCATATCCTGGCCATGGACGGCGCCCCCGATGCCGCCAACCCCGCCAATGGGGGGCAAAACTTGGCGCCCCGGCCTATGGAAACCGTGCTGGCCGGCACCGGCGGCTGCACCGCCTATGACGTGGTGCTGATCCTCAAGCGCGGGCGCCATGATGTGCGCGGGTGCAGCGTCAAGCTCACCTCGCAGCGGGCCGAGGTGGACCCCAAGGTGTTCACCGCCATCCATATGCATTTCACCGTGACGGGCAAGGGGTTGACGCACGGGGCTGTGGAGCGCGCCATTGCCATGAGCCACGAAAAATACTGCTCGGCCAGCATCATGCTGGGCAAGACGGCAAACATCACCACGGGCTTCGAGATCGTCGAGGCTTGAGATCGTAAGCCAGCGCTGTGGCCGCGCCGGTTCAGACGTAATGCGCCGTGGTCGTCATGACCTTGGCGGCCATTTTCATCATCAGGCGGGCGGGTGCGGGCAGGGCCACGGCGCCGGCATCGCGCGCGCTGGCTGCGTGGCGCTCTTCATCGTCCTTCATGCGGCTGACCACAGCGCGCGAGGCCAGGTCGTCCGGCGGCAGCTTGTCCAGGTGGCCCTGCAGGTGCTCGGACACCTGGTTTTCGGTTTCCACCACAAACCCCAGGCTCACGCGGTCGCTCACCTTGGCGGCCACCACGCCGAGTGCAAACGCGCCCGCAAACCACAGCGGGTTGAGCAGGCTGGGCCGGGCGCCCAGGGCGTCCAGCCGCTGCTGCGTCCAGGCCAGGTGGTCGGTTTCCTCGCGGGCTGCTTCTAGCAGGTGGCGGCGCAATTGGGCGTCACGCGTGACGGCGGCCTGCGCCGTGTAAAGGGCTTGCGCGCAGACCTCGCCCACATGGTTCACCCGCATCAGTGCGCCGGACAGGCGCTTTTGGGCCGGGTCGAGCGCTGTCTCGGCAAAGGGCGCCGCCGGAGATGCCTCCATGGCGTGGGGTTTTGCAAACAGGGTGCGCAGCGCGGTGTCTGCGGCGCAAAGTAATGAGTCCATGGCTGATTTTCTCTGGAAGGATTGGCTCGGTTTGGCACGGAAGATGCATGCATAAACCTGCCGCGTTGTTCTGCATTGTGGCAAATGGAAGGAATGATGCGACTTCCCCATGGGTGCATTGTGCGAAGGTTGGAAGGAGAACGGAACTTGTTACAGACAAGAAAGCTAGTTTCAAGGTAATTTGCCGCAAATTCAGCCGTGTTGACACGAGATGCCCCGCGTAGCGCGGCATTGTTGTCTGCACTGGGGCCGCCAAGCCGGTGTCATCGTCCGCAGGCCTGCATGGGTGTGTGGTTGCAATGTTGCAGCGCCGCAACGAAATTGACCCTGCGTGCCGATTTCCTTTGCGCAACCGCGCCCCGTCTGGTGAAATAACCGCAACTTCCCCACCAGGAGGTTGGCCCGGGGAACCGGTAGGACTGCGCAGTAGCTGCGCTCAAGACCTCCGAACCGGTGCCCATGTTTAACCTTGGAGTAACTCGCAATGAAAAAATCCCTGATTGCCCTGGCTGTGCTGGCCGCTTCCGGCGCCGCAATGGCCCAATCTTCCGTGACCCTGTTTGGTATTGTTGATACCAACGTCAGCTACCTCGACGGCGTTTCCAACGCTGCTGGCACCAACACTGACAGCAAGTATGGCATTGGCACCAGCGGCAACGCTACCAGCCGTCTGGGCTTCCGTGGCGTGGAAGACCTGGGTGGCGGCCTGAAGGCTGGCTTCTGGCTGGAAGGCGAAATCTTCGGTGACGACGGCAATGCTTCTGGCTTCAATTTCAAGCGTCGTTCCACGGTCAGCCTGGCTGGTGGTTTCGGTGAAGTGCGCCTGGGCCGTGACCTGACCCCTGGCTACTCCAAGTTCATCTCCTACGACCTGTTCGGCCAGGTCGGCATCGGCCAATTCATGGGCTGGAGCGACTGGAATGGCAACAACCAAACCACGGCTAACAACAACAACGATGCCAACGGCATCCGTTCGAGCAACATGATCAGCTACTACACCCCCAACTTCAGCGGCTTCACTGCCGGTCTTGGTTATGGCTTCGACGAAAAGGCTGACACGACGAACTCGAAGAAGGGTCGTTACGTTGGTGGTTATGTTGCCTATGACAACGGCCCTTTGAGTGTTGCCCTGTCTTATGACGAGAGCAGCGCCCTGACCCTGGGCTCCGGTGCTACTGCCGTCAATGGTGCTGACCGCAATCGTCTGACCTTGGGCGGTTCGTACGACCTGAATGTTGTCAAGCTGAACGCCATCCTGCAACAGACCGAGGATGATGTCCCCGGCGCCGCCAAGCTCAAGGTTAACGCCTACATGCTGGGCGTATCCGCTCCAGTGGGCGCTGGCGAAGTCAAGCTGCAGTATGCTCTGTACGACCAGAAGGCCATCGACTCCAAGGCCCACCAGATCAGCCTGGGCTATGTCCACAACCTGTCCAAGCGTACCGCTGTGTACGGCACCGTGGCATACATGGACAACAAGGACGCCTCGAAACTGAATCTGTCTGCCAAGGGCCTGGGTACCATTGATGCCCGCGCTGGTGACAGCCAGACCGGCGTGCAAGTCGGTATCCGTCACTCCTTCTGATGACGTGCTGGCCTTGCGCCAGCATTCACAGAAGTGACCTCAAGCCACCCGTCGCAAGACGGGTGGCTTTTTCGCATTTGGCACCTCTTTTTGAACAATGCGCGGTCTTGTCGCCATTCGGTTTGACCGCTGGCAGGGCTTTCTTGGGCCAGGCTTTTCTGCAAAAGGTTGCGGCTGGAGGGCGGGTGTTCGTGCCCTGGAAAGTCGTGATGGCGCGGTGGTTTTGATAAGTGAACGGTCGTTCTATTAGGGAAAGCCTGTGTAAGCAATACGCAACAAACGCTTACGCACGAGCGTGCCTTTACTAAACTGGACCGGCACCCAACCAACCACGGAAAGAGACCCGATCTATGAAAAAAACCGATATCACGAAGTTGTTCGCCTTCGGAGCCGTTGCCTTGGCTTCAAGCTTTGCTTGCGCACAGACCGCCAGCGCACCGACGAGCAGCGTGCAGTTATGGGGCATTGTTGATGTGGCCTATCGCCATACCAATAACGAAGGTGCTAGTAAAGACAGCCTGTCGAAGATGATGGGTGGCGGCATGTCGCAAAGCCGCTGGGGTATCAACGTGGACGAAGATCTGGGCGGTGGTTCCAAGGCCCTGGTTGTTTTGGAAAATCATTTGAATGCAGATGACGGCAGTGTTTCCACTCCCTTCTCCCAGTTGTCCTATGTGGGGTTGCAAGGCCCCTATGGCCGCCTGACCGCTGGGCGCCAGTGGAATGTGCTGTTCGACGTGGTGACCAGCACTTACGCTTCGTTCCCCTATTCTCCGTATATGGAGGCCTACAAGCCTGAGCTGGGCATGGCCATGGGAGCACTCACCAGCAATATGCTCAAGTACACCTTCGCAACGCCAGACCGCAGTTTCGTGGGTTCGCTGCAATACTCGTTTGACGAGAATAACGACACCAAGGCACTGGAAGCGGGGTTGCCTGCTTCTGCAGCGCAGGTGCCTGCCTATGTGGGCAGTACGCTGGGTGGCGGCGCATGGCAGACGGCTGGCGGCTATCTGCGCTACGCCGCCAATGGCTTCGCAGTGGGTGGGGGTTACATGCGCACTACGCTGCCTGGTGGCACCGATGTCGATGCATGGACCCTGGGCGGTTCGTACCGCACCGGCCCTTGGTACTTCAACACCGGCTACGGCCTGAACAAGGCGAAATACGCTGCGGTGACCAGCACCGTTCAGGGTTTCCGTAACAACGTAGACCGAGCACTCCTGGGCCCATTCTGGGCGGGTCAGACCAATGGCGGCTTCCAGCCGGGTGATGCCGACAAGCGCCAACTGTTCAAGGTGGGCGTGGGCTACCAGCTGACGCCTCAACTGAACCTGGGTGCGCATTACTTCCGCGGCAAGCAATCAGGCTCGGTCAACGGCACGTCCAATGGCAACGTCAACTTCTATGTCGCCGTGGCGGACTACGCTTTCAGCAAGCGCACCGACGCCTACTTTGGCGTAGACCATACCAGCATCAGCGGAGGCGCTCAGCTTGTGCTCGACGCAGCGAGCGGCGCCCGCAGCCGTACCGGTATCACTGCTGGTATTCGTCACCGCTTCTAAATCACTGGTGGGGGAAAGCGCTGCTCCGGCAACGGAGCAGCGCAGGTTTCCAAGGGAAAACCGGATTGCTAGCGATAGCGATCCGGTTTTTTTCTTTATTGCAAGAGCAACTTCAGGCGCATTGCAGTTGGCGCCCTCTGGTCGACTGCGGTTGGCCTGGTTCCTGCATGGGTGTTGTTTAGCTGCGCTGGATTTGTAGGTCCTGGTGCACCCGAAAAACATCGTTTGTTGCCAGAACCTTCCCTGTTAGCATGGTTCTTCATTTTATGCTTTACCGATGCTTGCATTCATTTTGCGACGCCTGATTCAGGCGGTCATGGTGATGATCACTGTGGCCTTTATCGCCTTCATGCTGTTTCAGTATGTGGGTGACCCGGTGGTGTTTTTGCTCGGGCAGGACGCCACCCCCGAACAGATCCGCAGCTTGCGCGCCGACCTGGGGCTCGACAAGCCCTTTTTTGTGCAGTTCTGGCACTTCTTGCTGAACGCCGCGCAGGGCGAGTTTGGCCTGAGCCTGCGCCAGGGGGCCAAGGTGTCGCGTCTGATGTCCGAGCGCTTCCCGGCCACGCTGGAGCTGGCGCTGGTGGCCGCGGCGCTGGCGTTGCTGGTGGGGGTTCCCATGGGGGTGTATGCGGCGCTCAAGCGCGGCACTTTCATCAGCCAGGCCTTCATGACCTTGTCGCTGCTGGGCGTGTCGCTGCCGACCTTTCTGATCGGCATTCTTCTCATCCTGGTGTTTGCCGTGGTGCTGGGCTGGTTCCCCAGCTTTGGCCGCGGCGAGGTGGTGCAGATCGGGTGGTGGACTTCGGGGCTGCTCACGGCCAAGGGCTGGCACCACATCACGCTGCCGGCCGTCACGCTGGCGATCTTTCAGCTCACGCTCATCATGCGCCTGGTGCGCGCCGAGATGCTGGAGGTGCTGCGCACCGACTACATCAAGTTTGCCCGTGCACGCGGCCTGTCCAACCGGGCCATTCACTTTGGCCATGCGCTCAAGAACACGCTCGTGCCGGTGATGACGATCACCGGGCTGCAACTGGGCGGGCTGATCGCCTTTGCCATCATCACCGAGACGGTGTTCCAGTGGCCGGGCATGGGGCTGCTGTTCATCCAGGCGGTGACGTTTGCCGACATTCCGGTCATGGCGGCCTACCTGTGCCTGATTGCGCTGATTTTTGTGGTGATCAATCTGGTGGTGGATCTGCTGTATTTTGTGGTCGACCCGCGCCTGCGCGTGGGCAATGCCGGAGGGCACTGATGCTCAATCCACGATGGAAAGCCGGCGGGCGCGCCTTTGCCCACATTGCGCAATTCCACCCCGAACTGACTGCGCTGCGGCGCGACCTGCACGCCCACCCCGAGCTGGGTTTTGAAGAGGTGTACACCGCCCGGCGCGTGAAGGAAGCCCTGCAGTTATGCGGTGTGGACGAAATTCACGAAGGCATCGGGCGCACGGGCCTGGTGGCGGTGGTGCGCGGCCGTGGCCAGTCAAGCGGCGCCATGGTGGGCCTGCGGGCCGATATGGACGCGCTGCCCATTACCGAGCACAACGATTTTTCCTGGAAATCGAGCAAGCCGGGGCTCATGCATGGCTGCGGCCACGACGGCCACACCGCCATGCTGGTGGGCGCCGCCCGCTACCTGGCCGAAACCCGCAACTTTGACGGCACCGCCGTGCTGATCTTCCAGCCCGGCGAAGAGGGCTTTGCCGGCGCCCGCGTCATGATGGAAGACGGCTTGTTCGACCGGTTCCCGGTGCAATCCGTTTTTGCCATGCACAACTGGCCCGCCATGAAGCCGGGCACCGTGGGCATCAACACGGGGCCCATGATGGCCGCGGCCGACCGCATCACCATCGAGATCACCGGTCGCGGCGGCCATGGCGCCCACGCCTACCAGACGGTGGACGTAGTGCTGGTGGCGGCGCACATCATTACTGCGGCGCAGAGCATTGTTTCGCGCAACGTGCGGCCCATTGAAAGCGCCGTGGTCAGCCTGTGCGCCATCCAGGCGGGTGACCTGGGCGCTTTCAGCGTGTTGCCGGGCACGGCCACGCTAGTGGGCACGGTGCGCACCTTCGATCCGGCGGTGCAGGAGATGGTGGAGCAGCGCCTCAAAGAGCTTTGCAGCGCCATTGCCCTGGGGTTTGGCGCCACGGCCACGCTGCATTACGAGCGCATGTACCCCGCCACCATCAACACCGAAAGCGAGGCCCTGTTCGCGGCCGACGTGGCCGAGTCACTGGTGGGCGCCGACCATGTGGTGCGCGACCTGGAGCCCAGCATGGGTGCGGAAGACTTTGCGTTCATGCTGCAGACCAAGCCCGGCGCCTACCTGCGGTTGGGGCAGGGCACGGGCGCCAGTGGCAGTGCGCTGCACAACAGCCGCTACGACTTCAATGACGAGGTTCTGCCCCTGGGGTCGGCACTGCACGCCAGCCTGATCGAGCAGGCCATGCCCCTGCAGACGCCCTGATGGATTGCCTCTCGCATTCCGTTTTGCCCACTGATTTCTTGTTTCCGCCATCCACCAGGATACTTGCATGAAATTTAAGAAGAATACTGCCTTGGCGCTTGTGCTGTATGCGCTAGCAGCTACCAATTTGGTAGCAAATGCCCAGACGATCCGGATCGCCAACCAGGGTGATGCGCTCTCGATGGACCCGCACTCGCTCAACGAGTCGCTGCAGCTGAGCACCACGGGCAATGTGTACGAGCCGCTGGTGGGGCGCAACAAGGACCTGAGCCTGGCGCCTGCGCTGGCCACGGCCTGGAAGCAGACCGCGCCCACGGTGTGGCAGTTCGAGTTGCGCCGGGGTGTGCAATTTCATGACGGCACCCCGTTCACGGCAGACGATGTGCTGTTCAGCTTTGCGCGCACCCAGGCCGACGGCTCGGACATGAAGAGCTACACCAACGACTTCAGGGAAGTGCGCAAGATCAACGACTTTTTGGTGGAGATCGAGACCAAGATGCCGTTCCCGATTCTTCCGGACGTGATCTCGCAAGTGGCCATGATGAGCAAGAAATGGTGCGAGACCAACCAGGCCCTGACGCCGGTGGACCGCCGCAAGGGCATCGAGAATGCCGCGTCGTTCCGGGCCAACGGCACGGGGCCATTCCGCCTGCGCGAGCGCCAGCCCAACGTGCGCACGGTGTTCACACGCAATGGCACTTATTGGGGCAAGATCGAAGGCAATGTGGCCGAAGTCATCTTCACGCCGATTGGCAACGACGCCACCCGTGTGGCGGCGCTGCTGTCGGGCGAGGTGGATGTGATGGAGCCGGTGCCGGTGCAGGACATCGAGCGCGTGAACAACAGCGCCAACACCCGCGCCATCACCGGCCCCGAACTGCGTACCATCTTCCTGGGCATGGACCAAAAGCGCGACGAACTGCTGTATTCGAGCGTGAAGGGCAAAAACCCGTTCAAGGACAGGCGCGTGCGCCAGGCCTTCTACCAGGCGATCGACATCGACGGCATCAAAAAGACGGTGATGCGCGGCGCCTCCAACCCCTCCGCGCTGCTGGTGGGCCCGGGCATCAATGGGTTTCAGCCCGAGGCCAAGCGCCTGCCCTACGACGTGGAAGCCGCCAAGAAGCTCATGGCCGAAGCGGGCTATGCCAGCGGCTTCGAGGTGTCGATGAATTGCCCCAATGACCGCTATGTCAACGATGGCCGCATCTGCCAGGCCGTGGCGGCCAACCTGGCGCGCATCAACGTCAAGATCAACCTGCAGGCCGAAACCAAGGGCACCTATTTCCCCAAGATCTTGCGCCGTGACACCAGCTTTTACATGCTGGGCTGGACGCCTTCGACCTACGACGCACACAACGCGCTCAATGCCCTGATGGCCTGTGTGGACGACAAGGGCGCGGGCCAGTTCAACCTCGGTGCCTATTGCAACCCCAAGGTGAACGAGCTGACCAAAAAGATCCAGGCCGAGACCGACAAGGCCCGGCGCAACGCCATGATCAAGGAGGCGTTTGACCTGCATGCCGCCGATGTGGGGCACCTGCCGCTGCACCAGCAGGCCCTGGCTTGGGGCGTGAGCAAGAACGTCAAGCTCGTGCAACTGGCCGA
Source organism: Acidovorax sp. T1 (assembly GCF_002176815.1). Taxonomy (NCBI): domain Bacteria; kingdom Pseudomonadati; phylum Pseudomonadota; class Betaproteobacteria; order Burkholderiales; family Comamonadaceae; genus Acidovorax; species Acidovorax sp. T1. The sequence continues at coordinate 3,246,903 of NZ_CP021648.1, read as the reverse complement.
CAACTACATGCCCTTCAAGTGGATGAGCAAGAACTGATCTGCCGCCCACCAAGAAGCCCATCGCCCCGTGGGCAGCCAGGCAATGGCCGCCCGGTGCGGCGGGCCTGGCTCCCTGTTTTTTGGTTCCTGTGATGAAAAAAACCCTTGCGCGCTGGCTTGACAGCGATGTTGGCTACAGCTTTCGCACCTCCCCCATGGCCATGGTGGCGGCGGCGATTGCCGTGGTGTGTGTGTTCTGCTCGCTGTTTGCGGGCTGGGTGGCGCCGCACAATCCGTTCGATTTGTCCACGCTGGAACTCAGCGATGCACGGCTGCCCCCGGCATGGAGTGCCGAGGGCTCGCGCAAATACCTGCTGGGCACCGACGACCAGGGGCGCGACATTCTGTCGGCCCTGATCTACGGCGCCCGCATTTCGCTGGTGGTGGGGCTGGCCTCGGTGCTGCTGTCGGTGGTGGTGGGCGTGGCGCTGGGTCTGCTGGCCGGTTTTCGGGGCGGCTGGATTGACGCGGTGCCCCTGATGGCCACCCAAATTCCCCCGTCTATGGCCACCTCAAACTCCCCCACCTGAACTGATCGGGGATAGGGGTTTAACGCCGGCGTCGTCGGCACCTGTTGGCAGGACATTGATCCAGTCTTCCCCGAGGGAAGGCCAAGGAGTGAATGTCTTGAAGTCCAACCAACGCGCCACCATAGAGACACTGCTGGAGCGCAACACATCGCAACGCGAGATCGCCCGCATCACGGGCATCGACCGCAAGACGGTCAGGAGCTACCACCAGCGCTGGCTGGAGCAACTGCAGTCAAATTCCCCCGGGGTGGCCACCGGCTCGGCAGGTCAAATTCCCCCACCCTGGCCACCGGCTCCTGGGCCGGTGGCCACCTCCCTGTGCGAACCCTGGCGCGAGTTCATCGAAGCCCAGCTGCGGCTGAAGCGAAACGCCACGGCCATCTACCAGGACCTGGTCGACCAGCACGGCTTTGATGGCCAGTACAACTCGGTCAAACGCTTCTGTGCAAAGTTGCGGCACAAGGAGCCCGAGCAGTTCGATCGCCTGTCCTTCCTGCCCGGCGAGGAGATGCAGGTGGACTACGGCGAGGGCGCGCCCACCCGCGTGCCCGGCAGCGACCGGTACCGCAAGCCCCGCCTGTTCGTGGCCACCTTGCGGTATTCCCGTGCCAGTTTCCGGTGCGTGGTCTGGAAGTCCAGCCAGCAGATCTGGGCCGAGCTGCACGAGCGGGCCCTGCGGTACTTCGGGGGCTGCCCCCAGTACGTGGTGCTGGACAATCTGAAGGAAGGCGTCCTCAAGCCCGACCTGTACGAGCCCGATCTCAACCCGGTGTACGCCGCCGCCCTGGCGCACTACGGCGTGGTGGCCGACCCGGCGCGGGTGCGAGACCCCAACCGCAAGGGCACGGTGGAGCATGCCATCGGCCATACCCAGGCCACGGCCTTGAAGGGCCGGCGCTTTGAGTCCATCGAGGCCCAGAACGAGTTCCTGGCGCACTGGGAGAAGAGCTGGGCATCCAAGCGCATCCACGGCACCGAGCGACGCCAGGTGCAGGCCATGTTCGAGGAAGAGCGCAGCCACCTCAAACCCCTGCCAGTGCTGGGAATGCAGTATTTCGACGAGGCGGTGCGCACCGTCTGCGACGACAGCTGTGTGCGGGTGGATCACAGCAGCTACGCCGCTCGCCCGGCGAACATCGGCTCCAAGGTGTTGGTGCGCATCTACGCCCAGCGCATCGAGATTCGTGACATGCACACCCGTGCCTTGCTGCGCACCCACGCCAAGGCCGAGCGTCCCGGCACGGTGATTCTGCCCATGGAGGAGCGGGTGTTCAATCCGTCTCGCGAGACCCGCCTGATCCTGCGTCAGGCCGGCGAGATTGGTGAGCACGCCAGCCGGCTGTGTGAGCTGCTCTTTGCCATCGAGGGTCGTGTCGGGCAGCGCAAGCTCTGGGGCATTGTGGGACTCATGCGCCGTTACCCGGCGCACTGCATCAATGCCGCCTGCGCCCAGGCCCTGGAGCAAGGGGTCTACAGCTACAAGCGCGTGCTGGCGCTGACCGAAGCCCTCTTTGCCCAGGCGATGGCGGCCATCGAGGCTACCTGCGGCGAAGCACCCGCCGCCGGTGCCCACGCGCTGACGCAGCAGCATGAGCTCATCCGAGACGCTGAGGAGTACAGCGATCTCTTCGCGCTCGCCGCCGCCACGGCAAACACCACCACCACCACCACCACCACCACCAACAACACCACCAACGCACCGGGAGTTCAGCCATGAACATGATCGAGATCGAACGCGCGCTGCGCGAGCTGCGCCTGTCCGGCATCGCCGAGACCCTGTCCACCCGCGTGATGCAGGCCCAGGCCGCCCAGCAGCCTTTCCTGGAGACCTTCGCCGCCATGCTGCAAGACGAGCTGGACCGCCGGCGCTCTCGCCTGACCGAGCGCCGCTTCAAGCGCTCGGGTCTGGATGAGCGCCCCTCGCTGGCTGACTTCGACTGGCGTTTCAACCCGAAGCTGCCGCGCAGCGCCTGCTTCGAGTTGCACACCCTGAAGTTCATCGGCGAGGGGGCCAACGCGCTGATCATCGGCAAGCCGGGCACCGGCAAGAGCCATGTGGCCAAGGCCGTGGCCTACCAGGCCACGCTGCAGGGCTATGACGTGCGTTACCTGGAAGCCGACACCGAGTTCGCCCGTTACGCGCTGGCCACTACGGCAGAGCGCACCGAGCTGCTCAAGGACTGGGTCGCGCCGGACCTGCTCGTCCTCGATGACCTGTTCCTGGCCAGACGCATCAGCGAGCATGCCGCTGAAGTCCTACAGGCCATCGTGCACCAGCGCTACAAGCTGCGCCGCGCTGTTCTCATCACGTCCAACCGCGTGGTGCAGGACTGGGGCAAATACCTCGGCGACGCCACCATGGCCAGCACCATCCTGGATCGCCTCATGCACCGCTGCGCGATGCTGGAGTTCGAGGGCAAGAGCTACCGCCTCAAGGAGGCCGCTGCACGCATCGCCATCACACCCGAGTCGTCATAATCCGACCGTCCTGCCTGGGGGAATTTGGGGTGGCCAAGGGTGGGGGAATTTGACCTGGCCATCGGGGGTGCTGATGCGCCTGTGCGACGTGATGCTGTCGTTTCCCGCCATTTTGGTGGCCCTGCTGATCGCGGGCGTGGGCCGTGCGCTGTTTCCCAATGCGCACGAATCGCTGGCCTTTGGCGTGCTGATCTTTTCCATCTCGCTCACGGGCTGGGTGCAATATGCGCGCACGGTGCGCGGCTCCACGCTGGTGGAGCGTAACAAGGAATATGTGCAGGCCGCGCGCGTGACCGGCGTGGCCCCGCTGCGCATCATGCGCAAGCATGTGCTGCCCAATGTGATGGGCCCGGTGATGGTGCTGGCCACCATCCAGGTGGCCACGGCCATCATCACCGAGGCCACGCTGTCGTTTCTGGGGGTGGGGGCACCGCCCACATCGCCCTCGCTGGGCACGCTGATCCGCGTGGGCAACGATTATTTGTTCTCGGGCGAGTGGTGGATCACCGTGTTCCCGGGGCTCATGCTGGTGCTGATTGCGCTGTCGGTGAACCTGCTGGGCGACTGGCTGCGCGATGCGCTGAACCCGAGATTGAGATGACCCCCCTGAGTCGCTTCGCGCCATCCCCCCAGGGAGCCGCCGCCATTGGCCCGGCAAAGCCGGTTCCACGGCGTCCTCTGGCCTGGGCCGTGCCCTTGCAATGAATCGCTGATATGTCCCTGCTTGAAGTCAAAAACCTCGTCGTCGAATTCCCGAACCGCCGCGGCACGCTGCGCGCCCTGGACGACATTTCGTTTTCCATCGCCCCCGGCGAGATCCTGGGGGTGGTGGGGGAGTCGGGTGCCGGCAAATCGCTCACGGGCGCTGCCATCATCGGCCTGCTGGAATCGCCCGGCCGCGTGGCCTCGGGCGAGATCCTGCTGGAAGGCCAGCGCATCGACAACCTCAGCGATGCGCAGATGCGCCCTATCCGGGGCCGGCGCATCGGCGCGATCTTCCAGGACCCGCTGACCTCGCTGAACCCTCTGTACACCGTGGGCCGTCAGCTCACCGAAACCATCCTGGCGCACCTGCCGGTGTCTGCTGCCGAAGCGCGGCGGCGCGCCATAGCGCTGCTGCAGGACACCGGCATTCCGGCGGCCGAGCAGCGCGTGGACCACTACCCGCACCAGTTCTCGGGCGGCATGCGCCAGCGCGTGGTGATTGCCCTGGCCCTGGCGGCCGAGCCGCAGCTCATCGTGGCCGACGAGCCCACCACGGCGCTGGATGTGTCGATCCAGGCGCAGATCATCACGCTGCTCAAAACCATCTGCAAATCGCGCGGCGCGGCCGTGATGCTGATCACCCACGACATGGGCGTGATTGCAGAAACCTGCGACCGGGTAGCAGTGCTGTATGCCGGGCGCGTGGTGGAAATCGGCCCGGTGCACGAGGTCATCAACCACCCCGCGCACCCCTATACCGTCGGCCTCATGGCCTCCATTCCCGACATGGCGCAAGACCGCGAGCGCCTGAACCAGATTGACGGAGCCATGCCCCGACTGAACGCCATTCCTGCGGGCTGTGCCTTCAACCCGCGCTGCCCCAGCCGCTTTGACCGCTGCACGGTCGAGCGCCCCGACCTGCTGCCCGCTGGTGCCACCCGCGCGGCCTGCTGGCTGCACGCTGCGGAGGTGGCGGCATGAGCACAACAACACCTTCCGGCACCCCGCTGGTGCAGGCGCATGACCTCGCCAAGACTTTCGATGTCTCGGCCCCCTGGCTCAACCGCGTGCTCGAACGCAAGCCGCGCACGCTGCTGCACGCCGTGGATGGCGTGAGTTTCGACATCGAAAAAGGCAAGACGCTCGCCCTGGTGGGCGAATCGGGCTGCGGCAAAAGCACCGTGGCGCGCCTGCTGGTGGGCCTGTACGAGCCCACGCGCGGCGGCCTCACCTTTGACGGGCAGGATGCGCATGCCGCCTTCAAGGGTGGCAGTGCCAAGGCCATGCGCCGGCGCATCCAGATGATTTTTCAGGACCCCTATGCCAGCCTCAACCCGCGCTGGCTGGTGGAAGACATCGTGGGCGAGCCGCTGCGCGAGCATGGCCTGATCACCGACAAGGCCGAGCTCAAGGCCCGCGTGGGCGAGCTGCTGCAATCGGTGGGCCTGTCGCCGCTCGACATGGTGAAGTACCCGCACCAGTTCTCGGGTGGGCAGCGCCAGCGCATCTCGATTGCGCGCGCACTGGCCACCGAGCCGGAGTTTCTGGTGTGCGACGAGCCCACCAGCGCGCTCGATGTGTCGGTGCAGGCGCAGGTGCTCAACATCATGAAGGACCTGCAGCGCGAGCGGCACCTGACCTACCTGTTCATCAGCCACAACCTGGCCGTGGTGCGCCATGTGAGCGACCAGGTGGGCGTGATGTACCTGGGCCGCCTGGTGGAGCTGGCCGACAAGCACACGCTGTTTGACACGCCGCGCCACCCCTACACGCGCATGCTGCTCGATGCCATCCCCAAGATGCACGACACCGGCAAGGCGCGCACCCCCGTGCAGGGCGAGGTGCCCAATCCGCTCAGCCCGCCGCCGGGCTGCGCCTTCAACCCGCGCTGCCCGCATGTGAACGAGCGCTGCCGCACCGATCGGCCGCCTTTGCTGAGTCTGGGGGGCATCCGCATTGCCTGCCACGCGGTGGAGGAAGGGCGGATCTGAGTGGTTGAATGCTCCTGAAAAAGGAGCTATTCGCGCTTATTGGGTAAGCGCTTTCAGCCTATTTGATGCAAATATTCAACTGCAAGGTGCGAAGTGGGACGGGTGTGACCAAGCGCTGCAGGCCGGGTCACGGCGCCGGCAGGCTTGGCGCTGGAGTTTCGGTGGCGGGCAGGGCGCGGCCCAGCAAATACTCGATGCAGGTACGCACCGCCCGCGTTTGGTGGCGGTCGGGCATGTAGAGCATGAACATTTGCGTTCCGAAGATGCTCAGGCGCCATTCGTCCAGGGTGGTCAGCACCTCGCCGCTGGCCACGGCGTCCTGCACCACGTAGTCGGGCACCAGCCCCACGCCCAGCCCGGCCAGGATGCCCTGGCGCAGGAACGGGAAGTGCTCGGAAATCAGCGTTGGTTCCAGCGTCACTTCCTGGCGTTCGTCGCCCAGATAGGCGCGCAGGCGCAACTGGCGCCCCACCACGCCGGCCGTGATCAGCGGCGCGGTGCGCAGCGCCTCCAGCCCGGTGGGCAGGCCGTGCGCCTGGGCATAGCCGCGCGAGGCGCAGGCGACATAGTGCACCACCCCCATATCGCGGGCCACCAGCGTGGGCGGGGGCTCGGGCATGACGCGGATGGCGATGTCCACCTCGTCGCGAATCAGGTCGTCCACCCGGTTCTCAAAGCGCACATCGAGCACGATGCCTGGGTACAGGCGCTTGAAGTCGATCAGCCAATCAGACATCACCATCTGCCCGTAGCCACTGGGCACGCTCAGGCCCACGCGGCCTTGCAGGCCCTGGCCCAGCGTGGCGATGGTTTCGCGCGCGGCCAGCATTTCGTTCTGGATGGCGCGGCCATGCTGGTACAGGCGCAGGCCCACTTCGGTGGGTTCGACCCGGCGCGTGGTGCGGCGTACCAGTTGCACGCCCACCGATTTTTCGAGCTGGTTGAGGTGGTAGCTCACGTTGGCGCGCGACATCTTCAGGTTGCGCGCGGCCTGGCTCAGGTTGCCGGCGTCCAGGATGTCCACCAGGACGGTCAGGGAGGTGAGTTCCATGGAAGAGGGAGGATGTGCGTCAAAAATTATTTGACAGTCTGTCAATCGTTAATGTAATTGTCAAGATTGTTTGGCGCATCAACAATACCGGCTCTTTCCAATCCTCCAGGAGACTCCCGCATGGGCGCAGCCACCCTCGATTCCGTTGTCACCACCGCCCGCGTGGGCGCCATCCTGGTCGTGACCGTCAACAACCCGCCCGTCAATGCCCTGGGCGTGGCCGTGCGCCAAGGCCTGGCCGCTGCCATGGCCGCCGCACAGGCCGACGACGCGGTTGCCGGCATACTGCTGGTGGGTGCAGGCAAGGCCTTTATTGCGGGTGCCGACATCCGCGAGTTTGGCAAGCCTGCCATGCCGCCGTCGCTGCCCGAGGTGTGCCGCGCCATCGAAGACTGCACCAAGCCCGTGGTCGCGGTGCTGCATGGCGCCGCGCTGGGCGGTGGCCTGGAAGTGGCGCTGTCGGCGCACTACCGCCTGGCGCTGCCCGCCGCCAAACTGGGCCTTCCCGAAGTCTCCCTGGGCCTGCTGCCCGGCTCCGGCGGCACGCAGCGCGCGCCGCGCCTGATGGGCGTGAAGGCCGCCACCGAGCTGATGCTCAGCGGCAAGCATCTGTCGGCCAAGGCGGCGCTGGCTGCCGGCCTGGTGGACAAGCTGGTCGAGGGCGATGACGCCCGGGCCGCTGGGTTGGCCTACATCAACGAGCTGCTGGCCCAAAAAGCCCCCGTGCGCCGCACGCGCGACATCGCCATTGCCGACCCCGTCGCAGCGCTGGCCGACCTGGAATTGCTCAAGGCCGAGACCGCCAAGAAAACCCGCGGCCTGTTCTCGCCGCTCAAGATTATCGAATGCGTGCAGGCCGCCGTTCAGCTGCCGTTTGACGAAGGCATGGCCCGCGAACGTGCGCTGTTTCTCGAGTGCCTGGACAGCCCGCAGCGCGCGGGCCTGATCCACGCCTTTTTTGCCGAGCGCGAAGTGGTCAAGGTGCCCGAGGCCAAGGCCGCCGCGCCGCGCGCGTTTGCCACCATCGCCATCATTGGTGGCGGCACCATGGGCGCGGGCATCACTGTGTCGGCGCTGGACGCGGGCTACCCCGTGACCATGGTCGAGCGCGACGCCGAGTCCATCGCCCGCGGCCGCGCCAATGTGGAAAAGGTCTACAACGGCCTGGTCGCCAAGGGCCGCATGAGCGAAGAGGCCAAGGCCGCCGTCATGGCGCGCTACACCGGCAGCACCTCGTACGACGACCTGGCCCATGTGGACCTGGTGATCGAGGCCGTGTTCGAAGACCTCGAAGTGAAAAAGGCCGTGTTCAAGGAACTCGACCGCGTGTGCAAACCCGGCGCCGTGCTGGCCACCAACACCTCGTACCTGGACATCGACGCCATCGCCGCCGCCACCAGTCGCCCGCAAGACGTGATTGGCCTGCACTTCTTCAGCCCAGCCAACATCATGAAGCTGCTGGAAATCGTGGTGCCCGCCAAGGTCAGCGCCGACGTGGTCGCCACCGCCTTTGAGCTGGCCAAGAAGCTGAAAAAAGTGCCGGTGCGCGCCGGCGTGTGCGACGGCTTCATCGGCAACCGCATCCTGGCCGTGTACAAGCAGGCCGCCGACTACCTCATGGAAGACGGCGCCAGCCCCTACGACATCGACGCGGCTGTGCGCGGCTTTGGCTTTGCGATGGGCCCGTTCCAGGTGACCGACCTGGCCGGCGGCGACATTGGCTGGGCCACGCGCAAGCGCCGTGCTGCAGCGCGCAAACCGGGCGACCCCAAAGCGCGCTATGTGGAAGTGGCCGACCGCATCTGCGAGCGCGGCTGGTTTGGCCAGAAAACCCAGCGCGGTTTTTACCTTTACCCCGAAGGCGCCCGTGTGGGCCAGCCTGATCCCGAAGTGCTGGCCATCGTCGATGCCGAGCGTGCCAAAAAGGGCGTCACGCCGCGCCAGTTCACCGCCGATGAAATCATGCGCCGCTACATGGCGGCCATGGCCAACGAAGGCGCCAACGTGGTGCACGAAGGCATTGCGCTGCGCCCGCTGGACGTGGACGTGACGTTCATCTCTGGCTACGGCTTTCCACGCTTTCGCGGCGGCCCCATGAAGTGGGCCGACATGTACGGCCTGCCCCAGCTGCTGGCCGACATCGAGGCGTTTGCCAAAGAAGACCCGCTGTTCTGGAAGCCATCGCCGCTGCTGGTCCAGCTGGTGCGGCAAGACAAAAACTTTGACAGCCTGAACCACAGCGCCTGAGCGTTGCGTGAGGTCGGCGCACCGGCCGGCCGAAGCCGCACGGCGCTGTTGCTGGCCCCATTGACCGAAAGACCCGAGACCCCATGGACCTGAATTTCACCCCCGAAGAACAAGCCTTCCGCGCCGAGGTGCAGGCTTTTCTGCAAGAAAAACTGCCCGCCCGCATTGCCAACAAGGTCAAGGCTGGCCAGCGCCTGACCAAGGAAGACCAGGAGGAATGGCACGCCATCCTGAATGCGCGCGGCTGGCTGGCCAACCACTGGCCTGTGCAATACGGCGGCCCCGGCTGGGGCGCCGTGCAGAAGTTCATTTTTGACAACGAATGCGCCCTGGCCGGTGGCCCGCGCATCGTGCCGTTTGGCCTCAACATGCTGGGCCCGGTGCTCATCAAGTACGGCAACGCGGCGCAAAAGGCGCACTGGCTGCCGCGCATCCTGAGCGGTGCCGACTGGTGGTGCCAGGGCTACTCCGAGCCGGGCTCGGGCTCGGACCTGGCCTCGGTCAAGACCACGGCCCTGCGCGGCGTCGATGCCGAAGGCGACCACTACATCGTCAACGGCCAAAAGACCTGGACCACGCAGGGCCAGCATGCCAACATGATCTTCTGCTTGGTGCGCACCGACCGCGAAGCGCGCCCGCAGGCGGGCATCAGCTTTTTGCTGGTGGACATGAACACCCCCGGTGTGGAGGTGCGCCCCATCCGCACGCTCGACGGCGACCGCGAGGTCAACGAGGTGTTCTTCACCGACGTGCGCGTGCCCGCCGAGAACCTGGTGGGCGAGGAAAACAAGGGCTGGACCTACGCCAAGTTTTTGCTGACCTACGAGCGCACCGGCATTGCGGGCGTGGGCTTCTCGGTGGCGGCGCTGGAAAAGCTCAAGGTCATCGCCGCCAAGGTGCAGCGCAACGGCAAGCCCCTGGACCAGGACCCGCAGTTTGCCGCCCGCATGGCCCAGGTCGAGATCGACCTCGAAAACATGAAGACCACCAACCTGCGCGTGATTGCGGCCGTGGCCGGTGGTGGTGTGCCGGGCGCAGAAAGCTCGATGCTGAAGATCCGTGGCACCGAAATCCGCCAGGAAATTTTGTCGCTGATCCGCCGCGCCGTGGGGCCGTATGCGCTGCCTTTCATTGAAGCGGCGCAGTACGAGGGCTATGCCGATGCGCCAGTGGGGCCCGCCGAGGCGGCCACGGCGGCGGCCAACTATTTCAACTACCGCAAGCTGTCGATTTTTGGCGGCTCCAATGAAATCCAGAAAAACATCATCTCCAAGATGATTCTTGGACTGTGAGGTTGACCCCATGAATTTTGAACACACCGAAGACCGCCGCATGCTGGCGGACACCCTGAACCGTTTCGTGGCCGAGCAGTACGGCTTTGAAACCCGCAATGCCATCGCCTATGGCGAGGTCGGCATGGAGCCCGCGCTGTGGAGCCAGTTTGCCGAGCTGGGCGCCATTGGCGCGCTGTTCCCTGAAGCCGAAGGCGGTTTTGGCGGCGCAGGCTTTGACGTGGCCGTGGTGTTTGAAGCCTTGGGCCGTGGCCTGGTGGTCGAGCCCTTTCTGGGCGCGCTGGTGGTGGGCCGCGCTCTGGTCGCAGCGGGCACGGCGGCGCAAAAAGAGCGCATTGCCAGCCTGATGGACGGCAGCACCGTGGCCGCGCTGGCGCACGACGAGCCCGGCAGCCATTACGAACTCGCCCGCGTCAGCACCCGTGCGGTGCGCAGCGGCGATGGCTGGCAGCTCAACGGCGCCAAGGCCGTGGTGGTGCAGGGCGACAACGCCCAGCTGTTGCTGGTGTCGGCGCGCACGGCCGGTGGTGTGGACAGTGAAGACGGCATCTCGCTGTTCCTGGTGCCGACCGATGCGCCCGGCGTGGCGCGCCGGGGCATGGGCCGCATCGACGGTGGCCGCGTGGCCGAAATCACGCTCGATAACGTGCAGGTGGGCGCGGATGCACTGCTGGGCGCCGAAGGCCAGGGCTTGGCCACGCTGGAGATCGCCGTGGGCTGGGGCGTGCTGGCGCTGTGCGCCGAAGCCCTGGGCGCCATGGAAGTGGCCAAGAAGGACACGCTTGAATACCTGCAGACGCGCAAGCAGTTTGGCGTTCCGATTGGCAGTTTCCAGGCCCTGCAGCACCGCATGGCCGACCTGCTGCTGGAGGTGGAGCAATCGCGCTCGGCGGTCATCAACGCCGCCGCCGCCATCGACAGCGCCGACCGCACCGAGCGCGAGCGCGCGCTGTCGGCGGCCAAGTTCACCATTGGCCGCATTGGCGCGCTGGTGTCGGAAGAAAGCATCCAGATGCACGGCGGCATCGGCATGACCTGGGAGCTGCCGCTGTCGCACTACGCCAAGCGCCTGGTGATGGTGGACCATGATCTGGGCGACGAAGACCACCACCTGGCGCGCTACATGGCGCTGGGCCGGGCCTGAGCGCCGCCGCCACCCCGCTGCTGCAGCGGCAGGGTGGCGCGGTGCTGGTAAAACGCCCACCGAATTTCAAGCCCCTGAGCCAGCTGCGGGCCTAAGATCGTGAACACGTTCTAAAGCCCAGGCATGGAGACAACAACAAATGACCACGACAACGACAACAACAGCTACTTCCCCGGCAGCCTCTGACGGCATGGACTTTCCGCTCGAAGGCGTGCGCGTGCTCGACCTCTCGCGCGTGTTTGCCGGGCCGCTGTGCGGCCAGGTGCTGGCCGACTTTGGCGCCGAGGTCATCAAGGTGGAGCACCCTGGCCGCGGCGACGACACGCGCGACTGGGGCATGCGCATCGGCAAGACCGAAACCACCTACTACAACAGCATGAACCGCAACAAGCGGTCCGTCACCGTGGATCTGCAGACGCCCGAAGGGCTCAAGATCATCCACGAGCTGCTGCCGCAGTGCGACGTGGTCATCCACAACTTCAAGACCGGCGGCGCCGAAAAACTCGGCCTGGGCTACGAGCAGCTCAAGGCGCTCCAGCCCGGTCTGATTTATTGCGCCGTGGCCGGCTACGACACCTCGGGCCCCGAGGCCAAGCGCCCCGGCTATGACCTGGTGATCCAGGGCGAAGCCGGGCTGATGGCCCTGAACGGCGAGGCGAACCAGCCGCCGCTCAAGTTCGGCGTTGCCGTGGTGGACCTGATGACCGGCATGTACGCCGCCCAAGCCGTGCTGGCCGCGCTGTTTCAGCGCACGCGCACCGGCAAGGGGCGCCTGATCGAGATGGCGCTGTACGACTGCGGCGTCATGATCACCGGCTACTACGGGCTCGACGCCATGCTGTTGGGGCACGACCCCCAGCGCTATGGCAACGCCCATCCCTCCATCGTCCCCTATGGCATGTTCGAGGCCGCCGACGGCCCGCTCATCGTGGCCGTGGGCAACAACAGCCAGTTTGACAAATTCTGCCGCCAGGTGGTGATGCGCCCCGACATCGTCGAAGACCCGCGCTACGCCACCAACGTGGAGCGCGCCAAGAACCGCCTGACCCTGCTGCCGGTGATGAAAGAGCTGATTGCCAGCTTTCCGCGCGACGTGCTGCTGCAGCGCCTGACGACCGCCGGCATCCCCTGCGGCAAGGTGGCCGGCCTGCACGAGGCCCTGACCAGCGAGCGCACCCGCCGTGGCGGCCTGCTGCAAGAAATGCCCCACCCGGTGGCGGGCACCACGCAGGTGTTCGCGCCCCCCTACCGGCTCGATGGCCAGCGCCTGCCGATTCGCAATGCGCCGCCCACGCTGGGCGAGGGCACCCGCGAGGTGCTGCAGCAACTGCTGCAACTGTCCGAGCAGGAGCTGCAGGCGCTGCGTGACAAGGGCGTACTGACGCTGCCGCAGGCTTAAATATGTCAAAAATGATAGCTATTGGCGCTTGCTGAATAAGCGCTAGAGCCTGTTTTTATATAAAACGGAGACTGCCATGAAATTTTCACCTTTTTGCCGACGCACCGTCTTGGCCCTGGCTGTTGCGCCGCTGCTGGTCGGCAGCGCCATGGCGCAGCAGGCAGCCTGGCCTGACAAGATGATCAAGCTGGTCGTGCCCTTTCCGGCGGGCGGCCCTACTGACACGGCTTCGCGCATCGTCGGCCAGAAGCTGGGTGAGCGCCTCAAGCAGACCGTGCTCGTCGAGAACAAGGCGGGTGCCTCGGGGTCGATTGCTGCCGCCCAGGTCAGCAAAAGCCCGGCCGACGGCTACACGCTGATGATGCTGGCCACGCCCACGCTGCTGGCGCCGCACCTGTACAAAAAGGCCGGCTACGACACGGTGAAAGATTTCACCCCCGTGGCCACGGTGTACGACCTGCCCATCGTGGTGGTGGTCAACCCCAGGCTGCTGCCCGATGTGACCGACCTCAAGAGCCTCATCGCCCATGCCAAGGCGCAGAAGACGCCGCTCAACTACACCAGCTCGGGCGCGGGCAGTTTTGGCCACCTGAGCATGGAGCTGCTCAAGCAGATGGCCAGCTTTGACATGCAGCATGTGCCCTACAAGGGCGGCGTGCCGGCCATCACCGACACCATCGGCGGCCAGGTGCCCGTGATGTATGCCGACCTGGTGGCTGCGTTGCCACACATCCAGGCCGGCAAGCTGCGCGCCATTGCCGTGGGCTCGCCCCAGCGCGTGACCATGCTGCCCGACGTCAAGACCATTGCCGAGCAGGGCATCAAGGGCTACGACGCCGTGTCGTGGGGCGGCCTGCTGGCGCCTTTGGGCACACCCAAGGCGGTGGTCGATCGCATCGCAAACGAGGTGCAGCAGATCCTGGCCGAGAAGGAAGTGCAGGACAAGCTGCTGAACGCCGGTGCCATCGCCCATTTCCAGACCCCGGCGCAGCTGGGCCAGCGCGTGCAGCAGGACTACACCCGCTGGGGCCAGCTGATCCGCGATAAGGGCATTGCCTCCGAGTAACGCCGTCATGAAGACACGCATTACCGAGCTGTTTGGCATAGTGCACCCCATCATCCAGGGCGGCATGCACCATGTCGGCCTGGCCGAGCTGGCTGCGGCGGTCTCCAACGCGGGCGGCCTGGGGATCATCACCGGCCTCACGCAGCGCACACCCGAGCTGCTGGCGCGCGAGATTGCGCGCTGCCGCGCCATGACCGACAAGCCCTTCGGCGTCAACCTGACCTTTTTGCCATCGGTCAACCCGCCCGACTACCCCGGCTACGTGAAAGCCATCATCGATGGCGGCGTGAAAGTGGTCGAGACAGCGGGCAACAACCCGCAAAAATGGCTGCCTGCGCTCAAGGAGGCGGGCATCAAGGTCATCCACAAGTGCACCTCGGTGCGCCACGCGCTCAAGGCCGAGGCCATTGGCTGCGACGCCATCAGCGTCGATGGCTTTGAATGCGGTGGCCATCCGGGCGAGGACGATGTGCCCAACTTCATCCTGTTGCCGCGTGCGGCAGAGGCGTTGAAGATTCCCTTTGTCGCCTCGGGCGGCATGGCCGATGGCCGCTCGCTGGTGGCCGCGCTGGCGCTGGGCGCCGAGGGCATCAACATGGGCACACGCTTCATTGCCACACAAGAGGCGCCCGTGCACGACAACGTCAAGCGCGCCATCGTGGCGGCCAGCGAGCTCGACACCCGCCTGGTCATGCGCCCGCTGCGCAACACCGAGCGCGTGCTGACCAATGGTGCCGCCGAGCGCCTGCTGCAAAAAGAGCGCGAACTGGGCGCGGCCATCACCTTCGCGGACATTGCGCCCGAAGTGGCGGGTGTCTATCCGCGCATCATGCAGGATGGCGACATGGAGGCGGGCGTCTGGTCGTGCGGCATGGTGGCTGGCTTGATCCACGACGTGCCCACCGTGCAGCAATTGATCGACTCCATCATGGCCCAGGCCGATGCGCTCATCAGCGAACGCCTGGCCGGGCTGCTGCGCCCGGCGGCCTAGCCCGTTTATTTCTGGAACCCCCCAAGGAAAGATATCCCATGAAAATTCTTGTCCCTGTCAAACGCGTGGTGGACTACAACGTGAAAGTCCGCGTCAAATCGGACGGCAGCGGTGTGGACACAGCCAACGTCAAGATGAGCATGAACCCCTTTGACGAAATCGCCGTCGAAGAAGCCGTGCGCCTGAAAGAAAAAGGCCTGGTGACCGAAGTCATCGCCGTCAGCTGCGGCGTGGCCCAGTGCCAGGAAACCCTGCGCACCGCCATGGCCATCGGCGCCGACCGCGCCATCCTGGTGGAAACCGACGCCGACCTGCAGCCGCTGGCCGTGGCCAAGCTCTTGAAGGCGCTGATCGACAAGGAGCAGCCATCGCTCGTGATTCTGGGCAAACAAGCCATCGACGACGACGCCAACCAGACCGGCCAGATGCTCGCCGCATTGGCCGACCTGCCCCAGGCCACGTTCGCCAGCAAAGTCGAACTCTCGGCGGACAGCGTCAGCGTCACCCGCGAAGTCGACGGCGGCCTGGAAACCCTGGCATTGAGCCTGCCTGCCGTCATCACCACCGACCTGCGCCTGAACGAGCCCCGCTACGTCACCTTGCCCAACATCATGAAGGCCAAGAAAAAGCAGCTGGACACCATGAAGCCCGAAGACCTTGGCGTGGACGTGGCCCCGCGCCTGAAGACCCTCAAGGTGACCGAGCCCGCCAAACGTGGTGCCGGCATCAAGGTGGCCGACGTCGCTGCCCTGGTCGACAAACTCAAGAACGAAGCAAAAGTTATTTGACCCCCCTGAGTCGCTTCGCGCCTTCCCCCCAAGGGGGACGACACCCTCGGTGCGGCGCGGCCCTTCCTCGGTGTCCCGCGCATCGGCCCCGGTTGATCGAAGACCGCGGTTGATGCCGACACCCTCCAAGATTCAAGAGAAAGACGACTGTCATGACAACTCTCGTTATTGCTGAACACGACAACGCCACCATCAAGGGCGCAACCCTGAACACCGTCACCGCCGCTGTGGCCTGTGGTGGGGATGTGCACGTGCTGGTTGCCGGCCACAACGCAGCCGCCGCCGCACAGGCAGCCGCCCAGATCACCGGCGTTGCCAAGGTCATCCACGCCGACGCACCCGGCCTGGAACACGGCCTGGCAGAAAACGTTGCCGCGCAAGTACTGGCCATCGCATCCAACTACAGCCACATCCTGTTCCCGGCCACCGCCAGCGGCAAGAACGTGGCCCCCCGCGTGGCCGCCAAGCTCGACGTGGCCCAGATCAGCGACATCACCAAAGTGGTGAGCCAAGACACCTTCGAGCGCCCCATCTACGCCGGCAACGCCATTGCCACCGTGCAAAGCGCAGACAGCGTCAAGATCATCACCGTGCGCACCACTGGCTTTGACGCCGCCGCCGCCACGGGAGGCAGCGCACCAGTGGAAACCGCCGCTGCCACGGCCGACGACGGCAAGAGCAAGTTCATGGGCAGCGAAATCGCCAAGAGCGACCGGCCCGAACTCACCGCCGCCAAGATCATCGTCTCCGGCGGCCGCGCCCTGGGCAGCAAGGAAAAGTTCGACGAAGTCATGACCCCGCTGGCCGACAAGCTCGGTGCAGCTCTGGGCGCCAGCCGCGCTGCAGTGGACGCGGGCTACGCGCCCAACGACTGGCAAGTGGGCCAGACCGGCAAGATCGTGGCGCCGCAGCTGTACATCGCAGCGGGCATCTCGGGTGCGATCCAGCACCTGGCGGGCATGAAGGACTCCAAGGTGATCGTGGCGATCAACAAGGACCCCGAGGCGCCGATCTTCAGCGTGGCCGACTATGGGCTGGAGGCGGACCTGTTTGCGGCCGTGCCGGAACTGGTCAAGGCGCTGTAACGCCTGCAAATGCTATTATTATTATAGCTGCTAGCGCTTATCCCATAAGCGCTAGCGTCAGCATTTATCTAGAAACAGAACGGAGACAAAACCCATGAGCGTGAAACTTTCCCGCCGCACCCTGGTGCAGGCCGGCACCGCCGCACTGGCCAGCGTGGCCCTGCCATCGCTGGCGCAAACGGCCTGGCCGAGCAAGCCGATCAAGATCATCGTGCCCTACACGGCCGGTGGCTTTACCGACCAGATGGCGCGCCTGCTGCAGGTGGGCCTGCAAAAGCAGCTGGGTCAGCCCGTGGTGATCGACAACAAGCCCGGTGCCAACAGCATCATCGGTGTCGATGCGGTGGCCAAATCGGCGCCCGACGGGCACACCTTTGGTGTCGTGATTCCGGCCTTCACGGCCAACACCACGCTCTACCCCAAGCTGCCCTACAACGCACGCAAGGATCTGGTGGGCGTTTCATTGATGGGCGTGTCGCCCCTGGTGGCGGCGGTGTCTGGCAATGCGCCGTTCAAGAACACCAAGGAGCTGGTGGCCTACGCCAGGGCCAACCCCGGCAAGGTGAGCTTTGCCTCGTCGGGCAGCGGCTCGGCGGCGCACCTGACCAGCGAGTTGCTCAAGACGCTGACCAAGACCTACATGGTCCACATACCGTACCGGGGTGCGTCGCCCGCGCTGGCCGATCTGCTGGGCGGCCAGGTGCCGCTGTTCCTCGACCCGCCACCCAACCTGATCCAGCCCGCCAAGGCCGGTCGCATCCACCTCATCGGTGTGGCCAGCGAAAAGCGCCTGCCCATCCTGCCCGATGTGCCGACCTTCGTGGAGCAGGGCATTCCCGGCATGCTGGGCAGCACCTGGGCCAGCATGATTGCCCCGGCAGGCACACCGCGCGACATCGTCAAGCGCATGTCGGAGGCAGTGAACCAGATCATCCACAGCGAAGAAACCCGCGCCAAGCTGGAAACCATGGGCACGTTTGCCGAAGGCACCACGCCCGAGGCCTGCGACGCTTTCCTTGCGTCGGAGACCACGAAGTGGGGCAAGGTGATCAGCGATGCCGGGGTGAAGCTGGACTGAGTGCCCAGGCGATGGCGGCGCGTCAGGTATAGCGCTTGGCGCGCAGGTTGTCCTTTATCTGCTGCAGCACCGGTTGCAGCGATGGTCCGATGCGCAGCGCCACGCACGTGGCCAGCACGTCAATCACCAGCAGGTGCAGCAGGCGCGACACCATGGGGCTGTAGCGGTCGTAGCCCTCGGGGTGGTCGGCGGCCAGGTGGATGGCGCAGGCGGTTACCAGGGGCGAGCCGCTGGCGGTGATGGCAATGGTGGTGGCGCCGTTCTTGCGCGCGATGTCTGCCGCGTCCATCAGGTCGCGCGTGCGGCCCGAGTTGGAGATAATCACCGCGCAGTCGCCCGGGCCGAGCAGGGTGGCGCTCATTACCTGGATATGGCCGTCGCTGGTGGCGATGGATGTCACGCCCAGGCGAAAGAACTTGTGCTGCGCATCCTGCGCCACGAAGCCGGAATTGCCCGCGCCATAAAACTCGATGCGCTTGCCCGCTTTCCAGGTGCTGGTGATGGCCTCGGCGGCGCGTTCGATGGCCACCGTGCTGGCGGCGTTGCGGTATTGCAAAAAGGCGGCCACCGCGTTGTCCACCACCTTGACCAGCACATCGCCGGTTTTGTCGTCGGCGTCCACGCTGCGGTGAATGAAGGGCACGCCTTCGCTCACGCTGCCGGCGAGCTTGAGCTTGAAATCGGCCAGGCCGTCGTAGCCCATGCTGCGGCAAAAGCGCACCACGGTGGGCTTGCTGACCAGCGCGCGCGCGGCCAGCTCGCGCACCGGAAGGCGGGCAAATGCGCGTGCGTCCTCCAGCACCAGACGGCCCACGCGCTGCTCGGCGGGGGCCAGGGAAGGCAGGGAGGCGGTGATGCGGTCCAGCATGTCAAATCCACGGAAAAGTCAGAAACGAGGGTGCGCCAATGTAACGCGGTTTCATGCCCGGGGCCGTCTCGGTAACGGGCCGTCTACACTTGGGGGTTGCATGCCTCGTCACATTGGCGCGGCCCCTATAAGTGTTGAACCGTTCGCCCCGAGCCGTTCGGCTGGCCCGGGACTGGCTTGTCGAAGGGCTTCGACCAGCTCAGCCTGAACGGTACTGGAGACATCCAAGGGCCAGACC
The DNA here is from genome assembly GCF_002176815.1 of Acidovorax sp. T1. Taxonomy (NCBI): domain Bacteria; kingdom Pseudomonadati; phylum Pseudomonadota; class Betaproteobacteria; order Burkholderiales; family Comamonadaceae; genus Acidovorax; species Acidovorax sp. T1. The sequence goes on along the minus strand of NZ_CP021648.1, from coordinate 3,227,913 downwards.
CATCGTGCTGGCAGGCCTGCTTGTCCACTGTCCACCCCATGAGACTTTTGCCATGAATCAGCTTGACGCCCTCAAACAGTTCACCACCGTGGTCGCCGATACCGGCGACTTCAAGCAGCTGGCGCAATTCCAGCCCCAGGATGCGACCACCAACCCGTCGCTGATCCTCAAGGCCGTGCAAAAGCCCGAATACGCGCCTTTGCTGCAGTCCACCGTGGCCCAATGGAAAGATCGCCCCATGGATGAGGTGATCGACCGCCTGCTGGTGCGCTTTGGCTGCGAGATTCTGGCCACCATTCCGGGGCGGGTGTCCACCGAAGTGGATGCGCGCCTGAGCTTTGACACCAGCGCCACCGTCACGCGGGCGGAGCGGATCATCGAGCTGTACCAGGCGCAGGGCATTCACATCGACCGGGTGCTCATCAAGGTGGCGGCCACCTGGGAAGGCATCAAGGCCGCAGAAAAGCTGGAACGGCGCGGCATTCACACCAACCTCACGCTGCTGTTCTCGTTTTGCCAGGCGGTTGCCTGCGGGCAGGCCAAGGTGCAATTGATTTCGCCGTTTGTCGGGCGCATCTACGACTGGTACAAAAAACAGGCCGGTGCCAGCTGGGACGAGGCCGCGCGCAGCGGCGCCAACGACCCGGGCGTGCAATCGGTCACCCAGATCTACAACCACTACAAGCATTTCGGCATTGCCACCGAGGTGATGGGCGCGAGCTTTCGCAACATTGGCCAGATTACCGCGCTGGCCGGCTGCGACCTGCTGACCATCGCCCCCGAGCTGCTGGCACAGCTCGCGGCCTCGGAGGCTCCCTTGCAACCGGCGCTCAATGCCGAGGCAGCCCGCACCATGCCGCTGCCTGCGGTTCAGTTCGACGAATCGGGTTTCCGCTTTGCGCTGAATGAAGACGCCATGGCCACCGAAAAGCTGGCCGAGGGCATCCGCAGCTTTGCAGCAGATGCCGTGAAGCTGGAAAAACTCATCCAGGCGGCCTGATCGCGTAGGGCTGCGCTGGCGCGCACCCGGCACTCGCGCAGCCCTTGCCCTGGCTCGTTACACTTGCGCACCCTGCCTGGAGTTCAGGCAACAGGAATTGATTCATGCACTCAGTTGTCATCAGCGGAACCGGCATTTACCAGCCCCCGCACACCATCACCAATGCCGAGCTGGTTGAAGCCTTCAACCGCTATGTGGACCAGGAAAACGCGCGCCTTGCTGACGAAATCGCCGCCGGCGTGCGCGAGCCGTTGACCTATTCCAGCGTCGAATTCATCGAAAAGGCCTCCGGCATCAAGCAGCGCTATGTGCTGGAGAAAACCGGTGTGCTGGACCCTTCACGCATGTACCCACGCTTTACCGAGCGGTCCGACGATCAGCTGTCGCTGATGGCCGAGATTGCCGTGGACGCTGCGCGCAAGGCGCTGGATGCCGCTGGCAAGACCGGCGACCAGATCGATGCCGTGCTGTGCTCGGCGGCCAACATGCAGCGCGCCTACCCGGCCATGGCCATCGAGATCCAGCAGGCCTTGGGTGCGGGCGGCTATGGGTTTGACATGAATGTGGCCTGCTCGTCGGCCACCTTTGCCATCGAGCAGGCCGTCAACGCCGTGCGCACCGGCAGCGCCAAGTGCGTGCTGGTGGTCAACCCCGAGATCACCTCGGGCCACCACGAATGGCGCGACCGTGATTGCCATTTCATCTTTGGCGATGTCTGCACGGCGGTAATTGTCGAGCGGGCCGACTGCGCCACCTCGGCCGACCAGTGGGAAGTGCTGGGCACCAAGTTGGCCACCCAGTTCTCCAACAGCATCCGCAACAACTTCGGCTTTCTCAACCGCTGCGAGGACAGCGACCCGAACGCGCGCGACAAGACCTTCCGCCAGGAGGGCCGCAAAGTGTTCAAGGAAGTGGTGCCGCTGGCTGCCGCCCACATCGAGGCCCATCTGGCCGCGCTGGAGCAGGCACCGACGGCCGTGCGCCGCTATTGGCTGCACCAGGCCAATCATGGAATGAACCAGCTGGTCATCAAGAAATTGGTGGGCGCGGATGCGGGTGCTGACGTGGCTCCCCTGATCCTGGACGAGTTCGCCAACACCGCATCGGCGGGCTCCATCATTGCGTTTCACAAGCACCGGGACGACCTGGCTGCCGGTGATCTGGGCGTGATCTGCTCCTTTGGCGCGGGCTATTCCATCGGTAGCGTGGTGGTTCGCAAGCGCTGACCCTGTTTCAGACTTCCTCGCTCCAGCAAAAGCCGTCGCGCGCGATCATGGCGCTGGCGGCGCTGGGGCCCCAGCTGCCGGCTGCATAGGGCCGCGGTCCGTGCGGATCGGTGCGCCAGTGCGCCAGAATGGGCTCCACCCAGCGCCAGGCCTCCTCCTGCTCGTCACTGCGCACAAACAGGTTCAGCCGGCCTGCGATCACGTCCAGCAGCAGGCGCTCGTAGGCGCCCACGCGTTCGGTGCCAAAGCGCTGGTCAAAGTCGAGGTTGAGGTGCACTGGCGCCAGCGCGGGTTCGGTCTGGTGCTGCGCGGCGCCCTGGGCCAGCAGGTGCAACTCCAGCCCGTCCTTGGGCTGCAGGTTGATGACCAGGCGGTTGGCGGCGCCCGCCGGGGTCTTGAAGATCGGGTGGGGCACGGGCCGGAAATTGACCACAATGTGGGCGTTGCGGCCCGCCAGGCGTTTGCCGGTGCGGATGAAAAATGGCACGCCCGCCCAGCGCCAGTTGGAAATTTCGGTGCGCAGGGCCACAAAGGTCTCTGTGGTGCTGCCCGGGGCAACGCCGCTTTCCTGCAAATAACCCGCAACGGCCTGGCCCTGGCGCGTGCCGGCGGCATATTGCCCCCGCACCACATGCTGGCCGATGGTGTCGGGGCTCCAGGGCTTGAGCGATTGCAGCACCTTGAGTTTCTCGTCGCGAATGGCGTTGGCGCTGGCGTTGATGGGCGGCTCCATGCCAATGGCGCACAGCAATTGCAGGGCATGGTTTTGCACCATGTCGCGCAGGGCGCCCGTCTGGTCGTAGAAGGCGCCGCGGGTTTCCACGCCCAGTTCTTCGGCGATGGTGATCTGGATGTTGGCAATGGTTTCGCGCCGCCACAGGGGCTCGAACAGCGCATTGCCAAAGCGCATGGCAAAGAGGTTCTGCACCGATGGCTTGCCCAGGTAGTGGTCGATGCGAAACACCTGGTTTTCCCGCAGCACGTGCCGCAGCGCCTCGTTGATGGCGCGGTTCGATTGCAGGTCATGGCCCAGGGGTTTTTCGAGCACCACGCGGGTGGCGGGGCCGTTCAGTCCGACGGCCGCGATCTGCTCGCAGACGGTCGTGAAAAGACTGGGCGCCGTGGCGACATACATCACCAGCGAGTCGGCATTGCGGGCCTTGATCATGTCGGCCAGCCGCCCATAATCCTGCGGTTGCGACAGGTCCATGCGAAGGTGGTGCAGCAGCGCCGCGAAGCGCGAAAACTCCTGAGGTGTCGGGCGTTTGGCCAACTCGACATCGTCAAAGCGCATCTGGATTCGGCTGCGGTATTGATCGTCGGTAAGATCGTCCCGCGCCACGCTGATAATGCGGCCACCTTCGGGCAGCGTGCCGTGCCGAAAGGCCTGGAACAGCGCGGGCAGGAGTTTGCGCCAGGCGAGGTCGCCGGTGCCGCCAAACAGGACGAGGTCAAAACTCATGGGGTCTCCGGCGATGGGGGGCGAGTCTGCATCAGGCCGGTAATTGTAATCTCGTTACATTGGTGTTTGGTCTTCTTCGATTAGGCAAGGTTTTTTTGGATTTTTTAATTTTCTGTCGCTTGAAGTTTTTGTAATTTGGTTACTTTTTTGTTTGCGTACCATGGACATGTCCGAGTTTCTTCGTTGTGATCAGACGCCCCAGTGGTCCTTGTTGAAGGCCCATTTTTCAGCGCAGGGTGCGCGTCTTGATCTGCGCCAGGCTTTTGCCGAGGACACCGGGCGTTTTGAACATTTCAGCCAGGTGGCACCCCACCTGTTTGCCGATCTTTCCAAGAACCTCTGGGACCCGACCACCGAGGTACTGCTGATGGACATGGCGCGCTCGTGCGGGCTGGAGCAGCACCGCGACGCCATGCTGCACGGCGAGCCCATCAACACCACCGAGGGCCGTGCGGTATTGCACACCCTGCTGCGGCGTCCGCCAGGGCAGGTGCTGCCGGGTGATCTGCCCGGAGTGGCCGAGAGCCTGGTCGAGGTGCACTCCACGCTGGACGCCATGCTGGCTTTTGCCGACCGCATGCGCGCTGACGAGGGCATCACCGACGTGGTGAACATCGGCATCGGCGGCTCGGACCTGGGGCCGCACATGGCCGTACTGGCGCTGGATGCCTACCGCGCGCCGGGCAAGCGGTTTCACTTCGTTTCCAACGCCGATGGCCACGAGCTGGCGGGCGTGCTGCGGCTGCTGCGGCCGCAAAGCACCTTGTTCCTGGTGGCCTCCAAAACCTTCACCACGGCAGAAACCATGACCAACGCACGTTCGTGCCTGGCCTGGTTTGCCCAGCAGGGTGGCACGGATGTGGCGCGCCATTTTGTGGCGCTCACGGCCCAGCCGGATGCCGCAAAGGCACTGGGCATCACCCGGTCGTTTGGTTTCTGGGACTGGGTGGGTGGGCGCTATTCGCTGTGGTCGTCCATTGGCCTGGCGCTGGCCATCTCGATCGGCGCCGCCGGTTTTCGCGGGCTGCTGGCGGGTGGGCATGCCATGGACGAGCACTTTCGCACCGCACCGCTGGCGGCGAATTTGCCCGTGCGCCTGGGCTTGCTCGATGTTTGGTATCGCAATTTCCATGGCTTTACGAGCCGTTGTGTGGCGCCGTACCACGCCGGGCTGCGGCGCTGGTCGGCCTATCTGCAGCAGCTCGAAATGGAGAGCAATGGCAAGCGCGTGGCCGCCAGTGGCGAGGCCCTGGCCTATGCCACGTCGCCCGTGCTGTGGGGCGAGCCGGGAACCAACGGGCAGCATGCGTTCTTTCAGATGCTGCACCAGGGCTCGGATGTGCTGCCGCTGGAAATCGTGGCGGTGCGCCAACCGGCGCACTCGCTTGTCGGCCACCATGATCAGGTGCTCGCCAATGCCCTGGCACAGGTGCAGGCGCTGATGGTGGGCAAGGCCAGCGACGATGGGCATCGGCATTTCCCGGGCAACCGGCCCAGCACCTTTTTGCTGCTGGAGTCCCTGACGCCCGAGTCGCTGGGGGCGCTCATCGCCTTGCAGGAGCACCGCGTGTTTGTCAGCGGCGCCCTGTGGGGCATCAACAGCTTCGACCAGTGGGGCGTGGAGCTGGGCAAGGTGCTGGCGCGCGACCTGCAGCAGCGGCTGGCCAGCGGCGATGTATCCGGGCTCGATTCATCCACGGCAGGCTTGCTGCAACGCCTGCGCGGCTGAGACTGGTGCCCCTTCAGCGGGTCCGAAAAAAGTTCACCGGCAGACCCGGAATGTCCACCCGCATGCGCAGCAGGCTGCCTGCGGGAACGGCGGCCTCGCATTCGCTGGCCGGCCGCCCGGCGCGCGCCGAGGTGATGTAGAGCGTGCGCAGATCGTCGTCGCCAAAGCACACCATGGTGGGGCATTGCACCTGTGTGGGGATGCGTTGCAGCACCTCGCCCGCAGCCGACAGCTGAAGAATGCTGGCCCCTTCATACATGGCCACCCAGTAGTTGCCGTCCACATCCACGCTGGCGCCATCGGGGCGGCCACCATAGGGTTCGCCCGCAACCTTGGGGGCGAAGCGGACCCAGGGTTGCCGATCGCTGATGCGCCCCGTGGCAGCGTCGAACGCAAAGCGGTCAATGCGGTGTTCGGGCGTGTTGGACCAATACATCCAGCGGTTGTCGGGGCTGAAGGCCAGGCCATTGGCCGTGAAATTGTCACCCGCCATGCGGTCGATGGCGCAGTGGTCCGTGGTGCAGTCCAGGCGCCACAGGGCGGCACCCGCGTGCGTGCGCGGCGTGATCATGGAGCCGGCCCAGAACCGGCCGGCAGTGTCGCATTTGCCATCGTTCAGGCGCAGCAGGCGGGTGTCGTGCGCGTCGGCCGGCAGGGTGGCCAGGCAAGCCAGGGCGCCGGTCGTGCAGTCCAGGTGATACAACCCGTCGCGTAACCCGATTACTATTTTTCCATCGACCGATGGTGCGCAGCATCCGGGCTCCGACGGCATCTTCCATTGCCAGCGGCGGCCGGTGCCCGGCTCCCATGCGTTCACGGCAAAGCCTGCAATGTCGCACCAATAAAGGCGCTGCTCCAGCGGGTGCCAGAAGGGTGATTCGCCCAGCTCCGAGGGCGGCAACGGGAGCGCTTGCAAGGGCATGGCTTGATCTGAAAGTGTTATTAAATTACATTCTAGGTCGATATTCTGAGGGAGCATCCCATGCATTCAGTGGTAGCGCGCGTGACGGCTCGCATCATTCAGCGTAGCGCAGACACCCGCGCTGCTTACCTGGCCGTGGTGGACGCCATGGTCCACCGCCGGCCTTCACAAGACCGCATGGGCTGTGCCAACCTGGCCCATGCCTACGCCGCACTGCCGGGCGCCGAAAAGTTCAGGGTCGCCGTTGAAAAGGCGCCCAACATTGGCGTGGTGACGGCCTACAACGACATGTTGTCGGCCCACCAGCCCTACCAGGGTTACCCCGCCATCTTGCGCGACGAAGCCGCCAAAAATCACGCCACGGTCCAGGTCGCAGGTGGCGTGCCGGCCATGTGCGACGGTGTCACGCAGGGCACGCCCGGCATGGAGCTCTCGCTGTTCTCGCGCGATGCCATTGCCATGGCCACGGCGGTGGCGCTGTCGCACGATGTCTTCGATGGCGTGCTGCTGCTCGGTGTGTGCGACAAGATCGTGCCCGGCCTGCTGATTGGCGCGCTGCACTATGGGCACCTGCCCTGCGTGTTTGTGCCCGCGGGCCCCATGGGCTCGGGCCTGTCGAACCATGAAAAATCCAGGGTGCGCGAGCAATTCGCCCAGGGCCTGGTGGGGCGGGGCGAACTGCTCCAAGCCGAGTCGGCCGCGTACCACAGCCCCGGCACCTGCACTTTCTACGGCACGGCCAACAGCAACCAGATGCTGCTCGAAGCCATGGGCCTGCATGTGCCCGGCGCCGCCTTTGCGCACCCGGGCACCGAAGCGCGCGAAGCCTTCACCCGCCAGGCGCTGCGCACCGTGCTCGATATTGGCAAGCGCGGCACACGCTTCACGCCCATCGGGCGCCTGGTGGACGAGCGCTGCATCGTCAACGCCATGGTGGCGTTGCTGGCCACGGGCGGCTCGACCAACCACCTGATCCATTGGGTGGCCATTGCGCGCAGCGCGGGCATCCTGATCGACTGGACGGACTTTGACGAACTCTCGTCCGCCGTGCCGCTGCTGGCCCGCGTGTACCCCAATGGCGACGCGGATGTGAACCAGTTCCAGGCCGCAGGCGGGCCGCCGTGGATCTTGCGTGAGTTGCTCCACGGCGGCTTCATGCACCCCGATGTGGGCAGTGTGAACGCGGGCGGCATCGCGGCGGGTGGGCAGGCGGCGCCGGCGGTGTCGGGCGATGAGTCGGTGCTGCGGCCCGTGGCCCGGCCGTTCTCGCCCACGGGCGGCCTGCGCCTGCTGCAGGGGCGGCTGGGCCGCGCGGTGATCAAGGTGTCTGCCGTGCCCGAAGACCGCCACATCGTCCAGGCCCCGGCCCGTGTGTTCGATTCGCAAGAGGCTTTGTTCGCCGCCTTCAGCGCAGGCGAGGTGCAGCAGGACATGGTCGCCGTGGTGCGCTTTCAGGGCCCGCAGGCCAACGGCATGCCCGAGCTGCACAAGCTCACGCCGCCGCTGGCCGTGCTGCAGAACCAGGGCTTCCAGGTGGCGCTGGTGACCGACGGGCGCATGAGCGGCGCTTCGGGCAAGGTGCCTGCAGCCATCCACGTCACGCCCGAGGCGCTGGCTGGTGGCCCGTTGGCCAAGGTGCGCGATGGCGACATCGTGCGCGTGGATGCCGTGGCCGGCACGCTCGATGTGCTGGTCGATGAAGCCGAATGGGCTGCGCGCACGCCCGCGCCGTACAACGCGCCCGCCGCTACCGGCTTTGGCCGCGAGCTTTTCGCCAACTTTCGCCGCCATGCAGGCGGTGCCGAACAAGGAGCCTGCACATGGCTGTGATCGAATCTTCCGCTGCGCCCATGAACCCTGTCGACATTGCCAGCCATGGCCCCGTCATCCCGGTCATCGTGATCGACCGCGTGGCCGACGCGCTGCCGCTGGCCGAGGCGCTGCTCGCCGGTGGCGTGAAGGTGCTGGAAGTCACGCTGCGCACCCCGGCCGGCCTGCCTGCCATCGAGGCCATTGCCCGCCAGCTGCCCGAGGCCGTGGTGGGCGTGGGCACGGTGCTCAACGCTGACGACGCCCGCCGCGCCAGCGAGGCCGGTGCCCGTTTTGCCGTAAGCCCGGGCTACACGTCTGAGGTGGGCCGTGCCTGCCAGGGCCTGCACCTGCCGCTGTTGCCCGGCGTGGCCACGGCGAGCGAGATCATGGCCGCGCTGGCCGATGGATTCTCGTTTCTCAAGCTCTTTCCGGCCGAGGCGGTGGGCGGCATCCCGCTGCTCAAGGCCTGGGTCAGCCCGTTTGGCACGGTGAGCTTTTGCCCCACGGGCGGCATCACTTCGATCACCGCGCCCAACTACCTGGCGCTGCCCAATGTGCGCTGCGTGGGTGGCTCGTGGCTCACACCCGCCGACGCGGTGCGTGCTGGCGACTGGGCGCGCATCACCCAGCTGGCACGGGCCGCGCAGGCCTTGGGGCGTGGTGGTGACTGAAATTTGGATGAAAAATGGGCTCTAGTGCTTATCCATAAAGCGCTGGTAGCTATTAAAAATGAAGCAATTGTGGTCCGGTGAGGGCTGCGGAGAATGCCGGTCTAAGGCTTCCAGCGCACCGTGACGCGCAGCCCGCCCAGCCCCGGGCTGCGGTCGGTGCCCACCTGCAAATGGTGAAGGCGCGCAATGCGCTGGATGATGGACCAGCCCAGGCCGCTGCCGCTCTGGCCGGTGCCCAGGACCCGAAAAAACCGCTCTCCCAGCCGTGCCAGTTCTTCGGGCGTGAGGCCCGGGCCGCTGTCTTCCACGCTCAGTTGCGCATGATCATCGCCCTGCTCGTCTATCTGTAGCAGTACCTCGGCGCCGTCGGGGCTGTAGCGCAAGGCGTTGTCCAGCAGGTTGCGCAGCAGCACGCGGGTCAGCGGCTCGGGCAACGGGATGTGCACGCCGGGCGCAAGGGGTTCGCGCAGCATGATGCGCTGCTGCCGGCGCGCTGCCGCGCCCTGCAGATCGGCGGTCACCTGGCGCAAAACCTCGGCCAGCGGCGTGTTGTTGCCGCTGTCATGGGTGGATTCGGCATCGAGCCGGGCCAGTTGCAGCAGTTGTTCCACCAGGCGGGTGGCGCGGTCGCAGCCCTGAACCGTGGCTTGTAGGGCCGCGGCGCGCTCTTGCGTGTCGGTGGCACCCTGCGCCACTTGGGCCTGCATCCGGATGCCGGCAATGGGGGTGCGCAACTCGTGCGCCGCGTCGGCGGTGAATTGCTGCTCTGTGGCCAGCAACCGGGCCATGCGCTCGAACAGCTCGTTCAGCGCCGTGACCAGCGGCAGCACCTCGGGCGGCACGCCTGCGGTGGACAGCGGCGCGAGCGACTGCGGCTGGCGCGCGGCCACGGCGTTTCCGAGTCGGCCCAGCGGCCGCACCGAGCCGCGCACTGCCCACCAGATGCCCAGCGCCAGCAGCGGCAGTGCCCACGCCATCGGTTTGAGGATGCTGGTCAGGCTGGCCAGCACGATCTCGCGGCGCACCGACTGCAGCTCGCCCACCACGATGCGCACATCGCGCTCGCGCCCCTGGGTGACGAACACGCGCCAGGCCTTGCCGTCCACCTGGCTGTCGGCAAACCCACGTTGGCGCTGTTGCGCCAGGGGTTCTTGCGGCGCGCTGGCCGAACGGGCCAGCAACTTGTCTTCATGCCAGAGCTGGAACACCACGCGCGGCTGGTGCTTATCCAGGTCGGGCGCCTCGTTCAGGCGGCTTTCGGTCAATTCATCGAGCGGTTGCAGGCGCAGCAGGGCGGCGGTCTGCGCCAGATGGGCATCGAGCAGGTCGCTGACCTCCTCGTCGGTTTCGTGCCAGGCCAGCGCTGCGGCCACGCCCCAAGCCACCAGCACCAGCGTCAGCACCGTGGTCAGCAGCCGGGCCTGCAGTGAGCGCTGTGCGTGTGGCGGGCGGGGGGCGGCGGCGCTGCTCATGCCGGCTCCCGTGCAATGCGGTAGCCCACGCCGCGCACGGTCTCGATCAGGGCCGCGCCCAGCTTGCGCCGCAGGTGGTAGATATGCACTTCGACCGCGTTGCTGTTGATCTCACTGCCCCATTGGTACAGGCGCTGCTCCAGCTGTTCGCGGCTGAGCACGCGCCCGGCGTTGAGCAACAGCGCGTGCAGCAGGTCGTATTCACGGTTGGACAACTCCACCGCCTCGCCGTGGCACCACACCTGGTGCGCCGCCGGGTCCAGTTCTACCGGGCCCGCAGTCAACCGGGTTTCGCTCTGGCCGTGCGCGCGCCGCACCAGGGCGCGCAGGCGGGCGGCCAGCTCATGCAGATCGATGGGTTTGATCAGATAGTCGTCGGCACCCGCATCCAGCCCGGCTATGCGTGCGGGCACGGCGTCGCGGGCCGTGAGCACCAGCACGGGCGTGGTGTTGCGCCGCGCGCGCACCTGGCGCAGCACCTCCATGCCGTCTTGCCGAGGCAGGCCCAGGTCCAGCACGGCAGCCTGGTAGGCGCCGGTGGCCAGCTCGCGCTCGGCTGCCACGCCGTCGCGCACCCAGTCCACCTGGAAGCCGTTTTGCGCCAGGCCGGCGCGGATGCCCGAGCCCAGCAATTCGTCGTCTTCGGCCAGCAGGATGCGCATGAGACGGGGCTCTTTCGGTCAGTGGTCGTTACCGTGGCGATTCTCGCTCCAGCGCGTGGCATCGGCGGCGGGCAGTTGGGGCGCCTGGTCCCACTGCCAGGCCCAGAAGGCGAGCACGCAGGCCAGCACGGCCGCGGCGAGCCAGCCATGGTTGTTTTTCGCCAGGTCGGGCCCCGGGCCTTGCACGCGGCCCGTCAGCATGGGCAATGCCTGGTTCTTGCGGCGCAGCGCACTTAAGAGAGCGATCAGGCCGATATGCGCCAGCACCACGAACAGCAGGGTGTTGCCAAAGAATTCGTGCAGATCCTCCAGCCATTCGCCACCCCATTCGTCCCACACGGCATAGCCGCTGAGGCTGAGCGGCAGCACCAGCGCCAGGATTAGCGCCACAGCCATTGCCATCAGCAGGTTTTGCCCAGGCCGCCAGGTGGCCTGAAGGGCGCTGGGCGAGCGCACGGCGGCCAGGGACTTCAGCCATGCCGGCAGCCCCTGCAGCTTGCGCCACAGCACCGAGATGCGGGCCTGGCGCGGCCCGAACAGACCCCACAGCAGGCGTGCCACCACCAGCCCGGCTAGCGTGTAGCCCAGCGTGACATGCACCAGCCGCCAGCGCTCGCCGTCGGCGGTGACGTAAGCCACCGTGAAGCTCAGCGCCATCAGCCAGTGCAGCATGCGCGTGGTGGCATCGACCACACGGCGGGTGGCCGGTCGGGGCGTTGGCGCTTGCGCCGGGGACGGCGCGGAAGCGGAAGAGGGCGAGGCGGTAGAAAGGGTGTCAGAAGTCATGGTGGTTCTCACTTCGGGATGCGGACGCGGTCGTCGTCAAAGTCGCCCTGGTCGGCGCGGGTGTGGCAGGCCATGCAGTTGGCGCGGCTGCCCACGGCGGTGCGCTTCCAGACGGCGGGCTCCACCGCGCGGTGCTTGCGCTCGAACCAGGCAGATTGGGTGATGCGGTCTTGCGGCGGCGCCTCGCGCACGCGCTGGTAGGTGCCCGCATGGGCTTCGAGCCAGGTGCTGATCTGGCGCACCATGGCCGGGTCGAGTGAGGCGTCGGTGCCGTAATGCTGGTCCAGCCCTTTCATCATGCGGCTCCACGAACTGGCGGGCAGCATGCCGGGCGGGTAGGCCATGTGGCAGGCGGCGCACTCCTGCTGGTAGGCCGGCAGCATGGCGCGGGCGGGCATCGCGCGGCTGTCGGCCCAGGCGGCGGGCAGTGCGCAGGCCAGCGCCAGCAGGGCGGACGACCGGCGAACAGTGCGCACAAACGGCGTGTGGGCCAGGGTGGTTGCGGTGCGGTTCATGGCTTTTCCTTGGCGGTTTGGGGTGGGTTTTTGGCATCCAACTGCAGCAGCCAGGCCAACACGTCGGCCTTTTCGACGGCGGTGCATTCGCGGCTCAGCACGTCGTTGCAGTTGCGGCGAAACCATTTGTCCACCTTGGCGGTGTCGGTAAAGCGCTCGGGATTGAACGCCGGCGCCAGCGGGGTGATGGTCTTGCCCGTGCGGGCGTGGCGTGTGGACGTGGTGGGCGGATTGCCATGGCACGAGGCGCACGACCATTCGCCGCCATGGCGGCTGGTGAAAAACACACGGCCGCGCTCGGCGCTGACGGGCTTGCCGGAGGCCTCGCTCCAGCGCTGCATCTGCGCGGCGGCCGTGGTGTCGCCGGCATGGGCGGGCGCCAGGGCAAAGGCCAGTGCCAGCAGGGCGGCCACACGGGTGAGAAAGGTGGTGAGTGGGGTGTGCATGCCGCCATGGTGCAAGGCGGGCATGAAGAATGGCTTAAGACGCGCCTTGCTGGGGCGCGCATGCGTCCGGCAGATTGTTTTATTGAAAATGGCCGAAAGCGCTTGTCCAATAAGCGCTAACAGCTATTAAAAAAGAAGCATTCCGGCGCGGAATGGTGTGGACTGCGGCAGGGCCCTGGCAACCGGCCTCGTCGCGCGTGCTTGTCGCACTGCACCCCTATCATGTCCATGGGCATTCGCCCCATTTCGCCAACATTCAACCAAGAGAGGGGGACTACACCATGGATTTTGTTCAGGCAATCCAATCGTGCCTGGGGCAGTACGCCACGTTTTCGGGGCGCGCATCACGCTCCGAGTACTGGTGGTTTTTTCTGTTCCAGGTGGTAGTGATGATCATTGCCGGCATGCTCGGTGACGTGGTTTACGGCCTGGCCTCGCTGGCGCTGCTGTTTCCGGCACTGGCCGTGGGCACGCGCCGCCTGCACGACATTGGCCGCACGGGCTGGTGGCAACTGCTTTTGTTGACCGGGATTGGTTTTTTTGTACTGCTGTACTGGTGGGTGCAGCCCGGCGAGGGATCGACCAACACCTACGGCGCGCCCTTCGTCGCATGAAAAAAGCCCGCAGGCCATAAGACCTGCGGGCTCTTTGTGGGGCTGCGCAGCCATGAAGGCTGCGCAGGGACCGGGCAATTACATGCCCATGCCGCCCATGCCACCCATGCCGCCCATGTCAGGCATGCCGCCGCCAGCACCGGCTTCTTCCTTCGGTGCGTCAGCCACCATGCACTCAGTCGTCAGCAGCAGAGATGCCACCGATGCTGCGTTTTGCAGGGCCGTGCGGGTGACCTTGGTGGGGTCCAGAATGCCCAATTCGAGCATGTCGCCGTAGCTGTCGTTGGCAGCGTTGAAGCCAAAGTTGCCCTTGCCGGCCAACACAGCGTTCACCACCACCGAGGCTTCGCCGCCGGCGTTGTTCACGATTTCGCGCAGAGGCGCTTCGATGGCCTTCAGCACCAGGGCAATGCCGTGGTCCTGGTCGGCGTTGTCACCCTTGATGGAGGTGCCAACCGCTTGCTTGGCGCGCAGCAGAGCCACGCCGCCACCGGCCACAACGCCTTCTTCCACCGCTGCGCGCGTAGCGTGCAGTGCGTCTTCCACGCGGGCCTTCTTTTCTTTCATTTCGACTTCGGTGGCAGCGCCGACCTTGATCACGGCCACACCGCCAGCCAGCTTGGCCACGCGTTCTTGCAGCTTTTCGCGGTCGTAGTCGGACGTGGCTTCTTCGATCTGCACGCGCACTTGCTTGACGCGGGCTTCGATGTCAGCAGCAGCACCGGCGCCGTCGATGATGATGGTGTTTTCCTTGCCCACTTCGATGCGCTTGGCTTGGCCCAGGTCGGCCAGGGTGACCTTTTCGAGCGTCAGGCCCACTTCTTCAGCGATGACCTTGCCGCCCGTCAGGATGGCGATGTCTTCCAGCATGGCCTTGCGACGGTCGCCGAAGCCAGGAGCCTTCACAGCCACAACCTTCAGGATGCCGCGGATCGTGTTGACCACCAGCGTAGCCAGGGCTTCGCCTTCGACTTCTTCGGCAATGATCAGCAGCGGACGGCCAGCCTTGGCAACTTGCTCCAGCGTGGGCAGCAGGTCGCGGATGTTGCTGATCTTCTTGTCGAACAGCAGCACGAAGGGGTTGTCCAGAATCGCGGATTGCTTTTCGGGGTTGTTGATGAAGTAGGGCGACAGGTAGCCGCGGTCAAACTGCATGCCTTCGACGACGTCCAGTTCGCTGTCCAGCGACTTGCCGTCTTCCACGGTGATCACGCCTTCCTTGCCAACCTTGTCCATGGCGTCAGCGATCAGCTTGCCGATGGTTTCGTCGGAGTTGGCGGAGATCGAACCCACTTGGGCGATTTCCTTGGAGGTGGTGGTGGGCTTGGAAGCCTTCTTCAGCTCGGCAACCAGGGCCGTCACAGCCTTGTCGATACCGCGCTTGAGGTCCATCGGGTTGATGCCAGCGGCCACGTACTTGAAGCCTTCGCGCACGATGGCTTGTGCCAGCACCGTAGCGGTGGTGGTGCCGTCACCAGCGTTGTCGCTGGTCTTGGAGGCCACTTCCTTCACGAGCTGGGCGCCCATGTTCTGCAGCTTGTCCTTGAGTTCGATTTCCTTGGCCACGGACACACCGTCCTTGGTCACGGTAGGGGCGCCGAACGAGCGCTCCAGCACCACGTTACGGCCCTTGGGGCCCAGCGTGACCTTGACTGCGTTGGCCAGGATGTTCACGCCTTCAACCATGCGTGCGCGGGCTTCGCCGCCGAAAACTACGTCTTTTGCTGCCATTTTGGAGCTCCTGAAAATTTGATTCGAATTGGCTGCTAGCGCTTATTCAATAAGCGGGAGAAGCTATGAAAAGATGAGTGATTCAGAGGGCGAGAAATTACTTCTCGACCACTGCAAACAAATCGTCTTCTTTCATGACCAAGAGTTCGTCGCCCTTGACCTTGACGGTCTGGCCCGAGTACTTGCCGAACAGAACGCGGTCGCCGACCTTCACGTTCAGGGCGATCAGCTCGCCCTTGTCGTTCTTCTTGCCGGGGCCGACGGCCAGCACTTCACCTTGATCGGGCTTTTCGGCGGCGTTGTCGGGGATCACGATGCCGGAGGCGGTCGTGGTTTCGCTTTCGATACGCTTGACGATCACGCGATCGTGCAGAGGGCGAAGGTTCATTGCATTGCTCCTGTTGACTGACAATAAAAAGCTGGATTACGAAGCGCCCGAAATTTCGGACGCCACCAAACTTCCTCCGCACAAGTGCTTGTTAGCACTCATTCGGGGTGAGTGCTAATGATACGGGCATTTGTGTCTATTTCAAGACCTTCCCCGCCGTTTGGGGGATTGGGGGAGTGGAGACGTGCTGCGGGCAGGCGCTGTGGAGGGGCCGCACCAAGCAGGCTGGATGGTTGCTGCGTATCCACGGTTTCGGCTGGATTCTTTTGCTATTGAAGTGATAGCTATATGCGCAACATCATCAAGCGCTGGAGCCTGTTTTTCTGGATATAGGCAGTGCCCTGGCAATGCAACCGGCTCAGGCCCCCAGCTTGATCACCACTGCTTCCAGCGCCATGGACCGGATGGTGACGGCCGCTGCGTCGGCATCGGCGTGGTCGCTGTAGGGGCCCACCCGCACCCGCAGCCGGCGTTTTTTGGCCGTGAGAATTTCCTGTCGGAATGCGGGCAGTCCTTCATTGAGCAACCGCGCCTGGGCCCTGCGGGCATTGGCTTCGTTGGCAAAAAGACCCACGTTGATGTAGTAGCCAGGCGCGGTGCCCACCACTGGCAGGGCGTTGTTGTTTTCGGCCGAGGCAGCTGCCGTGTCGGGAGCCAATGCCTTGGCCTGGGATGGCGATGCGCGCTTGGCGGGAGCGGTGGGCGCGGTGGCCATGGTGGGGCGCGAGGCCCGCTCCATCGGTGCTGCGGAAGGGGCAGGCGCTAAGGACGCCGGTTCGGGTGGAGCCTGCGCCGGTTCGGGGGCGGCCGGCGGCGCCGGGATGGCTGCCGCCTCGGACGCAGAGCGTTGGGGTGGCGTGGCGGCGCTTGTCGCCGCCGGTGCATCGGTTTTTTGGGGTGCTGATGCGGTTGGTGTGGGCGTGGCCGGGTCCGCGCTTTGCGGTGCTACCGTGGAGGGAATCGCCAGGTAGACACCGGCAGCGGCCAGCGCCAGCGCCAGGTTGCCCGCCGCCAGCCAGGCCAGCCGTTTCCAGGAGCTGGCTTGCCGTGCCAGCAGCGCGCGGGTTTCGTTCAAGGTGTGTGTGGCGGTCAGTGCCCGTGCAATTTTCTTGTGGGCGTCGGCATGCAGCAGGGCATTGCCGTAAAGGCCGGGCACGGCGCAACCGAGCAGAAAAAACGCCCCGACCACGCCCCATTCCACTGCCTGGGGCCATTGCAGCAGCGGCCGCCCCAGGCCGAACACCAGCAGCGCCAGGCCCTCGGCGGCCGCCACATACACCAGCGCCGCGCCCCACAGCTGGCGAAACACCATCCAGTTCAGGGTGCACAGGCTGGCCGCCCAGTTCCAGCTGGTGGTGGTGCGGCCGGCCTCATCAAAGCGCGCAAAAACCGGCAGGTAACGGGACAGATGGACGGGCCCCAGCGCCGCGCTGTACAGGGCCGTCATGGCGCTATCGGAGCGGGGCTTGGACGGCTGAAGGGCGGTGGTGGCTGCAGGGTCCGTGGCGGCGTGCATGGCCGATTCTGGCATGTGCCGCTGCGCCCGCCACGGGGTGTTGCGCCAGTGTTGCAACGGCGCAGCGGCCGTGCCCGCTACTGCGCTAAGCACTTCGGCGCCGATGCAGGTTAACAGGCGCTGCGATAGAGGTGAAAATGGCTTCTGGCGCTTTCTGTGAAAGCGCTTGAAGCTATCAATAACGAAGCAAAATGGGGCGTGACAGGGCCCTTGGTGCCTACGCTCCCCGCACCATTGCCAGGATCTGGCCAGCATCCAGCGTGGCGGCCTTTTGCTGGATTTGCGGCAGGTATTGCGTCTGCAGCTGCTTGGCGGGGCCGAGCAGGTTTTGGAAGCTGTCGCGCAGCATGGTCGTGCTCATCACGCGGCCGCCCGCGTAGTAGCGTCGGGCCACCTGCCCCAGCGCATAGGTGGTGGCAAACGAGAACGCCATGCCCGTGGCCGCGCTGCCCATGCCGCCAATGGTTCGACCCACTGCCTTGCCCAGCAGGCCACCGAGCAGCTTGCGGCCAAACTGCTCCAGGTATTGCGACGTGAGGCCCACCCCGGCGGCGGCAATGAACTCCTTGATGTGTCCTTGGTCCAGTTCCACGCCGTGGGCCTTGCCAATGCCGTACACCATCTTCACCTGTAGCGGGATGATGGCCATCGACGCCCAGGACTGCGGCAGTAGCTCCAGCGCGCCGTTGAGCAGGGCGTAGTTGAGGATGGATTTGTCCAGATCCGCATCCGATGTGCCCATGGTGGGTGCGGCGCCCGCTGCCGCGGTGGTTGCGGGCAGGGCGGCCGGAATGGCATTTTCGGCCACCTCCACCAGCGCATCTGCTTCCTGGTCAAACGCGGCGGTCTGCTGACCATCGAGCTGCAGCACCGTTTTGAGTGTCGCCAGAAAATCGCGTTCGGCAGCCGTCTGGCGGCCGTCCACATCGCACACGCACACCGCCATTTCGTAGGCCAGCTGACGGTGCATGGGTTCGCTCAAGGCCTCGGCAGCTGTCTGCACGCCGGTGCGCTGCAGCAGCACGTCCTGGTAGATGCGCGGCAGGTCAACCAGGTCCGCATCGCCAGCCAGTGACTGGGCGATGCGGCGGATCTCTTCCCGCTCGGCGTCGTCTTTGTTGCCGTCCGCAAACGCGGCCAAGAGGGCGATGGTGAGGATGGATTTTTGCTGGTCCAGTGTCATGCGTTGCAGCTCGCGGGGAGTGGTGAATAAAGGAAGGAGGGCGTGAAAAGCACGTACCCCGGCGCACGACAAAAGAGGCCGCGCGGGCATGTGCGAAACATATGCAGTCTAGGCAAGCGCGTTTCAACGCCACAGACTGTGGGGAATTGGCAGCGCGAAGTTACCGGGTGCTTCTGACGCCCCGTTGGTGGGGATTGCGCACTTCCATTGGGCCTTGCAGCGTCTGCGCGCAGCCGCTCGAATCGCCTACAGTGCCGCATGGCCCACTGCCTTTTTCCGTGATGGATCGCACCCGATGAACATTGCCCATCTGCTCAGCCGCAGCGCCCAGCGCTACCCCGATCAACCCGCCGTGCTGCACGGCGACCAGGTGCTGCTGAGCTACGGCGCCCTGGGTGCGCGCACCGCGGCCCTGGCAGCCTGGCTGCGCAAGCAGGGCGGCGTAGCGCCCGGCGACCGCGTGGCCATCTACGCCGCCAATTGTCCGGAATATCTGGAGGCGCTGCATGCTGTTTTGTGGGCGGGCGCGGTGTCGGTGCCGGTCAACTACAAACTGCATGCCAAAGAGCTGGCGCATGTGCTGGCTGATTCCGGGGCGTGCATGGTTCTGGCATCGCAATCGCTCGCCTCGGCCGCGCGCGAGGCCGGCGCATCGGAGGTTGGCCTGCTGCTCTTCGGCTCTGATGCCTATCGGGCTGCCGTGTTGCATCCACCCATGGAGGTCCACGACCGTGCCCCGCAGGATGTTGCATCGCTGTTCTACACCTCGGGTACCACCGGCCGCCCCAAGGGTGTGATGCAGACGCACCGCAACCTGCTGGCCATGACGGCCTGCTATTTCACCGACGTGGACGACATCGCCCCGGGCGATGCCATGGTCTATGCCGCGCCCATGTCGCACGGCGCGGGGCTCTACAACTACGCCCAGGTGCTGCGGGGCGCACGCCACGTCGTGCCCGTGTCGGGCGGCTTTGATCCCGCCGAGCTGGTGCAGCTGGCCGCCTCGGTGGGCCAGCTCACGCTGTTTGCGGCGCCGACCATGGTGCACCGGCTGGTGGAGCATGTGCGGGCCACGGGCGCTGACGTGGCGGGCTTCAAGACCATCGTGTACGGCGGTGGCCCCATGTATGCCGACGACCTGCGCCAGGCCTTGGCCACCATGGGCAACCGCCTCGTGCAGATCTACGGCCAGGGCGAAAGCCCGATGACCATTACCGCACTGGCCCGCGCGCAGCTGGCCGACCGCAACCACCCGCGCTGGGCCGAGCGCATGGCCTCGGTCGGCGTGGCGCAGTCGCTGGTGGAGGTGCGCGTGGTCGATGCGGCCGGACAGCCACTGCCTGCGGGCGAGACGGGCGAGGTGGTAGTGCGCGGCGAGACCGTGATGTCCGGCTACTGGAACAACCCCACCGCCACGTTCCAGACGCTGCGCGATGGTTGGCTCTGCACCGGGGACATGGGGCAACTGGATGGCGACGGTTTTCTCACGCTCAAGGACCGCTCCAAGGACGTGATCATCTCCGGCGGCTCCAACATCTACCCGCGCGAGGTGGAGGAAGTGCTGCTGCTGCACCCCCAGGTGCGTGAGGTGGCAGTGATTGGCCAGCGCGATGCCGACTGGGGCGAGGTGGTGGTCGCCTTTGTCGTGGCGGGCGATGGCGGGCCGGTGGAGGATGCCGCGCTCGACGCCCTGTGCCACGACCACATTGCGCGCTTCAAGCGGCCCAAGGCGTACCGGTGGGTGCAGGCGCTGCCCAAGAACAGCTACGGAAAGGTGCTCAAGACGGCGTTGAGGGAGATGCTTGGGTGAAAAAAACCTGGCCTGCAAAGGCCAATGCTTCGGTCTAGCATCGTGGGCTGAATTTTTCTGCGAACCCGCCATGACCACCAAAACCCTCAAGATCGATTTCGTTTCCGACGTCTCCTGCCCCTGGTGCATCATCGGCCTCCAGGCGCTGGAACAGGCTGCGGACCGGCTCAAGGGCGAAGTCGCGCTCGACCTGCACTTCCAGCCCTTCGAGCTGAACCCGCAGATGGCCGCCGAAGGCCAGGACATTGGCGAGCACCTGCACGAAAAGTACGGCGCCTCGCCTGAGCAGAGCCAGAAGAACCGCGAGGCCATTGCCGCGCGCGGGGCGGAGCTGGGTTTCACTTTCAACATGGACAAGCGCAGCCGCATCTACAACACGTTTGATGCGCACCGGCTGCTGCACTGGGCCCAAGAGAAGGGTCTGCAGTCCGCGCTCAAGAAGGCGCTGTTCAAGGCCTATTTCACCGACGGCCAAAGCCCTGGCGACCATGGGGTGCTGGTGCGCGTGGCGGGCGAGGTGGGGCTGGATGCCAACGCGGCGCGCGAGCTGCTGGCCTCAGACCGCTATGCCAGCGAGGTGCGCCAGCGCGAGCAGTTCTATCAGCAGCAGGGCATTCACTCGGTGCCCGCGATCATCATCAATGACCGCCACCTGATCTCGGGTGGGCAGCCGGTGGAGGTGTTCGAGCAGGCGCTGCGCCAGATTGCGGCACAGGGTTGACCGGATGAATCTGCTCTTCAATTAATAGCTGCTTGCGCTGGATGGATAAGCGCTAGAGGCCCATTTCATCCAAAAATCGGGGGCTTTGCGCCCCCGGTTCATTTGCGCAGCGGGATGGGTGTGGCGCGGTCCACCGGCACGGCGGTCACGCTGTTCTGGGGCGAGCCGTCTATCAGCTTTTCTGAATAGGTGAGGTAGACCAGCGTGTTGCGCGCCGGGTCCACCATGCGCACGATGCGCAGGCGCTTGAACAGGATGGACATGCGCTCGCTGAACACTTCTTCCTGCTTCCTCAAAGGCTCGGGGATGCGGATTGGCCCCACCTGGCGGCAGGCAATCGATGCCTCGGCGCGGTCTTCGGCCAGGCCGAGCGTGCCCTTGACGCCGCCGATGCGGGCGCGCGAGACATAGCAGGTCACGCCCTGCACGCCGGGGTCGTCGTAGGCTTCCACGATGATGTCGTGGTCGCGGCCGATCCACTGAAAGGCCGTATCCACGGTGCCGATTTTTTCGCCCGATGCGGCCAGCGCAGCACCTGCCAGCAAGGTGGTGGCCAGCAGGCCCCCCGCCACTGCGGCCCGGCGGCGTGCGGTGGTCATGCGGCCACCCCGGTTTCGGCGCAGCGGCGCGCCAGGTGGGCCAGGGCTTCTTCCACCTGGTCCACCAGCACCAGGCACAGGTCGCCCGGCTGCAGGCGGTCGAGGGCGGTGTCGATGGCAATGAACTCGCCCCGGATCTCTTCGATGTGCTGGGTGCGTGTGGCACCGGCCAGGCCTTCGCGCAGCAGGGCCATCACTTCGCCGTCGCCTCGGCCGCGCTGGGCGGCGTCCTGGTACAGGATCACGTCGTCAAAGACCGCACCGAGGATCACCGTTTGCTCGCGGATGTCCTCGTCGCGCCGGTCACCGGCACCGCTGATCACAACGCTGCGGCGCTTGGCAGGCAGTGCTTCCACGGCCTGCACCAGGGCGCGCATCGCATCGGGGTTGTGGCCGTAGTCGGCGATCACCGTGGCACCCTTGAAATCCATGAGGTTGAAGCGGCCTGGAGCGTTGTCGCTGTCATTCACAAAGCCCGAGAGCCCGCGGCGAATGGTCTGCCAGGGCAGGCCTGCGCCCCAGGCGGCAGCCACCGAGGCCATGACGTTTTCGACCTGAAATCCGATCTTGCCGTTGCGCGTGATGGGCACGTCGCGCAGGTGGATGGTTTCGCGCCACGAACCCTCCGAGGCCACGATGGAGTCACCATCCACATACACGGTGCGGTGGCCTTGCGCGCGGTGCGTGGCCATCACGGGGTGGTGGCGGTCGCTGGCAAAGAAGATGATCTTGCCGGGGCAGGCTGGCGCCATGGCGGCGACGATGGGGTCGGCCGCGTTGAGCACCGCGTAGCCTGTGGTGGCCACGTTCTGCACGATCACGCGCTTGAGCACGGCCAGGTCTTCCACCGTGGTGATGTAGTTCAGGCCCAGGTGGTCGCCTGCGCCGATGTTGGTCACCACGGCCACCTGGCAGCGGTCAAAGCCCAGGCCTTCGCGCAGGATGCCGCCGCGCGCGGTTTCGAACACGGCCGCGTCCACCTCGGGGTGCAGCAGCACGTTGCGGGCGCTCTTGGGGCCGCTGCAGTCGCCGCTGTCGATCTGTCGGCCGTTCACATACACGCCATCGGTGTTGGTCATGCCCACGCGCAGGCCCTGGGCCGTGAACAGGTGGGCGATCAGGCGTGCCGTGGTGGTCTTGCCGTTGGTGCCGGTGACGGCCACCACCGGGATGCGGCCGTCGTCGCCATGGCCGAACAGGCGGTCCACCATGGCTTGGCCCACATTGCGCGGCTTGCCGTAGCTGGGGGCCAGGTGCATGCGCAGGCCGGGGGCGGCGTTCACTTCCACAAAGCCGCCGCCTTGTTCTTCGAGCGGGCGCAACACGGTCTCGGCCACCATGTCCACGCCGCAGATGTGCAGGCCCACCATCTGGGCGGCGGCCACGGCGCGCGCGGCCACTTCGGGGTGCACGTCGTCGGTCACGTCGGTAGCGGTGCCGCCGGTGGACAGGTTGGCGTTGTTGCGCAGGATGACGCGCTGGCCCTTGGGCGGCACAGAGTCCGGGGTCAGGTTCTGGGCGGCCAGGCGGGCCACGGCAATGTCATCGAGGCGGATCTTGGTGAGCGAGGTGGCATGGCCCTCGCCACGGCGCGGGTCAAGGTTGACCTGGTCCACCAGCTCGCGCACGGTGTGCTGGCCGTCGCCCAGCACCTGGGGCGGCTCGCGCCGGGCGGCGGCCACCAGCTGGTCGCCCACCACCAGCAGGCGGAAGTCGTGGCCGGGCAGGAAGCGCTCGACCATCACGGTGCCGTAGTCGGCCGCGTTCTTGTAGGCCTCTTCGAGTTGGGCACGGTCGGTGATGTTGACCGTGACGCCCTTGCCCTGGTTGCCGTCCTGGGGTTTGACCACCACGGGCAGGCCCACTTTCAGGGCCACTTCCCAGGCTTCTTCCAGCGTGTTGACGGGCTGGCCCAGCGGCACCGGCACGCCGGCTGCATGCAGCAGGCGCTTGGTGAGGTCTTTGTCCTGGCCAATGGATTCGGCCACGGCGCTGGTCGAGTCGATCTCGGCGGCCTGGATGCGGCGCTGCCTGGAGCCCCAGCCAAACTGCACCAGGCTGCCGCGGGTGAGGCGGCGAAACGGAATGTCGCGCGCCACGGCGGCATCGACGATGGAGCCGGTGCTCGGGCCCAGGCGCTCGTCTTCGTCGAGCTCGCGCAGGTTGGCAATGGCCGTTTCGGCATCGAACTCGCCCTGACCCAGCGCGGCGTTGATGAGGCGCTGGGCGTCTTCAAAGGCCTGGCGGCCGACGGCTTCCTCGCTGTACTCGACGACCACCTGGTACACGCCGGCATCGGTCGTGGCGGTGGTGCGGGCAAAGGTCACCGGGCAGCCGGCCTGGGCCTGCAGCGCCAGCGCCGCCGTTTGCAGCACATGGGCGAGCGAGACATCGCCGCTGCCGCCTTCGGGGTGCAGCATGCCGATGGCCGGAAACAGGGCGCGCAGCCGGGCTTCAAAACCGGCCATCCGGGCAATGGCCCGTTCGGATTCGGCGCAGGCCACCACGGCCTCGATGGCCATGTGGCGGCTCCAGAGGTTGGGGCCGCGCAGGGCCCGGGTGCGGGATACATCCATGGAAGTGTCTTTCTGTGGTCCATCAGGGCTGGCAGGCCCCGGTCAGTTCGAAGGCGATGGCATCAACAACGGTTGGGCTTCAGGTGGGCAGGGTGCTCACGGGCGGCAGTTCCGGCTCGAACGTCTTGATGCCGGCGCCGATGAGGTCGGGGGCAATGTCCAGCGCCCACGCCGCGCCAATGGCGGCCAGCAGGGCATCGGTGTCGGGCTCGATGGCGTTGCGCCCGAACGTGAGCTCGGCGAGCGTGCCCAGCACATGCTCGGCGCTGCCCGTGGCCAGCACCACGCGGCTGTTGCGCACCAGCACGGCGCGCCCTTGGTCGCGGGCGCGGTGTTCCACGATGGCGGGCAGGCTGGCGTCCTGGGCATACAGCACCACATCGCCATCGCACAGCGGGGCCAGGTCGGCCACTTGCGGATCGGCCGCGTTGAGCACGGCGGCGCCACCGTCCAGCACCACATCCACCTGCGTGCGCAGCACCTTGGTCATCTGCTCGCGGCTCTGGATGTCGAATTCAGGCAGGTTTTCTGCGCCATCCATGTCGGTGACCACGCCCACCTGGCAGCGGTCGTAGGCCAGGCCGTCGCGCAGGATGGTGCGGGCGTCGTTTTCAATCACGGCAGCCTGCACCATCTGGTTCATCAGCAGGCGGTGGGCGGCTTCCCAGTGGGCGCTGTCCGCGGCTTCCACGCAGCGGCGGTCGAGAAAAAGCCCCTCGCGGCAGGCCAGGCCGGTGTGCCGCCCGCTCAGGTGCAGCAGCCAGGCCACCAGGCGCGCAATGGTGGATGTGCCCCGCGTGCCGGCCACGCCCACCACCGGGATGCGGCCGACGGTGTCATCGTCGTCGTGCTCTTCCGACGGGAACAGGTGCTCGACGATGGCCTGGCCCACGGGCCGGGGCGCGCCCACGGCGGGTTTGAGGTGCATCAGCAGGCCGGGGCCGGCGTTCACTTCCACAATGGCGCCGCCCTGTTCGTGCAGCGGGCGGGAGATGTCTTGCGCCACCATGTCGATGCCGGCGATGTCCAGCCCCACCACCTTGGCGGCCAGCGCCGCAATGTAGGCCACTTCGGGGTGCACGTCGTCGGTGCAGTCCACGGTCATGTTGCCGTTGCGCTGTACCACCACCTGGCGGCCTGCGGCGGGCACGGAGTCGGCTTCGAGGTCCTGGCGTTTGAGTTCGAGCTGCACCTTGGTGTCGGTTGCCAGGTCGATGATTTCGAGCGGGTATTCTTCTTCGTAGCCCCGGCGCGGGTCGGAGTTGATCTGGCTGTCGATCAGCTCCTTGACGGTGGACCGGCCGTTGCCGGTGATGCTGACCACCTCGCCGCGCGCGGCCGCCACCAGCTTGCCACCCACCACCAGCAGGCGGTGTTCGTCGCCGGGGATGAAGCGCTCGACCATCACATCGCTGCCTTCGGGGTAGGCCACATGGTAGGCCGCCTCGATGTCTTCCTTCTTGCGCAGGTCCAGCGTGACGCCACGGCCATGGTTGCCGTCCGACGGTTTGACCACCACGGGCAGGCCGATGTCCTCGGCGGCTTCCCAGGCCTCTTCGGGGCTGTTGACCACCTGGCCTTCTGGAATGGGCACGCCGCAGGCCTTGAGCAGGCTTTTGGTGAGATCCTTGTCGCTGGCGATGCCTTCGGCGATGGCGCTGGTGAATTCACTTTCGGCCGTCCAGATGCGGCGCTGCGCAGCGCCGTAGCCCAGTTGCACCAGGTTGCCATCGTTCAGGCGAATGTGGGGAATGCCGCGGTCGGTGCCCGCCGTCACGATGCAGGCGGTGCTGGGGCCCAGGTAGCGGTCATCGACCTCGGTGCGCAGCCGCGACACAGCGGCCTGCACGTCAAACGGTTCATCGTTGATGGCGGCCATCAGCAGGCGGTGGCCTTGCGCCAGCGCAACGCGGGCCACCTGCTCGTCCCGTGCCCGGAAAACCATGCGGTACACGCCGCGCACCGATGTGCTGCGGGTCTGGCCGAAACCCGTGGGCATGCCCGACAGGTTGAGCAGCTCGATGACGACATGCTCGAGCACATGGCCGCACCAGGTGCCCTCTTGCAGGCGCTGCAGGAAACCGCCGCGCTCGCCCACGCCGCAGTGGTGCTCTTCGAGCGCGGGCAGCCAGGTCGTGAGGCGGTCATTGAGCCCGGGCAAGGTGTTGGAGGGATGGTCCTCCAGAACGCCCAGGTCCAGCCAGACTTCCAGGGCCGGCCGGTAGGTCCAGATGTTGGGGCCGCGCAGGTAGTTGATGCGGAGCAGTTGGATGTCGTCGATTTTTGCCATGTTTCGGAGCGGTTCAGGAGGCACCGGACGGGCCGGACAGGGAGTGCGGAAGTGCAATTGTGCGCCCGGTTGGGCGCCTGTTTTGCCAATCCATGGGTGGAGGGGGCGTGCAGTTTGCACTGGTGTTTCGGGTTTCGGTCAAAATTCCGGCTTCTGCACCGCGTGCGGCTTTGTTTCGCCGGCGGCAGAGAACCCAAACCTATGCAACATCACCATTCTGTGGACGCCTCCGGTGTCTTTTCTGGCCCCCAGGGGGGCGATTTGCGGGCCATGCTCGCGCCCCAAGAGAACGTGCTGGCCGCGTTACAGGTTGACCTGAGCGCCGAACTGCGCTTTGCCACCGGCTGGGTGGTGGTGACCCCGGAGCGCATTCTGGCCTGCGAGCCGGGGGCTGCCGCCTGGCGCGCCTGGCCGCTGTCGAGCGGGCTGACACTGCGCATGCAGGACCACGGCGGGGTGGGCACGCTGGAGCTGCAGGCCCCCGAGGCGCGGCTGGCGTTGTGGCGCTTTACCTTGGCGCACCACCCCCAGGCCCTGCGCCTGGTGCAGCGGTTCGAGCAGGCAGCGGCCCGCAGCCTGGTGGCCGGTGCAGCGCAGGAAGAGGCCGATGAACCTGCCTGCCCGCTGTGCCATGCGCCGTTGCCCCCCGACACCGAGGAATGCCCGGCCTGCGCGCGTGCCCAGCCGCCGCAAACCTCTACCTGGGTGCTGCTGCGCCTGTGGCGCTTTGCGCGGCCCTACCGCAAGCAGCTGGCCGCTGGCTTTGCTTTGACGCTGGCGTCCACGGCGGCCACGCTGGTGCCGCCCTATCTCACCATCCCGCTGATGGATGACATCCTGATCCCGTTCCAGAACGGCCAGCAGATCGAACCCGCTCTGGTGCTGCTGTATCTGAGCGGCCTGCTGCTGTCGGCCCTGGCCGCCTGGGGCCTCTCCTGGGCGCGCACCTACATCCTGGCGCTGGTGTCCGAGCGCATTGGCGCCGACCTGCGCACCACCACCTACGAGCACCTGCTGCGCCTGTCGCTCGACTACTTTGGCGGCAAGCGCACGGGCGACCTGATGGCGCGCATCGGGTCGGAGACCGACCGCATCAACGTGTTCCTGTCGCTGCACGCGCTCGATTTCGTCACCGACGTGCTGATGATCTGCATGACGGCGGCCATTTTGTTCTCCATCAACCCCTGGCTGGCGCTGGTCACGCTGGTGCCGCTGCCCTTCATCGGCTGGATGATCCACACCGTGCGCGACCGCCTGCGCACGGGCTTCGAGAAGATCGACCGCGTGTGGTCCGAGGTCACCAACGTGCTGGCCGACACCATTCCCGGCATCCGCGTGGTCAAGGCCTTCGCCCAGGAAAAGCGCGAGGCGCAGCGCTTTCGCGATGCCAACCAGCACAACCTGGAGGTGAACGACAAGCTCAACAAGACCTGGAGCCTGTTCACCCCCACAGTCTCGCTGCTGACCGAGATCGGCTTGCTCGTGGTCTGGGGCTTCGGCATCTGGCTGGTGTCGCGCAACCAGATCACGGTGGGTGTGCTGACGGCCTTCATTGCCTACATCGGGCGCTTTTATGGCCGGCTCGATTCGATGAGCCGCATCGTTTCGGTCACGCAAAAGGCGGCGGCGGGCGCCAAGCGCATCTTTGACATCCTGGACCATGTCAGCAACGTGCCCGACCCGGTTCAGCCCGTGAAGCTGGCCCGCGTCGAGGGCGCGATCCAGATGCGCAACGTCGGTTTTCGCTACGGCAGCCGCGCCGTCATCAAGCACCTGGACCTGGACATTCGCCCCGGCGAAATGATCGGCCTGGTGGGACACAGCGGTTCGGGCAAGAGCACGCTGGTCAACCTGATCAGCCGCTTTTACGACGTGAGCGACGGCTCGATCCAGGTCGATGGCGTGGACATTCGCCGCTTTGCCGTGGCCGACTACCGCCGCCACATCGGCCTGGTGCTGCAGGAGCCCTTTTTGTTCTTCGGCACCATTGCCGAAAACATTGCCTACGGCAAGCCCGAAGCCACGCGCGAAGAAATCATTGCGGCGGCCCGCGCCGCCCACGCGCACGAGTTCATCCTGCGCCTGCAGCACGGCTACGACTCGCTGGTGGGCGAACGCGGCCAGGGTTTGTCGGGCGGCGAGCGCCAGCGCATCAGCATTGCGCGCGCGCTGCTGATCGACCCGCGCATCCTGATCCTCGATGAAGCCACCTCGGCCGTGGACACCGAGACCGAAAAAGAAATCCAGAAAGCCCTCGACAACCTGGTGCAGGGCCGCACCACCATCGCCATTGCCCACCGCCTGTCCACCCTGCGCAAGGCCGATCGCCTGGTGGTGATGGACCGTGGCGAGGTGGTCGAGGTGGGGCCGCACGACGAACTGATGGAAAAAGAGGGGGCCTACTGGCGCCTGTACGAAGCCCAGGCCCGCCGCGCCGAAGAAGATGCCCAGGCTGCCGGCGTCATCATCGACAGCAGTCTGCTGCACTCGGCGCACCCCGCAGGCAATCCATGACAGACACCGAAAAAACCGCCATGAACCCCACCGCCTTCGCGCTTGTGTCCTCGCCTGTATTCACCCTGGCTCGCAACCCCCACGGCCGACTGGTCCTGACCCTGCCCGACGGCACCGTCCACGAAGGTGTGACGCCCGTGCGCGCGTTTCCCATCGCGGCGCCGTCGGAGGGCCTTTCCCTCATCGGTGCGGATGGCCATGAACTGCTCTGGATTGACCGGCTGGACCAGCTGCCCGAGGCAGAGCGCCGCCTGATTGAGGAGGAACTGGCGGTGCGGGAGTTTGTGCCCACTATCCGCCAGATCTCGTCCGTTTCGAGTTTTTCCACACCCAGCACCTGGACTGTCGAGACCGACAAAGGCCCGGCCCAGTTTGTGCTGAAGGCTGAGGAAGACATTCGCCGCCTGGCCGGGCGCACGCGCCTGCTGATTGCCGCCGGAGATGGCATGCAGTTTCGCGTGCCCGATACCACGGTACTGGATAAGCACTCTCGGCGCTTGCTAGAGCGTTTTTTATAAAAAGAGAGCACCAATTGGCCGTTGCAGGCCTGTGGCCAGCAGGTAAAAACTCTGTTTTTTGCTGAAAAGGAAAAAAAGGGCTTAATTCCCCCTTCTTTTTGCCGTAATGAATGTACGAAGAGGCTGTAAAGCAGTCCTATTTTTCCATTCATGAAGGGCCATTGCCATGCAACTGCCACCTGTCGATCGTTCGCCAAACTGGCGTCCTCAGGGCGCTGATTTGTATTCCACTGGCGCTTCAGGCGCCCCTGCGGTGCGTCCCATCAACGCGCCCAACCCGGTAGAGTCCATGGACCGCCTGGGAGAAGGCGCCATCGTGCGCGAGCCCGACAAGCCCTCCGCCCCCGATTCGCCCAATCGCGACTGGACGGAGGTCAAGAAAAAGGACACGGCCGAGGAGCCGCCCGAGCCGCCCAAAGAGCCCATCTCCAAGCAGCTGATCGAGTTCCTCCAGTCCATGTGGCGGGCCAGCGGCAGCGCGATTGAGCTGGCGCAGGACATCCACAAGATGACCTTGCAGGAGCGCCTGGCCCAGCAGGTCAAGGAAGAGCCGCTGACCTATTCGGACCCCAAGATCAAGCGCACCTCCGGCCTGTAATCCATTGCCCAGTCACCCATGTCGCTGTTGCTTTGCCTGGACACGAATGAATTGGACACGGAATAAGGCCGCAGGCAGGCATTTCTTCTGTTTGCATTTGCTATTGAATAAATAGCTGGCTGCGCTTGCTGTATAAGCGCTCAGCGGCGTTTTGGCGTCCAATGCGCGGCCGCTCATCCCGTCAGGGCTTGGGCATTGGGTTGTCCGATGCCACTTCTGCCTGTGCGGCCCGCTTGCGCTCCCGTTCGGCGCGGTACTTGGCGGCAAAAACCCGCACTTCGGCATACGACACAAAGTTGTCGTGATCGGTGTCGGTTTCGTCAAAGGCGGCAGACAGGCGCGGAAACAGCACGACTTCACTGCGGCTGAGCTTGCCGTCGCCATTGAAGTCGAGCATCTTGAACTCCTGCATGGCCTTGACTTCGCCCTTGGAAAGCGGGGCCGCAGCCGGGGCGCTGGCCGCTGCCCTGGCGGGGGCGGCGGCCACCCCGGGCGGGTTGGCAAGGGCCACGCTGCAGCCCAGGGTGGCCAGCAGTGCCAACAATATCTTCATGCGCAAGGCTCCTTGGATCGAATGGGCCATGGTGGCACACCTGCGGCCGCCTGGCGGGTTTGCAACGCTGCGGGTGCAGGCTTTCACCGGGTGTTGCATTCTTTTGCCGGGCGATCACGGTTTGCACAGGGCCCGTTCACGCTGCCTTCGCGTCCCATGGGCATGGCACGCATCATGGGGCGGACGGGGGGGCCTGGTTGGCGATACCGCTGCTCACATGGCCTGCAGGCACATGGCGGGCTGCGGAGGTCGCGTGACCCGTCTGGTCGTCGAAAAAGAAATCGGGTTCGAACTCGCGCAGGAATGGACCTTTTTCCAGTCCGCCCAGGAACATGGCCTCATCCACCGCCAGGTTCCATTTCATCAACGTATTGATCGCGCGCTCATGCGCTGGCGCGCTGCGGGCGGTGACCAGCGCAGTGCGCAGGCGCATGCCCGACACATCGGCCTGCTGCTGAAGCTGGTGCAATGCAGCCAGCAGGGGTTTGAAAGGACCGCCCGACAGGGGGAGCGCGGCTTTGCTGATCTCGTGCGTCTGGAAGGCCGCGAGCCCTTCGGCTTGGTAGACGCGCTCGGCTTCGTCCGAAAACAAAACGGCATCGCCGTCGAAGGCAATGCGTAGCTCGTTGGGGTAGTTGGAGCCAGCGGCGGCCGAGTCTGTGAGTACGCGCGCTGCCGGGAAGCCCAATGCCAGCGCTTCGCTCACATCCTTTTCGTTGGCCGACAGGAACAGGTGCGCGCCCAAGGGGCGCAGGTACTTGAACGGATCCCGTCCCTGGGTGAACACCCCCCGCTCCAGCGGCAGGCCCGCGTTATGGGCCGAGTGAAAGATGCGCAGCGCACTGACGGGATCGTTGCGCGAGAGGATGACGACCTCCACGGGCCTGGCCTGGGGCGTGTTGAACGCCAGCAGCTTGTTCACCAGCGCAAAGGCCACGCCAGGTTTCGCCGGGACATGCAGCCGTTGCTGCTGCAGCTCCATGTAAGGGCGCGGGTCCAGTGGGTCGAAGAGGCGGTTTTCCTCCTCGAAATCGAACAGCGCGCGCGACGAAATCGCCACCACCAGCTTGTCGTCCAATGTCACGGCCATAAAGTCACTTCACGAACTGGTTCA
Organism: Acidovorax sp. T1; assembly: GCF_002176815.1. Classification (NCBI taxonomy): domain Bacteria; kingdom Pseudomonadati; phylum Pseudomonadota; class Betaproteobacteria; order Burkholderiales; family Comamonadaceae; genus Acidovorax; species Acidovorax sp. T1. The sequence continues at coordinate 3,196,485 of NZ_CP021648.1, read as the reverse complement.
GCTGGATGATCGGCAGCAGCACCGCCAGCACGATCAGCATCACCACCAGGCCCATGGCCACGATGAGCAGCGGCTCCAGGATGGTGGCCAGCTGCATGGCGCGGCGCTGCACTTCGGTGGACAGCTGGGTGGCTGCGCGCTGCAGCATCACCGGCAGTTGGCCGGTCTGCTCGCCCAGGCGCGCAAACATCGACAACAGGCCGGGAAAGCGCTTTTTCTGCGCCAGTGCCGAGGCCAGCGGGGCGCCTTCGCGCACCAGCACCAGCGCATCGAGCGCGTCGGCGCGCAGCGCGCGGTTGTTCAGGGTTTCGGCGGCGGCCTGCAGGGCCTTGAGGATGGGCACGCCCGCGCTGGCCAGCATGGCCAGCGTGCTGGCAAAGCGCGCCGCGTTGTAGCCGCGCGCCAGCTTGCCCACGAGGGGCAGGTTCAGCCAGGCGGCATCGAACTTTTGGCGAAAACGCTCGATGGTCAAGGCCCAGCGTGCGCCTGCAGCTATCAAAATTAAAGCAACCAGCATCAGCCAGCCATAGCTGCGCACCACGGCGCTCAGGCCCAGCATGGCCACCGTGAGGAAGGGCAGGGCGCGCTTGGTGCCGGCAAACACGCTGGCCACTTGTGGCACCACATAACTCACCAGAAACAGCACGATCACGATGGCGATCAGGGTGACGATGGCCGGGTACAGCGCCGCGCCCATCAGCTTGGCCTTCAGGGCCTGGCGTTCTTCGAGGTCGTCGGCCAGGCGTTCGAGCACCAGGCCGAGGTTGCCGCTGTGCTCGCCGGCACCGATCACGGCGCAGTAGATGTCGGAGAATTCGCGCGGGTGCTGGGCCAGCGCGCGGGCAAAGGTGGCGCCGGCATTGACCTCGGCGCGCAGGGCCGCCACCAGGTGGCGCTGGCGCTCGTCGTCGGCTTCGTCCGAGAGCGCGGTGAGCGCACGCTCCAGCGGCAGGCCTGATGACACCAGCCCCGCCAGCTGGCGCGTCCAGACCGACAGGGCCGAGGCGCCAAACACGGGACGGGTGAAAAGGCGCTGCCCGAGTCCGGCCTGTGTGCCATCGAGCGACTGGCCGGTCTGCACGGGTTCCACGCTCAAGGGCACCAGCGCCTGGGCCCGCAGCAGGCTGCGGGCCGACTTGGCCGTGTCGGCTTCCATCAGGCCCTTGCGGGTCTGGCCCTGGGCGTCCAGGGCTTCAAAAGAAAAAGCGGGCATGAAAAGGGGTAACCAGAGGAGCGGTCAGGCGCAATCAGCCAGCCCGTGATGGTAGCCGCTGCCCGCGACGCGGCGCAGCCCGGGTTTCAGGCCATCTCGGCGAGGGCCGCCGCCGCAATGTCGAGCGAGCGCAGGCGCAGTGCCGGGTCGAACACGTCGCTGACCAGCATGAGTTCGTCGGCGCCCGTGGTCTTGTGCAGATGGGCCAGGCCGGCGCGCACCGTGTCGGGCCCGCCGATCACGGCAGCAGCCAGAAAGTCGCCAATGGCCGCGCGCTCTTGCGGCTGCAGGCTGGCGGCAAAGTTCTCGACGGGCGGCAGCAGGCGGCTGCGGTCGCCCGTCAGGATGCCCAGCACGCGCTGGTAGGTGCTGCTGGCCAGAAACTCGGCCTCTGCGTCGGTGGGCGCCGCGATCAGCGGCACGCCGATGGCCACGTAGGGCTTGGGCCACTGGGCCGATGGCCGGTAGAGGTTGCGGTACAGATCAAGCGCCTGGTGCAGCAGGCGCGGCGCAAAGTGCGAGGCAAAGGCATAGGGCAGACCGCGCTCGGCCGCCAATTGCGCCGAAAACAGGCTGGAGCCCAGCAGCCAGATGGGCACGTTGGTGCCCGCACCGGGCATGGCGATGAGGCGCTGGTTGGGCTCGGCCGGCGCCAGCAGGCGCTGCAACTCGGCCACATCCTGCGGGAAATCGTCGGCTGTCTCCACACGGCTGCGGCGCAGCGCGCGCATGGTGGCGGGGTCGGTGCCGGGCGCGCGGCCCAGGCCCAGGTCGATGCGCCCCGGGTACAGCTCGGCCAGCGTGCCAAAGGCTTCGGCCACCACCAGCGGCGCATGGTTGGGCAGCATCACGCCGCCCGAACCCACGCGGATGCGCTGCGTGCCCCCGGCAATGTGCCCCACCAGCACGGCGGTGGCCGAGCTGGCAATGCCGGCCATGTTGTGGTGCTCTGCCAGCCAATAGCGCTTGAAGCCGAGCGATTCGGCGTGTTGCGCGGTGCGCAGGGCGATTTGCAGTGCCTGGGCGACGGTGCCGCCCTCGCGCACGGCAACCAGATCGAGCATGGAAAGGGTGGGGCGTTGGATGGCAGTCATGGCGCAATTGTCGGCGCAGGGCGCCAAGGCTGCTGCCGGGGCTGCGGGATCTGGCCCTTGGTGCAAGGTCAGCCCGCCACGCGGACGACGGGATTGCCAAATTTTGGTAGCCAAAAGATCGATCCGCTAACAAAATGTTTCAAAACCACCCGGAGCCGCGCTTGCGTGCGCTGGGTGGAAGACACCATGCTTTGGGGGAAAAATGGGTTTTTTCAGTCGTCTCTTCAAGATTCGTGAACAGGATCCTTCCAGCCTCGAAACCACCTGGGCGGTGGAAGACAACGGCAGCGAACTGGTGCTGGATGCGCAGGACGCCGCCATGCTGATGACCGAGATCGACATCGATGCGGCCATTGCCAGCCATGAAGGCTGGCGCCTGCAACTGCAGGACATGGTGCATGGCCGCTCCAGCGAGGTCATGCAGCCCGAGCGCATCTGCCAGGACGACCGCTGCGACCTGGGCCGCTGGCTCAATGGAACGGGCCGTGAGCGGCTGGGGCATTTCCCGGCCTTTGACATGCTGGTGGCGCGTCACCGGTATTTTCACGAGCAGGTCGCAGCCGTGGTCACGAGTTTTCAGGCCGGAGAACAGGCCCAAGCCGTGCAGTTGCTCAATGGCCGTTGCCGCCATGCCTCCAATCAGGTGCTGCTGTTGCTCAAGGAGCTCAAGCGCGGGTTGGGGCGCTGATTCGTGTCGCTAGATGCTACTTAATCAATAGCGTTCAGCGCTTTTCCCGTCAGGGATGCGGCCGGTTTTGAAGGGGTTGAATGGCCTGTTCCAGCTGCCAGCCGGTTTCGCGGGCAATGTCCTGCAGGCTGTGCCCCGCCAGCGTGTAGTGGATTTCGGTGCCGGCGGGCGCGCCCAGGGTGGGCAGCAGCGCGCGCAGGGCGCTGCGGGTCGCCTGCACGTCGGTGGCATTGATGTCGATGCGGATATAGGCGGCAGGCCGCTGCCCATCGGGGCGTCGCTCGCCCAGCGAGTCGCCCCAGCCCACCACCAGCCCCAGGCCCTGCGCACGCAGCATCTGGTCGATGGTGTCCTCGCGGCGGTGCAGAGGGTCCGCCTCGTCGTGCCGGCGGCCGACCGGAATTTTTACGAAGATGAAGCCGGCGATCGCTTCGGTCGAAGTGAGATGGCCATAGGACGGTGCGGGCGCAGGAGCGGGTGGGAGGGCCATCCGGCCGATTTTAGGGCGCCTGCCCGCAGCAGGGTATTGCGCCCCGTTGCGTCGCAGCACCGGGCATGTCAGTAGCTGCGGCCGCCCTTGTACATCGCGTGCTGGCGCCGCTGCAGCGTGGCCGCTTCGCCCAGCCGCGCCATGGCCGCGCCGGCGTGCGCGTGCGTGATGGCCATGCCCAGCGCATCAGCCGCATCGGTGCCGGGGAGGCCGGGCAGCTGCAGCAGGCGGCGCACCATCTCCTGCACCTGGGTCTTGGCGGCGCGGCCATGGCCGACCACGGCCTTTTTCATTTGCAGTGCGGTGTATTCGGCCACGGGCAGGTTGCTGGCCACCAGGGCCGTAATGGCGGCGCCGCGGGCCTGGCCCAGCAGCAGCGTGGACTGGGGGTTGACGTTGACGAAGACGATCTCGACGGTGGCCACGTCGGGCTGGTAGCGCGCCGCCACCTCGCTGATGCCGTCGAACAGCACTTTGAGCCGGCCCGGCAGGTCGCCCAG